>DASZLU010000032.1:0-76402 GCA_035552195.1 Allostellaceae bacterium | reverse complement strand
GACCCAGACCGGATTTTTGCTCGAGGATCGCGGCGAAGGCCGTTTGCTCGCCGATTGCGGGCAATATGTTGGATCGTTCGAGCTCTTCACCACCTTCGCCAGCACCGAGCTCACGCAGAAGAATCCTGATGCCGTGCGGCGCTTCCTTGCTGCGTGGTACGAGACGGTCGATTTTATGCGCAAGAACAAGGACGAGGTCGTTCCCCTCTGCGCCAAGGCGATGACCTATCCGCCCAACGTCGCCGCGCGTGCCTATGATGTCTTCATGCCGGGCATGTCGACCGATGGGCGGATGCGGCCCCAAGCGATCGAGGCGCTGAAATCGTCCTTCGCCGATCTCAAAGCGATCGAGGGGCCGGTCGATATGAGCAAGCTCTATACCGAAGCCTATCTGCCGAGGACCTAACGCCAACGCGGCAGCAAGCGCCGCGCGTTGCCGCATTCGATCGCGAACAGATCGTCCTCCGGGAAGCCGCAGGCTTTCAGCCCTTCGACATGATCCGCGCTATTGCGGAACGGAAAATCCGTGCCGAAGAGGAATTGCGACATCGCGATGAATTGCGTGATCGATGCCATCGCGAAGGGATGCGAGGCCTGCGCGGTGTCGTAAAAAAAGCGCTTGAGATAGCTCAGCACGCCGTCGGGTACACGCGCCGCCAAGGTGGCATCACTTAGCGCGTGCCGCGTGTAGCGCTCCAGGATGAACGGCATCGTGCCGCCGGCATGCGAGAAGATGAAGCTTATCTCGGGGAAGCGATGCGCCGCGCCCGAGAACAGCAGGCGCGCGATGGCGCGGCTGGTATCGGCGGTGAACTCGATCACCGAATCATCGACCTCCGGCGATAACATGTTCTGCATGCAATCGGCGCTGATCGGATGGGTATAGACCACGGCCTGGCGGCGATTGAGCTCTTCGAAGAGCGGAAAGTAATGCGGATCGCCGAGCCATTGATCGCCCATATTGGTCATCAGCGTGATGCCGTCGGCTTTCAGCACGTCGAGCGCGTATTCCGCCTCGCGCAAGCTGCCCTCGATGTCGAGGATCGGCACGGCCGCGAAGAGACCGAAGCGACCGGGATGCTCGCTCGCCTGCCGCGCCAGGAATTCGTTCCAGCGCCGTGCAACGGCGCGGCCGCGCGCCGCCTCGCCGCGCCAGATCGCGGCGCGATGCGGGATCGAGAGGATCGCCGTCGCGACCCCGTTCTTGTCCATATCTTCGAGCGAGACGGCGGCGGTCCAATTGTCGATGCCGGGCGAGCCGCTCACCCGCCCGCCCATCAATTCCGCGACCGGTGTCGGATGATGATGAACATCGATACGATGCGCTTTCGGCATTCTCGATCTCCTCGCCGCTTGGTGTAGATTGCGGCACCCATCACGGCAAGGAGGCGACGCCATGGACGTGCAGCAGATGCTCGACGAATATGCGGTGCGGCGCGTGCGCGAGATCTGGGCGTTTTCGCGCGACCATGGCGAATGGGACACGATGCGCGCTTGCTTTCATGCCGACGCGACCGTGCGCGTGCTGTGGTATGCGGGACCGGTCGCCGGTTTTCTCGATGAGACGATCGAATCCTTCGAGCACCGCAAGCCCGGCGAAGGCAGCAAGCATTGGCTCGGCAATCAGCGCGTCTGGGTAAAGGGCGACCGCGCGCTGCTCGAAACCGATGCGCAGGTGCAGGGTCGCACGAACTACGCCGGTCACATATTCGATTTCACGCTTTATATCAGGCTTTACGACCGGGTGGAGCGGCGCCAAGGCGAATGGCGCATCCTGCGCATGGATGCGATCTACGATCGGGACCGGCTTGATCCGGTGCTCGCCGGCACGATCCCCGCCGGTTTCCTCGACGGCGTCGATCTCACCGGCCCCGGCGCGGCGGTGGCGTTGATGCGCTGGCGGCTCGCCAAGCGCGGCGGCAAGGTGCCGGCCGATTTGCCGCTCGGCGGTACGGAAAGCGAGAAGCAGCTTCGCACCGCGAACGAGGCCTGGCTCGCCGGCGGCGCCTGAACTTACTTCGCGCTGCGGATCTGCCGGATCAGATCGTGCGCGGCGTGCAATTCCTTGACCGACGCTTCGCGCTGCGGCGCGATGTAGTCGATGCCGGGGAGCGGCTGCTCATTCGCCGGCGATGGCGACGGAACATCGACGCGATTCGAATCCTGATTCTGCGCGAGCGCGAGCCGCGTCGCGATATCTTTCGACAAGAGCCAGTTGACGAAGACTTTCGCCGCGTTGGGATGCGGCGCATCTTTCATCATGATGAGATTGGAGCCGCCAGAATTGGAATAGGCGCCGAGCGCCACCGTCTGTCCAAGTGGCCGGATGTCGAACTCGAGCCCGGCGTCCTTATAGCGCCTGAGGAAAGAATCCATGCTCGGTCCGAGCGACATCGCGAATTGGCCACGCACCATCTTCTCGACGAGGTCCATCATATTGGGGGTGAACGCAACCTGATTGTCGATGAAAGTCTTGAGCCCCTCATCGCCCAGGCGCTTGCGCATCACCAGGGCGAAAGTCTCGCCCGAGCCCGGCATGAGCGGATCGTTCCAGATCACTTTCTTCTTGAGGATGGGGTCGAGAAAGATTTTCGCGCCTTCGGCCGCGACCTTCTCGGGCGGCACAAGCTTCGCGTTGTAGAACGGCATCTTCAGAAAATTCTGCGTCGCCATCACGTATCGATGCTCGTTGTCCCAGAACACCCGATCCCATCCGCCCCAGGTCTTCGGGTCTTTCACATCGGCGAGGACCAGTTGCGGCGGGATCGGCAGGACAAAGCCGTCATTCTTCATCGTGTAAGCGGTCACCGAGCCCGACAGAGATGCATCCCAGAGAAACTTGCCGGATTGCCGCTCAAGCCGGACGCGCGCGATCCAGGTGCCCTCGTCGATCGAATTGGTGACGAGGCTGATCTTGGGAAAAGTCTTTGGCCATTCGCCGGCGAGGAAATCGCGCAGCGCATTGCCGGCCGGCATGTTGATGACGATCGAGCCTTCCCTGTCGGCCGCTGCGACCGCCTGGTCCCATTCCGGCGAGCTTTGCGCGTGCAGCGACGGCGCGGCGATAAGCAAAGCTGCGGCAAGGAACGCGACCAATCTCAACGGCGAAATACCCCGCATGCGTCCACCCCCCCATTTGCACGGAGGATAGATCGGCGCGCCGCGACGCGGCCAGAGGCAGTTATTTCGCCGGGGCGAGGACGGCTTCGAGCGGATCCGTCGGGGCCGGAATGTCCTTGAAGCGCGGCAGCACCTCGCGCGCGAAGAGCTTCATCGATTGCTCGGAGATGCCGCGCGTTTCGCCCGGCCATTCGCCGAGAAAGCGCACCAGCAGATGATTGACGCCGAGGTCGCGCAGCTCTTTCACCTTACGTGCGACGGTATCGGGATTGCCGGCGATCACGTTCGCCATATCGCCGCCCGCGGCATAAGCCGCGGCATGGCCTTGCCCCGGCCGGCGCGCGACCGATGGACCGAGGATCGCGCCATAGCGCTCGTTGTAGGCTTTGCGTAGCGCGAGATGCTCCGCCTTCGCGGTCTCGGCGCGCCTCATCGCCTCTTCATCGGTATCGGCGACGACGACGGCGAGCCAATCGACCGTGCACCAGCGCAGGCATTCCTCGACCACCGCGCGCGGATGCTTCGCCGCAGCGAGCGCTTCGCGATAGAGCCTGATCTGATTTTCGAGCGAGGTTTCTGCGGCGAACGTGCCGAGGAACGCCGGCAAGCCTTTCTGTGCCGCTTTCACAACCGAGCTGTCGCGGCTCGCGGTGCGCACAACGATCGGATGGTGTTTGTTGCCGTAGGGCGCGGGCGTCACGCGGCGTTTGATCGAGCCGCGATAGGTGGGGGTCTCGAATTGATATTCGGGATCGCCAGTGCGGTAGTCCCACAGCCGCTGCATGATCTCGACGGTGTCTTCGGCGGCGCGGCCGCTCTTGTGATACTCGACATCGATGCCGAGACCCGGCGGCTCGATACCGGCGAAGCCACTGCCGAGGCCGTAGAGCGTGTGGCCTTTGGTAAGCTGATCGAGCTGGTTCATGCTCTCGACCAGCCGGACCGGATGATAATAAGGAATCGAGAGCACGCCGAAGCCGAGATACGTGTCCTTCGGAATTTGCGGCGCGATATACGAGGCGAATTGAATCGGACTGCTGTGCCACGAGCCACGGAAATGATGCTCGGTGAACCACGGATTGTAGCCGAGCTGCGCCGCGAGCAAGGATTGCTCCACCGCGATGCCAAGGACGCGCTCGTCGGCGTCGGGCGAATCGTCGACCGCGACGTACATGGTCAAGACCATGGTGGAGAAATCCATCGGCACACCCCCGCGCTTTGCTGTCGGGCTCTTAGGCCTGGGGCGCAAGCCTCGCAAGCGCCTGCGACAAAGGCGTCCGCGATATCTAAACAGTTATATCGCGCCTATTTTCCCTGTGCCTATTTGCCGGGCGTCATGCCGCATTCGGCAAAGACTTTGCCGGCCTCGGTCGAGCTGAGGTAATTCAGCAGCGCCGCGACCGCGTCGCGATGCGGCGTGCGGGCATGCGCGAAGCCGACGAAGCCGGTCGGGATCGACACATCGCGCGGCAACGCTCCGAGCATCTGCACGTCGGGGCTGGGATCGTTCTCGCTGGCGAAGGTGATGCCGAGCTCGACCTCGCCGCGGCCGAGCATCTTCACCGAATCCCAACCGCTTTGCGCCGCGACGAGCTTCGGCGCGACGGCGTCCTTGATGCCGAGCCTCACAAGCGTCGCGTCAAAGCTGACGCCGCAAGCGGCACCGCGCGCGACGCTGGGGCACGAAATCGATTTGACCGAGAGCAATAATTTCTTGAGCGCGTCGCCGCTGGAGATGTCGGGCGCCGGTCCGCCGGCGCGCACCGCCGCGACGACGCTGACCGTCGCGAGCGGCGTCTCGCTCTTGGCATCGAGATGGCCCGAGGACAGCACGTTGTCGTAAGGCGGCTGGATCACGGGCATGTCGAAGAGTTCGCCCTCGATGATTTTTTGCTTCGTCATGCCGCCCGAGACGTAGCTCCCGGTGACCTTGTTGCCGGTCGCCTTTTCGTAGCCCGGCAGGAGATGTTGAAGCGCGGTGCGGATGCCGCCTGGCGCGACGAGCGTGAGCTCAACGGACATTTGTTTCATTCCTCCCAAAAGCATTCCGGCCGCGGCGGCAGGAACCGCGCGCGGCCGGTCGAACCGAAACCGACGGCGTTTTACTGCGCCGGAACCATCTCGCGCGGCGCGGCACCGGCCGCTTCGCGCGCCAGACGAGCGGCGGTGTCGGCGAGCAGCGGCAGCTCGACGACATAGAACTCGGCACCGGTCGTGGTCGAGATCTCGCCGACCTCGGCACCGGCCTGGACGAACATATAGGTGCCTTCTTCGGTGGTCTTGCCGCCGACCCAATGCTTGCCGCCATATTCGATCGAGCCGGAAATCACGTAGCGGATCTCGGCATCCTCTTCGACGCGCGCCGGAATTTTCGCGCCGGGCGCCAGCTTCATGAAGCGAATGCCCGAGCCGCCGAACGTGCCCATGTGCTTATGCTCGAGGCCGTCGACCTTGCGATCGCCGATCCACGGGCTGCCCTGCGGCTTCATCACGATCGGCTTGTCGAAGCGCGGTTTCGGGAAATCGACCTTGTGGCCGGTCACGTATTCCGTGCAGGCGAGATGGGAGTCGCGATTGATCTTGCGGCCATCGGGCAGGATCTTGGTGTAGACGCCGCCCTTGAACGTGCCGCCCTCGGCCGACAGCGCCTTGCGCGCGTCGCCGAGCTCTTTATGCGTGAGATAGCGAATACCGGTCAGGCCCTGGAACTGCAGGCCGAGACCCGTGCATTCCTCTTCCTGAAGCTGCGGGCCGTAATAGACGCCTTCCGGATAGAAGGCGACTTCGCCGGCCTCGACGAAACCGTCCTTGATCTGCCGTTTGCCGCTCATGTTGTAGCGATACTGATCGAAGATATGCGTGTGGCGCGGCGTGCCGTAGCCCTTGTCGTAGCGGCGCCAGGTGAATTCCAACCGCACGCCGGGCACGCCCGAATCGAGCGGGAACGGCTTGCTCGCGCTGCTGCCTTCGCGGCCGAGGCCGGTCGGAACATGCAACGGCACATCGGCAATGTTGACGATCGTAACGGTTGGCTTCATCTCCATCTCCCTTTCCAATCGCGGCGCCCATGGAAAACGCTCCACGTCCGGCCCGCCCGCATTAGTCCTTACTATAGCGCCGGCCGCGGCTCGCCGTCACTTCATCAAACCGGCCGATTCCTGGGCAGTTTTGACATAGTAGTCATAGGCTGGCTGCCCATCGACGCCGCGCGACTTGGCGTCCGCCAGCCAATTGTCTTTGTAGAAACTCACCCGGTCTTTGAGGATGGCCATCAACGCCGGATCAGCCTCGTGGGTGTGGATGTCGTTCTGCTTGATCAGCGGATCGGCAAGATTGTCCTGATCGATGAAGCCTTGCGAGCCGAGCTTGGCCACGAACGCGCCCGAGAATTTATCGATCACCGCGCGGTCTTCGGGCGCGAGACTGTCGTACTTCTTCTGGTTGATGAAGAAGGATTGCAGCGTGTAGCCGAGCTGGCCGGGAAAGAACGTCATCTCGCGCGTGTACCGCGACAGCTGAAACGATATCAGCGCGCCCTTCCCCGCCACCGCGCCATCGACGATGCCGCCCGACATCGCATCGAACATCTGCATGCCCAGCACCGGCGTCGCGCCGAAATTCTGGATCGTCTTCGCCATGTTCGGCGTCGCGACCCAGACTTTGAGCCCTTGGAAATCGTCGATCTTGAGGATCGGCCGCTTCAACGTTTGCAGATTGTTGCCGCCGGTAGTCCAGAAACCGATGAGATGGACACCTTTATATTCGTCCGCCTTGGCGAAATATTTCTCGTAGGTGCGCCACACCGCGACCGACGCTGCGACGCCGTTCGGCGCGAGAAACGGGATCTCCGCGACCAGCGGCAGCTTCACGCGCTCGCGGATATATTCGCTCGGGCTTTCCGCGATATCGGCGATACCGCTGGTCACCACTTCCCATTGCCGCGAAAGCGGCGCCATCGATGCGGCCGGCATCGCGATCTTGATACGTCCGTTCGATTCTTTCTCGACGAGCTGCGCCCAAGGCCGCTGCAGCCCGACAAAGAACGAGCTCGCCCGCGGCATCGCGACGTTCATCGTAAGCGTGACGTCAGCGCGCGCCGACGCCGCAAGGCCAAGCGACAGCGCGAGGCCGAGAGAGAACCGTTTCATAAACGACATCAGCAACACCAACTATTCGGCGGCGACACTTCGCGCAGGCCCATGCCATAGCTCACGCCCTCGTGGCGCTCCGCCATCATCGCCGATTTATGGGGAAAGTTGATGCGCTGCTTGGCGGGATCGCGAATGACGCCATGCGGATCCTGGCCCGAAGCGATCTGCGCCATCGCTTCGCGCAACAATTTGCGCAGCAGGATGATGCCGCCATCGGAGACGCCGAGATGCTCGTTCTCGCGGTCGGCGAAAGTGCCTTGCTGCTCGACCGCCATGCGATCCTGATCGCTGACATCGATGCCCCACCAATCCTCCGGCAGCGGCTTGTATTTGCCGACCTCCGCATTGAAGCGGGCGCTGCGGAAGGCATGGGTGCCGCTCTTATAGAAGCGCAGGAAATATTGCATCACCGAGGTGTCGTCCATCGGCACGCGCCAGATCATCGAATTGACGATCGCGCCGCCCGCTTCCACCGGCGGGCCGGAGAATCGATTCACGTTCGGGAAGCCGTAGCAGGAGATATGCGTGTCCGGGATGCCGTCGACCAGCATCACATTGTCGATGCCGTAATCCTTGCGCTCCCAATGATAGGTGACCTTCTTCGCGCCGTAGGCCGGGAAGGTGTAGCCGTGGAGCCAGGCGAGATGGCTGATATCGACAATGTTCTCGGCGGCGTTCAGCCAATTGGCGTTGACGTTGCGCATCTGCACGCCTTTGACGCCGTCGGTCGCGTCGAAGAGCTCGTAGGTCGGCAGCAGCGGCGCTTCGCCAGGCCCCATATAGGCAAAGAGCAGACCGCTGATCTCTTGCGTCGGATAGTTTCTGAGCCGGACCTTGTCCTTGAAGCCGCTGCCCTCGGGCTCGGCTGGCTGCTCGAGGCATTGGCCTTGCGCATCGTAAAGCCAGCCGTGATAGGGGCAGCGGATGCAATCGCCTTCGACGCGGCCGAAATCCATTGCGAGGCTGCGATGCGCGCAGCGCAGCTGTGTCGCGACCGCTTTGCCGCTGGCGCCGCGATAGAGCAGCAGCTCTTCGCCCAGCACCTTCATGCGTTGTGGTTTCGGGGTCACCAACTCGGTGAGGCCGACCGGCTGCCAGTAGCGGCGCAGCACTTCGCCCAGCGGCGTGCCCGGCCCGACGCGGGTCAAAATCTCATGTTCTTCGCGCGATAGCATGTGTTTCCTCCGGCGGGTCGGCTCTAAGACCGTTCGCCGGAGGATAACACCCTATCCGCACCCGCGGCGAGAGCCTAGGCGAAGATGTAGTCGCCCTGATGAAGAGCGCTCGGTGCGACGTGGTCGAGCGTCGTCACCAGGATCGGGATGGTCGTACTCGGCCCTTGCTGGTCGACATAGACCTTGGTGTTGCCGGACCCGTCGGCGACGAAATTCAGATAGCCGTCCGCAACCGGATTGCTGCCCGTGTACCCGATGCCCGCGAAAATGCCGTGCAGATCGAGCACATCGACGCTCGGATTGAAATCGGTGATCTGGCCGGCATTCCACGGCAGCACGTTGAACACAAAGCTGTCGTTGCCGCCGCCACCGGTCAGCGTATCGGCGCCATGCCCGGCAATCAGCGTGTCGTTGCCGGTGCCGCCGATGATGGTCGAGGCGGCATCGTTCGAGGTGATGGTGTCGCCGAGATTATTGGCGGTCACGGTCTGCGCCGAGTTGCTGGTCAGCACGATGCTCGTCACATCGGCGGGGGCGGTGTAGCTCGCAGCCGAAGTATCGACACTCGATCCGGTGCTGCCGCCGGTCGAGCCGCCGGTTGAACTGCCGCCTGAGCCCGATGTGCTCGCATCGCCCAGCACGTTCGCCGCGGTCAGCCCGGCTGGGGCGAGATTGTCGAGCGTGGTGATGAGGCTCGGCCACGGATCGGAGGCGCTATGGGCATTGAAAAACACCTGCGTGTCGTCATGACCGTCAGACGCGAAAGTCACATAGCCGTCGGCGACCGGATCGCTGCCGGTATAGCTGGCCGCGCTCAGCAACGCGCTGAGATCGAGCTTGTCGGTGCCCGGCGTGAAATCCGTAATCTGTCCGGCGCTCCACGGAACGGCGTCGAACACGAAAGTATCGGTCCCGCCGCCGCCGGTCAGCATATCGGCGCTGTGCCCCGCGATCAGCGTGTCATCGCCGGTACCGCCAATGATCGTCGAGCCGTGATCGTTCGACGTGATCACGTCGCCGAGATTGTTCGCGGTGATATGCTGCGCCGCCGTGCCGGTCAGCACGATATCGGTAACACCCGCGGGCACGTTGTAGATCGCATCGGACACGTCGATCGGCGAAGAATTTCCGCCCCCGGTCGAGCCGCCGCCCGAAGACGATTCCGAATAGCCGAGCACGTTGACTGCCGTCAGCCCCGTCGGCGCGACATGATCGAGCGTCGTGACCAGCATCGGCCAGGATTGCGATGCGCTGTGCGGATTGAAATAGATCTGCGTGTCGCCATGGCCATCGCTGGCGAAGGTCACATACCCATCGGCGACGGGATCGCTGCCGGTATAGCCGGCCGCGGTCAGCAACGCGCTGAGATCGATCTTGTCGGTGCCCAGCGTGAAATCGGTGATCTGCCCGGCATTCCACGGCATCGCCTTGAAGACGAAGGTATCGGCACCGCCACCCCCCGTCAGCGAGTCGGCGCCGTGTCCTGCGATCAGCGTGTCATTGCCGCTGCCGCCGATCAGCGTCGAGCCGGCATCGTTCGAGGTGATCGTGTCGCCGAGCGAATTGCCGGTGACCGTCTGCGCCTCCGTGCCGGTGAGGATCACATCATGCGGTCCCTCCGGCAGAACATAGGTAGCAAGCGACGTCGCGATCGTGTCGTTGTTGCCGGGCGCGAGCGGCGATCCTTGCTCGCTGAAGCTTTCCGATTGCGGTCCCGTCGGGGTCGTCCAGGTGACCGTGTATTTCCCGTTCGGGAAAGCATCGATCTCGGGCGCCGCGCTGGTCGCCGCGCCGAGCATTTGCGGCGGCGCGACCGCGTTGCCGCTGGCGGTGAATTCCTGCACGAAGACTTGCGGCGGTGCGTTGTTCTGCGCCGTCCAACTCACCACGAAGCCGCCATCCGGCAAACCCGCAACCGATTGCGACAGCACTTCGGGGAAGTAGGTGAAATTCCCGGTGAAGGCGAGCTGCGCGATCGTAACCGTGCCGAGATGCGTGCCGTCGGCGGCGAAGCGCTCGATGTCCGATTGCGAGGAATAATTCGATTGGTGCAGATAGCTTACGACGTAGCTGCCATCGGCGAGCACGGCGACCTGATTGGCGCCGTAGGCGGAGGCTGTCCCGGGCTGCAGCGTGTAGGCGGGACCAACCGCATTGCCCGCTGCATCGTAGTGCTGGATCTGCTCCAACCACTGGCCGCTCGGATTTGCAAAAGAAGCAGTCGCGTAACCGTCGTCGGGGAGGATAGCGGTCGACGAATCCCAACCGTTGCTGCCAACGACATCGGGACTCGCCAGACTTGTAAAGGCCGTCGGCGCGGTCGGGGGTGCCGCGACGCTATAGGTCGATCCGACCGCGGCGCCGCTCGCGTTGAAATCCTGCGCGATGGTCGACGAGCCGACGCCCGTGTCCCAATAGACGGTGAAGCCGCCACCATCGAGCGGCTTGGCGCTCACCCAACTCGCTTCGCCGGAAGCTACTTCGATCGGCGTGCCAATCGGATCGAGATTGGCGTCGTAACGCTCGAAGAAAACGCCGTCAGTCGTCTGCCAGGCGAGGACTGAGCCACCGCCCGTTAAATCAATTGCCACTGTCATAACGAACCACCCAAGGATACAAACGGCCAAGGTCACGCTGCGCGGCCTGGCGAACTAGTCGCATCAGGGTTGGGTTCGAGACTTGCGCCCAGCTTCAGCGTAACTTGGCACCGGACGCTGAAACCGACCGAATGTTCTTGCCGTTTCTCTCTTGTCGTCGGTTTGTTTGACGCAACCGGGGCGCGATTGTGGCGTTCCAGAGGAGGAGCGTGAACTTCGCCGTTGAGATGTTAATGCGACGCGGCGCCAGCAGCGGCCGCCATCTCGCGCAAACCAGCATAGTGCGCATCGTGCACGGATGGATTGAAAAGCGACCACGGCTCGGCCGCTTTAAGGCTCGGTGTAATCTGAGCGAGCCGGTTGTTGTAAGCGGCGTATTCGGTCGCCGCGCCGGCGAAATCATTCAGCGACGCGCTGAGCGCCAGCTTGCGCAGGCTTAGCACCAGCTCTTTGAGCGCGGCCCGCGCCGTCGCCCGCTCGTTCGCGCCGCCGGATACCGTCTTGTCGAAGCGATCAGGAAAATGCTCGCTGAATTCGCGCAGCTCGCCACCGACCGTATCGGCCGCGAGCGCGATCACCTCTTTGTCTTGCGCCGGGATCGCCGTCGCCAGCACGCTGGAGAAATCACGGATCTCCGTGAGGCGCGGATCGAGGCCATCGGGGGTCGTCGGCTCGACTCCATCGCCGATAGCCGAAAGATAGGCGACGAGATCGCGCTGGTCTTGCGCCGAGAGGCCGAGCGCGAAGGTTTTATCGAAATAGGTGACGACTTCGTCGAAATCGCCGAAGCGCCCATCGTGGAAATAGGGCGCGTTGAACTTGGCGTTGAGCAAGGTCGGCGTCTTGAAGAGACCGCCGGTGCCGACGTCGTGCTGGCGATGATCGACGAAAGCTGCCGACGGGACATGACAGGACGCGCAAGAGAGCGACGGGTTGGACGCGAACGGCTTATTGAACAGTGCCTCGCCACGGCGCGCCGAATCGGAAGCCTTGTCGCTCAGCGTGCCGCCGGCGCCGAGCAGTGGATTGGGCAGAAAATCGATGTCTTGGATGTAGGTGACCATGGCATCGACGATCGCCGGCGATGGCTCCGGCCCGGCGAATTCGTTGACGACGACATTGCGGATGAATTCGCGCAGCGAGGCGATACGGCCGTCATGCCCATAGGGCGCCAGATAACGGGCGCCGCGCAGACTGGGAATGGTGAGCGGATTGAGCACCCCGTCATCGGCGCGCGGATTGAAGAAGCCGCGGGTCGTGTCGAAATTCCCGGCACGGCTCGACATGCCGGGAACATAGAGCTTGGCATTCGAGGCGCCGTTGACGTGACAACTCGCGCAGCTGAGACCAGCGCGCTTGGCCGGGCCGCCGAACAGACCGGGCGAGCTGAAAGCCATGTCGCCGAGATTGACGAGATAGGATTTGCTGCCGCCCGAGACTTCGCTGTGGAAGAGCTCGGTCGGGACGTCGAGCGCGTCTTCGTTGAGCTCGGTCCCCGCCGGAAGGACGCCGTGATTGCCGTTGATCGGAAAAGCGACGGCGGGTTCGGCCGACCAGAGAAAAAGAAGCGCCAAGCCGATCGCGGCACCGAGCCGCGCCGTCACTTTGCTCACTGGGTCAGATCCTCCAGCGTCGGCGCGTACAGGCCGATTTTCGGCGCTGCCATTTGCAGCGCAATCACGATATCCTCGCTGTTCGTGCGCAGCGCGTCGGTATCGAGGCTCTTGAGGTCATTCACGGCGACGAGCGACCCCATCTCGTCGATCATCGCCTGAATCCGGTCGGCGAGATTCGCGTCTTGCGCATGCAACGCGTCGGCAAACACCGTCTTGTAAGCGAGCGCGATGCCGACCACGTTGTTGCGCATATCGTCGAGCGACGTGCCGCTGAACTGCGATTCGCCGCCGTCGGATTTGTTCTCGCCGACCTCATAAGCCAGCCGCGCCGTTCCGTTGAGCAAGCCTTGCGCGTTGAACGGCGTGTAGTGAACTTTCACGTCGAGATCGGCGAGGTGAAGGTTCAAATCCTTGGCTTGATCGACGACATCGATAGTTTTCGCGCCGAACAGCTTCGCCTCGATCGCGTGAAAGCCGGTCCGCGCGTTCGGCCAGGCATCGATCATCTCGTCGAGCTCGGATACGAAGCCGGCTGTAAAAACTTCTGCGCGCTCCCATCCGATCCGCGCGTCGATCCAAGCCTTTTGCGCACCGGCCACGTCCTGTGCCGCAATCCGCTCGTTGAGCTTCTGCGCGCCGGCGAGTGTCCGATCGATATCGGCGATCATCAGCGGCCGATAGCGTTCGGCTGACTCGTCGAGCGTGCTCGCATGCAGCGATGGAGCCATCGCAAAACCGAGCGCGACCGCGCTCGTCGCGGCAAAAACCCGCCGAACAATCATCCCATGCCTTTCCGTTGTCGGAGCGACACGGTGCGGTCACTCGCGAAGCCACGTTCGCGCAACTGTAGCGGTCGAATTTTTCGCTTTTGTGACATGTCTCGCAGCGCTGTGGATGTTTCGGGCGGAGCGCCGCCACACGAGCGCGTGAGATAAATCTGAAAATCGGAGGCAGAACAAATTTGAAAGAAAACCGCAACGCGCCGTGTTTACAGTCCCGGCGTTTTCCATCGCTGCACGGTTGCACGTTTGGCATCGGCGACGGAGTTCACCAAGAACCCACCTTTTTGAAAGGGGAAAAGATGAAGGCGACACGACTCCCGTATTGGAGGCAGACGCTCGCGGTCCTCGCCGCGACAACCGCGCTTAGCTTCAGCGCGCTGCCGACCTGGGCCGATAACAACCAAGGCAACAATCAAAACGGCAATCCCAACGCCGGCTCGCCGACCCAGACGCCGATCAAGCACCTTGTCGTGATCTTCGGCGAGAACATCAGCTTCGATCACTATTTCGCGACCTATCCGCACGCGGCCAACGGAGCAGGCGAGCCGAAATTCACCGCCGCCGACGACACCCCCGCGGTCAACAACCTCCACGCCGCCGGCCTGCTCACCAACAATCCGAATCTGCGGCAGCCCTTCCGGCTGACCCGCGCCGAAGCCTATACCTGCTCGCAAGACCACAACTACACCGACGAACAGAAAGCGGTGGACGGCGGTCTCAATGATAAGTATGTGCAGGCGACGGCTCATATGGGCGTCGGTTGCCGAACCGATGGCTCGACCGTGATGGCCTATTACGACGGCAACACCGTCACCGGGCTGTGGAACTACGCGCAACACTATGCGATGAGCGACAACAGCTTCGACTCGCAGTTCGGCCCGTCGACGGTTGGCGTGCTCAACCTCGTCGCCGGCCAGACCGGCGGCGCGCATCTGGCGCTGACGTTCAGCGGCGGCCAAGTGGCGACCTTCAACGCCGTGACCGTGACCGGTGACCCCGATCCGGCGCTCGACGATTGCGGCTCCGATCAGGGCGGCACGGTGCTCGGTAAGAACACGGTCGAGATGGAAGGCAAGAACATCGGCGATCTGCTGAACGCGCAGAACATCAGCTGGGGCTGGTTCCAGGGCGGCTTCGCGCCGACCTCGGCAGCCGTCCTCAACGCCGACGGCTCGACCAAGACGCCGGCGGTGTGCGGCGCGTCGCATCCGGGCCATCCCGGCGTCCCCAACCCGACGGCGCTCGACGGGAACCCGTCTAACACCGACATCCACGGGGCCGTCACGGATTACTCGGCGCACCATTCCGGGTTCATGTACTACAAGTCGACCCGCAACCAGCATCACCTGCGTCCCGCTTCGGCCGCCGAGATCGGGCATAATGGGCAAGCCAACCACAATTACGACATGTCCGATTTCTATACGGCTTTGAAGGCTGGGAATCTGCCGGCGGTCTCGTTCCTCAAGGCGCCCGCCTACCAGGACGAGCACCCGGGCAATTCCGACCCGCTCTCGGCGCAGACCTTCATGGTCGACGTGATCAACGCGCTGCAACAATCGGGCGAGTGGAAAGATACTGCCGTCGTCATCAACTACGACGATACTGACGGCTGGTACGATCACGTGCCCGGCCCCGTCGTCAATCAGACCGCGTTTAACACCGGCACCAACAACGGCAGCACCAACGCGAATGACTCGTACATTCCGACCCTGCCGCTTAGCACCTCGACCACCCCAGCGTCGCCTGGCGCGATCAGCACTTCCGGCGTCTGCGGCACGCCAGCCAGCACCGCGGCAGCCGCCACGCCACGCTGCGGCTACGGCCCGCGCCTGCCCTATCTGGTAGTCTCGCCGTGGTCGAAAGTGAACTACGTGTCGCATAAGACGACCGATCAGAGCTCGACGATCGCCTTCGTCGAGTACAATTGGAACCTGCCCTTCATCGACGGCGCGACCGCGCCGGCGGCGGGCACCGCGTCCTTCGATCGGATCGCCGGCTCGATCCTCAACATGTTCGACTTCGACGATCAGCCGAATATGGGCCGGCTGATCCTCAACGACCAGACAGGCTTGGTTGTCGACGACGCCAGTGGCGATGGTAACAGCCAGAACTAAAGCGGCCTCTCAACCGCTCATTACGACTGTCCCGCTGCCAGCCCAGGCTGGCAGCGGGATCGCTTTTTCCAAAACCAGCGACTGGTCACGATCGCAGCGCGGCTTCGCGCTGCTGCTCGTGATCTGGGTCTTGGCGCTGCTGACGCTGCTCGCCGCCGGCGTCGCCGCCGATACCAGCAGCGAGACTGTGATCGCCCGCAATCGTCTCGATATCGCGAGAGCGCGCGAGGCCGCCGAATCGGGCGTTTCCCTCGCGATCCTCGGCCTGCTCGATCCGGATCCAACGAAGCGTCTGCCGACCGACGGCAGCCTGACCAGTTTTGACATCGGCAACAGCACGGTCGCCGTCTCTATCGTCGACGAAAGCGGTAAGATCGATCTCAACGTCGCTCCCGCCGATATGATCGCCGGGCTGGCCGACGAACTCGGCATCGACGCCGACGATCGCAACGCGTTGCTCGCCGGCATCGCGGCGCGCCGCGCCGACGTTGCCAAGCTCACCGGTGGCGCGGCGTCCGCTCTCGCCTTCGCCGGCGACCTCACCGGAGCCGACCCCGGCGGATTGGCGCAGCAGGCTTTCGCCGACGCATCGGAAATTGGATCGCTGCCCGGCCTGTCGCACGATGCCGTGGCGCGGCTTCTACCCGATCTCACGGTCTATTCGCAGCGCGCGACCATCAACCCGCTGACCGCGACGCGCGAGATCCTGCTGGCCGTGCCGGGCATCAGCCCGGAAGAAGTCGACTTTTTCCTCGGCGCCCGCCAGCAAACCAGTTTCGAGAAACCGGCCCTTGGCGGCGTCGATCGCTATGTCGCGGTGACGCCGCCGCGCGCCGTCACCATCACGGCCCGCGCACGCATCGGCACCGCCCGCTTCACCCGCGAAGAGGTGGTGCTCATGTCCGGCAATCTGCCCCTGCGGCCTTATCGCATCCTGCGCTGGCAGCAACCGCGCGAGGCGCCGCCTAATCCTGCGCCGACGTCGTAGCCCGCTGCGCATTGCCGCGCGCCGGCCGCTGGTCCTGGCGCTTGCCGAAACGCAACTCATGCTGCTCGCCGCCATTGGCGACGACGACATGATCCGGCTCGATGGCGCGCACGGTCCAGCCGTCGACCGATTGACCTTCCTGAAGATGGACCAATTTCGGCGGCGTGCCATGCGCGATCAGCACTTCGTGCGAATCCGGCGTCACGACAATACCGGCCAATACCAGAGCCGACCACGAACCAAGCGTCTCGCTGACCCCCGGCGCCGGGCGGCGATCAGGCGAGAAGAGCGGCCGATCCATCACGGCAGAAAATGTCGACAACGGCGCGAGCGAATAGACCGGCGCCGCATCGGTCGCCTTCGCCGATTTGGCCGGCGGAGGCGCTTCGGCGGCGGACGAGACAGCAGGCGCGCTCCACTCCAGCGCAACGGCCGAACCGAAACCGGCAGCCAGCACCGTCAGCACGGCCGCAACCACAAGCTGCGCGCGCGAGAGACCGAACGCGGCGAGCGCGCTCATGACGGGCTCTTCTGGGTATAGCCGTAAATATCGAATTGCATCTCGAGCATACCGCTCTCGCCGGTATCGACCCCCCGGCCGCGGATCTCGCGCGTCGTGCTCGGACGCGCGCGCATGTCCAGATTGTCGATGAAGAGAAGCGGATACTGCGCTTCGAGACCATGGAAGATCTGCAGCGCGCCGGCGATGCTCGTCGCGAACTGCCCGCGCACGCTGATCCGATGCAGCGCGCCTTCATCTTGCGCCGGCAGGACCTGGGTGCTGCGCAAGTCGGCATGCGCCGCTTCGGCGAGGGATTTGAGGCGATTTTGGATCTGTACCGCGACCAGCGTGTCGTTCGCTCCCTGGAGAAAGCCGTCGGCCGCGGAGGAACGCTGCGCCAGCGCCGCAAGCTCCGCCTGGCGCTGTGCACGATTATTGCCGGTTTGCTGATAGCGGCGTAGCTGCTCTTGCAGTTGAGCCGTATCGGCGCCGATCGATTGATACGCGTCGACGATCGGCGTGGCGATGCCAAAATAGAAGACCGCGATCAGCGCCACGAGAATCGCGAGCGCGGCAGCGCGGCTGACACCGGGCGATAGTTTACTGTTCATTTGCCCCCAGCTCCTTTGGCTCCGGCTCCTTTGGTGTCATTTGGCGCAATCTGAGCCCCGAGATCGAAGCGCTCGCGCGAGAGCTTGGCGTCCTGCACGACGGGCGAGCGGAAGGCGGCGTTGCGGAAATCCGGCGATTGCGCGATCAGCCCCAGCAGCCCCGTGGCCGAGCCCGCCTCGCCGGTCAGGCGCATATCGCTGCCGTTGAGCTGCAATTCCGTGAGCCAGGTATCATCGGGTGTCAGCCGTGTCAGTACATCCAGCAGTTGGGTTACCGTCGGCATATGCTGCCGTCGATCGACGAGAAAATGCTGGTCGCGAAGACGCGCATCGATCTGGTTTTGCAGCTTGGCGCTGAGCTCGGCCTCGCCCCGCGCCACCGTCAATTGCGCGGTCAGCCGATCGCGGGTCTGCTCCGCCTGCCAGAACGGCAGCACGATCGCGGCCAAAGCGAGAACGAGCACAACCGTCGCCAACGCCGCCAGAACCAGCCGTCCCCGCGATGTCGCACGCTGCTGCCCACGCTTCTCGAGCGCGATCAGCGACGGTACGTCGCCGATTGCGGCGGGCGGAATCTCGACGGACGCGACATGCAGCCCGACGCGCGCCGCCGCCTGTAGTGTTTCATCGATCTCGATCCGCGGCAAGGCGGTCAATTCGATCTGGAGACTTTGCGTCGTCTTGTCGCGCGCCAAGACGCGATGGGTGTAATACGCCTCGCCGCGCCGGAATGGCAGCAGCCGCTCGAATTCGAAACCGATCACCTGATCGAGATTGCGCTCGGCGGCGAGCGGCAAAGGCGCGGCAACGCGCAAGGCTTTCTCCGCCGGCAAGCGCAGGACAACGTCGAGCGGATGCTGGTTGGCGGTGCGCGGGCGTTGATGGAGGCGACCCATCGCCCCGCGCTCGCGCCCGGTCTCGCGCCAGAGCATCAGCCCCGCGCCATCATCGACCAGCACGTAGCGGCTGCGCAGCCCGGCAATGCGTTGGCGCAACGCTTCGGGTACGAAACTCGCCAGCTCGCCGAGCCACCAGCGCAGCGCATTCTGCAACACCGGTTCGACCCGCAGCGGCCATTGCAGCCGCTCGGCCGCGCGCGCCATCGTGCTGCGATCCATTTTCATTATTGAACCCCTGATCCGGCCGAGCGCGGCGCGATGACAATGTCTGGTGCGATCGAGCCATCGGCGAGTATTAGACGCAAGCGAATTAGTTGCGGCAAGCTATCGCGATCGGTCCAATGATCGTTCCAACCGGCGGGCTGATTGGGCGCCGGCACGCCGAAATAGGCGAAGGCGATGCTGCGAACGCCGTCGAGCAGAACCGATGGCCGCGAATCGAAGGCAATCGGTTCGACGCCAGGACGCGGCCACGGTGCTTCCGTCACGACAAAGCGTCGCCGCGGCCCGTCGAGTGCGGCGCGAAGACGAAAGAACCCGCCAACGCCGATATCCGGCGGCAAAAGCGCGACGAATTGAAGCTGATCGGATTCGCCCGCGAAATCGATCGACGCGTCGGCATCGGTACTGGCCTTGAGCGGTTGCGCCGCGGCGAGCGCGTTGGTCATGAAATCGTCGACCGAGGCAATCTGCTGCGCGTTGCCGACGCGCGCGGCCACGGCGTCCCCGCTGCGCATCGCAATGCGCAAGCCGCCGAACAACAGCATCGACAGCACGGCGAGCAGAGTGATCGAAACGAGTAGCTCGATCAGCGTGAAGCCGGCTTCGCTCCGATGCCGGCGTCTCATTGCTCGTGCTCCATGGCAGGCGCCGGACCCAGCCGGATGGCATCGAGCGCGATCGAACGCGTGCGTGCACCTTCGGGCCACTGCACCATGACCGAAATCTGGTAAGGCGACAGCGGCAGACTCTTGGCGTCCGGCGCGCCGTCGCCGGCATAAGGTCTGATCCGACCGGTGACGTGATACGCGCCCTCTTGAAGATCGAGATCGGTCAAGTGCGCCGCTTGCGCATCCGGCGTCAGGCTTTCGATCGTCGATTGCGCGATCATTGTCGCGCCATCGACCGCATCGGCGCGCGACGTACTGGCGAGCCCGGTCGAGAAGCCGCGCAGCAGCGGCAGCAGCAGCAACGCAACGATCGCGAAGGCGACCAGCGTCTCGATCAGGGTGAAGCCGGCAGCGTTATCGCTTTGCTGCATCGGCACCCTCCACGATGGAGACCCGGCCGGTCAGCCAATCGACCAGGATCAGCGCGTTGCGCGCGCCGGCACGCAAGCCGATCCCGCCACCGGTCGAACTGCCGTCGGCAAAGAAGCGGATATTGCCTGCGCCGGAATCGATCTGCTCTTGCGAAGCCGTCACGAGGGTGAGGCCGACCGTTTTATCGACCGGCTGCGCCGCTCCGGTTCCGCTGCGATAAAGCCGATGCGCGATGTCGAGCGAGAACGCCTCCGCTTGCCCGTGCGCCATGGCGAGGCTGCGCGTGCTGCGCAGACCCGCCGCGAGGCGGCGCGCGGTACTGTTCATATCGGCTTTCGCCTGCGCACCGGAGAATTGCGGCAAGGCAACCGCCGCGATCAGCGCAGCGATGGCGATGACGACCAGCATCTCGATCAAGGTGAAGCCGCGGTCGGAGCGCATGCGGATCAGAGCGCCAGGTCGTAGACACTAAGGATCGCGGTGAGAATCGAGCCGATCACGAGTGCGACGACCACGCCGAGGCCGATCGTCACCGCCGGGACGAGCAGCGCCAGCAGCCGGTCGATGCCGCGCTTGGTTTCCTGCTCATAGATATCGGCGACCTTCAGCAGCATGTCGTCGAGCCGCGCCGTTTCCTCACCGACGCGAATGAGGTTGACCGCCAATGTCGGCACGATACCGGTCTGCAATAACGGCTCGGCCAGGCCCTTGCCTTCCTTCACGCTATCGACGACGCGAGAAAGCGCGTCGCGTAACGCAAGATTGGAGATCGTTTCCTGCGTGATCAGCAACGCGCTCAATGGCGATACGCCGTTGCGCAGCAACGTGCCCAGGGTCCGCCCGAAGCGCGACACCTCGGTCTTCACCACCAGTCCGCCGAACAGCGGCAATTTGAGGAGGCGATGGTGCCAGCGTCGCCGGCCTTCGGGCGTGCCGATGTGCCGGCGCCACAGCAGCCCCAGGAGCAGCAGCGCCACGAGCCCGAATAGCCCGTAATTCTGCACGCCGTCGCTGATGCCGAGGACGATCTGTGTCGCCAGCGGCAGCGTGGTTCCGGCGCCGTCGAAAAGCGGGCGGAAGCGCGGGATGACGAATTCGAACAGGATCGCGATCGAGCCGGCGCCGGTGACGAGCACCAGCATCGGATAAATCAGCGCCGATTTCACCTGCTCGCGCGCGGCATCGGCGCGCTCCAGCAACTCGGCGAGATGGCGCAGCGTCGTATCGAGCGAGCCGCTGGCTTCGGCCGCACGCACCATGCCGATGTAGTACGCGGGAAAGAACCCGTTCTGCGCCGCCATCGCATCGGCCAGCGTCCTGCCGCCACGCACGCGGTCGAGCACGGCACGAACCCTCTCCTGCTCGGTTTTGCCTTCGACGACGCTGAGCACCATCTCGAGCGCACGATCGAGCGACAACCCGGCTTGGATCAGCATGCCAAGTTGTTGCGTCAGGAAGATCAGATTCTTGGGTTGGGCGGTGCGGTTCGCGGACCCTTTCGGCCGCAGCCACGACAAGAGCCCAGCGCGCGTCTCGCGTGCATCGATCGGGATATAGCCCTGCGCGTGCAGCCGTTCGATGACGCTGTCCTGGTCGGCCGCCTCCATCTCGCCGGTGACGAGTTCGCCGGAGGCCGCGGCCGCCTGGTAGCGATAAAGGCCCATCTCAAATCTCGCGCGTCACGCGGATGACTTCGTCGAGCGAGGTCACCCCTTGCTGCGCCTTGCGCAGGCCGTCCTGATACATCGAGACCATGCCGGCTTCGGCCGCCGCCTCCTGTATCTTCTGCGCGGTCGCGCGCTGATGCACCAGTGTCCGCAATCCTTCGGTGAGCGGCAGAAATTCGAGCACGGCGACGCGACCGAAATAGCCGCTGCCCAGACACTGCTCGCAGCCCTTCGAGCGATAAAGCACAGGCTCGCCGCTATCCGCATCGAGACCGATCTCTCGCGCCAGCTCCGGCAGCACGTGATAGGCTTCGCGGCAATGCGGGCAGAGCTTGCGCACCAGTCGTTGCGCCAGCACGCCGTTGACCGTCGAGGTGACGAGATAATCCTCGACCCCCATGTCGAGCAGGCGCGTTACCGTCGCGGCGGCGTTGTTGGTATGCAGGGTCGAGAGCACGAGATGGCCGGTGAGCGCGGCCTGCACCGCGATCTGCGCCGTCTCGAGGTCGCGCATTTCGCCGACCATGATGATGTCGGGATCCTGGCGCAGGATCGAGCGCAGCACATGCGCGAAGCTCAGGCCGATCTGCGGCTTGACCTGAATTTGGTTGACGCCTTCGAGCTGATATTCGATCGGGTCTTCGACGGTGAAGAGCTTGCGTTCGGGCAAATTGAGCCGGTTGAGACAAGCGTAGAGCGTCGTCGTCTTGCCGCTGCCGGTCGGGCCGGTGACCAGCAGGATGCCCTGCGGCCGATGGAGCACCGAGAGGAACGGCTCGAGCATCGTCTCATCGAAGCCAAGGGATGGCAGATCGACCGCGAGGCTGCCGCGATCGAGCAAGCGCATGACGACAGACTCGCCATGCAGGGTGGGCATCGTCGAGACGCGAAGATCGAATTCGCGGCCTTGCACCGCCAAACGGATGCGGCCGTCTTGCGGCAAGCGGCGCTCGGCGATGTTGAGCTTCGCCATGATCTTCACGCGCGAGATGATCGCAGCGCGCAGCTGCGCCGGCGGCGAGGCAAACTCGCGCAGCAGCCCGTCGATGCGATAGCGCACGACCAGGCGATTCTGCAACGGCTCAATATGAATGTCGGAGGCGCGACTCTCGACCGCCCGGGTGATGAGCTGATTGACGAGGCGGATGACCGGCACCTCGCTGGCGAGATCGCGCAACCGGTCGACATCCTCGAGCAAGTCCTCGTCGCCGATTTCGGCATGGGCGGTGGCCGGGGCCGAGGCGCTCTTCTGCGGCTCGTAGAGCCGGGCATAGGCGGCGTCGAAATCCGAGGGCAGCGCGATCAGCGGCACGACCGGCCGGCCGCTCGCCATCTCGACCGCCTGCCGGACATAGCGGTCGAGCGGATCGACCATGGCGACGACCAGCCCCTCCTCGGTCTCGGTGAGCGGCAGGATGCTCCAATGGCGGATGAATTGATGGGTAAGCCGGCCTTCGATGACCGGCGCCTCCGGATAATCGGGCGGTTCCGCGATCGCGAGGTTGATTTCGCGCGAGAGCGCTTCGGCAACGTCACGCTCGCTGGCGAGGCCGAGCTTCACCAGCAGCGCCTCGAATCGGTCGGCATTGCTGTTTTGCAGACGCAACACGCGGTCGAGGGCTGCCTGGTCGAGCTTGCCGCCGGCGATAAGACGAGCCGCAACCTGGCGCTCGATCTCTTTGCGCTCGAATTGAATGATCACGATTCTACCCTGCGCCCGCCGCGCCCAAGACGTCCCGATCGGTCCCGAAGGACAAAGCATAAGGGGCGGAGTGTGGCAACTTCATGTCAATTATATCTCATCAGGTGGGGGAGGGTTAGGGGCCTGTGATCGGCCCATAAAGCCAGACCAGCCAGGTGCCCAGGCAAAGCGCCGGGCCAAACGGGATTCGCTGATTAAGAGTCAGCGGCGCGCCACGCCGAGCCATGATGAGGGCAAGGACGAGCCCCGTCACCGCCGCGATCAGTACGACGCTGGGCAGCCCGTCCCAGGTGACCCAGGCGCCTGTCGCAGCGAGCAGTTTGGCGTCGCCGAGCCCCATGCCTTCACGCCCGCGCAGCCGGCGATACAGCCAGCGGATCAACGCGAAGATCGTGAAGCCGACGACGGCCCCAACGGCACTATCGAGCATTTGCCAGGGCGTGAGAAAGGAGGTCGCGACTAACCCTAACACGACCAGCGGCAAGGTCAGGACATCCGGCAAGATGCCGTCGCGAATATCGATCGCGCCTAGCGTCAGCAAGACCCAGCCGAGGACGCAGCCCGCCCACAGCGCGAGACCGATGCTGACGCTCGCCGCCCACACCGCGACCAACAACGCCCCGATTTCAATAATGAGTGGTAGCGCCGTAATGTTCGCGCCGCAATGACGGCAGCGGCCGCGCAGGGCGAGCCAGCTCACGAGGGGCACGAGATCCAACGGTCCAAGCGCATGGCCGCATTGATCGCAGGCCGAGCGACCGACTGCGACTGGCCGGTCCGCCGGCAGGCGCGTGACCAATACGCCGAGGAAACTGCCGATGAACGGCGATGCCAACACCGGCCACAGCCATTCGGGCACTTCCATGGTTACCGATCCACTCGCGCTGCACTGCGGTAAGACATGCAGGATGCGCTATTGCCGCCCATTTCAGCAAGAAGGTCGCAGCAAGAACGGGGGCTTTGACGCCTATCCGAACGGGTATAAAATGATCCGTACACGGAGGAATTCGCATGACGACACAGGCAGAAAACGAACGTCTGACCCAAATCGGCCCGGGCACGCCGATGGGCAACTTACTGCGCCGCTATTGGCAAGTGGTCGGCACCGAGGCCGAACTCGCCAAAGAGCCCGTGCAGAAGGTGCGCATCCTGGGGGAGGACCTGACCCTCTTCCGCACCGAGAAAGGCGAATACGGCCTGGTCGACGATCGCTGCCCGCATCGCTGCATGTCGCTCGAATACGGCATACCGGAAGATTGCGGCTTGCGCTGCGCCTATCACGGCTGGGCGTTCGACCTCCAGGGCAATTGCGTTGAGATGCCCTACGAAGATCTGACGCAGCCCGAGCTGCGCTACAAAGAGAAGATCAAGATCAAGGCCTATCCCTGCGAGCCACTCGGCGGCTTCGTCTGGGCTTATATGGGTCCGGCGCCCGTGCCGCTGCTGCCGCGCTGGGACTTGCTGGTGCGCGACGATCTCGACCGCGCGATCGAGATCTATCCGCTGCCCTGCAATTGGGTCCAGTGCATGGACAATTCCGCCGATCCTGTGCATTTCGAATTCCTGCATGCGAAGTTCGGCAATTATCAGGAAAAGAAAGCGGGCCGGCCGCCGGCGATGAATCCGGCACGCCACGTGAAGATCGCTTTCGAAACCTTCGAATACGGCTTCTACAAGCGCCGCCTGCTCGAAGGCGAGCCCGAGACCTCGGACGATTGGACCGTCGGCCATCCCGTGCTCTTCCCGCAAATCCTGGCGCAAGGCGCGGCAGAAGCACCCGGCTTCCAGATCCGCGTGCCGGTCGACGACACACATACTTTGCAGATCATGTACCGCACTTCGAAGCGGAAGCCGGGTGCCGCGGCACTGCCGATCAAGGTCACACAAAAACGCGTGCTCGACGACAACGGCAAGCTGATCGGCAACACCATCCCGCTGCAGGATTGCATCGCCTGGATCGGCCAGGGCGCGATCTCCGATCGCACGCGCGAGCATCTCGCGACCAGCGACCGCGGCGTCGCGCTCTATCACAAGATGCTGTTCGAGGAATGCGCGAAGGTCGAACAAGGCCTTGAGCCGATGGGCGTGGTCCGCGATCGCGCCGAGAACGAGCCGATGATCGAGATCAAGCGCGAAGGCGCGACGCTCAAGGCATTCGACTCGAAATACGAGAACAACTTCCAGGCGATCCAGAAAGAGCCGGCGCCCGCGAAATAAGCGGGCTTTACGTCTTCATAGCGTAATCGCGTTCCGCCGCTTCGCGCGTGACGAAGCCGCGCGCGATATCGCGTTCGATCGCTTCGCGTGCGCGCTCTGTTGGCGATCCCCAGCCGCCGCCGCCGCCCGTCTCGAGCACGACGGCGTCGCCGGCTTTGAGCGGATAGTTGCGCACTTTCGAAATCACCTCGCTACCACCCGCGGCCTTGTAGACGGTGACACGGCCGGGCTGGCCGGCCTGGCCGCCTTGCACGCCCCACGGCGGATCGCGGGTACGGTCGACATTCGTTGTTAGCAGGCACGGATAGGTGATCACGTATTTCTTGCGGAAGCCGAGCCCGCCGCGGAACTTACCGGCGCCGCCTGAGTCCGGCCGCAGCTCCAATGACTCGACGCGGAACGGCAGCAGCGTCTCTTGCAACTCCATCGGGATGAGGCGCGTGTCGCCATGCGCCATGGTACGGAACGGCCCGGCGCCGTCATGGCCATCGCCCGCACCCCAGCCGCCATGGCCGCTGTCATGCGCGAGGAAGGCGCGGCCGTCCGGCCAGGTGCCGCGCACCATGAAGCCCGAATGGGTGCCGAAATGCGCCCCGGTCGCCTTATCGGGCACCGCCGATTGCAGCGCGCGAATGATCGCATCGATGATGGTCGGCAGCGGGAAAGGATAGCCGCCCATCGGCGCGTCGGGCCGCGCGCTGATGATCTTGCCTTCCGGCAGGATGAGCTTCAGCGGCCGATACATGCCTTCATTCGCCGGCTCGCGCGGCATGATGAGATATTTGAACGCGACGCGCGCCGCCGTCATCCCGCCGCCGAAATAGCCGGAATTGATGTTGCCCGGGCGCTGATCGGAAATCTCGGTGAAGTCGACGGTCATCTCGTCGCCTGCGATCGTCACCTTCACCTTGATCGGCACCGGGTCGTCGGTGATCGTGTCGTTGTCGAGACAGGTCTCGGTCTCGTAGACGCCGTCGGGAATGGCGCGGATCGCGGCGCGCGCCGCCTCTTCCGCCTGATCGAGGATGGTTGCCACCGCTGCGTTGAACGTCGCGATGCCGTATTTTTCGGCCAATGCGATCGTCAAATCCCGACCGAGGAAACAGCCGGCGAGCTGTGCCGAGATATCGCCCATCAGATCGACCGGCAGCCGCGTGTTGTTCTCGATGATGCGATAGACCTCCTCGATCGGCTCGCCCTTCGACCACAGCTTGATCGAGCGCAGCTGCAAGCCTTCCATGAAGATGTCGGTGGTATGGCCGCTCGGCACGCCGCCGATATCGATCCAATGCACGTTGATCGCGAAAAAGCCGATCAGCGCCTTCGGCGCCGGCCCGGCATAGATCGGCGTGTACATCACGGTGTTGTTGAGATGCTGGCCCTGCACTGCGGCGTGATTGCACACGACCACGTCGCCCTCAAAGAGTCGCTCGCGGCCATAGATCTTGAGCCCATCGCGCACCGCCGTACCGACCGTGTCGGCGACGAACGGGGGCATGCCGCCGGTCGATTGCGCGACGAGATGGCCCTCGGTATTCACCAGACCGACGGCGAAGTCCTTATATTCGTATACATAGGGGCTGAATGCCGTGCGCGTGATATTCGCGTCGATCTGATCGGCGATGGAGACGACGCCGTAGCGGATGACTTCGAGGGTGATCGGATCGAGCTTGGTGCTGCTTTGCGCAATGGTGTCCATGTCGCCCTCTCCTACTTGCCGCCGCTGCAATCGATGCGGATCTCGCCCATCGTGCCGATCTTAAAGCGATCGCCTGGCCATACCAAAGTCGTCGAGCCGTATTCCTCGATGACCGCCGGCCCCGCGCCTTCGAAGCCGGCAGGCAGCGCGTCGCGCTCGTACACATGTGTCTCGACCATCCCGGCTTTGCCGAAATAGACCGGCCGCGTGCTCTCGCCACGACCTTTCCCGGCGCGGCGCGGCAGACGCGCGATATCCGGGCGACGCAGCTTGGCGAAGCCGGAGACAAGCAGCGCCTGTAGCTCGGCCGGCGCTTTCGAATCGGCGTGGCCGTAGCGACGCTTGTAATCGCGGGTGAAGGCTTCGTGGATTTGCGCGACGCTTTTGAGGCCGGTGATGGGCACTTTGATATTGTGGCGCTGGCCACGATAACGCATCTCGGCGTGGCGCTCGTAGAATATCTCGCCGGCGCCGAATTCGCGCGTCAGTGCCTCGGCGGCTCCGCGCTCCATCGCCTGGAATTCCTCTTCCATCGTCCCGACGATCTTGTCGTCGAGCAGACCTGTGAAAGTCTTAGCGAAGTCGATGCGCGCATCCGCGAGCAGCATACCGATGGCCGAAAAATTTCCCGGCTCGGGCGGGATGATCACCTGCGGGATCGACAGCTCATGCGCGAGCGCCGATGCGTGCAGCGGCCCGCCGCCGCCATAGCAGAACAGCGCAAAATCCCGCGGATCGAGCCCGTGCTCGATCGAGACTCGACGAATGGCACCGGCCATGGTCACGGTCGCGATCGCGAGTGCGCCATCCGCCATTTCGATCACGCCGCGCTCGCCGGTATAGCCGAGCGGCGTCGCAACACGCTCGGCGAGCGCGCGCTTGGCGAGATCGGTGGTGAGCGCAAGCTCGCCGCCGAGAAAATGCTCGGGATTGAGACGACCGAGCAACAGATTCGCATCGGTCACCGTCGGCGCCTCGCCGCCGCGGCCATAGCAGACCGGGCCCGGCGTCGAGCCGGCGCTTTGCGGCCCGACATGGACGCGCTTCTGCTCGTCGAGCCAGATGATCGAGCCGCCGCCCGAGCCGACTTCGACGATGTCGATCACCGGCGATTTGATCGGAAAGCCTTTGATATAACCGTTGGCATAATAGACGGAATCGACGGAGAAGCGGCCGCGCTCGACCAGCGCGCATTTTGCTGTCGTGCCGCCCATATCGAAAGCGACGACATTCGCGACGCCGAGCGCTTCGGCATAGGCGCCGGCACCGATGCAGCCGCCGATCGGGCCGGATTCGACGAGCGCGATCGGCTGGCGGCAGGTGCGCGCGACCGAGAGCAGCCCGCCATTCGAGCCCATCATGAAGAGCGAGCCGTCGTAGCCGCGCTGCGTCAGGTCGCTTTCGAGCCGGCGGATATAGGTATTCACCTGCGGCCCGACATAGGCGTTCGCCGCAGCGGTCGAGCAGCGCTCGTACTCGTACCATTCGCGCGTCAACTCGGTGCTGGAGGTAACGTAGACATCGGGCAACATGCGCTGCAGCAGCTCGGCGGCGCGCTGCTCATGGCTCGGATCGAGATAGGAATTCATGAAGAAGACGGCGACGGAATCGACGTTTTGCCGCTTGAACTCCTCCGCGAGCTTCTCGAGCACCGTGACATCGAGGGGCGTGACGATCTGGCCCTTGGCGTCGATCCGCTCCGGCACCTCGAAGCGCAGCTCGCGCGGGATCAACGGCTCGTCGCGCTGGTAATGCAGATCGAAGGGGTCGGGCCGGTTGGCCCGCGCGATCTCCAAGACGTCGCGGAAACCGGCGGAGGTGACGAGCGCGGTGCGGGCGCCGCGGCGCTGGATCAGCGAGTTGATGACCAGCGTCGTGCCGTGATTGAAGAAATTCGCCGAGGCTGGATCGATCTGTGCCTTCGAAAAGCAATCGAGGATGCCGTCGACGAAATTACCGTAGGTCGTCGGACTCTTGGTGTAGACGACCTTCTGACTGTCGTGATCGAAGGCGACGAGATCGGTAAAAGTACCGCCGATATCGACCGCCACTACATACGCCATGATGAGCTCCTAGACCTGACACAGGCTGTTCAACAATCCCTACGGCGCCAATTCTTCGAGCGTCTGGCGCGCCGTCTCTTCGCCCAAAGTCATGACGACGATGGCGGCGAAGAGCGATACCACCATGAACATCGCGAAGACGGGCGCGACCGAGTCCCATTGCGCCAAGACCCAGCCGACAATCGACGGCGCAGCGAAGCTGCCGATGCGATTGAGGCTGCTCGCCGACGCCGTCGCCCAAGCGCGCATGCGCGTCGGATACAACTCGGGCGTGAAGACATAGACGATGCCGGCGCAGGCACTCGCCCCGCTGGCCGTGAGAAGGCCGCAGGCGAACAACGCCGGCCAAGTGTGGATTCCCATCACGCCGGTAACGATCACGCCGACGACAGCACCAACAGCGGCAACGATGAAACCGCCGATAAACCAGCGAACGCGGCCGACGCGATCGACCGTGAAAGCCGTCGTGTAGGTGATGCAGAGTTGGATAGCGCTGCCGGCGAGTGAAATCTTCATCGCCTCGCTCGCCGGCAGGCCGCCGATCTTCATGTAGAGCGTCGGCCACCAGGCGAGATAGCCGTTGGCGACGAAATACGAGCAGAACCATAGGCTCCACACGACGAACGTCCGTCGCGCATAGATGCCCTTGAACAATTCGAGGAAACGCGTCCGCTCGCCGCTTACCGCGATCGGCCGGAGCGGGAAGAAGTCCTTGCCGAGTCTGCGCGCTTCGTTCTCCATCGCGCAGACGGTTTTATCGGCTTCGGCGAGGCGGCCTTTGGTGGCCAGCCAGCGCGGCGATTCGGGCAACTTCCAAACGGCGACCAATGCGATGAACGCGGGGATGCCTCCGATCGAGAAAAGCAATCGCCATCCCGCGGTCGGCCCGACGAATGTCAGGCAGCCGAGCGCCACGGCCGGCGCAAGCACGATGCCCCACGCGAACATCGTCTCGTAGACGAGCGTGAAGAGGCCGCGTGCCCGGCTCGACAGCAGTTCCGTGAAAAGCGCCACGGCGACCGGCACTTCGCCGCCCAGGCCGACGCCCTGGAGAACGCGCGCCCAATAAATGCCGTTGAGACTGGTCGCCAGCGCGGCTCCGACCGAGCACAAGCCGAACAAGGTGACCGCCATGATGAACGCGCGCCGGCGCCCCACATGCTCGCTGATATAGCCGAAGATCAGCGCGCCGAAGAACTGGCCGGCGAAGGCCGCGCTGAGCAGAGCGCCGCTGTCGCGATAGTCGAGATGAAAACTGGCCACGATCATCGTCATCGCGGCGCCGATGCTCAGAGAGTCAAAACCATCGAAGAAAGTGCCCGCCCCGAGGATGCTCGCGACCTTGAAGTGAAACGGCAGAAAAGGCAGGCGATCGATGCGGCCCGATATGTTGTCGGCATTGAGGTCGCTGTTGGAGGTTTCGGCGGAAGCAGTCGCTGCCATTTATCTCCTCCTCCTCGCGGCGGATCGTCTTTCGGTTCCGCTCGAGGCGGCACCAGGATCCTTTCAAAATCGAGCTTAGCGCTGCGCCCAGCGGTCGGCTACAGTTGGAATTCATTGTCCATGTGAACGATTGCAGCCGCGATACAACGCTGTCCGTGCCCCCGCCTCAGACACACGCCGCGCCCAAAACCCGGGAACTCTTCGGCCATCCGCGCGGCCTGACCTACCTCTTCTCCACCGAGATGTGGGAGCGTTTTTCCTATTACGGGATGCGCTCGCTGCTCGTCCTCTACATGGTGAAATACCTGCTCCACCCCGGCACGGTCGACGGCGTCATCGGCTTTGCGGCGCTGCGCGGCGCGCTCGAAGCGGTGTTCGGGCCGCTCGAAATCCAACCCCTCGCCTCGCAGATTTATGGCCTCTATACCGCTCTCGTTTATCTGACGCCGATCCTCGGCGGCTATCTCGCCGATCGCCGGCTGGGTCAGCGGCGGACGGTGATCATCGGCGCGGTGCTCATGGCGCTGGGCCATTTCATGATGGCGTTCGAGCCGCTGTTCCTTTTCGCGCTCTTGGCGCTGATCCTCGGCAACGGCGCGTTTAAACCGAATATCTCGACGCAGGTCGGCCGGCTCTACGCCCCGGGCGACGAGCGCCGCGACCGCGCCTATTCCGTCTTCTATGTCGGCATCAATCTCGGCGCGTTCTTCTCGCCGCTGGTCTGCGGCACGCTCGGCGAAGAACTCGGCTGGGGCTACGGCTTCAGCGCGGCGGGCCTCGGCATGGTGATCTCGCTGATCATCTATACGATCGCGCTGCGCGTCCTCCCGCCGGACGAACCGCGCCCGGCCCGGCGTGAGGCGGCACGACCGCGCCTCACCGCCGAAGAGCGCCGCGGCGTCACGGCGCTATTGCTGCTTTTCACCCCGGTGACATTGTTCTGGGCCGGCTATGAGCAGCAGGGCAACACGATCGCGCTCTGGGCGGACAGTTTCACCGACCGTGCGATCGATCTCGGTTTCTGGCAGGCAACGATTCCGACGACGTGGTTCCAGGCCTTCAATCCATTCATGATCTTCGCCTTCACGCCCTTCGTCGTCGCGTTGTGGCGACGGCAGGCGGCGCGGAAGGCGGAGCCGACGACGGTGACGAAGATCACCATCGGCTGCATCGGTTTGGCGATTGCCAATCTGATCATGGCTTATGCCGCCTGGCATGCCGGTGACGATAAGGCGACTTGGCTTTGGCTCGCCGGCTATTTCGTCGTGCTCACCTTGGGCGAGCTTTATCTCTCGCCGACGAGCCTCTCGCTTGTCACGAAGATCGCGCCGGCGTCGATCGTTTCGCTGATGATGGGCGTTTGGTTGGCGACGAGCTTCGCCGGCAATTTCCTCGCCGGGTGGCTCGGCTCTTACTGGAGCGCGATGGCAAAGCCCGATTTCTTCCTGATGATCGCCGGCGTCGGCGCCGTCGCCGCGATCCTCGTCTGGCTGATCGGCCGGCCGCTCGGCATCAAGTACTAGCGGCCCGCCGCCTTATCGGCCCGAGAGAATCTTCACCGCCTCTTTCACGCCTTCCTGGCCTTCGGGATGGTCGCGATGCCATTGGATGGTGAAGTCGTGAAACTTGATGCCGCGCGCTTTCGCCGCCGCGATCTCGGGCGCGATCTGCGAGTCTGGATAAGTGTAGAGATCGGAATTGGCGTATTTCCAGACCAGTTTCTGGCCTTCCGGCGTCTCGAGGAAGGTGACGAAGAGGATCGCCGCGTTGGGCGCCGCGGCGTTCTTCGGAATTGAGAAATAATAAAAACGCAGCGCCGCGAAATCCTCGGGGATCACATGCGCGATCGGTGCGCCTTTGCGCGCGAACTCGACATATTCGCGGCCGGTGCAATCCATCAAAAAGCCGACGAATTCGCCCGAAGCGACGCGCTCGAGATCGGAGCAGCGGATAAGCCCGGCAAGCTGCGGCGAAAGCTCGCGCGCAAAATCGAGCGCTTTTTGTCCCCAGACATCTGAGCCGGACAACAATTCCCAAGAGCCGGCATAGGGCGTCGAGGCGATCTTGCCCTTCCATTCCGGCTTCAACATATCGGTCAGCTTGGTCGGCTTTTCCGGCGCGAGCTGCGTGTTGTAGACGATCCCGCCGGGCATGGTGGTGAAGATACGGATCGCGCGGCCCTCCGCATCGACCGAAGAGGGATCGATCCGCCCCGGCAGCAACGCGACCCAATCGACCGGCATCGATGCGTTCTTTGCGGCCAGATCGGCTGCATGCTGATCCGAGCCGATAACCGCGTCGGTCGGCGACGGACTGCCCGACGCGTTCGCGAGCACGACTTGATTGACGATCTCGGGCAGCGACGCGCCCGGGGTGAAGCGAATGGTGATGTTCGTGCCGTAGGTCGCGTTGAGCTTCGCCGCGATGTCCTTCAGCGCATCGGCGCCGCCGAGAATGCCGCCGCCCCATTCGAGATTGAGCTTCGGCTCTTTCTTCGCCGCCTCGATGATCTTGGCGAGCGCCGGGCTCGGCTGATCGTCGGCGCGTGCGGCGCTGCCGGCGAGGACGAGGGCCGCGCCGGCGGCGACCAGACGATGCAGCAACCTCACGATCCGATGACCGGCGATTTGTCGGCGTCGGAGAAATTCTTGCCCGCGTCGAAACGGACGACGTCGTTCTTGCCCATATCGCGCACGATGCCGTGCGGATCGCGCCCGGCTTTCACCGCAGCGATCGAATCGAACGCCACTTTGCGCCACATCACCACGCCGCGATCGGAGGTGCCGAGAATTTCCTTCGTGCGATCGTGGATCGGGCCCTGGCTTTCCTGCGCCGCACGATCCTGATCTTCCGAGGCGAGATCCCACCAGCCGTCTTCGACGCGCTTGTAAACGCCCGGCGTGTTGTGCTGCAGGCCCCGGCATTCGCGCTTGTAGGGACCGTTCGGCTTGAAGCGGCTTTCGACGAAAAAGGTCGTCGTCGTCACATCGTCGGTCGGCACGCGGATATGGAAGAAATCGCTCGGGATGCTGCCGGCGCGCGCATTATGCCGCCGTGTCGAGGACGGGAAGATGTCGTGCACGATGTTGCGCGCGCCACCCGGATATTGCGATGCAGTGCGGAAGCCGTACCAGGTTGGCTGATAGTCGATCTCGGGTCGCTTCAGCGCGATCGAGGGATAGACCGAAGCGTGCAGCGCCATGCTGTGATAGGGGTCCATGCCGTTCTCGGCACGCTGGGCCCAATTGCAGTGATCGTCGCTCGCCCAGATGGCGCGGTCGCAATCGTCGAGCGCGAGCAGATCGTAGCGCGGCAGCACCGGCGCCGGTGCCGGTCCGATATAAGCGAAGACCAAGCCAGCCGCGACCTGGATCTGCGCCGCGCGCTGCTTCACCTCTACGCAAAGCCGGCTGCCCGGCGGCTCTGCCGGCATCTCGACACATTGCCCGTCCGCGCGATAGAGCCAGCCGTGATAGCAGCAGCGAATCCCCTGCTCTTCGACGCGGCCGAATTCGAGAGAAGCGCGGCGATGGGCGCAGATGCGATCGAGCATGCCGATCTTGCCTTTGCCGTCGCGGAACAGGACAAAGCTTTCGCCGAGCAGCTTGAGCATGATCGGCTTGTTCTCGATTTTCTCCTCGAACCAGACCGGCCACCAATAGCGGCGCAGCATTTCGCCGCCGGGCGTGCCCGGGCCGACGCGCGTCAGCATCTCATTTTCTTCAGGGGTCATCGCTCAGGCTCCGGCTTCCGCGCCAAATCGTCCGACGATCGAGTGTACGGCAAGCGGTTCTAAGCGTCCACCGCGCAACCAAGCCGATGCGCTCGCTGTTTTCCCTGCACTCGACAAACACGCTTAGTGAACGGAGTTCAACATGGTAGCGACGATCCAACCCACGTCGGACGTGCAAGAGACCAGCCGGCTCATCTCTTCGGAGAAAGTAACCGGCGCCAAGGTCGAGAACACCAAAGGCGATAACCTTGGGCATATCGAGGAGATCATGATCGACAAGATCAGCGGCCACGTCGGCTATGCCGTTCTCAATTACGGCAGCTTCATCGGTATGGGCGGCAAGCTCTTCGCGTTGCCCTGGGACATCCTCAAATACGACAGGCGCCGCAACGCCTACGTCATCGGCATTCCGGAAGAGAAGCTGAAGAACGCGCCGAGCTTCGATAACGGCACCTGGCCGGATATGGGCGATCCGAAATGGGGCAAGGATATCCACGATTACTATGGCTCGCCCGCCGATTGGTATCTCTCGGGCTATTGAGACACCGGTCCGTCAGACGCGCTGCAATCGCTCCTCGGCCATCTTCTGCATGACGCCGGGACGGCCGATGCGATTGGATTGCTCGATCAAGGTCTGCACATAGGGCCCCGCCGCGACCGGCTCATACTTGGGCGGGTTGCCGGGGCCTTGGCAGCTCGGCAGGCATTCGATGATCGTTGCCGCGTGCGGGTTGAAGAACAATGGCAGCGAAATCCGTGCGCGTGTGCCGGTGTTGAAATTCGACGCCCGATGGAGGCTCGAGACGTAATAGCCGTTGGTCCAGCGCGCCATGAGGTCGGCGATGTTCACGACAAAGGCGCCGGGAATCGGCGGCAGATCGATCCAGGTGCCCGATGAATCGCGCACTTCGAGGCCGCCGAGCTCGTCCTGCGACAAGAGGCTGAAGCTGCCGTAATCGGTATGGGGCGAGATGCCCCATTGCGTGTGTCCCGCCGTCGCCGGATCGACCGGCGGATAGTAATTGTAGGTCAGCGAACCCGAGGGGAAGCGATGCGGCGCATCGAGATAATCTTCGGGCAAATCGAGGCTGAGCGCGAGCGCGCGGCAAAGAAGCTGCGCAACGCGGATACGCTTGACCAGATGCGCTTCGAGAAATTCGCGGAAACCCGGCATCAGCGTCGGGTCGACCCATTTCCCGCGGCCGATCGTGCGGCCCGGCGCATCCTCGGTCTCGCCCGGCAGCATCGGCCGGGGCACGCTGTAGGTCTCTTTCTGGTCGGTCTCTTTGTCGGTATTGGCGCTGGGATTCTTGCCCCCGACCGGCGTGAAATTGCACGCCGACTTGACCTCGCGCGGCAAAGCGAAGAATAACCGCCCCCAATCATGCGCCAGCGTGATCTCGGACTCCGAGATGCCGTGGTTGGCGAGATAGAAGAAACCGGTGTCGATGCAGGTGTCGTGCAAGGCACGCGCGACGCGTTTGCGCTCTTCAAGAGAGCCGCCGTTGGCATAGGCGCTGAAATCGATGGTTGGGACGGTCTTGCCCGGCGCGCGCTTCTGGCCCATCGACTGCACACGCTCGCGATTGTCGAAATCGGTGAAAAGCCTGACCTCGTCATCCTTGATCGTTTGCACAGCGTTCTCCCGAACCGTTGGGCCTTTCCGGCCCTGATCGTCGGATTATACTCCGATCCCGCTGCCGCCATATAAAATTGGGCTGGCGTTGGGAAATTGGGCGGCTGGTTGAGGGGCGGAAAACAACAAATCATGGCTGTGAGTTACGACACCATCATCGTCGGCGCCGGGTCGGCCGGCTGCGTCCTGGCGGCGCGGCTCGGCGAAGACAGCACACGCCGCATCCTCGTCCTGGAAGCCGGCGGCGAGGACAAGCATTGGCTGATCCACCTGCCGCTGGGCGTCGGCAAGGTGTGGAACGATCCGCGCTGGAACTGGAACTATAAAAGCGAGCCCGAGCCTTACCTCGACAACCGCCGCATCGAGCATCCGCGTGGCAAGGTCGTCGGCGGCTCGTCGTCGATCAACATCATGGCCTATGTGCGCTGCCACCGGATCGATTATGACCGGCTGCCGCAGATGGGCCTGAAAGGCTGGTCCTTCGCCGATGTGCTGCCCTATTTCAAACGCGCCGAAAGCTATGAGGATGGCGGCAATCTCTATCGCGGCGATTCCGGTCCGCTGAAGACGCGCAAGAATATGATGGAAGACCCGATCTGGGACGCTTTCGCAGCATCGGCGCCCGAGCTCGGTTACGACGTGGTCGACGATTTCAACGCTGCGGAGCAGCAAGGCTTCAGCCGCCTGCAGCATACGATCGGCAATGGCCGGCGCTCGAGCGCTGCGGTTGCCTATCTGCGCCCGGCGATGACGCGCGGCAATATTGATCTGATCACCAGCGCGCATGCGACGCGCGTGCTGTTCGACGGGCCACGCGCCGTGGGTATCGAATATGTGAAAGACGGGCAGAAGCACGAAGCCCATGCTGATAGCGAGGTGATCCTTGCCGGCGGCGCGTTCAATTCGCCCCAATTGCTGCTGCTGTCAGGCATCGGCCCCGCCGAGGAACTCAAAGCCATCGGCGTTACGCCGCGCGTCGACCTTAAAGGCGTCGGCAAGAACATGTCGAACCATCCGGTCGCGGCGACGCAATGGATCCGCGCCAAAGGACAAGGCACTTTCCACAAAGGCCTGCGCATGGACCGGCTGGCGGTCAGCCTGGCGCAATATTTCATGTCCGGCACCGGTTTCGCGACGCGCGTGCCGGCGATCGGCACCGCCTTCACCAAGAGCGAGCCGGACCTCGATGCGCCCGATCTGCAATTCTATTGCGGCGGCGGCGGTTTCCGCGCGCATGAATGGTTCCCGGTGCTGAAGCCGCCGGAGCCCGATGTCTTCGGCCTGACCTACTGCCATTTGCGGCCGGAAAGCCGCGGCGAAGTGAAGCTCGGCTCAAGCGATCCGCTGGCGCCGATCAAGATCTACAACAACTTCTTCGTCACCGACTACGATCGCCGCGCCATGCGCGTCGGCATGAAATTCGCACTGCATGCCGTCGAAGAAACCAAAGCCTTCGCCGGTTTCGCCCGCAGTCGCGTCTTGCCTGGGCCGGACGTCAAAACCGATGCCGAGATCGACGCCTATCTGCGCGCCAACACGGCGACAATCCATCATCCCGCCGGCACCTGCAAGATCGGCATCGACAATATGGCGGTCGTCGATCCGGATTTCCGCGTGCGCGGCACCGAACACCTGCGCGTGATCGACGCATCGATCATCCCCGATCCGATCGGCGGCAATCTCAACGCGCCCGTCATCATGATCGCCGAGAAAGCCGCCGATGTGATCCGCGGTCGGCCGGCACCGCCGCCGGCCGACATCTAACGCATCAACGTGGCTGCGCCAGCACCGCTGCGGGCGGTGCCGCGAGCCATTCCGTATCGACATTGACCGTCGGATCGACCGCCAGCCGGGCACGATCGTAAGGCCGCCGCGCGAACCACGAGCACAAGAGACCGACGGCAATGATCGGCAACGAGACGAGGCCGAGCGTGAAACGCAGCCCGTCATCGCCGTGGAAGACGTAATCGGTCGAGAGACCGAAAAGCAGCGGGCCGACACCGTAAGATAACATCGAGCTGCACACGCCCCACGCCGCGACCGAGCGCGCGCGCAGATGCACGGGGAACATCTCTTGCATCACGTTGCCGTACTGCATGAAGCCGATGCCGTCGGCGAAGGTGAAGATGAAGGTCCACACCAGCGACATGGTGATGCTGGTCGACATCAGGATACCCAGCGCGCACACGACCCAGCAGCAGAACATGATGAAGAGGTTCAGCACCTTGCCGCCGCGCGCGCCGCGTTTCATCAACCGGTCGGCGATGAAGCCACCAACCACCGCGCCGGTGACGCCGGCGATGGTCGTGGTCCAGCCGACCTGGATGCCGGCCTGTACCGGCGCCATGTGGAAGACGCGGATGAAATAACTCGGCAGCCAGGCGAACCAGCCGATCGCGAGAATGCCGAGGCAGGTATAGCCGCCGATCACCAGCCAAAAAGCCTGCCAATGCTCGCGGATATGGGCAAAGAAGCCGACTTCGCCGCCGGCGCCTGTCGCTTTCTGCAAGCTGTCGATGCGCGGCGGCTCTTTAATCGTGCTGGTCACCAGCGCGAGGAGCAGCGTGATGCCGCCGACGGCGATGAACGCCGCATGCCACAACGACGTCGTGCCGACGAGCGGCATGTCCACGGTATCGACGCCGCGGAATGTCGCGAGCACCGCGCCGCCGATCAGATAGGACAGGCCGATGCCGCCGAAACCGCCGATGCCGTAAACACCGACTGCGGTGCCGCGCTTATCCTTGCGGAAATAGTCGGAGATCAGCGAGAACGCGACCGGCGCCAGCGCCGCTTCGCCGAGACCAAGACCCATGCGGGTGAACATGAGCTCGGTGAAGGTGGTGGTGAAACCCGAGGCGACGGTGCTGCAGCCCCAGATCGCGATGCCGAAGACCAGCACCTGCTTGCGGCTGTGCCGGTCGGCATACCAGCCGAAGGGAATGGCGAAGAGCCCGTTGAGCAGCGAGAAGGAATAACCGTTCAGCAGACCGATCTGGCTGTCGTTGATGCCGAGGTCCTTGCGTACCGGCGCAACCAGAAGCGTGAGGATGTTCCGGTCGACGAAATACATGAAGTAGAGCAGCAGCAGAACGATGAGCGCGTACCACGCCGCGCCTGCCGACGGATATTGCGCCGAATCAGCGGCGCTCGCCCGATAAGCCATGTCCACCCCTTCATTGTTGACTCATGGGCTTATGCCCACGGCGTTTTGGTGCGAACAGTGTGCGACCGAGGCGCACCGCGGGTCAATGATCAGCCGCGCATAATTTTTATGGCGTCGTTGCCGGCACGCGGCGGTGATGTGTCGCTTGTTCGTATGCGTAGGCAAAGCGCAACATGTCGGCATCGGCATAAGGCCGGCCGAGAAAAGTGATTCCGGTCGGCAAGCCGCCCGGCGTAAATGCGGCCGGCACAACCACCGAGGGTACGATCTCGAGATAGGTATTGATGTGCGACGCGCCCTTCTGCTCGGTGAAGGGCGGGTTCACGCCTTCCGAGATCAATGTGGGCAGATGCTCGACCGCTTTATGCACCAGCACGTCGAGACGGTGATCGGCCATCGTTTGCAGCATGGTGGTGAGCAGCAGATCGCGCGCTTTGGCCGAAGCGAGCAGACGTTCGGTAAGCGCAGGTCCCGGCGGCAGCACGCGCGTCCAACGATCCTTGGTCGGTTTCAGCAATCGCTCGAAAAGCGGCGACGCCATCGCCTCTTCGCGCGAGCGGAACGGCGGATTGGCACTCCCGGCGAGATAGAGCTTGATCGCTTCATCGGCTTCCGGCGTGCCGAACGCGCGTTTTGCCGACAGCGCCGCCATATCCTTGATGACAACCGGATCGACGATTACCGCACCGCAATCCTTGAGCTCGGCAATCGCCTGATCGAAGAGTTTCGTCGTGAGCTTGAAATCCTCGGCATCGGGATCGCTGCCGAGCCCCATCGGCTCGCGGATAATGCCGATGCGCGCGTCCTTGAGCGCGTCCTTGTCGAGCAGCGCGGCGTAGCTCTTGGGCGCGCGGCCGATGCCATGCGCGGTAACGGGATCCGCCGGATCGTAGCCAACCATCACGTCAAGCAGCTTGGCGAGGTCGGTGACGGTGCGCGCCATCGGACCGAGCGAGCCATTGGTCGTCGGCCAGCCGCCATAGACGCCGCTGCGGCTGACGAGGCCGGTGCTGGGCCGCATGCCGGTGATCGCCGTCCAGATCGCCGGGCGGCGGATCGAAGCGAGTCCTTCTTGCCCGATCGAAACGGTCGCGAAATTCGCCGAGACAGCCGTCGCCGGGCCGCCGGACGAGCCGCCGACCGTGCGATCGAGATCGTAGGGATTGCGCGTCGAGCCGAAAGCTGAGCCATGCGTGTCGCCCGCGCCAAGCTCGCCCAACGTGCCCTTGCCGATGAAGATCGCGCCTGCCTGCCGGAGCTTGGCGGCAACGAAGCAATCGCGCTCCGGCCGGTGATCCTTGAACAGCACCGAGCCGAGCGTGGTCGGCATTTCTTTCACATCGGCCTGATCTTTGACGACGACCGGGATGCCGTGCAGCGGTCCGACCGGACCCGACGCGCGATAAGCGGCATCGAGCCGGTCGGCTTCGTCGAGCGCGCGCGGATTGAGCGAGATCAGCGCGTTGATCTGCGGTCCGCCGAGATCGTAGCGCTCGATGCGCTCGAGATAGGCTTCGACCAGCTTTCGCGCGGTCAGCGCGCCCGATTGATACGCGGCATGGATATCGGCGATCGTTGCTTCGAGCAGCGTGAAATCTTGGGCCATCGCTCAGTTCCCTCCCGTCAAACGAATTCCGCGGCCTTTCGGCAGCATCAGCCCGATCGCGATGACGGCGAAGGCCATCGCGACCAGAATGAAGAAGATGATATGCAGCGCGTGATCGAATTGCGCGATGATCGCGCCCGCCGTTTCGTGCGGCAAGGCGGCGCGGCCCGACGGCGTCATCACCTGGGTCACGAGATCGTCGTGGCCGTTGAGATAGATCGCAAGGCCGGCATTGAGGATGCCGCCGAAAGCTGAAGCGCCGATCGCCTGGCCGAGGATGCGGGTGAACATCAACGCCGAGGTCGCGATGCCGCGCTGGTTCCAGGCCGATTCGGATTGGACCGCCACCAGATAGGTGTTGTTGTTCATGCCCATGCCGAGCCCGATCAAGAAGCCGCTCGCCCCGGCCCAAGCGGCGCCGCTATGCGCTGTGAGCAACGTCATCATCACGCTGCCGACGATATAGAGCGCCGCACCGATGCTGGCGGCCGTGCGATAGGATGAGCGGAGCATGACCTGGCCGGCGGTCGCCGCGCCCATCGGCCCGCCGACCGAGAGCGCCATGATAACGAGACCCGAGACCGACGCGCTCTGCCCGATGACGCCTTGGATATAGACCGGCAGATAAGCGGCGATGCCCAACGTCGTCGCGCCCGTCGCTAACGAGACGAGGTTGCCGCTGCTGGCGACACGGTCGCGGAACAGCGACATCGGCCAGATCGGCTCGGCCACCTGGCGCTCGTACAGCACGAAGACGAGCAGCAGCGCGATCGCGACAATCAGCAACCCGCCTTTCATCGCAAAGCTCAGCGACGAGGTTTGCGACAGGGCGAACATCAGCACGCCCGTACCGATGCTCAAGAGCGTCGCGCCGCCCCAATCGATGCGATGCCGGCGTTTCTCGACATGCTCGCGAAAACCCAAGAGCAGGACTGCGCCGGCGGCCAGAGCGATCGGCACGTTGACCCAAAAGATCATCGGCCAGATCGTGTGCGTCACCAGAAACGCGCCGATCATCGGACCGAGCAGGCCCGCGCCGATGAAGCCGCTCGACACGAAGCCTTGCATCCGAGCACGCTCGGGACCGCTGAAAATGTCGCCGATCAGGGTGCGGCCGACCGACACCAGCGCGCCCGAGCCGAAACCCTGCACGGTTCGGAACAACACCAGCGCAAACATGCTGGGCGCGAAGCCGCAAAGGACCGAGCCCAGCGCGAAAATGCCGACGCCCGTCAGCAGGATCGGCTTGCGACCGTAGAGGTCCGAGAGCCGGCCGTAGATCGGCACGGTGATGGCTTGGGTGAGGAGATAGGCGGTGAACACCCAGCTCAGCAGATCGAAGCCGCCGAGCGAGGCGACGACCGTCGGCATCGAGGTCGAAACGATCGTGCTCTCGATTGCGGTGATGACCACCGACGCCAGCGCCGCGATGAAGACGAGCTTGCGATTCTGCGTCCGCACTTGCGGCGCCGCGTTCCCTTGCTCTTCAGCGATCTCCGCCGGCATAGCCCTTCCGCAAGATGAGACGAAACCGACGCATAGCGCGAATGCGCCAGGCTTTCACGCGGATAATTGTCAGCCCTGATCCCGCGGCGAAAGGTTGCGCCGGATGGGGGCGCACGACTAGCTTCATGCGGCAAACGGCACACAAGCCGTGCATGGTATGGGAGATCGGTCGAGATGGAAGGCGTCAGCCGCGAAGTACCGGTGCTGATCGTGGGCGGCGGTCCGGTCGGGCTGATGCTGGCCGCGGAGCTCGGCTGGCGCGGTATCGCGAATTTGCTGGTCGAGCGCGACCCGGCGGAAGAGCGGCTCAAATTCTCGCGCCTCCTGGTCATCAGCGTCCGCACAATGGAATTGCTGCGCCGGCTCGGCGCGTCCGAACGCGTACGCAATTGGGGCTTTCCACCCGATCACCCGCTCGACAACGTTTTCGTCACCAGCCTCACCGGCTATGAACTCGGCCGCTTCAAGATGTATTCGCTCGGCGAGGCAAAGGACGATCCCTTCAGCCCCGAGCATCAATGGCACTGCCCGCAGGTCGTGTTCGACCCGATCCTGCAAGAAGTCGCCTCGTCCTATGCCGCGACCAAGATAGACTATCGCACCAATCTGATCGCGATCGAGCAGGACGATCAGCGTGTCGTTGCGACGATCGAGAAAGCCGACGGCACGCGCGAGCGTATCGCCGCACAGTATCTCGTCGGCTGCGACGGTTTCGGCGGCAGCACGCGCAAGCTCGCCGGCATCGGTACGCATGGCACGCCGCTGATCGATCATTCCCTGAACATCGAATTCCGCGTCGACAACATGGCGCAGTATCACGATAAAGGCACGGCCGGCCGCTATATCTGCATGGATGCCGAAGGCACCTGGGGCACCTGCATGGTGGTCGACGGCCAGGGCCTGTGGCGCATCCTGATGTATGGCGACACCGAGTCGCTGACGCCGAGGGAAGTGGACCGCGTGATCCGCCGGCTCATGGGCGGCGATTTCCCGTTCGAGGTCGTGTCTTGCGTACCATGGAGCCGCCGCGCGCTGATCGCCGACCACTTCCGCCGGGGGCGCGTTTTCCTCGCCGGCGATGCCGCGCATGTGCATCCGCCGAATGGTGGCTTCGGCATGAACACCGGCATCGGCGACGCCTCCGATCTCGGCTGGAAGCTCGAAGCGGTGATCCGCGGCTGGGGGGCGCCGGCATTGCTCGACAGCTACGAGCGCGAGCGCATCCCCGTGTGCGAGCGTGTCATCGAAGAAGCGATGAAGGAACTGCGACGCCTCAAGGGCACTATCGATCTATCCAAAATCGCCGAGGCGAGCCCGGCCGGCGAGGCGCTCCGCCAACGCGTGCGCGAGCGGTTGCAGAATGAGTTCAGTGGCAGCCGCGTCTGGCATCGCTGGGGCATTCATCTCGGCGCCATCTATGAGTCATCGCCGATCATTGCCAGCGACGGCACGACGACGCCGGTGGACGACACCTATGATTACACGCCCTCGACGCGCCCCGGATCGCGCGCGCCGCATCTCTGGCTGCGGCCCGGCGTCTCGATCCTCGATCTTTTCGGTCGCCATCATGTGTTGTTGCGCTTCGGCGAGGACGCGCCGGACGTCGTTCCCCTACGCGATGCCGCGCTGAGTCGCGGCATGCCGCTCGATATCCATACGATCACCGATCCCGATGCCGCGAAGACTTACGAACGCAAGCTCGTGCTGGTGCGGCCCGACGGCTACGTCGCCTGGCGCGGCAACACGATGCCGAACCCGCTTTCCGCTATCGACCGCATCCGCGGCGCGACCCCGAATTAAAGAGGAGGAATAAATGGCCGGAAATGAAAAGCCCTTCGACCAGGTCATGGCCGGGCTATTGCACAAAGAGCTTTATATCGCGGTGACCGAGCCGCTCGGCGGCCCGGGCCTCGCCGAGCATCTCGAGGAGCACATCCACGGTCAGATCGAGATGGAGCGCAAGCACATCCTTTTCGGCGCCGGGCCGCTGCAGAACGAGGGTAACGACAAGCCGACACGTGGCATGTTCATCATCCGCGCCAAATCTTTCGAGGAAGCGCGAAAGATCCTCGATGGCGACGTGTTCCACAAGAAGGGCTTGCGCAAATACAAGCTCTATCGCTGGCAGATGAACGAGGGCTCGATCAACCTCACGATCAACTATTCCGATCAGACCGCGACGATCGATTAGTGCCGCAATGGCGCGATCGAAGCCGCTTTCGCACGTCCGCCGCCACCGTCATTCCCGCGAAAGTGGGAATCCAGCGTGCGTTTCCATGGACTCCTGCTTTCGCGGGAGTGACGGTTTAGGGTGTTCTAGTAGGCTTATTGCAGCCTAAAGCTTCAGCAGCTTCGCGACGTTGTGGTAGAGAATCTTGTCCTTGTCGTGCGGCGAGAGCGGTGCGGTGTCGATGAATTCGCGCGCTTCTTTGTTCGAGGCATAGGGCCAATCGACCGCGAAGATGATGCGGTCGGTGCTCATCTCCATCGCGGTGCAGAGCAGCGCCGGATGGGAGAAATTGCCGCTTGTCGTGATGTAGAAATGCTCGCGGAAATAATCGCGGAATTTCCGCTTCAGGTTCTTGTCGCGCGAGAGCGCCATGTCGCAGCGCCACAGCAGGAACGGCAGCCCCTCGCCCATATGGCCGAGGATGAGCCGCAGCTTGGGATAGGCATCGAAGAGGCCGCAGATGGACAAGCGAATCGCATGCGCCGCGGTCTCGAAGGTAAAGCCGAGACCGGCGCCGTCCATCGTCGGGTAGTCTTTGAAATAGGCGTCGACTACGGCGCGATGCGGCGGCCCTGGATGGATGTAGATCGGCACGTCGAGCGCGGCAGCGCGCTCGTAGATGCACCAGAAGCGCTTCTCGTCGGTGAAAGCGCCATGCGTCAAGCCATAGATCATCGCGCCTTTGAAGCCGAGCTTCGTCACCGCGCGCTCCAGCTCCGCCGCGGCCGCTTCCGGGTCGGGCGTCGGCAACGCCGCGAAGCCGGCAAAGCGATCGGGATGCGCGCCGATCGCGCGATGCAGCGTGTCGTTGGCTTCGCGGGCGAGCGCGACCGCTTGATCGGGCGGAAAGTTCTGTGCCCCCGGCGGCGCATGCGCGATCACCTGCAGATCGATGCCGGCTTCGTCCATCTCCTTGAGCCGTTGCTCGCCGAGATCGCCCAACGCCTTGACCCAGTGCGGCTGGGTCTTGATATCGACGCCGATGGTCTCTTCCGTCTGGAGCTTCGGGATCCAGAAATGCTCTTCGATCGCGACGGTTTTGACCACGTCAGGATTGGGTCAGCTCGAGATAGAAGCGCCACAGTGCCGCGGCACGTCCGCTTGGCTTATTGCCGGCAAGACCTTCGTTGCGGCCTTTGCCGGTCTTCGCCATCTCGCGGAAGGCCTCTTGGTCTTCCGGCAAGATCGGCTGCGGATCGCCGAGCAAATTCGCGCGATAATTCATCTCCGCGAGATTGTTCAGCGTGATGGCTTCGAGCGCCGCTTCCTCGACGCTGCGCCCGACGCTGGTGATGCCGTGGCCGCGCATCAAGCAGACTTTCGAATCGCCCATCGCCTGCATCAGATCGTCGCCGAGCTTCGGATTGCTGATCAGGATGCTGCGCTGATAGGTCGGCACGCCGGCCAGCGCCATCTGCGCGCCGGAGGGATCGAACGCGCCGTAGAGCGGCAGCAGCGGCTTATTGCAGATCGTGAACAGCACCACGGTCGGCGGATGGACATGCACGACCGATTGGATATCCGGACGCTTGCGATAGACGGCGGTATGAATGAACACCTCGATCGGCGCTTCGAGTCCCTTCGCGACATCGCCGATGACCTTGCCGTCGAGCGAGACCTCGACCACCTGATCGGGCGTGGTGTAGCGTACGCCGAGCTCGCCCGGGCCGCGCGCACGGATCAGAACGCGATCCGTGCCGGGAACGCGCGCGCTGATATGGCCGGTCGCCGCGTCGGCGAGACCAAGCTTGCCGAGCACGCAGCAGGCTTTGGCGACACGCTCGCGGAGTTCGTCGATCTCGCTCATCTCTGGCGCTCCTTATTGCTACCCGTTTATCGATTGCCGGCGGGAATGCTTTTTGTCGCGATATCCACGACTTTGTCGCGGATCGGGATCTCGTCTTCAACCTGGAGATTGGAATAAGCCATGCCGTCCGGCGGAACTTCGGCCGGATTGCCCGGCGCGACGTCGAGACGGCGGCTGTTGCGCAGTACCTTGCCCCATTCCGCCTGCCCGGCTTTCGACAGCAACCAGTTGATATAGACCTTGGCCGCGTTCGGATGCGGCGCCTTGTCCATCAGCGATACGGTCCCGAAACCGGTATCGCCCGACAGCGCTTTCACATCGCCGTTGAATGGCTTGATGTTCTTGCCCAGGCCCTGTGCCTGGAACTGGCCGATCTCGTCGACCGGAGCCGCCATGCCGATCGGGGTGGTACCACGCACGACACCCTCCGCCTCCTGGCGGCGATTGGCGATAAAGACGATCTTCTGGGTCGAATAAAGGTTCTGCAGAAATTCGGCGCCGAAGTTTTTCAGAAACACCTGACCGGTCAGCAATCCTTGCCCCGGCAACCGTGGATCGTCCCACACGATCTTGCCGGCGAAGTGCGGCTTCATCAGATCGGCGAAGGTTTTGAGATCGTCATGCGAGACGACATCCCAATTGACCATCGCCAACGGGCTGAAGGTGTAATCGAAGGCAAACGTGAACTTCTTTTCCTTGTCCATCCAGCCGGCATCGAACCCGTCGCGCCAGGCTTTGTCATCGGTGACCTCGGGCAGGATCAGCGCCGGACGCAGGGGCGCGAACGCACCCGCCGGCTTCAGCGTGCTGAGAATCGACGGCGTACCGCCGACATAGACATCCCATTTGTAAAGCCCGGCCTCGCGCTCGCGCATGATCTGCAGGATCACGTCGCGACCGCTGGTGCCGACGAAGACCAGCTTTATGTTGGGATAGGCGGCTTTAAAGGCGGTGGTCAGCACCTGCTCGTAGGTTTTGCCGGGGCCGCCGTGAACATCGACCTCGCCTTCGGCGGCGGCCGCTTTGACGACATCCTCCCAGCCTCGCTGCGCTCTCGCGGGTGCGGCGGCGATCAGAAGCGACGCCGCCAACGCGAGCGCGATGGACCGAACCATAAAAAAACCCCTCCCCGATCGTGCCTATTTAGTGCGGCACCGGCGTTTGATGCGACAGCGTGATCTCGCGCTGCGCTTTCGACGATTCGAGCATGCCCATGCACAGTTCGAGCGTCGCGCGGCCCCAGCGGCCGTCCGGGAACGGATCGCGCTTGCCGGCAAGCGCATCGCGCAGCTCGATCAACTCGGCGGCGCGACCGTGATGCGGCGGCACCGCGACTTCTTCGCAGCCCTTCTCGGTATAGAGGTAAAGCCCGTCCGGCGATTGGCGAATGACGCCGCGCTCGCAGCTCACCACGGTGAGGCCGAAGAACGGCATTTTGCGATCGGCGAAGCTCCGCGTCTGCGCCTGGTCGCCCGAGGTGATGTACTCGGTCTTTTCGTCTTGCCCGGTCGCGCCGGTGCGGCGCGGCTTCGGCTTTTTGAGCCGCGGATCGGTTGCCGCCTGCTGACCGCCCTCGCCGATGAGCCAAGTCAGCTCGGTGATATCGAAATAGCCGTAGCCGTTGAAGCCGACCGAGGCGACCGCGCCATTCTCGAACGTGACGAGTGCCGAGAAATTGCCTTCCGTGTCGAAATTCGGATCGTGCCGGCCGGTGACGGCGCGCACCGTCTTCGCCATGCCGCCGCCGGCGAAGCGTACGATGTCCATCATATGCGGCCCCTGGCGGAAGACGAGACCGCCGCCGAGATCGGTGCGTATCTCCGGCGGCAAACGCGGCCGCTGCAGCCAGTCATTGAAATTCCAGCTGTTGATCTGGATGACCCGGCCGAGCTTGCCGCTGGCGATGAGAGTACCCATCGCGCGGATCGGCGAATCGAAAATCTTCGAATGGCCTTGGATGAATTTGACGCCGGTTTTCTCCGCCGCCGCGACCATGCGGTCGCATTCTTCGAGCGAAACCGCCGTTGGCTTCTCGCAGATCACATGCTTGCCGTTTTCGGCCGCCGCGACGGTGTGCTCGCAATGGACGAGGTTCGGCGTCGCGATCCAAACGGCGTCGACGTCCTTGGAGCGGCACATCGCCTCGACCGTATCGAACACCGGCAGATCGAAGCGCTTCTTGAAATTGTCGCGTGCCTCGGCGCGGATATCGGCGCCAGCGCCGAGCACCACCCCGTCGACATTGGCAAAAGCCGGCAGGATTTGCGCCGCAGCCGAGCCAAGCCCCGCGACGCCAACGCGCAATTCGGATGGCATGTTTTCCTCCGGGATCGATGTTATTTAGCGGCAGCGAGTTCGCGCGCGAAGCGCTCCTGCCGGTGCTTCTCGATGTTCAGCGAGATCATCTGATTGGTCTTCGCATCGTGGATCATGCCGTCGGGCTCTTTGCCCTCGCGCACACGCTCGATCTGTTGGCGCAGCAAATTACGCCACATGACGATGCCGCGATCAGTCGTGCCGAGTAGCTCCTGGCTGCGGTCGTAGACCGGCCCCTGCGTCTCCCACGCCATCAAATCCTGCTGCGGAAAATCGCTGGTATCGTATTCGCCATCCGGTGCACGCGGATGGCTGAGATATGCAATTGGAATATCGACGTCCGCCTGATCGACCGTGCTACCGTCTTTTGTTGGAGCGAAATGCAGCCATACGATATAGGTGTGCGTATCGTCGACCGGCACGCGCCAATGGGTGACGATTTCGTTCCTGTCCTGCGGCACGATCAGGATGTTCGGAAAGATCGCCGGGTGCCCCACTTCGCGCTCGGCGAGGCTGCCGCCATAGGTACGGATCTTGCGGATGCCGGTCCAGCCCTCTTCGCGCGTCAACTCGAAATCGATGTTCTGGATCGGGCGATGGAAATACGACGCCGAAAGCTTACGTTCCTGGCTGACCTTCGGGTGATGCATCAGCATGTGGGCGTGGAGGTAATAGGTGTGAACCGGATCGACCGAGTTCTCCTGCGCTTGCAGCCAGTTGCAATCGTGGATCGGCAAAACGGTGATCGAGCGCGTGCCCTGCTTGCTGACCATCGTCTCCCAGCGCGGCAGCAACGGCGCCGGTAGGGGACCGAGGTAGGCAAAGACGATGCCGCAGAGCGATTCCACCGGATAGGACGGTACGCAGGCTTCGTCCTTCAGCGGGCTGCCCTTCGGCTCGAACGGCTGCTCGACGCATTTGCCCGTCGTCGCAAATTTCCAGCCGTGATACGGGCAGCGCAGACCGTCCTCTTCGACCCAGCCGAAATAGAGCGACGCACGACGATGCGCGCATTGCTCGCGGATCAGACCGACCCTGCCGTTGCCGTCGCGGAAGAGAACGAGATTCTCGCCCATGATGCGCACGCGCTTCTTCGGCTTCTCCTCGGTGAGTTCTGCCTCGAGGCCGACGGGCATCCAATAGCGGCGCAGCAAGTCGCCGCCCGGCGTACCGGCACTGGTCTCGGTCAGCAGGCGATTGTCGTCTTGCGTCAGCATTGCGCGTTTCCTTGCATCGCTCGTTCGGGAAGACCGGGTATGGTATGAGGGTGGCACGGAACCCGGCTTGGTTCAAGTCGATCGTCCGGACACGGATCAATTTGGAGACGCCGCCGCGATGGCGAAAAAGCCGCAGAAAACAGCCACGCTGGATCGCGTCCTCAGCGAGCGCATCTACACCCGTCCCGGTTTCCTCGCCCGCCAGCTCCACCGCATCACGGCGGCGATCTTCGATGAAGAAACAGCGAGCTTCGGTCTGACCGGCTTGCAATACGGCATCCTCAACGTCGTCGCCGTCGAGCCCGGCATCGATCAGATCGGCGTCTGCAATACGCTGGGCGTCGATCGATCGACCCTCGCGGGGGTCGTCGACCGGCTTGAACAGAAAGGCCTGGTCGCGCGCAGCCCTGGCGCCGACCGTCGCTCCAACGCGCTGCATCTGTCGCGCGCCGGCAAGCGCATCCTCGGTGAGATGGAGACCAGCGCCGGAAAAGCCGAGCACCGCGCTTTCGATATTTTCACCCCAGCCGAGCAAGCGCAGTTCGAGGGCATGCTGGCACGGCTCGTCGAGCATCACGCGCGCTATGCCGGCATGCCGAAGCTTGCGCCCGCTTCACCAAAGCCGGTGCCGCGAAAGCGCAAAGGCGCGCGCTGATTTTCCGCTTGGCGATAGTCGCCCGATCGGGTCTATTTCGTGTTCCGGCGTCTTGTTCAATGATCGGGGGAAGATGATGGGGAGGTTCCGGGCGGTCGCGAGCCCGTTGCTCGCGGTATTGGTCATGAGCGCGCTCGCGCCGGCCGTCGCACAGGCGCAAACCAAAGTCACCGTCGGCTACGGCATCGCCTCCGACTTCCTCGCGGTCCTGACCGCGCGCGATGAAGGCATCTTCGCCAAGCATGGGCTCGAGGTGGAGATGACCGCCTTCACCAATGGCGGGCTGACACCCCAAGCGCTGGTATCCGGCGCGGCGCAGATCGCCTTCAACACCGGTCCCGTGCTCGTCCTCGCCAAGGATGGCGGGCTCGACCTCGTCGTCTTCGCCGGGCTATCGCGTATTCAGAAAGCGAACCCGCATTCGGCGCTGGTCACCCGCGCGGGCTTTACCGTCACCGGGCCGACCGACCTTATCGGCAAACGCATCGCCGATCCGGGCATTAATTCCTCCCTCGATCTCGTCATGAAGAAATGGCTGGTCGATGGCGGCGTGCAGCTCAACCAGGTCACGGTGGTCGAACTTCCCTTCCAGCTCATGGGCGACAATCTGAAGAGCAGTCAGATCGACGCCGCTTTCCCGGTGCAGCCGATGCTGGGCCGTATCGTCGAATCAGGCGCCGGCACCAAATCGGTGGACATTCAATCGGCGGTCAATCCGGATTTCGCCGCGACCTTCTGGTCGTCGACGCGCGAATGGGCGACGGCACACCCGCAAGCCATCGAAGGGTTTCGCGCCTCGCTCGCCGACGCGCTGAAATATATCGACGAGCATCCGGACGATGCGAAACAGCTCTCGCTCAAATATTTCCACAACTACGATCCGTCGCCGCCGCAGTCATCGCTCGCGATCAACCCGAAGGACCTTCAGTTCTGGGCTGACATCTGCAAACAGCTCAACCTGACCCATCAACCGATCGACATGGCCTCGACGATCTTGCCGGGCACGCCGATCGCCAAATAGCTCAGGCCTTACCCTTCGCCGCGACCTTGCGCAGGTAGGGTTGGATCCGCACCGCGAGGCCGGGTTGACCTTGCACGCCGCGGACGAATTTCATGAAGGCGGCACCGACCGGCATGCGGCCATCGATCGCCATCATCAGGAACGGCGCGGCCATCTTCATCGTGCAATCGGCCGGGCGATCGGTCGTCGAGACCGTGACCGGCTTCGTATTCGTGTCGAGCACCAGCACGCCGTCCAGACCCGCGTCGAATTTAAAGACCCCGGCGATGCCGGCGTCTTCGCCGGAAGCGGCGATGCGTTGGGCGATCCCGTCTAGCAGTGCGCTCATTTGTCCGCTCCCTTTTTACCCGATTCCTCGCGGAGGATTTGGTTCATGACGCGGCGCGCGCGCATGATGCCGGCATCGGCCTTGAAGCTGACCTCTTCCGGCAATTCGCTGCCTTGCTGCAGCAACGCCTCGATCGCTTCGATGGCGTAGAAATCCTGATCCTGGATCGCCCACGACGTATCGGTCGCGAACGCGTCCCAGGCCGCGTCCTTCTGGTGGAAGTTGCGCGATTCCGCCCAGAACCAATGCGTCGTCGTCGCCGTCTCCGGCGTGAAGGCGAGCGCGACGCGCAGCACGCGCGGCTTCTCGCTCGGCGCTTTCGGGTTGTACATCTCGATCCACACGACATGCGTTGCCGGCGGATGGAAATGGCCGACCAGAGCGCGCGGCGCGATCTCGTAATCGACATCGAACAGCATGTGGAAGAATGGACTGATCTTCTCATGCGGGTCGAACCAGCGTGATTTAACCCATGGGCCTTCTTGCGATACCTCGGGCATCGTGTGCACACGGTTGCCGCTCTCGAACTGGCCGAGATGGAGGAAGGAGATATGCGTGTCGTCGATCAAATTTTCGTTGCAAAGACCGTAGCGGCCTTTGACGAGACGGTATTTGTGATCGACGGTCGAATAATCCTCATGGCCGAAGCCGAGATAACGCTCGCCAGGTATTAGCGACGCATCGGCCTTCGCAGGATCGCCCGTCCAAATCCAGACCCAGTTCCTGCGCTCGGCCACCGGATAAGAACGCAGGAAGCATTTCGGCGGGACGTTGTCCTGGCTTGGGATTTCGGTGCATTTGCCGGTCTCGTCGAACAGCGAGCCGTGATAGGTGCAGCGGATGCTGTCGCCGACGAGACGTCCCTTCGACATCGGCATATAGCGATGCGGGCAAACATCGTGGAGCGCGACGACTTTGCCGGCGCTCGTGCGGTAGAGCAGGACGGGGATGTTGAGGATGCGGCGGCCGAGCGGTGCGTGCTCTATCTCGCGCGCCTGCGCGCAGACATACCAGGCGTTTTTCACGAATTCATGGACGAAACCATCGAGACGCTCCGTGTTCGCCGTCGGATCTTGCGGTGCGATCGTGTCCATCACTCCCCCTTGGGACCACCCGATTTGGTTTGATGCTCCTCTTCGTAAAATTAGACCATGCCCATCTTTGCTCCGCAAGCGCGCCCCGAAAAGCGAAAGGCCCAGCCCCATTTCGGGGCAGGGCCTTGAAACGAAAATGAAATCAAGCCGTTTCCGCAGCGCGGGGTTAGCGGCGCCCAACCGCCTTCGCGATCAGGGAGCGCGCATCGCTGGGCGCGGCGTTATCCGCCCACACGACGTATTGGTCGGGACGCACCAAGGTCAGCTTCGCTTCATAGGCTTCGCGGCCGCCGGCCTGCGTGTCGCGGATCACTTTCAGCGGCACGTTCAACGCGCGCGCGGCCTCCTCGAACGCGCCGGCATCGGCGTCGGAAGCCCCGAACGCGAGAAGCGCGAAGCCCTGGCCCAACTCTTCGAAGACATTCTTGCCGGACGACAGCATTTGCGGCGCCAAGTGATGGCCCGCGCGCGATTTATACACATGGTCGCCGTGCGCGGTGGTCTTGCCGCCGGGCCGGCCGGCGATCACCGGCGAGCCTTCGTAATTTGGCTCGTAGGTCATGAGACGATCGCTGATGCCGGCCTTGCGCTCGGCCCAGGCGCGCTCGAACTCTTCGCGATTGCGCTCGGGATTGTAGCGCTCGAGGAATTGGCGATCCCATTCGATGCGGCCGGCGATGAAATCCTGTCCGGTCTCTTTGAAGATCGGGTGACGTTCTTCGCTGTAGGAGTGCAGCAGCGCGTCGCTGCCCCAGCCTTCGATCTTCGCTTGCAGCTTCCAGCCGAGATTGACGATGTCCTCGAGCCCGTTGTTGAGACCGAAGCCGCCATAAGGCGGATGGCTATGCGCGGCATCGCCGGCGATGAAGACGCGCCCAACTTGGTACCGCTCGGCCACCGCGACGCGCAGATCCCAGAAGCCGACATGATCGAACTCCGCCTTGAACGGGAAACCGGCGACCTTCTGGATGAGCCCGTGGAAATCGTAATTGTCCGTCGTCGTCCCCTGCGGCACCGGCGCATGGAAGAACCAACCCTCGCCCACATCGATGCGGCCGAAGAATTGCCAATATCCTTTCAACTCGGGACTGAGAACGTTGTAGGTCGAGCGGCCCGGGAAACGCTTCAGTCCCTCGTGCAGCTCTTTCGAGCGGAACACCGCGAGCACCATCGGCTGCTCGAAATCGGCGCCACCCTGCTCGATGCCGATCTGCTCGCGTGTCTGCGAGCGCGCGCCGTCGCAGCCGACAAGATAATCGGCTTCGAGCGTCTCGCGGCCGCTGCCGCCCTCCTCGCTGATCGCGACACGCACGCCTTTCTCGTCCTGCTCGATCGAGCGCGCACGCCAGCCGAAACGCGTCTCGACGTTGGGCAGCGTCGCCATCCGATTGCGCAGCACCTTCTCAGAGAGATATTGCGGCAGGCGCTCGACATCCTGGAAATAATAGGGACGGACGATCTCGCGCTGTTGTTGCGCGAACCAATAATCGCTCATCAGGCTCCCATAGGCCGTGATGCCGCTGATCGGATACGGCCGCGGCAACAAGCGCTCGGCGCGAAGCTGATCGACACAGCCCCAGAAATAGAAATGCTCCAGCGTGCGTGGCGCGAGATTCTGGCCTTTCGGAATGTTGGAGAGACCGACGCGCCGCTCGACCAGCGCCACCGAAATGCCGCGCATGCCGAGATTGACGGCGAGGCCGACGCCGACCGGCCCACCGCCAATAATGATCACTTGATATCGCTTCGCCATCACTCGCCTCGATCAAAAGCTTGCGCCCAACCATTGCGTTGGACGCCATCATGACGACACTATAGCGCCAATAAGCGCCGGGAGGATTCGTTGCGGCAAAATTACCGACTTGCGAGCGTGATACTCGCCTGCGCGCTCGGCATGGCGATGCCGGCCTTCGCCGATAAGGCAAGCGACACGCTGCGCCTCGCCGCTGCCCAACCGGTGCAAGAGATAAGCTATTATTACGATCCCTCGCCCGACACCGTCTTCGAATCCGAGGCGGTCTATGACGACCTCGTCTCCTACGATGTGACCACCGGCAAAGTCGAGCCGCTGCTCGCCAAGGCATGGCGGCACATCGATCCGCAAACTTTGGAATTCGACATCCGCGACGACGTGAAGTGGCAAGACGGCACGAGATTTACCGCCGCCGATGTCGTCTATACGCTGAAGTGGCTCACGGATCCGGCGACCGTGCTGCGCTTCAAGGGCAATTGGAGCTGGATCGATAAGGTCGAACAGATCGGCGACGACAAGATCCGCGTCCGCGCCGCGAAGCCGACGCCCTACGATCTGACGCGCTTTGCCTACGTGACCGCGATCCTGCCGGAGCATCAGGCCGGAACGCCGCAAGAAAAGGGCTATCATCCGATCGCGACGGGTCCTTATCGCGCGACGCAGATCGACCAGGCCAAAGGCATCGTCCTCGAGCGCAACGACGACTACAGACACGGCAGTCCCGCCAAGCCGGGCAGCAACATCAAGCGCATCACGCTACAACCGATCCGCGAGATCGGGACCATGGTCGCCCAACTCCTCGCCGGCAATCTCGATATGATCAACGTGCCGCTGCAAAATGCGCAGGAGCTGGTGCAGGACCCGCGCTTCGAGATGAGCATCGTGCAGGGCTCGTCCTTTATGTATGTCGCTTATGACGCGCGCGGGCGAAGCGGCGCGAAGCCAGTCATGGACGAGCGCGTCCGCAAGGCACTCACCCTTGCCATCGATCGCAATGCGTTGCTCAAGCTCGTCGCCGGCGACGCGAAGCTCGAGACACCCGGCGCCATGTGTTGGCGCAGCCAGGCCGGTTGCGACTATTCGGCGCCATTGCCGCCTTACGATCCCGCCGAGGCCAAGAAGCTGCTCGCCGAGGCCGGTTATCCCAACGGCTTCGATATCGAGATCACCGCCTTCACCGGGGCCGCGACCCAGGTCGCCGAAGCGGTTGCCGGCCAGTGGCACGCGATCGGCGTCAATGCGAAGATCGACGCGCAGGCCGTCGTCTCCTACCGCAAGAAGCAGCAGGACGGAAAAATCCAGGTGATGGTAGCGGCGTGGCCGAGCGGGAATTTCCCCGATGTCTCATCGACCGTCGATGCGTTCTTCGCCGCGGGGCCCGCGGATTATTCGGGCGATCAAGAGCTGCATGATCTCGCAGCGCAGAGCAACGCCGCGATGGATCCGGAGGCGCGCAAGGCGATCGGCCGCAAGATGTTCGATCGCGCGACCGAGAAATATTTCTTTCTCCCGATCTCGCCCTATCCGACGATTCTCGTCCACACCAAAGAGGTCGCCGTCACGCAATCCGAGCGTTTCACGCCGTTGGGCTACGAAGTCAGCGACCTCAACTGGCGATAAATCCGATTTCTACCGCACCGCGAAGCAATAAAGCCGCCCCGCGCCGCCGGTGCTCTTCAGATTATCGACCGAGCAGCCGCGCGAGGGATGCGATGAGTTCCACGAATGCGCCGGTGGGTTATCGGCGAGACCTGTGCGATCGGAATGGCCGAGCATCGCGACACCGTCGGCGGCCTTGCTCGTCCAATTGCCGCAAGTGTGGTCCGCGGCATCGGTGAACGCGGTTCCGTCGGGCTGCGAGCCGGTGAGGACATCGTGCGTCACCGGATCGTCGCCAACGCCGGCGACCATGGCGCCTTTCTCGGTCAGCGCGGTTTGCTTGGTAAGATTGTTGTTACCGTGCAGTTCGGCGACGTTGTTGGCGATCACGACGCCTTTCACGTTCTTCCACGGTCCCGAGCCGATGCGATCGCGCGCGTTCACGGCACCCGCGCCTTGCGTCGACAGATAGGCGTGCCAAGTCTTCGCGCCGGCACCGGCGGCTTGCGCCAGGGTTTGGCAAAGTTGATCCGCCCCGGCGAGGCCACCGAGATCGCCACTGCGGTCGATGCCGCTGGTGACGAAGAAACCCATATCGTTTTGCTGCGCCGGCTGCGGCTGTTGCTGCTGCGCCTGACCGGAAACCGCGAGCAGCATTGACGCGGCCACACCGAGATAAATCTTTTTCACGGCAGTTCCTCCGCTTTGTATTGTTGTATCGAGGATGGTCTCACCGGACGCGCGGTGACGCAATCCGCCCGACGCAACCCCACAGAATCGTGATCTGCTCACCGACAGGTAGAAATCGCGAGCGCTCGTAGCAGAATCTATAAAAGTTCGCCTTCCCCCGCGAAAGCGGGGATCCAGGGGCAACAGCGCGTCGTAACCCTGGGCCCCGCTTTCGCGGGGGAAGCGAATATTAGAGTTGTATAAGCGCGCCTCATTTCCCGTCCTTCACCTGCGCGAGATAGGTATGGAACGCGGTCAACACCTTGTCGCCACCCGGCGTATTCTTCACCCAATCGGCGCTTACCGGTGCGGTGAGCTTTTCCCATTTCGTCAGCCCGTCGGGCGTCGGTACGACGACTTGCTGCTTGGGATCGGCTTCGGCGGCTTTGCGCGCTTCTTCGGCGACTTCGTCCCACGCCGTGCCCAGTGTGCGGCTCGCCGCCTCGCCGGAATTGTCGTCGAGGATTTTGCGCGCCGCCGGCGGCAGCGCGTCGTAACGCTTGCGGCTCATGAAGACCATGCCGGTCGAAGCGCCGAGCCGCATCTCGTAATGATAGCTCGTCACTTCGGCGAGCTTGTAGGGCTGGAACGCTGTCCAGGCGATGACCGCACCGTCGACCGTTCCGTGCTGCAGCCCGGGATAGAGATCGGGCAAGGGCAAAGAGCTCGGCGAGCCGCCGAGCGCCGCGATCGCTTGCGATGATACCTTAGCCACCACCATCAACCGCAAACCTTGCAGCGTGTCGATCGATTTGGGCGGTTTCGCCAAATGCACGTCGGCTTGCGGATAGACCGTCATCATCAGCGGCACGACGTCTTTGAAATCGGGATCGAGCTGACCGTTCTTGTAGAGCCGCCAGAACGCGATCGAGGCATCGACGGATTTCTCGGCCTGGAACGGCAGCATCGAGAATTCGGCATGCGGGAACGTACCCGTAAGATTGCCGAGACTGCCCCAGGCGAGTTGCACCACGTCGTTCTGGACACGCTCGTAGAAATTCGTCGGATTGACGATGCTCATCCCATCGCGGACATCGAGATGCAGCACGCCCTTGCCGAGCTCGTTGATGTGATCGGCCCAGGGGTGAAAGACGCGCACCGCGACATGCGTGCCGGTCGGCCCGTCGGTCGCGAAGATCAGCGTCGTTTCTTCTGCCTGCGCCGTGCCAATCCATGCCAGAAACGCCGTCAAAAGCCCCGCAATCCAACTGCGCATCGTCTTCCCCCGCACACTTGCCATGTTTCTACCTTGCCGAGCGGCTTCTCGAATTGCAAACTGTCGCGGGCGATTTTCGAGGGTGAGACATGCTGAGCGAAAGCGAAAACCAACTGATGACGCAGGTCGGCCCGGGCACGCCGGGCGGCGAGATGCTGCGCCGCTATTGGTGGCCGATCGAGTTCAGCGATCATGTCAAAGACCGGCCGATGAAGGTGCGGCTGCTCGGCCAGGATTTCGTTCTCTTCCGCAACGGACAAGGCAAGGTCGGCATGCTCGATCTGCATTGCCCGCACCGCCTCACCTCGCTCGAATACGGTCGCGTCGAAGACGAAGGCCTGCGCTGCTGCTATCACGGCTGGCTCTTCGCACCCGACGGAAAATGCCTCGACACGCCGGCCGAACGGCCGGAGAGCAATTTCAAGGACCGCGTCCGCGCCAATGCCTATGAGGTCGAAGAGCTTGGCGGTTTCGTCTTCGTCTATATCGGGCCAAAGCCAGCGCCGCTACTGCCTAAATACGATGTGCTGGTGCGCACCGACGGCAAACGCGTCATCGGCTGCGACGAAGATTACTGCAACTGGCTGCAGAAGGCCGAGAACGGCGCCGATCTGCCGCATCTGCCGTTCCTCCACGCCAGCGTCTATCCAAGGATGGCGATGAAAACGCCGCTCGGTTACGACTACGAAGATACGCGATACGGCTTCAAATGCATCCTCAAGATGCCGGAGCTGCCGCCGCGCATCATCCATTTCGTCATGCCGGCGCATTCACGCATCTCGACGACGCCGCGCACCGGCATGCTGCCGAGCCACGATATGCGGCTGCGCGTGCCGATCGACGACACACTGACCTACAGCTTCTGGATCCGCTTCCACCCGCTGACCGACGGCAAATTCGAGCAGCAGACGCTGGGCTTCACCGGCAAGCAGCGCGATGTTTATCCGCGCGAGGACGACGGGTATTGGAACATCCCGTCGAACGAGCAGGACCGCGTCGCACAAGAAACGCAAGGGCAAATCACCGACCGGACGATCGAACATCTCGCCGAATCCGATCGCGGCATCGTCATGTTGCGGCGCCGCTTGCGCGAGGATATCGACGCCGTGGCCGCCGGGCGCGACCCGGCCTGCGTCACCCGCGATCCGACCGATGACGCGATGATCAAATTCGAGACGACGCTGAAAGAATCGGAATACGTTCTCGAGAAAGTGTAGGACGCGGGAGGGTCCCGCCGCGGCAGCCGGAACGCGCCGTACGAGATGCAAAGCGAGGATTCCCGGCGTTTTTCAATGGCCTTGGCATCCAAAGTCGGGCGGCTTACGTTTTAGGCGTGGAGTTCGCGGTCGGAGCCAGCACATGCCCTATGCGGATGCGACACTCACTGACGTCTACACCCAGCAAACGGGTGAAGTGTTCATTAGCGGCATCCAGGCGCTGGTGCGACTGCCCCTGATCCAGATCGCCCGCGACCGTAAGGCCGGGCTGAATACCGCCGGCTATATTTCCGGCTACCGCGGCTCCCCGCTCGGCGGTTACGACCTGGAATTGCTGCGCTCGCGCTCCTATCTCGACGCCGCCGGGATCGTCGTTCGCCCCGCCATCAACGAAGAGATGGGCGCGACCGCGATCTGGGGAACGCAGCAGCTCCAGCTATCGCCCGGTCACATCAAGGACGGCGTTTTCGGCATCTGGTACGCCAAGGGACCGGGCGTCGACCGGTCGGGCGACGTGCTGAAACACGCCAACGCCGCAGGCTCGTCGAAGCATGGCGGCGTGCTCTGCCTTGCCGGTGACGATCATGGCGCCAAATCCTCGACCATCCCCCATCAAAGCGACCACGCTTTCATGTCGGCGATCATCCCGGTGCTCTATCCGGCGAGTGTGCGCGAATTCGTCAGCATGGGTCTGCTCGGCATCGCCATGTCGCGCTATTCCGGCTGCTGGGTGGCGATGAAGGTGATCGCCGACACGGTCGAATCCAGCGCCACCGTCGATCTCGCGGGCGAGCAGATCGAGTTCGTCGCGCCGACCGATTTTCCGCTGCCCGCCGACGGGCTCAATCTGCGCTGGCCCGACGATCGCTGGACGCAGGACTACCGGCTGCAAAATTACAAAGGCTATGCCGCGATCGCTTTCGGCCGCGCCAACCATGTCGACCGCATCATCATCGATCCGCCGCGCGCGCAATTCGGCCTCGCCGCCTCGGGCAAGGCCTATGTCGATTTGCGCGAGGCGCTGGTACTGCTCGGCATCGACGAGGCCGCGGCCGCAGCGATGGGGCTGCGCGTTTTAAAGATCGGCATGCCCTGGCCGCTCGATCCCGTGCGCGTGCGCGAATTCAGCCAAGGCCTGCAAGAGATACTCGTCGTCGAGGAGCGGCGCGAGATGGTCGAGCACCAGATCAAGCAGCATCTCTTCAACTGGCATTCCGATCAGCGGCCGCGCATCGTCGGCAAGTTCGACGAGAACGACAGACCGTGCCTGCCGTTGGAGCACGAAATCTCGGCCGAAATCATCGCCGACGTGCTGGCAGCGCGGCTGGAGCGGATCGAGATGCCGGCCGATCTGCGGGCCATGATCAATCGGAAGGCCGAGGACATTCGCACACGGCGCACGCGGCTCGATGCCTACAAGCCGCCGACCACGCGCCTGCCCTATTACTGCCCGGGCTGTCCGCACAACACCTCGACCCGCGTGCCGGAAGACAGCCGCGCTCTCGCCGGTATCGGTTGCCACTACATGGCGCAGTGGATGAATCGTAACACCGAGACTTTCACGCAGATGGGCGGGGAAGGCGTGCCGTGGGTCGGCATCGCGCCGTTCACCCACGAAAAGCATGTCTTCGCCAATCTCGGCGACGGCACCTATATGCACAGCGGCATCATCGCGATCCGTCAGGCCGCTGCCGCGGGCGTCAACATTACCTACAAAATTCTCTTCAACGACGCGGTCGCGATGACCGGCGGCCAGGCGGTCGACGGCCAGATGACGGTACCGATCCTGATCCGGCAGGTCGCCGACGAGGGCGTCAAGAAAATCTACCTCCTGACGCGCGAGCCCGAGCGCTATAGCGAGGCGAGCTTGCCGGCCGGCGTCGTCATCGAGCATCGCGATGCGATTGACCGCGTTCAGCGCGACGTGCGCGAGATCCCGGGCTGCACCGTTATCGTCTACGACCAGACCTGCGCCACCGAGCTGCGGCGCAAGCGCTCGCGCGGTCTCGTACCGCAAGCAGCGCAACGCGCCTATATCAACCCGGCGGTTTGCGAAGGCTGCGGCGATTGTTCGGATCAGAGCAATTGCATCGCTATCGACCCGCTCGAGACCGAGTTCGGCCGCAAGCGCGCGATCAATCAATCGGCGTGCAATTCCGACCTCTCTTGCCTCAAAGGCTTCTGCCCGTCTTTCGTCACCGTCAGCGGCGGCACGGTGAGGAAGCAGCAAGGCACGAAGCTGCCGGAGATCGCGATTCCGGCGCCCGCGAGCGCCATGCTGCCCGAGGCCGCGACCTACAACATCGCGATCACCGGCGTCGGCGGCGGTGGCGCGCTGACCATCGGCCATATCATCGGCATGGCGGCGCATATGGACGGAATCGGCGCGCAGGTGCTCGACATCACCGGCCTCGCGCAAAAAGGCGGCGCGGTGGTAAGCCACGTGCGGCTGGCGCGCGATCCCAAGCGCATCGCGGCGCAGCGTATTCCGGCCGGCGGCACCGATCTGCTGCTGGCGACCGATCTCGTCGTCGCCGCCGCGCCCGAGGCGCGGCAGATGATCGCCGCGGCGCGGACACGTGCGGTGATCGACACGCATGTGACGCCGGTCGCGAGCTTCATCCACGACCGCGATTTCGATTTCCAGGCACCGGCAACGCTGGCCGCGATCGAGCACGCGCTGCACGAGGTGCCGGCGAAGCTCGATTTCCATCAACTCGCGCTGCATGCCTTCGGCGATTCGATCGCGGCAAACATGATGCTCGTCGGCTGCGCCTATCAGCGCGGCTGGCTGCCGGTCGGCGAACGCGCCCTCACCCGCGCGATCGAGCTCAACGGCGTCGCCGTCGCGCTCAACCTTGCCGCGTTCCAATGGGGCCGCTTCATCGCCGCCTTCCCGGAACGCATCGACGAACTCACCGCGAAGAACGAAAACCACCGTCCCCTCGCGGCGATGAGCCTCACCGATATCATCGAGCATCGCGCCGCGCACCTGACGGCCTATCAAGGCAAGCGCCTCGCCGAGCGCTATCGTGACCGCATCGCCCAAATCCGCCGCGCCGAAGCGACGATCGGCAAAGGCGAGGAGCTGACGCGCGCGGTTGCGATCAACTACGCCAAGCTGCTCGCCTACAAGGACGAGTACGAGGTCGCGCGGCTGTTCACAGATCCGTCCTTCACGGCAGGGCTCGACGAGACGTTCGCGGGCAAGACCGAGCTGACCTTCCGGCTTGCCCCGCCGTTGCTGTCGCGCATCGATCCGAATACCGGTCGACCGAAGAAGATCGAGTTCGGGCCCTGGATCCTGTCCTTCTTCCGCGTGCTCGCCGCGCTCAAGGGTCTGCGCGGCACGCCGCTGGATATTTTCAGCTACGGCGCCGAGCGCCGCCGCGAACGCGCGCTGATCGCGACCTATGAGGGTGGACTCGATCTGATCGCCACGAAGCTGAGCGCCGACAATTATCCCTGCACTATCGCGCTCGCCTCATTGCCCGATATGGTGCGCGGCTATGGGCCGGTGAAGACGAAGGCGATCGACCGGTTCGAGCGCGAATGGCAGAAGCTACTGCCGCGATTGCTCGACCCGGCACCTGAGATGCAGCCGGCCGAGGCCGCCGAATGAGCGCCGTCCCGGGACTCGATTTCGATCTCGGCGACGAGATCGATATGCTGCGCGACACGGTGCGAGGCTTCGCCGAAAGCGAGATCGCGCCGCGCGCCGCCGAAATCGACAAGAGCGACGAATTTCCGCGTGATCTCTGGCCGAAGATGGGCGCACTCGGCCTGCTCGGCATCACCGTCGAGGAGGAGCTCGGCGGCGCCAGCATGGGCTATCTCGCGCATGTTGTCGCGATGGAAGAGATCAGCCGCGCGTCCGCCTCCGTCGGCCTGTCTTACGGCGCGCACAGCAATCTCTGCGTCAACCAGATCCGCCGCAACGGCAGCGAGGCCCAGAAGCGCACATACCTGCCGAAGCTGATCGACGGCAGCCATGTCGGCGCGCTCGCCATGAGCGAGACGGGCGCCGGTTCCGACGTCGTCTCGATGACGACGCGCGCCGAGCGCAAGGGCGACCGCTTCGTCCTCAACGGCAACAAGATGTGGATCACCAACGGCGCCCATGCCGATGTGCTGGTGGTCTATGCCAAGACCGATCCGAAAGGCGGCTCGCGCGGCATCAGCGCCTTCCTCATCGAGAAAAGCATGAAGGGTTTCGCGCCGGCGCAGAAGCTCGACAAGCTCGGCATGCGCGGCTCGCCGACCTCGGAACTCGTCTTCACCGATTGCGCGGTGCCGGCGGAAAATCTGCTCGGCGCCGTGAACGAAGGCGTCAAAGTGTTGATGAGCGGTCTCGATTACGAGCGCGCGGTCCTCTCGGCAGGGCCGATCGGCATCATGCAAGCGGCGCTCGATCTGGTGATCCCTTATATCCACGAGCGCAAGCAATTCGGCCAGGCCATCGGCGAATTCCAGCTGATGCAGGGCAAGATCGCCGATATGTACACGACCCTCGGCGCGAGCCGCGCCTATGTCTATGCCGTGGCGCGCGCTTGCGACCGTGGCGCCATCACGCGGCGCGATGCGGCCGGCGCAATCCTCTACGCCGCCGAGAACGCGACCCAGATCGCGCTGCAGGCGATCCAGGCGCTCGGTGGCACCGGCTATATCAACGAATCCCCGGCGGGACGGCTGTTGCGCGACGCCAAGCTCTATGAGATCGGCGCAGGCACATCGGAAATCCGCCGGATGCTGATCGGCCGCGAGATTTTCGAAGAAACGAAATAAACATGACCACGCCGATCAAGACGAACATTGACCGCAACGCGGAAAGCTTTCGCGCGAATGCCCAGGCGATGCGCGGCCTGGTCGACGACCTCAAATCGAAGCTCACCACCATCGCGCAAGGCGGCGGCGAAGCAGCGCGCCAGCGTCATACATCGCGCGGCAAGCTCTTGGTGCGCGACCGCATCCAAACGCTGATCGATGCCGGTGCGCCGTTCCTTGAGCTGTCGGCGCTGGCAGCGCATGGCATGTATGGCGAGGAGGTGCCGGCCGGCGGCATCGTCACCGGCATCGCGCCGATCATGGGCCGCGAATGCGTCATCGTCGCTAACGACGCGACGGTGAAAGGCGGCACCTATTATCCGGTCACCGTGAAGAAGCATCTGCGCGCGCAGGAGATCGCGCGGCAGAACAATATGCCGTGCGTCTATCTGGTCGATTCCGGCGGCGCCCATCTGCCGAGCCAGGACGAGGTCTTTCCCGATCGCGAGCATTTCGGCCGCATCTTCTACAATCAGGCCAATCTCTCGGCCGCCGGTGTCCCGCAGATCGCGGTGGTGATGGGATCCTGCACGGCGGGCGGCGCCTACGTGCCGGCTATGGCGGATGAGAGCATCATCGTGCAGGGCCAGGGCACGATCTTTCTCGGCGGGCCGCCTTTGGTGAAAGCCGCGACGGGCGAGGTGGTGAGCGCCGAGGAACTCGGCGGCGCCGACCTCCATGCGCGCATATCGGGCGTCATCGACCACCTCGCGCGTAATGACGGCGAGGCAATGGGGATCGCACGACGCATCGTCGGCAATCTCAACCGGGTGAAGCAACCCAATCTCGATATCGCAGAACCCCAAGAACCGGCATACGATGCGCAAGAGCTTTATGGCGTCGTGCCGAGCGACCAGCGCAAGAGCTATGACGTACACGAAATCATCGCGCGGCTGGTCGATGGCAGCGTGTTCGATGAATTCAAACCGCTCTACGGATCGACCTTGGTCTGCGGCTTCGCGCGGCTTTGGGGCTATCCGATCGGCATTGTCGCCAATAACGGCGTGCTGTTCTCGGAAAGCGCGCTCAAAGGCGCACATTTCGTCGAGCTGTGCGCGCAGCGCGGCATTCCACTCGTCTTCCTCCAGAACATCACCGGCTTCATGGTCGGCAAGAAATACGAGAGCGGCGGCATCGCCAAGGACGGCGCCAAGATGGTGACGGCCGTCGCCTGCGCCGCGGTGCCGAAATTCACCGTGATCATCGGCGGCAGCTTCGGGGCCGGCAATTACGCAATGGCCGGCCGCGCCTACGACCCGCGCTTCCTTTTCGCTTGGCCGAACGCGCGCATCTCGGTGATGGGCGGCGAGCAAGCCGCCAACGTCCTCGCCACGGTGCGTCGCGACGGCATCGAATCGCGCGGCCAAAAATGGAGCGACGCGGACGAAGAAGCCTTCAAGGCACCGATCCGCGCGCAATACGAAAGCCAAGGCCATCCCTATTACGCGAGCGCGCGGCTGTGGGACGACGGCGTCATCGATCCGGCCGATACGCGCCGCGTGCTCGCACTGGCGATTTCGGCCAGCATCAATGCGCCGATCGAGAAAACCCGTTTCGGCGTGTTCCGGATGTGACGAAGCTGTTCGACAAAATCCTCATCGCCAACCGCGGCGAGATCGCCCGCCGCGTGATGCGAACGGCCAAGCGCCTCGGTATCCGCACGGTCGCGGTTTATTCGGAGGCCGATGCGCGTGCGCTGTATGTCGCCACCGCTGATGAAGCGGTGCCGATCGGGCCGCCACCGGCACGCGAATCGTATCTCGATATCGCGCGCCTCATCGACGCAGCGAGGCAAAGCGGCGCACAAGCCATCCATCCCGGCTACGGCTTCCTGTCCGAGAATGCCGATTTCGCCGCGGCTTGCGAGGATGCCGGCATCGTATTCATCGGCCCGCCCGCCGCCGCGATCCGCGCCATGGGCTCGAAAGCGGAAGCGAAAGCGCTGATGGCGAAGGCCGGCGTGCCGGTGGTCCCCGGCTATCACGGCGCCGAGCAGAGCGATGCGCGGCTGACCAAGGAAGCGAATGCGATCGGCTACCCGGTGCTGGTCAAAGCGTCTGCGGGCGGCGGCGGTAAAGGCATGCGCATCGTCGCGAGTGAAGCCGACCTGGTCGAGGCCCTCGCAGGCGCGCGACGCGAGGCAAAAGCGTCATTCGGCGACGATCGCCTGCTGATCGAAAAATATCTCATCGATCCCCGCCACATCGAAATGCAGGTCTTTGCCGACGGCCACGGCAATGTCGTGCATCTCTTCGAGCGCGATTGCTCGATCCAGCGCCGGCATCAAAAACTGATCGAGGAAGCGCCCGCGCCCCGACTTAGCGATGCACAGCGCATGGAGTTGCAGAAAGCCGCCGTCGCGGCTGCACGCGCCGTCGATTACCGCGGCGCCGGCACGATCGAGTTCGTCTCGGCCGAGGGCAAATTCTATTTCATCGAGATGAACACGCGGCTCCAGGTCGAGCACGTCGTGACCGAGATGATCACCGACCTCGACCTGGTCGAATGGCAGATCCGCGTTGCCGCCGGCGAAAAACTGCCGCTGACGCAGAACGCGATCCGGCACCGCGGCCACGCCATCGAACTGCGGCTCTATGCCGAAGACCCGGCGCGCGATTACCTGCCGAGCGCTGGCCCGCTCGCCTTGCTGCAATTTCCGACGCCGAACGACACACTGCGCGTCGAGACCGGCTACATGCAGGGCGATCGCATGAGCCCCTATTACGACGCGCTGATCGCCAAGCTGATCGCCTGGGGCGCGGCTCGTGACATCGCATTGCAGCGGCTGCGCGCGGCGCTGGCGCAAACACGCGTGGCAGGCGTCACGACCAACCGCGAACTTCTCCTGCGCATCCTAATGCATCCGGATTTCGCCGCACGCGCCGGCGATACCGGCTTCATCGCGCGGCATCAGGACGCCCTATCGCCGCGCGAGACCCCGCCGGCGGTTTTGGTCGCCGCTGCGCTTAGCCTCCTGCGCGGACCACCACAGCGCTCTCTTGAACCGCATTCACCTTGGGCACGGCGCGATTTCTGGCGTCTCGGCGGCGTGGCCGGCCAGAGCTTCCGCTTCCGCGGCGGCGAGGCCACGCACGATGCGCGGATTTCCGGCGATGGAAGCATTATCATCGACGGCATGCGGGTCGAAGCCGCGAGCGATGCATCCGTCCTGCGTCTCGGCAGCGAATTCTGGGTCGTGCTGCCCGACGCGACGGTGCGCCTCACCTATCTCGATCCGTTGGCGCCGAGCGAGCCGAGCGGCGCGAGCAGTGGCAAGATCGTCGCGCCGATGCCCGGCAAAGTCACCGCCGTTCTGATCCAGCCCGGCGCAACCGTCCAGCGCGGTCAAACATTGATGATCATAGAAGCGATGAAGATGGAGCACGCCATCACCGCGCCGTCGGACGGCGTGGTCGAATCCGTCGGCTTTGCGCCCGGGGCGCTGGTCGAGGAAGGCGCCGAGCTCCTCAAGCTGAAAGGCACGAAATGATCCGCAAGCTGAAATCCGGCGAGTACCGGCTCTATTCCGCGAAGAAAAATCCCAAGACCGGAAGGCGCCGTAACCTCGGCACCTTCGGCAGCCGCACCGCTGCCGAAAAGCACGAGCGCGCGGTGCAATACTTCAAGCGTCACTGAATCTCTTCGACTGAGCTGGGCGAAATTGACGCCTCGAAAGCGCCGTGCTACCCGGCCTCCCAACAAAGGCGGGGAGCATGGGGTTTCGCGTTACCCTCAAGCCAAGCGGGCATTCCTTCGAAGCGGTGGAGGGACAAAACGTCCTGCGTTCGGCACTCGAAGCCGGATACAACCTTCCCTATAGCTGCCGTGCCGGCGGCTGTTCGACCTGCAAGGCCCATATCGACGAAGGCCAAGTCGATCACGCACTCTCGACCGATACATACCTGCCGCCGTCGCTGCGCGCGCAAGGTTATGCGCTGCTGTGCCAGGCGAAGCCGCTGAGCGATCTCGTCGTCGCGATCGACGAGCTGACGCTTCACCTTGCCAGACCGAACATCGTGCCGTGCCGGGTGAAGAAGATCCTGAGGCTGGCGCCCGATGTCATCGCGCTGCATCTGCGCACGCCGTACAACGACAACATGCTGTTCGCGCCCGGTCAGTACGTCGATTTCCTGCTCGATGGCGACAAACGCCGCTCTTACTCCATCGCCAACGCGCCGCAACTCGAAGGCGGAATGATGGATATCGAGATCCATATCCGCCATTCGCCCGGCGGTCTGTTCACCGACCGCGTTTTCGCAAAGCTCAAGGTCAACGAGCTGCTGCGCTTCGAGGGACCGCTTGGGACGTTTTATTTGCGCGAAGAAACCGCGAAGCCGATTGTCTTCCTCGCCAGCGGCACCGGCTTCGGCCCGATCAAGGCGATCATCGAATATGCGCTCAAACGCAGGATCAACGAACGGCGCCCGATCTCGCTTTATTGGGGCTGCCGCACGCGCCAGGACCTCTACATGCTGGACCTCCCCGAGCAATGGGCGCGCGGGGCGGCGAATTTCCGCTTCGTTCCGGTGCTGTCCGATGCGCTGCCGGAAGACAATTGGACCGGCCGCACCGGCTTCGTTCATCGCGCCGTGATGGCGGACCTGCCCGATCTTTCGGGCCATCAGGTCTATGCCTGCGGCGCGCCGGTGATGGTCGACGCGGCGCGGCACGATTTCACCGGCGCTTGCGGATTGCCGCCGACCGAGTTCTTCGCCGACGCCTTCCTGACCGAGGCGGAACTCGGCGCCTAGCTGTGATATAATCATGCCCAGCGAGGGAGGGCTCTATGGACGACGTCACGACGATCGAGAATCCCGTCTTCAAGCCGAGCAATCAGGAATCGGTAGTGAAGCCGGCGATGCTCTCGCATGGCACGATGCAATGCTACAACCTCACCGAGACGCGGAAATTCTATGAGGAATTCCTCGGCCTCGAATGCGTGCGCCAAGGCAAGCCCGCGATCTTCGTGCGCTGCGGCACCAAGTTTCACATCGTCGCGGTGCAGGCCGGCAATTCGCTGAAGCCGGCGCATCTCCACAATCACTGGGGTCTCGAAGTCGGCAGCCGCGACGAAGTCGATCGCGTGCACAAGGCCGCGCAGGAACTCAAGAACAAATACAAGATCGGCGCCATCCTCGATCCTGCGCTCGGCCACGGCGTCTACTCGTTCTATATGGAAGACCTCGACCATAATTGGTGGGAGGTCCTCTATTACGACGGCTTCCAGCATGACGATGCGTTCGATTTCGGCGATCGCTTCGCGATGGACGCCAACCCGGTGATCGAAGACCTCAGCGATCCGCGCACGCGGAGCAGCTGAGCGGCTAGAAGTCGATGCCCAAGAGGCGGTCGAGCGAGAGCGCGCCGCCGCCGTTGATGAGGAAAAAGAGCGCGATCGCCGACCAGACCAGCGGATATTCGGCGCCGTGGATGGTCCAGAAATAGCCGTCGCGCTTGCCGTGCGCGGCGGCCGATAGCGCGAGGAAGATGAAGATCGGCAGCGCCGCCAGCCGCGTGAAGAGACCGAGCGCCAAGAGCGGCCCCGCGACCAGCTCGGTCGCGGCGACGACCAGCGCCCAGAACCTTCCCGGCCGATAGCCCCAATTCTCGAGCGAGGCGGCGAGTTCGCGCAAATTCGCCGGCACCTTGCTTTCGGGGAAAAAGCCGAAGAGCTTTTGCAGCGCATGCGGCAGCAGGACGAGCCCGGCCGTCGCGCGCAACAGCAGCCAGGCCCATGGGCTCAACGCGTCGAACAGCGCGTGCACGAAGCCCGCTCAGCCCGGAAAGAGACCGTGCTTCTTCAGGAATTCGATGCAATACGCGTCGAATTCTCGCGGCGATTCCAGATTGGAGGAATGGCCCGCGCCTTCGATCACCTTGTACTCGCAACCCTTGATGCGGCGGGCGAGTTCGGGCGCGTTCGGATGATTGCGGTCAGCCGAGCCGCTGATCAGCAGCGCCGGCGAGGTGATGCCTTCGCCGAATTCGGCGGGATGCGTCGTCTGCAGCGCCTCGTTCATCGCGATGATGCTGTCGACCGTCGACACGTTGTCGAGCGCGCACAGCATATCCGCGTACCATTGCATGAATGGGGTCTCGCGCCGCGCCGGCGCGAAGTGATAAAGGATCTGCTCGCGGCGCAGCTTCAGACCTTCGTTGCGAAAGCGCTCGCCCCATTCCTTCATCTGGCTGCGCTCCGGCTGATAGGCGCAGCCGGAGATGATGAGCGCCCGCGTCCGCTCCGGCCGCTGCGCCGCCATCACGCGCGCGACCATGCTGCCCATGGAATTGCCCTGGATGATGATGCCGCCCGAGGTAATGCGATCGACGACCTCCCAGCAGGCATCCGCCTGATCGGCGATCCGCACGCCGGCCTGCGGCGCGGGCGAGCGGCCATAGCCGGCGAAATCGACGGCGATGCAGCGATACCAGGAGGAGAAATGCGCTGTCTGGAACATCCAGAGACGATGATCGTCTGGCGTCGAGTGAAGGAAGAGCATCGGAATGCCCGATGCGCCTTGCTGCTCGTAATAAAGCGGTCCGGGTATATGCCGTGCCATCGATACTCCCTTTAGTCCGCCACCATGTCCTTGATCGGCAGACTGCCTTTATAGAGGCCTAGCTCTTCGCAGGCATCGACCCACCATTGCATCTGAGCGGCCGTCATATCGGCGGTGAAAGTGCCGAGCCCGACGGTCATCGCCACCGGCTCGGGGAGATGGAGATAGGTCACCAGTGCCTTGCGCGCATCCTGCTCGTTCGTGCCGATGAAATCGATCGCCTCGCGCAGCGATTGCTTGAACGCCGGTGCGACCTCGGGATGGGCCGCCTTGTAAGCGCGCGTCATCGCCCAGGCCGAATAGATCGTGAAAGGATCGGCAAGGTCGGCCTGATAATCGGCGACCAGCGTGCCCGTCCCCGCTTTGAGGATCTGATCAGTGAACGGTGCCGCGGGCAGCGCGATATCGATCTGACCGTTCTTCAGCGCGTCGTTCATCTGATTGATCGGCACTTCGATGAAGACGACCGAGCCGGGATCGACACCGCGATCCTTCAGCCATTTCATGAAGGCGACGTGGATGACGCTTTGCAGACCCGGCACGCCTATTTTCTTGTCGCGATAATCGGCTGGAGCTTTGATTTGGAGACCCGTCCGCGCGATCGCGCCGCCGGAAGAGCCGGTCTTCGCCTGACCGTTCGCACCAGCGATAATCTGCAGATCGGCACCGCCCTCGTCGGCGAAGAGCACGATGGTCGGGTTGAGACCGGCGATCTGCGACGCCCCGGCGATGAGCGCTGCGGGCTGATTCGAGCCGATGGCGATGAATTGCAAGGTCACATCGAGACCATGCTTGGCGAAGATACCTTGATCCTTGGCGACGAAGGCCGGCGTCCAGGGAGCGCCGGGCCCGTAGCTGACGGTAAGCTTGGTCTGCGCAACAGCCGGGCCGGCCGCAAGCATCGCGAACACGATGACGGCGCCAGACATTGCACGCATGTGTTGTTCCTCCCCGAGCAGCACGTTTAGCAATAGAGAATAAATCCGGGCTGGCCCACAGATGCAAGCGCGCTCGACTCGGGTTCGCCCACTGCTAAAATCGTACACGTCGTGGGGTACTAAGTAGGGGGAGGCAAATCGTGGCGCGTCATATTCCGGGGCCTCTTTATTTCGATCAGCACGGCATGCAAGGCCTGCCGATGATGTTCCTGCATTCGACGCCGGACGACCATCGCCTGTGGATGTATCAGACCGCCCGGTTTTCCACCTGGTTCCGCACGCTCGCCGTCGATCTCGCCGGCTATGGCCGCTCCGGCCCGGCGCAGGAAGGCTTCTCGGTTTCCGATCAGGCCGACGCCGCCTGGGAGGTCGTTGACCAAGTCACGAACGGCAAGGTCATCATCCACGGCAATTCCATGGGCAGCATGGTCGCGATGCAGATGGCGCAGAAGCAGCCATCGCGCGTGCCGGCGCTGATCCTTTCCGGGACCGGCTATCTGCCGAGCCGCGATGCGATGAAGGTTTGGGCCAGGCGCTATGCCGAAGAAGGATTGGAGCTGCGCTACAAGCAATGCCTCGACCATTTCTCGCCGGCAGCGCAGCAATTGCCGCATGTGCAGTACTATGCGCGCATGGTGTGCGAGCTGAACAACCCGTCGACGCTCGGCAGCATCATCGGCATGAACGAAGCCCTCGCCCGCGATCCGGAGCCGGACTCGTTCTTCCTCGAGCTGACGATGCCGTCGATCATCATCAGCGGCACCGCCGACCGCAATCACGAGGCGGCGCGCGCGCTGCATCAGCACATCCCCGGCTCGATCTTTAAAGAAGTGCCGAATGCCGGGCATGCGGTGATGCAGGAAGCGCCCTGGCTCTACGACGATTACTGTATCGAATTCCTGGCGAAGCTCGGCCTTTGGCCAGGTGAGCCGCCGCAATCGGTGAAATGAGAACAAGCGAATGACCACGCGCGAAGAAAACGAACTTTTGACGCATACCGGCCGCGGCTCGCCGATGGGCGATCTCATGCGTCGCTTCTGGCTACCGGCGCTGTTGTCGCGCGAGCTCGAAGCCGATGGCGCGCCGCTGCGCGTGCGGCTGCTTGGCGAGAATCTCGTCGCCTTCCGCAACACCGCGGGCAAGGTCGGGCTGCTGCGCGAGCATTGCGCCCATCGCGGCGCGTCGCTCTATTTCGCGAAAAACGAGGAATGCGGGCTGCGCTGCCTTTATCACGGCTGGAAATACGACGTCGACGGCAATTGCCTCGACCAGCCGAACGAGCCGCCGCAGAGCCAATTCAAAGACAAGGTGAAGCAGCCGGCTTATCCGTGCATCGAGCGCAACGGCGTCATCATGACCTATATGGGGCCGCTGGATAAGAAGCCGCCGTTGCCGGAATTCGAATGGCTGAACGTGCCCGAGAGCCATGTCTATATCTCGAAGCGCTATCAGGATTGTCATTGGCTGCAAGGCATGGAAGGCGACATCGATTCATCGCATCTCGCCTTCCTGCACGGCATCGAGGCGATGAAGAAGGCGACCGAGCACGATATGGCCGCGTCATCGACCATCGTCGCCGACGGCACCTATCCGAAGCTCGAGATCGTGCATAAAGGCAACGCGATCGTGCAAGGCGCGCGACGTGACGCCGATGCGCAGCATCATTACTGGCGCATCGGCGCCTGGCTGATGCCGTGCTTCACCGTGCTGCCGGCGTTCCCGCAGGATGCCGCGCTCGGCGGCCACGCCTGGGTGCCGGTCGACGATACGAAAGTCTGGGCCTTCGGCATTTCCTGGCATCCGAAACGGCCCCTCACCAATCAAGAACTCGACTGGTTCCATAACGGCACGCCGACCGGCATCCATTCGACGATGGTCCCCGGTACCTTCGTCGCCGCGCGCAACAAATCGAACGGCTATGCCGATCCCGACCGCGCCAGCGCCAAACAACCGTGGCAGAAGATCACCGTCTTCCAGGACCAGGACACGGCGATCACCGAGAGCATGGGCTGGAATTTCGATCGCAGCGACGAATTTCTCGGCAACACGGATATCGTCATTGCCCATGCACGTCGCCGCTTGATGGATGCGGCACGCGGGCTCCAGCAGGGCAAGGATGTGCAGGTCAACGCCAAGGATTATCGCTTGCGCGGCGTCTCGGTGTTGTTGCCGCGCGACGTGCCGTCGTGGTCGGCGGCGGTCGCCGACCAGATGGATACGCGGCCGGAGACATTCCTGCCGGGTCTCTAAGACCTAGAGCGGAATGCCCTCTTCCTCGACGAATTGCTGGTAGTAGTTCCAGACGAGTTGCGAGGCGAAGCGGCCGCGGCGCTGCGCTGCGATGCCTTCCCACATCTCTTTCGAGAAGGGTTTGCAGCCGCCGAGCACTTCGGCGTCGATCTGGAGCTGCGCGTTCTCTTCCATGAAGATGCAGGCTTGAAGACAGGTCTCGGCGGTCTCGCCAAGCACGACCGAGCCGTGACCGCGCATCTGGCAGGCCATGGCCTTGCCGACCGTCTTCGACAGCGAGAGCGCCGACTCGTCGTCGAGCACCATGCGCGGATCGTCCCAGGTCGGCACGCCGCCGGCGATGACGCCGCCTTGCGAATAGACCGGCACGATTTCGCGATTGGCGAGTCCCATCAGGAGCGAGGCGCGGGCATGAAGATGCGCGACCGAGCCGATCTCCGGCCGGTCCTTGTGGATTTGCGTATGGATCCGCCACTCGGCGGGGATCTGCATCGGCCGGTCGCCGCCGGGGTGATAGAGGATGTGGCCCGCGAGATCGAAGACGAAGATCTGATCGGTGCGCACCCGCGTCTTGCGCGAGCCGGCGCCCGGTGTCATCAGCACGATGTCGGTGTCGGGCACGCGGATCGACACATGGCCGTAGAGCCCGATTGCATCCTGCATGCCGAGAACGCGGCACATGATGGCGAGCTTGCGCCGCAGCCCCATCTCGTCATCCGATACTTTACGCTTTTCATCAGCCATGGGGATCAACCTTTCAGACGCGGGATAAGACGCTCGATATTGCCGCTGTAGAGCGCGTCGCGCGTCTCTTTCGGCAGACCGTACTCTTCGAGCCCCGTGATCGAGAGCCCGACCGAGGAGAACGGATAGTCGCTGCCGAGCAGCACTTGCGATGCCGGGATGTAGGCGAAAAGTGCCGCCAGCGCTGGCCTGAACGAAGCGAGCGCCACATCGTAATGCAGCTTCCGGAGCTCGTAGTCGATGCCTTTGGGCACGCGGCTGAGGAAGGGACGGTTGGAACCCGAATGCAGAATGCGGCCCGAGAGGAACGGTATCGTGCCGCCCGCATGCGAGAAGATGAAGCGGATATCCGGGCAGCGCGCCAACGTACCGGAGAAGAGCAGGCTCAGCACCGCACGGCTGGTGTCGTGCGGATATTCGATCAGCGCGTCCGGCACCCATTCCATCAGATCCCTCGAACAGGGCGAAGCGAGCGGATGCACATAGACCAGCGCCTTGCGCCGGTTCAGCTCGTCGAACACCTCGTTATAGTCCGGATCGCCGATCCATCGATCGCCGTAGCTTGTCATCAGCTGGATGCCGTCAGCCTTCAGCGTATCGAGCGCATAGTCGATCTCCTTGAGCGTGCCCTCGACATCGGGCATCGGCATCGGCGCAAAGAGACCGAAGCGGCCGGGGTTATCGTGGCTCAGCTGGGCCGCAAATTCATTGCAGACGCGGGCAAGCTTGCGATTGCCCTCTTTGTCAAGCATGCGCACGCCCGGCGGCGAGAGCGACAGGATCGCCGTTTGCACCCCTTGCTTGTCCATTTCATCCAGCGTCTTCGCCGGCGTCCAGGTCGCGACGCCGGGGAAATTGACGCCGCCGCCGCGGTCGTTCCCCGCCGTCTGGCGCATCGCTTCGAGATATTGCGGCGGATAGAAATGATGATGGACGTCGACGCGGCGATTGGACGCCATGGCCCTTCCCCTATGACTGCTTCTCGCAGGGTTTTACGCGTTTCCGCCGAGTGCTACCAATAGGGAATGAAGCGCGAAGATCACCAGCTTTTGGCCGAAACCGGCGCCGGTACAGCGATGGGGAATCTCCTGCGCCGCTATTGGCTGCCGGCGATCCTCGGTCGCGAGCTCGATACCGGCGGCGCGCCGGTACGCGTTCGGCTGCTGAGTGAGGATCTGATCGCCTTCCGCAACACCGAGGGCAAAGTCGGGCTGCTCGGCGAGCGTTGCGCGCATCGCGGCGCGTCGCTGTTCTTCGGCCGGAACGCCGATTGCAAATTGCGCTGCTGGTATCACGGCTGGCAATACGATCTCGACGGAAATTGCACCGATCAGCCGAACGAGCCGCCGCCGGCGCAATTCAAGCCGCAGGTAAAGCAGAAGGCTTATCCCTGTATCGAGAAGAACGGCGTCGTCTGGACCTATATGGGCCCGCAAGAGTCGCGCCCGTCCCTGCCCGATCTGGAATTTCTGACCGTGCCCGACAGCCATGTCTATGTCTCGAAGCGCCTGCAGCGCTGTCATTGGACGCAAGGCATGGAAGGCGATCTCGATTCCGCGCATCTCAGCATCCTGCATAACGACCTTCTGCAACAACGCGCCGCCAATCCGCGCAACCGCTCGGCGGTCTGGGCGATGCGCGAGCTGCAG
>DASZLU010000031.1:0-4578 GCA_035552195.1 Allostellaceae bacterium | reverse complement strand
GCGGTAAGCAGCGGGTCCGTGTCGCAATCCGCGCGCCAGCCGCAGGCTCCAAACATCGAAATGTTGAACGGCGATGGCCATGATCACTGCCGAGAGGACCACACGCGGAATTTGGCCAAGGAGAGGGAAAAGAAGCGTGCCGGCTATCAGAAGCGCCGCAGCGTGGACCAGCACCGAGAAGCGTGTACGGGCGCCAAACGCCCGATTGGCGATGCTGGGGCCGATATTGATGCCGCCGGTAATGCCGCCAATGCAGGCGGCGGCGAGATTGCCGACTCCAAGACGCATGAGGAGCTGATCGCCGTCGCGGCGCGGCTCGCCGGGCGCCCTTATGAGCTTGGCGCACAACAGCGCATCGATCGAGGCGATAGTGGCCAGCGCCACTGCGCCGCCAAGTATCGTCGGAATAAGGGCAACGAAATTGCCGGTGTGAGCGAGATCGGCAAAATAGGGAAAGGCTGTCGGACCGATGCCCGCGCGCGGCCCACTCGCAATGATCGGGCCGAGATAGCCGCCGAGTCCAGCGAGCTCTCCAAGGTAATAGAGAATGCAGCCGAGGCCGATGCTGACGAGTATTGGCGGAACCTTGGGAAGCAGCTTTTTTGCATTCCACATCGCAGCGAAAGTGATCATTGCGACGAACACACTGAGCGGTTTGATCGAGGCGAGATGTTGCGGCACCTGCGTGAAAGGGACGGTATGGTCAAAGCCGCAGACGTTGCCGAGTTGGACGAGAAACAGCAGCGCCGCCGCAGCGTTCTGGAAGCCGGCCATCACAGGTTGCGGTGTGAACTTGATCAAGGTGCCAAGCTTGACGAAGCCGAACAGCGACTCGAAAGCGCCCGCGAGCAGGACGGTCGAAAACGCGATTGCAAGGACTAGCGGAGCGCCGCCAGCGGCGATCGTCGGATCGCTGGAATGCGCCAAGCCGAGGATCAGAAGACCGAGGAAGAAGGTGCTGGTGATTCGCGGAGCATAGACTGTCGTCGTATTGTCGCCGAGCGCGACACAGGCGATGGCGACGACGAACGCGGTCGCTATTCCCGCCAGCGCCCCGTCCTCGAAGTAATTTTCCCCCAGCGGAGCGAAGGCAAACATGCCGTAGCCCATCGCCAGTGGAATGGCGACAGCGGCAGACACCACGCCGCCGAAAACGTCTTTCACGGGCAATAGCAGTTTCATCACGACTTTTTTCGCGTCGAGCCTCCGGACGAATCCGGAGCCGGCGTGTATCGTAGTGACTTTCTGGATTGCCTGGAAGCCCGAACATCGCGGCAAGACGCTCGAGGCAATCCAAGAGCAGCGGCGACCATACCCGTACTTTCGCCAGACAACTGTGGGCCAGATCGCGAACTTCTGGGTTTCTCTGCCGCCCTCACACTACCCCGAGCGCCCGAACCGCCTCGACGAGGTCGCGGGTGCTCTCATCGATCGATCGGCCCTCCGTGTCGACAAAACTCTCGGCCTTGGCGTAGAGCGCTTCGCGGCTCGTCAGGATCGAGGTGAGCTCGGCCATCGCCTTCGGATTGCCCGCCATCGGGCGCTCGTCGCCCTGCTCGAAGACCCGCTTCATGTGGAGCTCGGGCGGCGCCTTCAGCCAGATCGCGTGGAAATGGCGCAGCAGGAACGCGAACGTCTCGGGCTCGGTGACGATCCCGCCGGCCACCGCCAGCACCACCTGGTCCGTCGTCGCGACGACCCGCTCCAGCGCCTGCCGCTCCAGCCGCCGATAACCCTCCTGGCCATAGAGCGCCATGACGTCGGCGACCGGCATGCCGCTCTGTTCCTCGATGTCGCGGTTGAGTTCCACGAACGGGAACTCGAGCGCCGCCCCGAGCCGGCGCCCCAAGGTCGATTTGCCGGCACCGCGCAGCCCGATGAGACCGATGCGCTGGCGACGCAATTGCGCGGGCTGCGCGGCGCTCAGCATTTCCTTCACCTTGTGGCGCAGGCCGCTCGAGGCGGTGCGGTAGAGCTCGGCGATGTCAGCGGTTTCGGAGCCCCAGGGATCGTCCGCGCCGACCAGCCATTCGATGCGGTGATCGAGCGCCTGCGCTACCTTATACAACAGGCCGATGGAAATATTGCCGTCGCCGTTCTCCAGCTGCGCGAGATAGCGCTGCGAGACCCCCGACAATTCCGAGAGCACGCGCCGCGCGATGCCCTTGCGCTGCCGCGCCTTGCGCACCCGTTCGCCGACGGCGCCGATGAAAGCGTCGACATCCTCGGCGCGCCCGGACTCGAATTCGCCGGAAACGATGTCGCCGCGGAAGTTGGCGATCTCGTTCATGCCGGCGCCCAACGAGCGCGCCGACTTGCGGCTGATCCGCCGCCTGCCGTCATGCCCGGCCTCGAGCCGGTCATCCAGCCGGCGCCGTACCGCATCATCCCGCCGGAGGCCATCAATAGGTCTCGCTGTGGTAGCGGCCTTCCTCGCGCATCGCATCGCGCAGTGCGCTCCATTGCAGGCCCATCGCTTCGGTGATGTTCCCCAGCGCTTCCTCGACGCCCTGCTCCATGCCGCGCAGCCCGCAGACATAGATGTGGGCGTCGGGATCGGCCAGGATATCCGCGACCGCGTCCTGCTCCTCGCGCAGCTTGTCCTGGACATAGCGCTTGGGCTGGCCGGGAACGCGGCTGAACACCAGATGCTGCTTCAGAAAAGTCTCAGGCACTTTTTTCAGCGGACCGAAATAGGGCAGCGAATCCGGCGTGCGCGCGCCGAACACGAGCGTCATGCCGGCGGCTTCGGCCACGCCGCTGCGCTGACGCCGCATCGTGAAGGCGCGAAACGGAGCCGATCCGGTTCCAGTGCAAATCATCAGCAGGCGCGCCTTCGGATCGTTCGGCATCAGGAAAGTCGCGCCGAACGGTCCGACGACGCGGACCTTGTCGCCTTTCTTCAGATCGCAGACATAGTTGGAGGCGACGCCGCCCGGCTCGCGCTTCACCGTCAGCGAGAGATTGTTGAAATTCGGCCGCTCGCCGTCGCGCGGGCTCGATACCGAATAGAGCCGCGGCAGATGAGGCGCGCCGCCGGCGTCCACGCCGGGGGGAATGACGCCGAGGCTCTGCCCCTCGAGCACCGGAAACGGCTGCGCGCCGAAATCGAGAATGACGTGGCGCACGTCGCTGTCGGCGCCGTCCGCGGTGAGGCGATAGTTGCCTTGCACGGTCGCCTCGGCGGGCTTCGCCAGCGTATAGAGATTGATCGTGGGCTTCGTCGCCGAGCGCGGGGCTTTCGCCCGACCGCCGCCGCCGCCGTGCGCTTCGGCCAGCAATCGCGCGATATCCGGGTCGAATGCTTCGATCGACGCATCCGCTTCGGAAGCATTGGCGGCGAAGTCCTTTTGCTCCGGCAAGTCGGTCCAACCGAACTGCTCTTCGAGCGAATAGGGCTTGTCGACGATGCGCCAATTATCGATCGAGCCGGTCGGGCACGGCGCGATGCAATCCATGCATTGGTTGCATTTGTCGAAATCGACGACGACGTTGACGCCGTCGTGCTGGATCGCCTGCACGGTGCACATGGATTCGCACGTGTAACAGCGAATGCAGAGCTCCGGATCGATCAGATGTTGTTTGACCGGGCTGTTCATCGTGGGACTCCCCGAGGGTTGCGTGAGGGATGGTCTGCAAACCACGTCATTGCGAGCGTAGCGAAGCAACCCAGGGGCTGACGTACCGCGGCTCCTGGGTTGCTTCGTCGCTTCGCTCCTCGCAATGACGGTCGTGCATTTCTCTCACGCCATGTGCAGCTTCACATATTCGAAATCGCCGCTCTTGTTGTCGATGCCGACTTTCGGCGGCGCGATCCAGCCGGCGAATTTGCCCGGCTCGAGGCATGGTTTCATCAGCGATTGGACGAAGTCGCCGTCGGCCATGTTGGGCAGCCAGCTCGCGAAATTGTCGTCCCATTCCTTGCCCGAGACGAGCTCGCCGTCCGGACTGATCAGCTTGCCCGCGAACACGCCGATCTTGCGGTTGAAGCCTTCGTGCGGCAGCTTCAGCACGAATTTGATCCCGCTGGATTCGATGATCTTGTTCCAGCGCCCGACGCCGCCGGCGGCGTCGCGGGTGTAGTCGTCGCGCAGGCGCATGTTGATCGCGGTCAGAGCCGGCGCCTCGACGACGCGAATCTCGCCGTCCACGAACTGGCAGACCGGATAAGTCGCGCCGCCGAGCTTATGGTCGTCGTCGAGGCGATGCTCCATGTAGCGGCCCTTGACGCCGGAGTTGAAGGCATTGGCGGCGTTGGTCGAAACCTCCTGGCCGAACAGGTCGAGCGACAGCGTGTAGTGCAGGTTGAGCTTCTTCTGGATGGTCGGCAGGTCGACCACCCCGAGCGCCCGAACCCGATCGATCTCGAACGGGTCCTCGACGCCGGCCTGCTTCATTGCCTCGCAGGTGCGTTGGATCGTGCGGCCGACGCCGGTCTCGCCGACGAACATGTGGTGCGCTTCCTCGGTCAGCATGAAACGGCAGGTGCGCGAAAGCGGATCGAAGCCCGATTGGGCGAGGCTCTCGAGCTGCATCTTGCCGTCGCGATCGGTGAAGTAGGTGAACATGAAGAACGAC
>DASZLU010000030.1:0-18391 GCA_035552195.1 Allostellaceae bacterium | reverse complement strand
TCGGGGCGTCGGCGAGAGCATCGCGGTGCTGCGCAAGGGCGAGAAGCCGCTGGTGATCGTGACACCGGAATGGGAGATCGAGCGCGCGAAGATCCGCGCCATCGGTTGGGATGTGCGCGGCGCGTCTGATCTCGCGCAGGCCCTCTCGTCGATTTTCCCCAAAGGGTTGCCGGCTGGCCGTACCGGTACCGTCAATCTCGGTCGCTTACCCGCGAATATTGCGAAGAAGCTTTCGCCGATCGTCGGCGATGCGAAGCGTCTCGACAAACAACTCGAGCAGGCGTTGCAGGCGAAGACCGCGGAAGAGATCGAGAATGCGCGCGAGGCGACGGCGATCGCCGAGCGCGGCTTCGAGCGCATGCTGCAAGTCGCGAAGGTCGGCATGGCCGAGTGCGATCTCGCCGTGCAGATGAAGCTCTATATGGAGGCGCTTGGCGCCGACGATAATTTCTGGCTGATGACCGCGTCGCCGCATAACCGCGCGGTGCAGCCGTCGAGCGGCCGCAAGCTCGAAGTCGGCGACATCATTCTCGCCGAAATGACGCCGACCTATAAAGGTCAACTCGCGCAGATTTGCCGCACGGTCGTCGTCGGCCCGCCGAGCAGCGTTCTGGCGGAGAAGTACGCGCTCGTCGTGCGCGCGATGGAGACCGGCATCAAGACGATCAAGCCCGGCATCCCGATGGGCGATGTCGCCAAGGCGATCGACAAGGTGCTGAGCGCCGAAGGCTATGGCGAATTCTGCGTGCCGCCGCATATCCGCCGCCGCGGTCATGGCCTGGGCCATGGCTCCAACGCGCCGGGCGACGTCGCGCCGTCGAACGAGACCATCCTGCAAGAGGACATGGTCTTCGTCGTTCATCCGAACCAATATCTGCCCGAGACCGGTTATCTGCTCTGCGGCGAACCCGTGCGCGTCACGGCGACGGGCGTCGAGCAGTTGAGCAAAAAGACCGCGTGGCTCGCTTCGATCCCGGCCTGAGAAAGCAAGGAATAGAGACTCATGCGCGTTACGCAGCCTGCGGTTCTCGTCGGCAATTACGATTGGTCCGAAGAGCTCCTTCCCCGCGCCGAATACGATGCGCGCCTGAAACAGGTGCTCGGCAGGCTCGATAGCGGCCTTTCGGGTCTCGTCATCTACGGCAACAAGATCGACAACGCCGCGCTTGCCTATGTCAGCAACTTCGCGCCGAAGATCGAATCGGCTATCGCGCTGGTGACGAAAGACGGCAAGGTCCGCATCCACGCCGCCGGCAGCCCGCAGATGATGGTCAACGCCAAGCGCCTCACCTGGGTCGAGGACGTGCGGCCGCAGCGCGATATTCCGAAGCACATCACCGAATGGGCCGATGAGGCGGCGGGGCAGGGCGCGCTGGGCTTCTGGACGACCGATACGATCCCGGCCGATCTACTGCCGCGCATCGAAGCGGGGCTCGGCAGCCGCAAGCTCGTCGATGTCAGCGCGACGATGAACGCGCTGCTGCGCGAGAAATCGCCGCTGGCGCTGAAATTGTCGCGCGACGCGTGCGGTGTTCTCGGCAAAGCGGTGCAGGCGATGAAAGATCGCTTCAACGGCGAGAGCGGCCGCGAAGCCGCGACGGCCGCGGCACGCACGGCGGCCGATGCCGGCGCGCAGGATTCGCGCATCCTCATCAGCCTCGCCAAAGGCGGCACGCCGACGGCGATCGATTATCCCGACGGCGGCAAGTTCGATCCGCTGCTCGCTTATATCGCCGTGCGTTACGCCGGCTATTGGGCGGAAGGGTTCGTGACGCTGACGACGATGACGCATGACACCATCACGCGCACGCAGGCAGCGCTGAAAGCCGTGTTGAAGGTGGCGAAAGCCGGTGTGACCGTTGCGGCGCTGCGCGATGCAGCGCAAGCGGAACTCGGCGAGCTCCCGGTGCATCCGGCAGCGCGCAAGGTCGCTGTCGGTGTCGGATTGATGCTCGAAGAGACCGAGGCCGAGCCCGATGGCGTTGCGAAGCTCGAAGCCGGCCGCGTCTATTCGCTGCGCGCCGGCGCGACCAAATCGCTGTCGGACAATGCGCTGCTGTCGGCGATGGTGGTGGCGAAGGCCGACGGCGTCGACGTTCTTTGGTCGGCGCTCGATTGATCGATGTTTCAGCCCCACCCCAACCCTCCCCCCTCGAGGGGGGAGAGGGTAAGAGATGGGGCTCTGATATTCCCTCGCCCCTTGAGGGGGAGGGCTAGGGTGGGGGGTACGCGATGATCGAATCCGCTGATGTGATCGTCGTCGGCGGAGGGCTCGCGGGCCATTCCACCGCTATTCGCGCGGCGGAGCTTGGCCTCAAGCCGGTCGTGCTCGAAGCCGGCGCCGAAGCCGCCTATCTCTGCAACTCGCGCATCACCATGGGCGTGTTCCAGGTGGCGCTGCACGACATGACCGGCGGCGCTGACTCATTGCGCAAGGCGATCGAAGACGCGACGCGCGGTTATGTCGACGGCAAGCTGCGCGATCGCTATGCGAGCGAGGCCAGCCCCGCCTTGAAATGGCTCTTGAGTCACGGCGTGCGCACCATCAATGCCGGCGCCGCATCGCGCAGCCTTGCGACGCTCGCACCGCCGGTGCCGCGCCAGCCGGGTTTGCATTGGATCGGCCGCGCCGGCGACGTGATGCTGCGCCAGCTTTCGGCCAAGCTCGAATCGCTCGGCGGCCAGCTTCATCGCGGCGTGCGGGCGTGCGAGTTGACCGTGCAGGGCGGGCGCTGTGTCGGTGTCGTCGCGAAAAGCGCCCTCGGCACACATCGCATCGAAGCGCGCGCGGTTGTCATCGCCGATGGCGGCTTCCAGGCCAATCTCGAATTGGTGAAGCGTTTCATCTCGCCGCATCCCGAGCGGCTCTTGCAACGCAACGCCAAGACCGGGCGTGGCGACGGGTTGCTGATGGCGGAGGCGGCAGGGGCCGCGCTCACCGACATGGATCGCTTCTATGGCCATGTTCAGGCGCGCGATGCGATGGACGATCCCGAACTCTGGCCGTATCCGACGATGGATTTTCCGATCGCGGCCGGCATCGCCGTTGACAAGAACGGGCGCCGCTTTACCGACGAAGGCCTCGCCGGTGTCTCGGTCGCCAATGCGATGGCGCGGCTCGACGATCCGCTCGGTTGCGTCGCGATCTTCGACCAGGCGATCTGGGAGGCGAGCGGCAAGACCTATGTCATGTCCGCCAACCCTTTCCTCGAGACGACGGAAGCGACCTTCTATCGCGCGCAAACTCTCGACGAGCTCGCCGCGAAGGCCGGTCTGCCCGCCGCCGCGCTGAACGAGACAGTCGCGACCTATAACAATGCCGTCGCGAACAACACGCTGGCGCAACTCGCGCCCCCGCGCAGCGCCGATACCGGTCACATCTGGGGTTCGAAGGCGCAGCCGATCCGCACGGCCCCATTCTATGCCGTGCCGCTTTGCGCGGGCCTTACCTACACGATGGGCGGTGTCGCCATCGATCCGGATGCGCGCGTGCAGGCGAAGAATGGCGGCGCGATTGCGGGCCTCTATGCGGCCGGCGCGACCATCGGCGGACTCGAGGGCGGGCCGGTGACCGGCTACACTGGCGGCCTCGCGAAAGCGCTGACCTTCGGCAAGATCGCCGGCGAGACCGTCGCGCGCGACATCAAAGGGAATTAGATGGCGAACCCGCGCCGCATCGACGTGCATCACCACGTGACGCCCCCCAGCTATATCGAAGCGGCATCGCAAATCACCTATGGCAATGCGCCGCGCATGTCGTGGTCGCTCGAGCGCTCCCTCGACGACATGGACAAAGGCGGCGTCGCGACCGCGATCATCTCGCTGCCGCATCCCGTGACGATCTGGCCGGAGCCGAAGGACAAGCAGCGGGCGCTGGCGCGCGATTGGAACGAGTTCGTCGCCCGGATGGCGCAGGATCGTCCCGGCCGCTTCGGGCTGTTCGCCTCGCTGCCGATCCTCGATATCGACGGCAGCCTCGAAGAGATCGATCACGCCTATCGCGCGCTCAATGCCGACGGCATCAACCTCATCACCAATATCGGCGACAAGTGGCTCGGCGATCCGTATTACGATCCGATCTTCGACGAGCTCAACCGCCGCAAGGCCGTCGTCTACACCCATCCGCTCGCGCCGAATTGCCTGCATGACTGCATTCCCGGCGTGAACGATTCGGTCGTCGAGTTCGGCTCGGACACGACGCGGGCGATCGCCAGCCTGATCTTCGGCGGCGCGACGACGCGCTACCCCGACATTCAGTGGATATTCTCGCATGCCGGCGGGACGATGCCGTTCCTCGTCGAGCGTTTTGAGCGCGCCCCCGGCCGCTGGGCGCCCGCGGTCGAAGGCGGCTCGCTCGCGCAGCTGAAGCGCTTTCACTACGACACGGCGCAGGCGGCGCATCCCTGGGCGCTGATGGGCCTGACGCGGCTGGTCGAAAGCACGCAGATATTGTTTGGGACGGATTTCCCTTACCGCACCGCCACCGAAACGGCGCAAGGCATTATCGATTTCGGCTTTTCGGAAGGCGATCTCGCCGCGATTGATCGCGGCAACGCCGGGCGGTTGATGCCGCGGTGGAACTAACGCGCGTTAGCTTCGTCGCTTCACGCCTCGCAATGACGAGTTAAAAATCGAGCCTTACCCCACGTCCTCGACCGCGAATCCGGCGACGCGTTTGTAATTGTCGCTCAGTGTCTTCAGTTCATCCTGCGTGATGAATTTGTCGAGGTCGTCGTACGGCTTGTCGCCGGTCAGCTCTTCGACGCGGATATTGATGAAATCGGGCGGGTGCTCGCGGTTGGTGCGGACGATCTTCGCCGTCGTCTCGCGACGCCGCGTCTCGTATTCGGCGAGAGCCTGCGCCGTGTCGCTGTGGCGGCCGAAGAGATCGGCGAGGGTGCGCGCATCGATCAGCGCCTGCGCCGCGCCGTTCGAGCCGCGCGGATACATCGGATGCGCGGCATCGCCGGCGAAGGTGATGCGGCCGAAGGTCCAGCGCGCGATCGGATCTTTGTCGACCATCGGATATTCGAGGATCGTATCGGACTTTTGGATCAGCTCGCCGACATCGAGCCAATCGAATTTCCAGCCCTGATAGATCGGCAGGAAATCGTCGAGCTTGCCCGATTTGTTCCAGTCGTTCTTTGCGAGGTTCTGCGTCTGGATCTCGGCCATCCAATTGATGAGCTGATTACCGTGCTCGTCGACATTGTCGATGATCGGATAGATCACGATCTTGCCGGTGCGGATCGAGCCGACGCGCATATAGGAACGGCCGGTGAGGATTGGCTTGCGCCGCGTCACGCCGCGCCAAGTGTTGATGCCGGCGAAGGCGACCGTTTCGTTGGGATAGAATTGCTTGCGTACGGCAGAGTTGATGCCGTCGCAGCCGATGGCGGCTTCGGCATGGATCGACGGCGCATCCCTGCCGGTCGAGGTCTCGCGGAAGCGGATGGTGACGCCGCTGTCGTTCTGCTCGACGGCGACGCAGTGCCGGTCGGTGACGATGCGCTCGGGGCCCAGCGCGGCGAGCGCTGCCTGGTAGAGCGCCATATGCAAGCGGCCGCGATGAATGCCGAGCTCGGGATAGGAATAGCCGGCAAGCTTGCCCCGCGGCTCCTTGTAGAGGAGCTGGCCGAAGCGGTTGAAGAAGCAGCTTTCGACATTCTCGATCGCGAGCGACTTGATCGTGTCGAGGAGGCCGAGCGCATCGATCTCGCGCGTCGCGTGCGGCAACAGCGTGATGCCGACGCCGAGCTCTTTCAACTCGGGCGCGGTTTCGTAAACGCGGCAGTCGATGTTGCGGCGCTTCAGATTGAGCGCCAGGCCGAGGCCGGCGATGCCGCCGCCGATAATCGCGATCTTCGTATCGATACTCATGACTTTCCTAACGAGGCTTTTGAGCTTGCCGGGCGAGCGCAACATACTTCTTTGTCTGTGCCCATGCATCGGGCAGCGTCGCCGCACCCTCGGGCGCGGAAATCTCGGCAAAACGCCGCGCGATCGTCTCGGGGCTGCGTTCCCCCGGCGGCAAATAAAGGCCGGGCGTTTCGACGACCTCCGCACGCGCGAAACAGCCGGCGCCGGCGCAGAGCATGACGCCCGACGGCGCTTCGTCGCTGACGAGGTAGAGCAGACCCGGGGTCACGCTCGCGGGATCGAGCAGCGCGCGATCCTCTTCGGGCAGCAGGGCCTCGGTCATACGCGTCGCCGCTGTCGGCGAGAGGATGTTGACGCGGATGTCGTTCTTGCGTCCTTCGATATCGAGCACGTTCATCAGCCCGACCAGCGCCGCTTTCGCCGTGCCGTAATTCGCCTGGCCGAAATTGCCGTAGAGCCCCGAGGACGAGGTGGTGAAGACGATGCGGCCATAATTCTGCGCCCGCATTCCGTCCCAGACGGCTTTTGCCATATGGAACGCGCCCATCACATGCACCTCGATCACGGCGCGGAAATCCTCGGCGGTCAGCTTGCCGAAGCTTTTGTCGCGCAGGATGCCGGCGTTGTTGACCAGGATGTCGATACGGCCCCAGCGCCGGGCCGTCCGCTCGACCATCGCCGCGACCTGGGCCGGGTCGGTGACATCGGCGGTATCGGCGATGGCCGTGCCGCCGGCGGCTTCGATCGCGGCGACGATTTTCTCGGCGGCGGGGGAGTGACCCGTCCCATCCACCGCGCCGCCCGCATCGTTGACGACAACTTTGGCGCCGCGCGCCGCGAGACCGAGCGCATGGCAACGGCCAAGCCCGTTGCCCGCGCCGGTCACGATGGCGACGCGATCGTCGAAGCGGATGGCTTCTTCTGCCGTCATTCCATCAAAGAGAACACGCGCCTACTTCGGCGGGTTCAGTTCTTTCCACGGATCCTTGACGTTCGGGATCATGTCGAATTCGACATTGGCGAGCTTGCCGTCCTTCATCTCGGTCTTGCGGATGTAGATGTTCTGGACGATGTCGCGCGTGTTCGGATCGATCGAGATCGGACCGCGCGGGCTGGCATCCGTCCTATAGGTAGAAAAAAATTTCATCGCCTCTTCGCCGGTGAACTTGCCCTTGGTCTCCTTGAGCATCGCGTAGACCATGGCGAGACCGTCCCAGCCATCGACCGAGAGGAAATCCGGGATCGACTTGTCGCCGTAGGTCTTCTTCCAATCGGCGAGGAAGGCCTTGTTCGCCGGACGGTCGCCGGCGATGGAGTAATTGCCGGCGGTGATGGTGCCGACCGCGGCGTTGCCCATATCCGGCAGCGCCTCATCGGGGACAAGGTCTTGCGTTGAAACGACGTTGATCCCGGCCTGACGCACGCCAAGATCCTGGATCGCTTTCATCATCGCGGTCGCTTGCGTGCCCGCCGGTACCCAAACGAAAGCAACGTCGGGCTTGGTGTCGCGGATGCGCTGCACCACCGGCGGGAAATCGGGGGTCGCCGGCGAGAAGGCGATCGAGCCGAGCACTTTACCGCCGGCGTCGGTGAAGCCCCTCTTGAAGGCGTCGTCGGCGTCATGGCCCGGAATGAAATCGCTGACCGCGGTGAAAGCGGTTTTCCAGCCTTGCTTCACCGCCCATTGCCCCATCGGCAGCGCGGTGTGCCACTGGGTGAAACTATCGCGCACGACATACGGTGAGATGCGCGTGATCGCCGTTCCCGCCGCGTTGGTGATGACCAAAGGTATCTTGGCTTCGGCGGTCAGCGGCGCGATCGCCGCGGCATTGGGCGAAGCGACGACGCCGAACAGTAGGTTGACGTGATCGCGCGTGATCAGTTCTTGCGCCAAACGCTTGGCCACCTCGGGCGTCGAGGTGTCATCGCGTTTGAGGATCGTGACTTTGACGCCGGGCGGCAGGTCTTTGTCATGCTCTTGCTTGTAGAGCATGACTCCCTTGTCCATCTCGTCGCCGGGCTCGGCAAGGAAGCCCGAATAGCTGTTGATGAAACCGATCTTGATCTCGGTTTGCGTCTGCGCCGGTGCGCCCGATGCGCCGAGCGCCAGCGCCGCTGCGAGCGCCGCCGTCATCGGCACGCGTTTCATCATGTTCCCCATGTTCGCTTCTTCCCCTTGTTCAGCGTTGTCATCATTTTGCTGCGTCTAAAGTCCGGTTCGCGGCCTCGACGAAGCGATTGTCGTAGCTTGCCCCGATGTTGAAGGCACCTTCCTTGCCTTTCAGCAGCGGATCGAAGGTCGCGAGATCGTGCAGGGTCGTGCGTGCCGAGGCTTCGTCGGTCGCGCCGTCGACCGTGAACACGCCTTCGCTCGTGCGGTTGCTGGTCAGCGTCCGCTGATAGATGTCCTTATCGGGTCCGTAATAGGCCGGCGGGACCAAAGCCATAACCTGATCGATCGGCGCCGTCTTGATGAAGCGGAACGCGCGGATGATTTGCGTCATGAAGACCTGCACCGCCTGGGCGTGCTCTTTCGTCACCGATTCCTTGCTCAACACCGCGCTGCCGGCAAAGAGCCCGTTGTAGAGATATTTGATGCCGGCCTCGGTGCGGGTGTCGACGATCGGCACGATGTCGCCGTCCTGAATGAGGCGCGAGATCACCGGATCGGCGTGCGAGATGCCGTCGAGCCGCCCCGATTTCATCGCCGCGATCGCGCCGGCCCCGGCGCCGACACCGACCGAGGCGACATCGTCATGGCTGAGCCCGGCTTTGGCGATGAGCAGCTGCAAGGCGACGTCGAGCGCCGAGCCGGGCGCGATCACGCCCATGCGATAGGCTTTGAGATCGGCCGGCGATTTATAAGTCGCAGCATGTTCTTTGGTCAGGCCGATCACCGCCCCATAGGTGTGGTTGATCAGCATGATGCAGACCACATCGAGACCTTTCGGCCGCAGATGAATCACGTGTTCGTAGGAGCCGAAGCCGATATCGGCGCTGCCGCCAACCAGTGCCTCGGCCATTTTGGTGCCGCTCTGCACATCGTTGATGGTGACATCGATGCCGGCCGCTTTGAAATAGCCGAGCTCGTTGGCGATGGTGAGCGGCAAATAGGCAACGATATTGGCGCCGCCGACCGCGATCGAGAGGCTGTCCGCGGCCGCAGCCGAGCGCTCTCCCGCCAGCAGCAGGACGAACAAAGCGAAGAGGATGCGGCGCGCGGTCACGGCGGCTATTTCACGAACGCGTCGGTATAGAGACCGTCATAACTGGCGAGCTTGTCCTCTGGTTTCATCAGCCCGGCATCGACGTTGAAAACCTCGGCATTCTCCAGCCCCTTGGCCGAGATCGCGGGCGGGTTCGGACTGATTTTGCGGATCGTCTCGAACGCGCCGGCCAGAACCTTGTCGTCGAGCGTCGCGAACCGCTTTTTCAACAGCGCGAGAGCCTCGTCGGGATGGTCGCGCATGTAGGCTTCGGCTTGCGTGAAGGATTTGCCCATGCCGACGCAGAGCGCGCGGCGCTGCTGGCAGGTGTCGGGCCGCGCAATCACAACGTTGTTCGCGAACGGCGCGAGATCGGCGGGCTCGCCATCGGGCCCGCTCGCCAGCATCACCGCGTCGCCTTTCAGCACCGGGACCAGCGGCCAGGGCGGCGACATGGCGAAGCCGTCGATCTGCTTGGTCTGGAATGCGGCCAGCATGTTGGGCGGCTGCATGAACGCGACCTGCACCGATGACGGATCGAGACCGGCGCGTTTCGCCATCAGCAGCACGTAGCCGTGGATCAGCGAGCCGGTGGCGTCGGCGGCGATGGTGCGTCCTTTCAGCAGCGCGCCGCGCTTCTCAAAAGACGCTTTCGGATCGAAGCCGCCGGCCTCTGCAATATCCTTGCGCAACGCGACCTGGATGATCGGCCGGTTCGTCGTCTCGGCGATCGCCAGCATGCGCTGGCCCTTGGCCGCGGCGCGCGTCAGCGTGATCGCCGAAGGCTGCGCGAAATCGGCGCTGCCCGAGACGACGGCGTTGAAGGCGCCGACGCCCGGGATGAGCAGCATCTTCACCGCCATGCCGTACTCTTTGAAAATGCCGAGATCCTCGGCGAGATAGGCGGCGCTGAAGGAAAGACTCTCGGCGGGATTGGCCAAGATCACCGGCGCCAGCGTGTCGGCCGCCCGGGCCGGTTGCATCGCGCCGAGCGCCGCGGCCAGCGCCGCGGCAATCAAGAACGTTCTCCGGTTCCCCATGATGTCCCCCTTGAGGCGCGTCAGCGCGGCTTCACGAGCCTGATCGGTTTGCCATCGAGGAACGCGCGGATGTTCTCGATCGCGCTTTGATAATTGATGCGGAAATTCTCCTCGATCGCGTAGCCGAGATGCGGCGTGACGACGACATTGTCGAGCTCGAAGAACGGCAGGCTCTTCGTCACCGGCTCGACGTCGTAGACGTCGATCGCGGCGCCGGCGATCTTGCGGCCCTTGAGCGCGGCGAGCAGCGCCGCCTGATCGACGACCGGGGCGCGCGACGTGTTGACGAGATAGGCGCTCGGCTTCATGCGGCCGAGATCGGCGGCAGTGACGAGACCGCGCGAACTGTCGTTGAGGTTGACGTGCAAGGTCACGACATCCGCGTGCGCGAACAGCTCGTCCTTGCCGACGCTCTTGATGCCGAGCTTGGCGGCCTTCTCGGCGTCGAAGCTGCGGCTCCAGCCGAGCACTTCCATGCCGAAGGCCTTGCCGTAGCCCGCGACCATGCTGCCGAGCCGGCCGAGCCCGATGATACCGAGCGTCTTGCCTTTCATGCCGTAGCCGATGCGTGTCTGCCAGCGGCCCTGACGCAGCGCGTGATCCTCGTGCGAGATACTGCGGAACAGGTCGATGATGAGGCCCCAAGTGAGCTCGGCGGTCGAATGGCCGAGCCCGTCGGTGCCGCAAAAGACGATGCCGCGCTCGGCCAGCGCCGCGGCGTCGACCGAGGCGTTCTGCATGCCGGTGGTGATGACGAGCTTGAGGTTCGGCAGCTTCTCGATCAGCGGGCGGCGCAACGGCGTGCGCTCGCGCATCAGCACCAAACATTCAAAATTATGGAGATGTTTCGCCAAGGTCTCGAGATCGGCGATGTGCTCGGGGAAAGCCTCGACCTGAACGTCCGGCTGCAGGCTCTTCCAATCGGCGAGGCGCAACGCGATGCCTTGATAATCGTCGAGAAGTGCGACACGCAGCATCGGTAAAACCCCTCCTACGAGCTTGATCTTTCGAACATTGTGGGCTCGCGCTGCGGCGGGTGCAAGGCGGCTCAAGGGAAACTTCTGCAACGTCAAGTTGACGCCGACCGCATCTCTTAACGCCGCGTTTACGGGGCGTCCTTAGATTGGCGATCATTCTCGCCGCTTGCGCGCGATGGTCGCAGCCTATTCTTCATCGGGTCGTGGGACTGGAGAGGTGGTGCGATGACGACGCAGACCGCTTCCGAGATCGGCTCGTGCGAGGGCGATCGCAGCACGCATTTCTTGTTCGACCACAAAGTTTTCACGCTCAAAGGGGCGCATTTTGCGCTGACCGAAGACGGGTCGACGCCCGCTTTCCATGTCGAGCTCGGCACGCTCGTCGCGTCCCTGCCGCTCGGCATGCTGCACCGCGAATTCGGCATCGATCGCGATTCGAATGATGGCACGCTGTTGGCGGTCGTCGAAAAGAGCCTGCGCTTCGTCAAGGAAATCCGCCCCGGCGATTCAATCCCGCGCGAGCTGCTCGATGGCTCGGCGTCGTGGTCGGTCGAGGATCGGCACCGGCTGCGCGCCAAGGCGTATCTTTGGGCGCGGGCCATCGGCACCGACGACCTTGTCGGCGCCAAAGACGACGTGCTCGAAGCCTTCGTGGAGCGGCCGGAGACGAAGACCAGGCTGCAGGCGGCCGCAAACGAGATCGCGACCAAGCTCGGCTGCGAGATGACCGCCGAGTCGGTGCTGGCGCGCATCGACGAACTCGGGCGCGAGCTCGCCTATATCGAAGCGCTGCAAGAACGATGCGGCGACGTGTTGAACATCGTGCCGAAGGTCAATCAATTGGCGCGCGTCTATCGCAGCGACCGCGCCATCGTCGATGAGTTGTCGCGCATCCGTACGCTGATGCTGAAGCCGATCGAGCTTTACGACGGGATATTCGCGCGGCTCACCAAGCGGCAAGAGAAAATCGAGGAAGCAATCGGCCAGCTTCACGCGCGTGTCGAATTCATCCGCGAGCAGCGCGACGACCTGCATCAGGGGCTGATGCTGTGGGACCCCGTTCTCGCGGGATGGGCGATCATCGAGATGAGCCGTTGCAACGATACCGAGACCAAGATCGCCAATCTCTACCGCTTCATCGCGCGGCATTACCTGACCTCGCAAAGCTGGGAGCAAGGCGCGGCCTGAGTTCGCCCCTCGTCGCGCACCTTTTCACCGCGGGTTTGGGGCATGCGCTGCTTTTGTCCTATGGTCGGGGATAAAGGAGATGCGATGGCCAAGCCGCTTCAAGGCATTCTCGTCGTAGCATTGGAACAGGCAGTGGCAGCGCCGCTCGCGACCGGCCGCATGGCCGATGCCGGCGCCCGGGTCATCAAGATCGAGCGTGCCGAAGGCGATTTCGCGCGTCATTACGATCGCGCCGCGCGCGGCCACAGCGCCTATTTCGTCTGGCTCAACCGCGGCAAGGAATCGTTGGTTCTCGATATCAAAGCGGCGGACGATCGGGCGTTGCTGGAACGCATCATCGCGCGTGCCGATGTCTTTGTGCAGAATCTCGCACCGGGCGCCGCCGCGCGGGCCGGCTTCGCGCCCGAGGAATTGCGCCGCCGCTATCCGCGTCTCGTCACCTGCTCGATCAGCGGCTATGGCGACGACGGCCCTTATCGCGACATGAAGGCCTATGACCTGCTGATCCAGGGCGAGACCGGATTGGCCTCGATCACCGGCTCGCCGGAAGCGCCGGGCCGCGTCGGCGTCTCGGTCTCGGATATTTCTGCCGGTCTCAACGCCTATGCGGCGATCCTCGAGGCGCTTTATGCGCGCGAGAAGAGCGGCGAGGGCAGGGCGCTGCACATCGCGATGTTCGATGCGACCGCGGAATGGATGGCGGTGCCGCTCATCTTTCAGGAGCAACTCGGCAAGGCGCCGGCGCGCGTCGGCGTGCAACACCCCTCGATCGCGCCCTATGGCGCCTTCGCCACCGGCGATGGCAAGGCGATCATCGTCGGCATCCAGAACGAGCGCGAATGGCAGCGCTTTTGCGCCGCGGTGCTCGGCGATGCCGCGCTCGCCGGCGATCCGCGATTTTGCAGCAACGTCCAGCGCGTCGCCCATCGGCCGGTCCTCGACGAGATCATCGCCGAGCGCTTTGCCGGCCAGACCCGGGAAGCGGTGGCGGCGCTGCTCGCGGCCGCCGATATCGCATTCGGTCGCCTCAACAGCGTTGCCGATCTGGCGGCGCATCCCCAATTACGTCGTATCACCGCGGCGATGGGCGGCGAGGCGATCTCGCTGCCGGCACCGCCGGGCGGCGGCGATCCCGTTCTTCGGGTGCCGGAACTCGACGAACAGGGGCCGGCGATCCGTCGGGAGTTCGACAGTTAGCGCGCTGTGTCATTGCGCCGCAGCAAGCGTTGTGCATTGCCCTAGAAGGGCTTAGCGGCCCGGTTTTGGCAGCTAACTACTTAGAACGAATAATTTTCCGATTTGGTTTTTTTGGTATTGATTTGTCAGTATCACTGCACCATATTGTGCATTGCGGCATCGGTTGTCGCCCGACGACCTGCCGTACGTCTTCTAGGCGTTTCCTCCCTAAACTTGGGCCGTGCCTTCGGGCACGGCCCTTCTCTTTTGTGCATTAGCGTTGCTTAGCGCCGGGGCGTGCCGATACCGTCCGGGCCGAGGGCGCGCTGCATCAGCACAACATCGATCCAGCGGCCGAACTTGAAGCCGATGGCCGGCAGCGTCCCGACCGTCCTGAAGCCGAGTTTCTCGTGCAGCCCGATCGAGGCGGTTCGCTCGGTATCGGCAATGACCGCGACCATCTGGCGATAGCCGGCGGCCCCGCAACGGTCGATCAACTCGGTGAGCAAAGCCGTACCGATCCCGCGATGCGTCGCATTGCGCTCGACGTAGATCGAATCCTCGAGCGTGTAGCGATAGCCGGTACGGCGGCGGAACGCGCCCGCATAGGCATAGCCCACGAGCCGCCCGTCATCCTTGACGGCGACGATGAAGGGCAGGCCGGCCTCAAGCACCTCGGCGCGGCGCTGCGCCATCTCCTCGCAGGAGGGGGCGGTCTCGTCGAAAGTCGCGAGCGACGTTATCACCGAATGGCCGTAGATGGCCGTGATCGCCGGGATGTCGCCGGGCTCGCTATCGCGGATAACGAAGGAAACCGGCGATCCTGCCGGCGGGCTCACGCAGGCCTCAGCAGCGCCGGATCGATGCGTGCCAGCGCCAAGGTGAGATCGCGCATATCCTTGGCGAGCTGCGTGAAGAACGGCTTCCGCTCGAAGTTGCGCTCGTCCATGTAGAGTCCGCGGCCGATCTCGATCTGGAGGCAATGGCCGCCATCGTCGGGCTTGCCGTAATGCGTGGTCGTGAAGCCGCCGGCGTAGGGCGCGTTGCGCACGACCGCATAGCCTTTATCGACCAGCACGCGCTGCGCCGTATCGGCGACGATCGGATCGCAGGACGTGCCGTGGCAATCGCCGAGCACGATATCGACCCGGCCGCGGCTGAGGCCGCTGCGTTGCGGCAGGGTGGTCGATGGCATCGAATGGCAATCGAGCAGCATATAGAAACCGAACCGGCTGTGCGTCGCCTCGACCAGCTGGGTGAGCGCGTTGTGATAGGGGCGGTAGAGCCGCTCGATCCGCTGATGCGCTTCGGCGAAACGCAGCTTGCGCGCGTAGATCTCCTCGCCCGAGGCGACGACGCGGGCGATCGTGCCGAGACCCACCCGCACACGCGGCGAGTGCCGGTTCACGAAATCGGGGAGCGCATCCTCGAACATCGCCGGGTCGAGCTCAAAAGGCTCGCGATTGGGGTCGAGATAAGCGCGGGCGAAGCACGCTTTGAGCAGCGGGGCACCAAGCTCGGGTCCGGCCCCGAAAATCTCGTCGACATAACTATCCTCCGAGCGGCGGAGGTTCAGGGGATCGAGCCGCGAGGCGGCGAGCAAATCGGGCGGGTAATTGGTGCCGCTATGTGGCGAGGCCAGCACCAAAGGCGTCGTCTGCCGGTCGGCAGCCAGGATTTCCAAGGTCGGCTCGCTGAGCGCGAGGGGTGCCACATTCCCTTCCATTCCCCGACTTTAGGGGCAGAGCCGGGCTGTCGTAAACGCTTCGTTTATTTCCTCGCGCTAGCCTACCAGAGGTCTTTTACGCGGACGTGCCATGGCCCGAATTCTCCTTGCCGAAGACGATGAAAACCTGCGCTTCTTCCTGGCGCGCGCGCTGCGCCGCGCCGGCCACGAGGTCAGCGATCATGGCGACGGCGAATCCGCGCTCGGCTTCATGAACGAGCATGCCGTCGATCTGCTGCTCGCCGATGTGGTGATGCCAGGTCTCGACGGTATCGAGTTGGCGCGCCGCGCCAACGATATGTGGCCGCATCTCCGGGTCATCTTCATCACCGGCTTTGCCGCGGTTGCCCTGCGCGAGGCGCGGGCGATGTCGAGCGAAGCGACGGTGCTCGAGAAGCCGTTCCATCTGCGCCAATTGGTCAACGAAATCGACCGCTTCCTCGCAGCCTAACGTCGTCGCACGGCTTGTCACACGCGGCGATTTCCGCTACACCGCGACATCTTAGAGGGCGCGTAGCTCAGCGGGAGAGCACTACCTTGACATGGTAGGGGTCACAGGTTCAATCCCTGTCGCGCCCACCACTTTAAGACCTGAAATCCTTCGTCTTTCTGCATATCGCTCCGCATCGGTTTTGATGCGCTCGAACGCAATTCGAAAGTATCCCGCGCCTAAAATCCCTTCGAGCGCAGCGAATACGTCATCGATCGCCGCGACGGCATCGCTGCAATAGTCGGGGTCGTATGGCGCATAGATCCCGGTCGTGCCTTCGTTCGGTCGGCGGTGTCCCAGCATCAATTCGATCTGCTCGCCCGGAACGCGGCGCTTCCGAAGTTCGCGCGCCATCGTGTGGCGGCTCGAGTATCCGCTCACCTCGTCATCAAGCTTGGCATCGGCGCGCAGGCCGCGAATCATCTTCTTCACATCGGCAACGGGGCCGCTGAGCGTGCCGATGTAATGCGAACGCGTTCGGAGCGAGAGCCACGGCTGAAGGTATTGGGCGACCGGGATCGTGGGTCGGTACTTCTTCGTCTGCCGGCGGCCGGCCGGGTTGAGCTTCAATAGCTGATGCTCGGCGTCGTGCTGGAAGGATGTCAGGTCGCGCGCGGCATCGGGGCGGCAGAGTGTGCCGAATAGGATCATTAAGAGCATCATCCGGCGCTCGCTGCCCACGGCGACACGGAACAGCACAGCCACCTCCTGGAGCGACAGGGGACGTCCCTTGGGCTCTGCGGCGTCCCTGTCCTCTTTGGTCATGGGCTCTTTGATGTAGGGCGCGCTGGCAAGTTCCTGGCGCTTCCAAGCGTCACGCACCGCGGCACGCAGCGTCATCAATTCCCGGCTGATCGTCGAGAGCGCAATACCATCATCCTGCCGTGCCTTGACATAGCGCTCTTGCTCGGCTAGGGTGAGAACCGAAATTGTCGCCGCGGGCCAGAAGGAAATGAAGCGCTTGATGGCAATCCAGGCTTGATCCGAGCTCGGCAGCTTGGATGCGTGGCGATCGTAATAGGCCTTCAGTATCCCGCTGAGCAGAGCCTCATCGATCGGCGCATTTTTCTCGCGGTGGTTTTCAATGAACCACGCGACTAGTCGTGTCTTGGCTTCTTCGAAGTCGTCTGTATCAAGCGAAGCTCGGCGGACCTGACGGCTTCCTTTGTCAAGCCAGGTACGGCACCACGCGGGGGAGTTGTCGCGTTGAGAGAGCCAGTAGTCTCCAACCTGTCCTGGCTTTTCGGCGGCGTAGCGGGGCATGAACGAGCCTCAATGTATTCGCGAACCTGATCCTCGGTGAAAAAGGCCTTCTTCCCCACCCTCACGTAGCCGATGTGCCCTGCATACCTCTCGCGGCGCAAGAACACCGGACTGCAGCCGAGCATTGCGGCTACGTCCGCCTCGGGCAAGAGCTTGGGGATAACTGCGCTGGCGGCGGTCATTTCCTGCCACGATCCCCGTCGCAGATGTCATGGACGAAGCGAATCGCCATCGCGGCAAGCTGGATGGCTTCCTTGCGCATGGCGGCTAGATCGCGGTTCTTCTGTTTCGTGAAAACATGCGTCTCGAGCTCGCGGTATTCCTCGGTCAGAACGCCGTAACCTTCGTGCGCGCTCGCCCATTGCGGCCAGTTCTGGCAAGCGGTGAGGGCTTCGTCTCGGGCCTCGAAGGCGATGGCGGTGAGGCTGCCGATGGTTGGATTCGCCAGGGTCACGGCTTGAACTCCGCGCGCGCCGCCTCGATGGCAAGATTAAGCCGGCGCTGCTCATCCTCATTGCCTTGCGCATCCGCGGACATCCGCCGGTAACGCGCGTTGACGATGGCGAGGGCATCGTCGCCAGTGATGCCTGCCGGAACGGCGCCTAGCACGGCTTTCCAATCGAGCGTCGCTTGATCGGCGGGAGGCGGCAGAGCCGCGCGAGCCCCTTGGGCGGCCTGCTCTGCTGTATAGGCGCCCCAGCGCTCGAGCGCGCGCATCGCCGATAGCGTCAGAGCGATCGCGTGCGCATTGTGGCCGATATTGTCCCATTTATCGCAGGCGAGAACGCGTAGATCGAAGGTGCCGTCGCGGCGTTTCTGCGTCCACCAGAGCGCGACCGCCGGATCGCCCGCATAGACGCGCTGGTTATTGCGCGAGATCACGTAATCGACGGCGCGCCAGCGCTCCATCTCCCATTTGATCTCTTGGAGGGAGCTATCGAGACCTTTGGAGAACTGCGCGCGCTGGCGATAGGCTGTGCGGGGCTTATGATCTGGCCAGCAAAGCTTGCCCTCCCGGACCTGATCAAGATTCGTAATCATCACTTCCCCCTCGAATGTTCCGGCGTCACGACCACGCCATCCCCGCGCACAGTCACATCGAATTGCTCGGTCTTGCTGCCGATCACACCCATACAGAGCAGGCTCCAGGCGATCATCTGCTTAAGCGCGTCGGTGGAGATGAAGACGGCGGAGGGCGGCGATTGCCCGGTCATGCCGCTTCGCGCTCGGCGCCGGCGCAGTTCGCAATGACGAGTGCTTGGGCAAGGATCGGACATACCGAATTGCCACACATGCGAATCTGTGCGGTTTTGGTCAGCGGCTTTCCCTGATACATCGGGTCGATGATGTAGTTGTCCGGGAAGCTTTGGGCTCGGAATAGCTCGCGCGCATGGAGCATGCGCATCCCGATATCGACGATCTGATAATCGACGCCGTGGATCGTC
>DASZLU010000029.1:0-11892 GCA_035552195.1 Allostellaceae bacterium | reverse complement strand
GGTGACCACCGACGGCGTGATCGCCGGGGTGCATTTCTTTCCGGACGATCCGCCCGACAAGATCGCTCGCAAAGTGCTGCGGATGAATCTCTCCGACCTCGCTGCCAAAGGCGCCCGGCCGGTTGGCTTTCTCATTTCGGTCTCGCTCGCGGCGAACGTCGACGACGCTTGGATCGCGGGCTTTGCCGCAGGCCTGGGCGATGACGCGAAGTCTTATTCCTGTCCGCTTCTTGGTGGCGACACCGACCGCACGCCGGGCCCCACCGCGGTCTCGGTCAGCGCATTCGGCGCGGTGCCGAACGGCGCCATGGTGCGGCGCTCGACCGCCAAAGCCGGCGACAGCGTGGTCGTGACCGGCACCATTGGCGACTCTGCGCTCGGCGTACGGCTTCGCCAGGATGCCAATCTTGCGCAGCGCTGGCGGCTCACGGGTGCCATGCAGACGCATCTCGAGCAGCGCTATTTGCTGCCGCAGCCGCGCAATGCGCTCGCCGAAGCGGTGCTACAGCACGCCGGTTCGGCGATGGATGTCTCGGACGGTCTCGCCGGCGATATCGCCAAATTGTGCCGCGCGTCAGGCGCGGCGGCGGAGATCGATGTCGCGCGCGTGCCATTCTCCGAGGCGGCGCGATCCGCGCTTGCGGCCGAACCGGCGCTGATCGAAACCGTGCTGTCAGGCGGTGACGACTATGAGATCGTGCTGACGCTGAAGCCGGATAAGCTTACAGCCTTCCTGGCGGCGGCCAAAAAGGCCGGCGTCGCGGCCACCGAGATCGGTCGTATCGCAGCCGGGCAGGGTGCATCCTTCATCCGCGACGGCAAGCCGCTTACTTTCACGCGGCCTTCCTACAGCCATTTCTAAATCGTCAGCCGCAGTCCTCGTTAAGTCGAAGCCACCAAAAATTCCTCCGAATTATTCGGCGGGCGAAGGCCATCCGTCCTGCCGGCGAAATAGCGGTCGGCGAGGTGTGCCGCCGAAACATGCCGTACGTCCTTGAAGCCGGCTTCGCGGGCAAGCGTCAGCATCTCTGCCGGCATAAAGAAGCTGATGAACGGCGTTCCGCTGGCGCGCGCGCCCTTCACTGCCAGTTCGAGCCCGGGACGCACCTCGGGATCCGCGCACTCGATCGGCAGCAGGAACGTCATGGCGAACGTCGATCCCGGTGCGAATGCCGCGACCTGACGCAGCGTCGCCATGATCGCATCCCCGGTGAGGTACATGCTGACGCCGGTGGAGGCGACGATCGCCGGCCGCCCGGCATCGAAGCCGGCGACTGCCAGCCGTTCCCGCCAAGATCCGCCGGCGCCGCCGGCTTCGAAGTCGACCGGAACGAGCCGCAGCCACTCCGGAATGCCGAAGCCGAGCTCAATGAGCCGCCGCCGCTTCCAGGCCTGAGGACCGGGCGGGTCGACCTCGAATATGCGAAGTCGAGAGGCGAGCTCCGGCCGGCGCTGCGCGAAAGTATCGAGGCCCGCGCCGAGGATGACATATTGGCCGACGCCGCGGCCGGCTCCCTCCACAACCAGGTCCTCGATGAAGCGCGCGCGTGCCAGAATGGAGGCGCGGAAGGAACTTGTGAAATGCGGGTCCATATCGGGGCGGTTGCGCCAGCCCTCCTCAGGGGCCGCGAGCCGGAGCCCGATTTCGTCTTCGAGGATATGCGGCGGCAGGTCGACCTCGACATGAAGCGCGCGCCACAAAGCGACACGCACGGCGGTCTTGTCCGGCGCGGCTGCCGGCTCATCATGCATGGCGTCTCTCCCTCGTGTCCTGCGCGGCTTCCAATCTCGATCGGGCCATTTCTAGCGCGGCTATATCGTGCCTATAATGTGCTACGGGAGTAACGCCTATGCACGACACGACGGCGATCGCGACGCTGCAAAAAAGCCCGCCGCAAGCGCAGCCAATCCAGCCCATTGTGGGGAAGAATTCCAACCCGCGCTACGCCGCGCTCTATCGGCACTATCCGACCATCGACTATCTGCGCCGCGCGGCGCGCAAGCGGCTGCCGCACTTTGCCTTCGAATATGGCGACGGCGGCTCCGGCAAGGACGATGCCGGCATCCGGCGCAATTGGGCGGCGCTCGATGCCGTCGAGCTCGTGCCGCGCTATGGCATCATGCCGTCACTGCCGCCCTGTGACGTCGAGCTGTTCGGCCGCCGCTATGCCGCGCCGATCGGAATCGCGCCGATGGGCGGTCCGGCCATCGTCTGGCCCGGCGCCGACAAGCATCTCGCCCGCGCCGCGCAGCGCGCCCGCGTGCCTTATGTGCTGGGCATGGCGGGCGGCGCCACGATCGAGGAGATCGCCGAGATCGCGCCTGAAGTATGCTGGTTCCAGCTTTATCGCGCCGCCAACAACGATCACGCCATCGGCTTCGATCTGCTGCGGCGTGCGGCGGCCACCGCCTGCAATGCGCTGATCCTGACGCTCGACGTGCCGGTGCGCACCACCCGCGCCCGCGAAGTCGTCGTCGGTCTTGGTGGGGCGTTCCGTCCCGATCTGAAAATGCTGGCGCAGATGGCGCTGTCGCCGAGCTGGACCGCGGCACTGATGAAGAACGGCATTCCGCGTTTCGCCAGCCTGCGCAGCTACGCCGGCGCCGATCCGTCGATCAACGACGTGATCGATTTCGCCCGCCGGGAAATGGGCGGCGCCTTCACCTGGGAGGAGGTCGCCAAATATCGCGACCGCTGGAAGAAGCCGCTGATCGTCAAAGGCATCCTGCATCCGCAGGACGCCGAGAAGGCGATATCGCTCGGCGTCGATGGGCTGATCGTCTCCAACCACGGCGGCCGCCAGATCGAGGCTCTGCCGGCCGCGATCGACGCGCTGCCCGCGATCGCGCGCCAAGTCGGCACGCGCGCGACCGTGATGATGGATTCAGGCATCAGGAGCGGCGCCGATGTGGTGCGCGCTTATGCGCTCGGCGCCGGCGCCGCGTTTGCCGGCAAGGCCTTCTTGTGGGGGCTCGGCGCGCTCGGCGAGGAGGGGCCCGGTCATGTCATCGATATATTGGTCGAAGAAACCAAAGCCGCGCTCGGACAATTGGGCGCCAAGAAGCCCGACGACGTGCGTTCGGTCGTGATCCGCCACAACGCCGCGCTGCAATTTTAGAGCATGATCCCGAAAAGTGGGAGCCGGCTTTTGGGATCACGCTCAACTGAAAATCGAGGAGGACGCCAATGGCAAGAGCAAAAAGAAAAGCCAAAAGCCACGCTGCACGAACCACGAGCGCTAGATCGCGCGCGAAACCGTCGTCGCGCCGCCGCGTCGCCGCACGCAGCAAACGTGCGGCCAAGCCCGCCGCCAAAAAGCCGCCGCGCAAGCAGACATTCGTTGCCAGCCACCATTCGCTGGAGGCGTTTGAGACCGGCTTGCGCCGCTACGCGCAATATCGCGATCTCGGCATTGCCGCGGCGACCAACGGCCTAGCGCGCGCCCATGTGATCAAGATGGTCCCGCCCTGCGATCCGGCAGAAGTCTCCAAGCGGCACTATCACGACGTCGAATTTCAGATGGTCTATGTGCTCAAAGGCTGGATCAAGAGCGACTTTGACGGCGCCGGCGCCGTCACCATGCGCGAAGGCTCGTGCTAGCTGCAGCCGCCCAAGATCAAGCATGCCGTGCTCGACTATTCCGACGATTGCGAACTGCTCGAGATCATCCTCCCGGCGGATTTTGAGACCGTCGAATTGGAATAAAGTGGTTCGAACGGCCGCATGCGCGGCGGCCGCCTCACTCGGCGCGGCGCCAAATCTCGTAGCCGATCTCACGTGAGATCAGACCATCGCGGATGTGGAAGTTGTGAATGAGACGCATCTGCACGCGCGTGCCGATTGGGTACGGACAATTCTCGAAGGCGTCGCCGACGATCTTAAAGCTGGCGAAAGAATCGTCAAAGACGCGATCCGGCGTCGCCCAACGCTCGACGGGAGTGAACTCGAAATCCTCCACGCCGTTGAACACCCTCAGATACATCTTCTTGATCGTCTCGCGCCCCTTATAGGTCACGCGCCGGGCCGGCGCCTCCCATTCGGCGTCGTCGGTGTAGAGACGGATGCACTCGTCGATCCGGTCGGGGTTCTCCTCCTGTAGATGCATTTCGACGAGGTCGAGAGCGTGGCGAACCCGCTCCTCGTAGGACTGCGGCGCATGACGCCGGGCGATCAGGCCATCCACTGTCAGCCGCGATTCTTCCAGAAGAGCCGTCATTGCAATGTTCCTCCGCTATTTGTGCTTCTCTTGAGCGCCGTATTACCTCGCGTATTGCGGCTCCCGTGCATCGTCGGTCGTGATGGATCTCGGTTTAGGCGGCTGCCGGGTTCTCCCGGTAATGCGTGCGAGTAGCTCAGAGGCGTCGGCGGGCAACAGATCGCCGCGCCAGGCCACGTGCTGGTCCGGCCGGATGATCGCAAATCGCGCGCCATACCGATTTCGCAGGCGGCCGTCATGCGGAGCCAGCACTTTGAGCGGAATATTCGCGCGGTTCGCCGCTGTGAAAAGACCTTCTGTAGCAGCGGGATCGCCTTCAGTGACCAGGAGCGTGAACCCGTCGCCGAAATGATCGTAGAGCGAGGAGCCATCCGCCAGCCAAAGATGCGGCGCCAGACAGCCCGGATGGGCCGATGGAATGTAGAGCATGAAGTGATCGGCCGGGGGCTCGCTGCCGTCCGGGACGACGATCGGCGAATCCTCATAACGCATGCCAAGAACGATCCCGAGCGTTTTGAATTCGCGTACCTTTGTTGCCTCGATGATGTCGGCGACTTCCCGCCTTGTCGCCGCGCCGATGAGGCCCGGCTCTTCAAGTCCGGGGCGGACGAGCTGGTTTGACGTGAGGCTATAGTTGAACACAGCTTCGGCCATGGTTCGCTCGTGAACCTTGCGCCGCTCCAATTCATAGCTGGCGAGCAGGGTGTCACCGCCCCAGCCGGAAAGATGCGCCGCCATCTTCCATCCGAGGTCGACCGCGTCCCCGATCCCCATATTCATGCCGAAGCCGCCGAACGGGGGGTGCAGGTGACAGGCATCGCCGGCCAGAAACACGCGGCCGCGCGAGTAGCGATCCGCGACCAAACGATGGGCGAGCCAGAGGTCCGTTCCGACAATGTCGACCCCGAGATCGTGAAGGCCGGTGGCGCGGCGAATGAGAGTAGCGCCGTCAGCGGCGGTGGGGTCGAGATCGCCGTCAAGCTTGGTGGCCATGAAGAACCACAAGCCATCTTCGTCCATCGGCCCGAGCAGGGAGGGCACGTCTTCGTTGATCATCCAATACATGATCGCCGGCCCGTGAATTTGGCGGGCGTCGAGATCTGGCGCTTTGAAGATGATGCTGTAATTGCGCGAGTAAGCCTGGTCGCCGACCATGGCCGCGCCGATGCTGTCGCGCACGGCGCTCCGCGCGCCGTCCGCCCCGATCAGATAGGTGCTGCGGATCTCGATATCGCGGGCGTTCCGGACATCCCGCATCCGGGAAACGACCCGGTCTTCCGTCTGCTCGAACGACTCGAACACGGTTTCGAAATGCACGGCGACGCTGGGCAGCGATTGTGCGCAGCGCCGCAATACGTCTTCAAGCACATATTGCGGTACCCACTGCGCCTCTTCGGAATAGAGATTGCTGCGCTCTCGGCTGCCATTCAGGGCGTTTTCGATGCGTGTCAGTGGGGGCCCGTTCATGCGTGTCGCGAACACGACGGTCGTCGGCCGGTCGGGCGAGATCGGCGAGGCCCGCCGCAGCGCATCGGCAATGCCCCAGCGCCGCAAATGTTCGCGGGTGCGGACATTGGTCGTCTTGGCCCGCGGACTGTAACCGACACGATCGTTGCGCTCGATCACGGTACAGCGAACACCGCGGCGACCGAGCTCGATGGCGGCCGCAAGTCCGACCGGGCCCGCGCCGACGATCAGCACATCCGTTTCCCGGTTGATTGCCATCGTCGTCATCCTTCGCGCGGAGCGCTTACGGCGTCGGCAGGCCGATCGATGGAATAGGGTCCGGCAAATAGGCGCCGCCGCGGATGGCTTGTTGCAGCGCCTTGAAGTCCGAGCCGGCCTTGAATTTTTCGAAGACGCGCGCGGGATCGAAGAACGTGCCGATCGGATTGGCCGCGAAGTCCGGCGAATGGCGCATGAACTCCGCCGATTTCGCCCAGTCGCCGAAATTGTCACTTTGCAGCTCGACGAAATTTCCCTCGGGATCCCTGTAATAGAGAGAGATCGTCAGCCCATGATCGAGGCAGAACGCCGGCGCGATGCCGCGATGGCGCAGGCAGTCGAACGAAGTCATCAAATCGGCAAAGCTATCGTATTCGAATGCACAGTGATGCATGCCGTTATGGCGGGTCTTCTCTCGGTCGTCGCTGAGCCCCGGTACCGCGAGAAACGCAATCCGATGATTGGCGGTGTCGTTGGTCGTCCATGCGGCAACGCCGTCGCGGAAATTCACCTCGGCGCCGATAACCTCGCCATACCAAGCGATCATCTCATCGAGCCGACTCGTCTTGATGGTGACGTGATGAAGCTTTGGCTTGAGCATCCTGCGTTTCCTCGATTCCGCCGGCTCTCGACCGGGCCCGTTGGTTTCCTCCTAGTCCAAGAGGTGATAATCAGTAAGATGGCGCGATGAAGCACACGATAGCTGGATGCTATTGCTAAGATTGCAAGGAAACACAGCCCGTTCGGACGCATGCGCCGATCCGGCAAACCGATGCTCGGTGGTCGTCAATGAAACTCCATCAATTGCGAGACCTGGTCGCCATTGCCGACCATGGCAGCCTCCGCGCAGCGGCCCGCCATCTCGGGATGGCGCAGCCGACCTTGACGCGCAGCCTTTCCGAATTGGAGCGCGAGCTGGGCGCACCTTTGTTCGAACGCCGGTCAAAGGGCATGACGGCAACGGCACTCGGTCAGGCGTTTATCAGGAGATCAAACGCGATCCTCAACGACGTGCGGCACGCCAAGGAAGAATTCGAACAATTGCGCGGCAACGCGATCGGATCGGTGACGATCGGTCTATCCATCGTCGCGCATCTGCGGCTATTCACCAAGGCGCTGCGGCCGTTTCGCCACAAATATCCGCGTGTCAGGCTCCATGTCATTGAAGGCTTCTATCCGTCACTCGAGTTCGGGCTTCAGGACGGCAGCGTCGACTTTTACATCGGTCCCGACCCGGATTTGACTCCGCCACCGGGCCTGAACAAGGAAATCCTGCTGCCCGGCCGTCGATCCGTGCTCGCGCGCGTGGCGCATCCGCTGGCCGGCGCGACTTCGCTCAAGGATCTGGCGGATGCCGAATGGATCACCACTTCGATCACGTCAAAGGCGGAGAACGAACTCGGCGATCTCTTCAAAAGCTATGGCCTGCCGCCTCCGACGCTCGCGCTACAGTGCCAATCGGCACTGACGCTGCTGACCAGTCTCGCCAATTCCGATCTGCTCGCGATGGCGCCGTCGCAATGGATAGAGTCCGCTTTCGCCAGCCACATCCTGACCACGATCCCGGTCAGGGAGGAAATATCGGCGCCCTCGATTGTTCTTGTGAAACGCTCCGACGTCCCGTTGTCGCCGGCCGCGGGCCATCTGCTCGATCTGATGAGACGCGCAGTTGGTAACGTTGAAATGCCACGGCCGAGACGACAAGCCGCCGTACGCCGCCGCGACGGCAGCAGCCGCTAGCGAGAAGCGGCCGATCGCAGAGCGCCGAGCACCCGATAGCAATTGGCTATCGCGCGGGTTGTCGCGCCATCTTTCGGTGATTCCATGCAGCGATATGGTCCCCGCCAAGAACAATCATTGGCAGGAGGGGACACGTGTTTGCAGTCTTTGACGGCCGACTGCGCTGCGTGGTGCTCGGCGCGTTGCTGGCCATACTCAATATCGACGCGGCTAGCGCTCAGGATATTGTCAAAGTCGGCCTCGTGGTTCCGATGACCGGACCATTCGCCGCCATCGGGCGCGAAGTCGCGGCAGGCGCCAAGCTCTTTGTTGATCAGCACGGCGACACCGTCGCCGGTAAAAAAATCGAACTGATCATTCGCGATGACAGCAGCGTCCCGGACAACGGCAAACGGCTCGCGCAGGAGCTCATCATTAACGACAAGGTCAATTTTCTCGGCGCCGGCATAACGCCGTCCGCGATGGCCATGGCGCCGGTCGTCACCGAGGGCAAAGTGCCGACGGTCGTGATGGTGTCGGGCACGTCGATCGTGACCGAGCGATCGCCCTATTACGTGCGCACCAGTTTCACGCTCGGCCAGCAATCCGGCATCATGGCCGACTGGTCGATCCGCAGCGGCAGCCGGCGCGCCGTCGGCCTCATCACCGATTGGACGCCCGGCACCGAAGCGAGCAAGATTTACCAGCAACATTTCACTGACGGCGGCGGGCAGGTCCTCGACACGCTGCGAGTGCCGCTCTCCAATCCCGATTTTGCGCCGTTCCTGCAGCGCGCCCGCGATCTCGCGCCCGACGTGCTGTTCGTCTCGGTGCCGGCCTTTCAAGCGGTCACGCTGGCGCGGCAGTTCTCCGAACGCGGACTCAACAAATCCGGGATCAAGCTCACCGGGACCGGCGACATCGTTGACGACGATGATCTGGCCGGCGCCGGCGATACGCTCATTGGCGTCGAGACCGCTGGCTTTTACTCCGCGGCGCATCAGTCGCAGCTGAACAAGGACTATGTTGCAGCCTACGCGAAGGCGACCGGACATCGCGCCAACCACATCTCGGTGGGCGGCTATGACGGGATGAACCTGATCTATCTGGCGCTGCAAAAGACCGCCGGCAGTACCGACCCCGACACCGTCATTGCGGCGATGAAGGGACTGTCATGGGAGAGTCCGCGCGGCCCGGTCGCGATCGACCCGCGCACGCGGGACATCGTGCAGGACATCTACGTGCGCCGGATCGAACAGCGCGACGGCGAGCCGTGGGCCGTGGAATTGGCGACATTCGACGCCGTTAAAGATCCGGTCAAAGAACCGCCGACGCGATAATGACTCCGGCGACCGGCCAAGCAGATTGCCGCGAAATGTGCGAGCGCTTGAGCATCGCCTTCGCCAACAATATCGATCGTCGCGATTATCCGGCGTTGCTCGACTTGTTCGCCGACGACGCCGTTGTCGATCGGATGGGCACCATCATCCGCGGCAAGCTGGCGCTTTCGGCCTGGCTTGAGTCACGGCCGGCCGACGTCGTGACCCGCCACGTCTGCAGCAATATCGACATCGCGCAACGGGGGCCGGAAACGGCCGAGGGTCTGACCTACTTCACGTTCTACAAGGCGGTGGGAACAGCGGATGTTTGCGATGTCGAGGGGCCCGAGCTCGTCGGCGAGTACCACGACTTATTTGTCCTGACCGAGCAGGGCTGGAAATTCCAAAGTCGCAAAATCACGGTCATCTTCAAGCGGCGCGCCACCTGAAGTCGAAAGCTGCGCGCTCAAGCTATCGGCAGGACATGCGAATATTTCGCCTGTTCGAGCGCAAAGCTTGATTCGATCGACGATACGCCGTCGACACGGGTGAGCTTCTGCTTGAGGAAGCGCTCGTAAGCCTCGAGATCCGCAACCACGATCCGGAGCAGATAGTCGCGCGGGCCGGTCATCAGATAGCATTCGAGCACTTCCGGCCATTTCGCGATCGCTTTCTTGAAGCGCTCCAGCGCCTCGACGCGCTGGCTCTCGAGCTTGATCGAGACGAAGACGCTGACCGGCAGGCCGACTTTGCTCTGGTCGAGAACGGCGACATAGCGCGCGATGATGCCGGAACGCTCGAGCCGGCGGATCCGCCGCAGGCAAGGCGAGGGCGACAGCCCGACCCGCGTGGCGAGAGCGGCGAGACTGATTCGGCCGTCGTCTTGCAGGACGGCAAGAATGCGCCGGTCGATAGCGTCCATCGGCTGTTTCGGCAAGAATCCGCTCCTGTTTGCGCAGCAAACGCATGAATCTGCCACGTTTGGCGACATTCTAGCCAAGAATGGCAGCCCTTTGCCAGACCGCGATGACACAATGCGCAGGCGGAATTTTCCGGAAAACGGTCTACGATAACGCCGCCCCGAATGCGCGGTCGCGGCCAGGCAAAGCGATGAAGCCCATTTCTGCACATGATCTCACCATTCTCAGCGAGCTCGAGCGCAAGGTGCTTTGGCTGGCGACCTGGACCATTCATCACGCCAATCATCTGCGGGATAACAGCGACGGCCTCAAAGTCGGCGGGCATCAGGCCTCGTCCGCCTCGCTCGCCACAGTGATGACCGCGCTCTACTTCCACACGCTGCGGCCGCAGGACCGCGTCGCCGTCAAGCCGCATGCCGGGCCGAATTTCCATGCCATCCAATATCTGCTTGGCCGCCAGGCGCGCGAGAAGCTCGAGAACTTCCGCGGCTATAAGGGCGCGCAATCTTATCCATCGCGGACCAAGGATGCCGACGATGTCGATTTCTCCACCGGATCGGTGGGCCTCGGTGTGTCGCAGACGCTGTTCTCCTCGCTGGTGCAGGATTACGTGCGCGCGCATGGCTGGGGGCAGGAAATTAACGGAGAGCCGCGGCCGGAAGGGCGCATGATCGCGCTCCTGGGCGATGCCGAGCTCGACGAGGGCAATATTTTTGAATCCGTGCTCGAGGGCTGGAAGCAGGGCCTGCGCAATTGCTGGTGGATCGTCGATTACAATAGGCAAAGCCTCGACGCCGTGGTCCGCGAAGGCTTGTGGGAGCGCTACCAGAATCTGTTCCGCAATTTCGGCTGGGACGTGGTCGTGCTCAAATACGGCGCGCTGCAGCAAGCCGCGTTCCGCGAGCCGGGCGGCGAGACGTTGCGGCGCTGGATCGACAACTGCCCGAACCAGCTCTATTCGGCGCTGGTATTCCAGGGCGGCGCCGCCTGGCGCAAGCGGCTCCTCGACGAGATCGGCGATCAAGGCGCGGTGACGCGGCTCATCGAGAAGCGCAGCGACGAAGAACTTGCCCGGCTGATGAATAATCTTGGCGGCCACGATCTCGCCGCCGTCATCGAGGCCTTCGACAGCATCGATCACGACCGGCCGGTTTGTTTCATTGCTTATACGATCAAGGGCATGGGGCTGCCGTTCGCCGGGCATAAGGACAATCACGCCGGACTGATGACGCCTTCGCAAATGGAGACGTTCCGCGCCGCGATGAAGATCCGGCCTGGCCACGAGTGGGATCGCTTCGAGGGTTTGAGCGCGCCCGAATCCACGCTGCAGCAATTTCTCGACGCCGTGCCGTTCGCCGCCGCCGGGGAACGCAATTTCAAAGCACCGCCGATCGAAGTGCCGGAGCAATTGCCGGTCACGATCCAGGCCGAGATGGCGACACAGACCGGCTTCGGCGCGCTGCTCAACGAAATCGCGCGCGGCACGACGCCGCTGGCATCCCGCATCGTCACCACCTCGCCCGACGTGACCGTCTCGACCAATCTCGGTCCCTGGGTCAACCGCCGCGGCCTGTTCGCGCGCGAAGCCGTGGCGGATACGTTCAAGAGCGAGCGCATCCCCTCGACCTTCAACTGGGAATTCTCGCCCAAGGGCCAGCATATCGAGCTCGGCATCGCCGAGATGAATCTGTTCGGCCTGCTGTCGGCGCTCGGCCTCTCGCATGCCATCAATGGCGAGCGGCTGCTGCCGATCGGCACGCTCTACGATCCGTTCATCGCCCGCGGGCTCGATGGCCTGAACTATGCCTGCTACCAGGATGCGCGCTTCATTCTGGTGGCGACGCCGTCCGGCATCACGCTCGCGCCGGAAGGCGGCGCCCATCAGTCCATCGTCGAGCCGATGATCGGCATGGCGCAGGACGGCCTCGCCACTTTCGAGCCGGCCTTCGTCGATGAGCTTGCGGTCATTCTGCGCTTCGCGCTCGATTACAT
>DASZLU010000028.1:0-10848 GCA_035552195.1 Allostellaceae bacterium | reverse complement strand
CTGATTGTCGTCCATGTTCGATTACCCCGCTTCGCGCCAGGCGGACGCCGCTTCGAGACGGCGCGGGCCGGGCTTGCTTAACGCTTTGACCAGTTCCGCAATGCTATCGAGACTGTGCACCGAGCGAAACTCGTCGACATGAGGCAGGATTGCCCGCATGCCCAATGATTTGGGTGCAAACCCTTCGTAGCGCAACAGGGGATTGAGCCAGATGAGGCGCCGGCAGGATTTATGCAACCGCTCTATTTCCTGGGATATACCGGCCCCAGCGTCCCTGTCCAGGCCGTCGGTGATCAACACCACGATCGCGCCCTGGCCGAGCACGCGGCGCGACCAGTTGTGGTTGAAGTCCGCCAAGCATTGCCCGATGCGTGTGCCGCCCGACCAGTCCTCGACCGCCTGCGCGACCTTGTCGAGGGCGATGTCGACATCCTTGTAGCGCAGATAGCGCGTGACGTTCGACAGCCGCGTGCCGAAGAGGAACGTGAATACGCGGTCGCGGTCGTTGGTCACCGCGTGCATGAAATGCAGGAAGATGCGGCTGTAACGGCTCATCGAGCCGGAGATGTCGCACAGAATGACCAGCGGCGGCGGCCGCGTGCGCTGCTTCTTGCGGCGCAGCGCGATCATCGCGCCGGAGCGGAGCTGCGCCCGCATCGTCGCGCGCAGATCGACGCGGCCGCCGCGCGGATCGGGCGAGAAGCGCCGCGTCTTGAGATCGGCAAGGGGCAGCGACATGCGCTCCAGCGCCCTCTTCGCCAGAGCGACCTCGGCGTTCGACATCTTCTCGAAATCCATGTCGCGCAAAGCCTCTTGCGCGGAATAGGTCATGGTCGAATCGAGCTCGATCTCGGTCTCGCCTTCCTTCGCGTCTTTCTCGCCATCGCCCTGAAGCGCCTCGGCGAGGCGGCGATTCATCTCTTCGCCTTTTTCCGGCTCCTCCGGCGCGAAGCCCGGCAACATCAGCGCCATCATCTTCTCGAGCAATTGCGGATTGCGCCAGAAGATGTGGAACGCCTGATCGAATATCTGTTCCTGATCGTGCTTGTTCACGAAGACGGCGTGCAGCGTCCAATAGAAATCGCGCCGGTTTTCGATGCCGACAGCCTGCACGGCTTGCAACGCGTTGAGCACGGCGCCCGGCCCGATCGGCATGCCGGCGGCGCGCAAGCAACGCGCGAAATACATGATGTTCTGATAAAGCCGCCCGCCTGCATCGGGATCGGATTCAGGCAGCGGTTCGCCGAGACCTTCCATGCGCCGTTTATAGGCCCTTTGGCGAAGGCATTAAATACCGGCCTTCTAAACCCTCGTCATCGCGAGCCCTCGGGGGAATGACAAGCGGTTTAGGTGGCGGCGGTCTGGACCTGCTTTTTCAGGGCGAGAAATTTTCGGTTCATGGCGATCCGGTCGTCACTCGAGAAATGCTGCTTCACGTCCTTCCAGACGTTGCTCTCCTCTTCCTCGACATGGTGCGTGATCATCTCCTTCAGCACCTTCGACCCCGCGGCGAATTCGGGCGACATGGCGTTGTCGATGTGCTCGAGCGTCACCAGCATCTTTTCGGCGAGCTGATGCTCCATATAGCCTTCGGCGCTGTCCCGCTTCGCGTCCTGGTCTTTGACGGCGTAGATGCCGTTGTAGACGATCTTCTCTTCGGCGCGTAGATGGGGTACCAGCGCCGAACGGAGCTGCCGCAGGAGGGCCTTGCGCTCGGCGGCGCGATCGTTTGCGACAAGCTGCTTCAACAGCTCGGCGGCCTCGTCGTGCTCTTTCTTCAGCGTATCGAGGATATCGGCATCGGCGTCATCGCCACCCGGCGAGAACGGGAAGTCGCGATTCTTGCCGGTGATCATGTCGATGATGCTCATACGCGGATCTCCTCTGCTTGCGAGAAGAACACGCCCGCGTTTTAGATCGTTCCTCGCGGGAAACGGGCAGGAGTCACATATCCGACTCAGCCGCCGGCGGCGGCGAGTTCGTTCTTCACCTGGGTGAGGAGGCGTTCGGCCTCGCTGCCCTGCATCTTGGCGATATCGTCCTGGTATTTGAGCAGCACGCCGAGCGTGTCGTTGATGGCCTCGGGCGTCAGCGCCAGCACGTCGAGCTGGGTCAGGGCGTGCGCCCAATCGATCGTCTCGGCGACACCCGGCAGCTTGAAGAGGTCCTGCGTCTTGCGCAGCTTCTGCACGAAAGCGACGACCTCGCGCGTGAGCGTGCTGGCAGCCTTGGGCGCCTTGAGCTTCAGGATTTCGATCTCGCGCTCGGCGGCGGGATAGTCGATCCAGTAATAGAAACAGCGGCGCTTCAGTGCGTCGTGGATCTCGCGCGTGCGGTTCGAGGTGATGATGACGATCGGCGGATGCTCCGCCTTGATCGAGCCGATTTCGGGAATGGTGATCTGATAATCGGACAGCACTTCGAGCAGGAAGGCTTCGAACGGCTCGTCGGTGCGGTCGAGCTCGTCGATCAACAGCACCGGTGCGCCACCGAGGTCGGGCTCGAGCGCTTGGAGCAGCGGCCGCTTGATGAGGAAGCGGTCGCTGAAAATCTCTTCCTCGACCGTGTCCTTGCTTTGCGAGCCGCCTTCGGCGAGACGGATTTCGATCATCTGCCGCGCATAGTTCCACTCGTAGACGGCCGAGGCGACGTCGAGCCCTTCATAGCATTGCAGGCGGATGAGCCGCCGGCCGAGCGTTTCGGAGAGAACCTTGGCAATTTCGGTCTTGCCGACGCCGGCCTCGCCTTCGAGGAAAAGCGGCCGGTTGAGCGTCAGCGACAGATAGATCGCGGTCGCAAGGCTGCGATCCGACACGTATTGGCCTTGGGCCAAAAGGGAAAGCGTGTCGCTGACCGAACGGGGCAAAGAAGCCATGGCAACTCTTCGTGGCTGGAAATAGGCGGCTTGTTTTAGAGGAAAGCGTCGCCCGAGGAAAGCCAGGTGACCGGCCAAGTCTTTGATTTTCAGGCGATAGAGTGCCTAATCGACATAGGGCTGGGCCGGCGACAGAAGCCGCGATGGATCGCTGTCGGGCGGAATCACGCGCACGACTTGCTGGGGTTGCAACGTCTCGATCTCGGCGGCTTCGAGTTCGCTCTTTGCCGCTTCGACGATCGTGCGCTGGAGGTCGCCGACATTCGCGTGATTGGCCCAGAGGCGCAGATTGAGCACCAATCCGGCGCCGGTCAGGTTCTCGACGAAGACGCGCGGCTGCGGTGTCTTCATGACGCGCGGGTCGCGTTTCACCATCGCCAGGAGAAGATCGCGCACGCGATCGATTTCGGCTTTCGCCGGCACGGTGATATCGACGGAGACCAACCGGCCGGCGTTACGCGTGTGATTGCGCAGCGCCTGATTCCAGATCGTCGAATTGGGCGCAAAAAGGAAGATGCCGTCGAAGGTCTCCAGATGGCAGACGAAGAGCCCGATCTCGCGAACCGTGCCGGACATCCCATTGACCTCGATGAAATCGCCGATGCGGAAAGGGCGCAGCCACAGCAGCATCAACCCGGCGGCGATGTTGCTAAGCGTGCCTTGCAGGGCGAGACCGATGGCGATGCCGGCGGCACCGAGCACCGCGAAGAGGGACGCCGTCTGCACCCCGATCTGGCTCAACGCCACGATGAATACCAGGATCAGGATCGAATAACGGACGATCGCGGCAAGGATGGGTCGCACGGTCGCATCGATATGCGCCGAGCGGCCTGTCACGTTGAAAATCGCCCGCGACAGCCAACGCGCGACGATCGAGCCGATGATCAGAATCAAGATCGCGGCGACGAAGCGCGGCAGGAACGCTGCCGTCCACGTCCACGCGATATCGATCGCGCGGTTGATATTGTCCGGCGAAAGATTCAGATGCAAAGCCGAACGCGGTCCTTATTTGTCGGCTTTGGCCGGCGGTTTCTCTTTGCCTTTTTCGCGATGCGGCCGGCCCACCCGACCGCCGGCGTTGTAGGAGGGCGGATCACTCGCCGGAAAGCTGTCGTCGATCTGCTCGTCGACGCTCGCGCCGGGCTCGTCCTTGGTCTTCTTGTGGGCCGGTGTCTTGAAGTCGCCCATCGCACTCTCCCGCTTCTGATGCTCAGCCCAAGCAACGGCGCGGCCGGGGATCGGTTCCCCGGCCGTTTTGACGTGTGCTAAGCCGCGCGGCTCTGATTGTGCTGGCCACCCGGCTTTACGATGCCGTGTAGGGCGCGCGCGGTATGCGGTAGCGACCCGCGGCTGATATCCGACAGCGACACGAAACCGGTAAGGCGCTTATCGCGCGACATCACCGGTAAGCGCCGGATCTGCAACTCGGCCATATTTTCCGCGACGTGCTGGATGTCCTCATCCTCGAAGCAATATTTTATCTCGCTGGTCATGGCCTCGCGCACCTTGGCGTCGGGACCTTTGCCGGCAGCGACGCCGCGGATGGCAATATCGCGATCGGTCAGCATGCCGACCAACTTGTCGCGCTCGGCGACGGGCAGGGCGCCGCAATCGATCTCCTTCATCTTCTTCGCCGCGTCCCGGAGTGTCGTGTCGGGGCTGATGAAATGAACATCGTGGCTCATAATATTGGCGATCTTCATCTTCCCTCCTCTCGCGGATAATTGGGATGGCGGGCACGCCACAACGTGCCCTTATTTTCGTAACGGCGTAGCCAAAATTTGGTTTCGGACGCCCTGGCTTCGCCACGGGCGCGACGACGTCCAAGCCACTGCCATGCTCGCGCTGCTATGCTATGATTTGGCAGATGCATGGGAGGGTAGGTCACGTGGCTGAAATCGATTTTGCGCTTTGGGATGCGGTTGGCGGCTATGCGCCGACGGACCGGCCGATGGCCGATGTTTACGACGAGCATATTCGGCTCGCGCAGGAGCTCGAGGAAGCCGGCTGGCACTCCTATTTCGTGATCGAGCATCAGAATTCGCCGATCGGTCGCATTACGGCGCCGAGCGTCTACCTGACGGCGATTGCGCGCGCGACCGGCAAGCTGCGCTTCGGCACGATGATGTGGTCGCTGCCTTTCCATCATCCGCTACGTCTCGCCCAGGATGTGGCGATGCTCGATCAGCTGTCGCGCGGCCGCGTTGAATTCGGCACCGGCATCGGCGTGCATGAGCACGAGTTCATACGCTGGGGCATGGATTTCTATCAGCGTGCCGCGATCTCGCTCGAGATCATGCAGATCGTGAAGATGGCCTGGACGCAAGACGAGGTCACCTTCAAAGGCAAGTACTTCAATTTCGATGAGGCGCTGCCGCAGCCGAAGCCGTTCCAGAAGCCCTACCCACCGATCTGGTCGGCGGTGCACAGCGACGCCGCCGTGGAATTCGCCGCACGTAACAACTACCACGTCGCGCAAAATCTCGACACCGACGATGTTATCGCGCGGAAATTCGATCTCTATCGCAAGATATGGAAGGAATGTAACCACCCGGGACCGATGCCCCGCGTTTTCTTACAGCGTCAGGTCCATGTCGCGGAGACCGACGAGAAGGCGCATGACGAAGCGCGCACTTGGCTCGCCAAGCGCGAGGGCGGCGCGGTTCCCGTCGGCGGCGGTCCGCTCGAGAACACGCGCATCGGCTGGGGCACGCATGCACGCGGCATGGGGCGCGACAGCGAGCGGCCCGACGATAAAGCGCGGGGCGAGACGATCTTCCGCGCCGGCCGCGATTACGATTTCAACATCGAGCACGGGCTGGCGATCGTCGGCAGCCCCGACACCGTGATCAAACGGTTGAAAGAGGGCAAGAAGAAGATCGGCTTCGACATCTTCTGCGCCAATCACGAGATCGGCCACATGCCGAAAGAGCTCGTGCGTAACTCGATCAAGCTGATGGGCGAGGTCGTTCGCGCTTTCAAATAGGCGCAAGCTTCGGGGAGGAGACATGGGCAAACGGGCGATCGCGATCGCCGCGGCTTTCGCGGCGCTCGTTGCGGCGGGAGCGGCGCGCGCCGATGAGCCGGTGACCCTGCGGGTCGCTTTGCCGGGGACGACCACGACGATGCCGAATTGGACCGGGCTGTGGGGGGCCTGGATCGCGCGGGTCGAAGCCGATGCCGCTGGCGCGCTGAAGCTGCAGCCGTTCTTCGGCAGCACGCTCGCGACCTTCGGCAATGTCTACGATCGCGTGACCGGCGGCGCAGCCGATATTGCCGCGGCGGTGCAGGGCTCGATCGGCGGCAAGTTCCCGCTTTCGACCGTGGTCGAGCTGCCGTCCGACATCATCGGGAAGGAGGGCGCGCCCGCGTTCTGGAAACTCTATCAGGACGGGCTGCTCGGGCAGGAATACGACGTGATCAGGCCGCTCGCCCTGTTCGTCTATCCGCAATCCTTCCTTAGCGCGCAAAAGCCGGTCCCCCGTCTCGCCGATATCAAGGGTCTTCGGATCGCGACCTTGACCAAGGTCAACTCGCGCGTGGTCGAAACTCTCGGTGCGGCCCCGATCAGCACCAGCCCGCCCGATCTCTATCAAGTGCTGGCGCATCACACCGCCGAGGCCGCGGTGATCGGCTGGCTCGGTGTGCATGAATACAAGCTCGACGAGGTGACGACCCATCATCTGGCGGTCGGCCTCGGCTCGGGCGGCGGCATGCTGATGATGAACAAGGACGCCTACGCCAAGCTGCCGCCGGCAGCGAAAGCGGCGATCGACAAGAATTCGGGCTATGCCGCGTCGGAACTGCTCGGCAAGTCGCTCGATGCCATTTATGCGAGTTCGGAAGCTGAGGTACGCAGGCAACCGGGCCATGCAATCGTGATGCTGAACCCGGCGGACAAGGATCAATACGAGAAACAGATTGTGCAGGCTGAGGTCGATGCCTGGACGAAGATCACGCCCAACGGCGCCGCTATCCTCGCCGCCTATCGCCGTGAGGCGATGAAGGTCAGGGCGGCGAAATAGGTACTCGTTTGCCGATAAACGTCATGCCCGGGCCAAGCACTTGGCTCGGGCATCTACGTCGTCGAAGCAATTAGCGCCATGCACGACACGAGGCAGGGCATGGCGCGTCTCGATCCTTATTTGCTCTGCACGTATTCGTTCGTGAAGATGTTGTCGTATGATTTCAACTTTTGGTCGGCGGGCAGGAAACCGGCTTCGACATTGAGCTGATCGGCGGTCTCGAGACCCTTTGCGTCGAGGACGGGCGCGAGCGGGGTCGATTCCAGCGTCACCTTGTACATGTCGTCGAGGACCTTCTGATCGGTGATGCGCGTGCGCTTGCTGAGCATCGCCGTCGTCTCCTTCGGGTGATCGTGGATGAAGGCTGCCGCTTTCACCAGCGCTTGTCCCATCTTTACGCAGAGCGACTTGTGGTCGATGCAGGTTTGCTGCTTGACCAGGACCACGTTCGCGTCGACATGCGTCAGCCATGGCGGATCAACCGGGTTTGCCGTGGTGCCGTTGGCAATGACGACTGCCCCCTGGTCTTGAACGACCTGCTCGACCACGGGCGGGCCAACCGAGGCGCCATCGACAGCGCCCGTTTGCATCGCGCCTGGGGTCTCGGGCGGAGCGATAGCCGAGACAATGAGATCGCTCTGCGGATCGAGTCCGCCCATCTTGGCGATCGCATTGAGGTAGGAATGCGGGATCGTCTGGATTCCGCCGACGGCGAATTTCAGACCTTTCAAGATCTTGGCGCGCTCGGCCAGAGGCGCTTTCGGATCGAAGTGGTGCGCCTCGGCGGCCTTCTTGCTGAGGACGACCCAGAAGCCGCTGCGGTCATAGGTGTTGGCGATGCCGATGATCGGCTGGTTGCGCGCGGCGGCGCGCGTCAGCGTCACGCCCGAAGCATTGGCGAAATCCATCGACCCCGCGATCACGGCATTGGTCGAGCCGATGCCGGTGATCACCTGCTCGCTGACGTCGAGCCCGACTTCCTTGTAGATGCCGGCGTCCTGGGCAATCCACGACGAAGAGAAAATAGGCGCGATCGCCGGGAAGGCCATGCTGGTCTTTTCGATGTCGGCATGCGCCGATGATGCCGCGGCGACAAGGATTGCCAGACTGGCGGCGGTGGCGAAATGACGGCGTAGCGGCATGATTCCTCCCTCGATTGATCGTTTTGCGGCTGAAGTCTCTTCTGGCCCAGCCTGCTCGTCCAAAACCGGCGTTACCATGCCCATCTTTGTTGTCGGCGACAAGTCCCAAACCCGTCAGACGATCCGGCCCCGGACGAGCGGTACGAGCAAATAGGATTCGAAATTGCCGCCGCAATGAATGCTGTGTTTGCCGCGGTTCACGTTGTTCTTGTGCTTGAACGCGGGATATTTCGCGGCGTCGGTTCCTTGCACGGAAAGCTCGAGCCGCGATCCGGCTTCGAACCAGGTGCTCGACGGCAGGATTTCGATCTCGACCGGGACGATCCGATCGGGCACGAGCTTGTCGATCTGCTTATGTGAATGGTAAGGCCGCGACGGGCGGCTCTTCTCCGGATCGAGCGCGCGATGCGAGACGCGCAGCCAGCCTTTCGCGACGGCGTCTTTCTCATACCCGTTATAGCCGCAGAAAAAGACCTCCTTGCCTTTCTTGCCCTTAGCGGTGAATTTGCGCAGCACGACGAAGAGGTCGATGTCGTCGCCTTCCGACGTACTGACCCACAGCCTTACTTTGGTCTCGCCGGTGAGTTCAACCGCTTCGGCGAATCGATGGATGAAGGTGACGCGCCCTTTCTTGGGGTCTTTCTTCGGATCTTTCTTTGAGTCGTAAACCGCAACGGAGGTTGCGACCGGCGGTTCGGCGGTCAGCGCTTTGTTGTCGGCATCGAGATAGAGGGACGTATGCCGCGTATCCGGCAGCGGCCATTGCTGCTCGTAGCGCAATTCGTGCTGGTAATAGGCTTTGCGCATCTCGATCCGCACGGGCGGAATCTCATTCCAGCCGTTGTCTTCCTGGCCTTTGAGGAAATGATCGAGGAAGCGCTTCTGCGTCGCGAGCGCTTCGGTGCTGTAATAGGTCTCCCATTTCTTACGGCCATGGGTGTAGAGCCATTTCTGCTTCGAGCCGATGCGCGCGAACGCCTCGAATGAGCCGCGCGTATGGAGGCCTTGATCCGACCAGCTTGCGCAGACGAGCGCCGGCACATCGATCTCTTCCAGTGCCGGCTGCTTGTCGCGCCAGTACTGGTCGATCAGCGGCCGGCGCTTCGTTTCGGCGAGGAAATCCTCGGCCATGGGAAACTTCCTGTTGCGGCCGCGCTTCATGCGGTTCTTCCACCAGATCGGAATGAAGCCGGTCTCGGGAATGCCGCCCTGGAAGGCGAATTCCCGATAGAGATCGCTGACGCCTTCCCATGGCATGATCGCCTTGAGATGCGGCGGCTTGAGCGGCGCAACCCGCCATTGCGACATCGCGAGATACGAAACACCGGAGAGCGCGACGCCGCCATCGCACCAGCCCTGCATGCCCGCCCATTCGATGAGGTCGTAGTAATCTTCAGCGTCCTGCGTGCTGAGCACGCTGGCGCGGCCTTCCGATTTATGCATGCCGCGCACATCCGCCTGCAGCACGGCATAGCCGGCGCGTACCCAATAGAACGGATCGGGCGCCTCGAAGCCGGTGTAGCGCGAGATATTGATATCGCCGAAGCGTACGCCGGCGAGGCGCATGAAGAAATTGCCGATGCGGTCGGGCAGCTTGTCTTTGCCGTAGGGCGTCACCGACATGATCACCGGCACGCGCTTGCCTTCGGCCGGACGGAAGATATTCGCGCTGAGCTTGGCCCCATCGCGCATCGGCACCGCGACGCTGCGCTCGAAGACGATGCCGGCGTCGCGCAGTGCGCGATCGCTCATGGCGCGATCAGGCTCGCCGGATCGATGTCGTGCTCGACGAGGCCTTGCTGGCGCATTACCGTGATCCAGTATTGCAGCCCTTGCGGCTTCACCGGCACTTCGAGACCCGCTGGAATTTTCAGGGTCGCAGCGGCCTCCGGCGGCAGCTTCGTATGCGCGGCGATTGCCGTGCGCACGGCGGCGGCATTGGCGGGATCTTTGATGAAGGTGATCGCCTCGGCCATCGATGCGCGCAACTCGGCGATGACCTTGGGATTCTCCGACGCCCAGCCGCGTGTTGTCGCATAAAGTACCGGTATGGTGCCGGCAGGGATCGCAGCTTCGAAGTCACCCATCGGATAGCCGACGCCGCTTTGGACGATGCGGCTGTAGAACGGTTCGACCGGCACCGCGGCGTCGACGAGGCCGCTCTTCAGCGCATCGCCCATCTGCCGCAATTGCACTTCCAGCCACTGCACCTTGGTGTCGTCGGCGCCGGCTTTGCGCACCCAATCGCGGAGCAGCACCTCGAAGATGCCGCCAAGGCTCGGCAGGCCGACTTTGTGGCCGATCAGATCGCGGGTTTCTTTGATACCGCTGCCGGTGCGCCCGACGATCTGACCGTCGGCCGCGGAGGGGTAAGCCGCGGTGTTGGCGACGGCGACAAGATCGATGCCTTGCGCGTGTGCCTGGATCAGCACCGTCGCGGTCGGCGCAGCGAGCTGGATCGAACCCGACATCAGCGCCGGCGGCATCACCGCGCCGCTCTGCGCGGGCGTGAATTCGACGTCGAGCCCGTGCTTCTCGAGAATGCCCTGATCCTTGGGACGAACATCGCGGCGAACGACGCCGACGCGTTGTGCATGAAGGTCAGTTTGGTTGCGGCGAGGGCGGGCGACGCGAGCGCGGCTGCTAAGACGGTGCTGAAAATGATGTGAGACCAACGCGGCATCGATTGCTCCCTGTAGCTTTTATTTTATCGCTTTTCCCGCGAAAGCGGGAATCCAGAGGCGACACCTCGATGTTGCCCTGGGTCCCCGCTTTTCGCGGGGAAGACGATATTTATATCGATTCA
>DASZLU010000027.1:0-1844 GCA_035552195.1 Allostellaceae bacterium | reverse complement strand
GCGGCGTCAGGCTCGAGACCTCGCGCTGATTTCCCTCGCTGCGCGTGTCACGGGATCAACAGGATCTTTCCGAAATGCTGGTTGGCGCGCATGTGCTCCTGCGCGGCCTTCGCCTGCGCGAGCGGATAGGTCTTGGCGATCGGCAGGTTCAGCTTTTTGCTTCTCACCGCGTCCGCCAGGTCGGCCCACATGGCGCGCGTTTCTTCGCGCAGTTCGTCGACCGAACGGGTGCGATGGGTGACGCCGATATAAGCGATGCGGCGATTGGCATGCAGATCGAAATCGAATTCGGCATTGCCGCCGCCGAGCCGGCCGACATTGACGATACGGCCGCGGATCGCCGCCGCCTTCATGTTGCCGTTCATGAGAGTGCCGGAGACCTGATCGATGATCAGATCGACGCCTCGGCCATCCGTGGCCTTGAGCACCTGATCCGGCCAATCGGGATCTTTCGTGTCGACGGCGAGACCGGCGCCAAATTCCTTCAGGCGAGCCCGGCGGTCGGCATTGGTCGATGTTCCGATGACAGACTTGGCGCCGAGAAGGTTGGCGATCTGCAATGCCATCAGGCCGACGCCTGAGCTTGCGCCCTGGATGAGGACGCTTTCGCCCGCTTTCAGCCGGCCGTTGGTCACCAGCGCGTCGTGCATAGTGCCGAGAGCGACCGGTAAGGTCGCGGCGTGCTCGAACGTCATGTCATCGGGAATGCGCACGGCGCGTCCCCAATCGCAGACGGCATAATCGGCGTATCCGCCTGTGCCCGCGCACATTATGCGGTCGCCCGGTTTGAAGCCGCCCTGGGCCTCGCTGCCGACCTCGATGACGTCGCCGGCCCAGTCGAGGCCGACGGTCGCGCCCGTAGCGCCATGACCGCCGGCGCCGCGCGCCGCCGCGAGATCGGCGCGGTTCAGGCCGGCAGCCTTGACCTTCACCAGAAGCTCGAAAGGCTTGGGTTTCGGCTGCGGGATGTCCCGAATGTCCAGCCCGTTCTCAGTCGCGACGGCCGCCTTCATCGAAATCTCCTGTCGTGAGCGGGCGCCGATCCGGAGAGATCGAGACCCAGGTCAAAGACGCGTCCCGATCACGCGCCGCAGCTTCTAAACTTTTCCGGCCTGTCGCGCGCCTTGCAGCGCGCTCCACACGCGCGGCGGCGTGGCGGGCATGTCGAAGCGTGTGACGCCGCCGGTGCGCAGCGCGTCGACGACGGCGTTCATGCAGGCTGCGAGCGCGCCCGTCGTTCCGGCTTCGCCGACGCCCTTGGCGCCGAGCGAATTGTTCGGGCTCGGCACGCTGTGCGACGTGAGGCTCGGCGTCGGCAACAGGTCGGCGCGCGGCATGAAGTAGTCCATGAAGCTGCTCGTGACCAACTGGCCGTTGCCCTCGTCGTAGTGACAACGCTCGCCGAACACCTGCGCGGCCCCTTGAGTGATGCCGCCGTAGAGCTGACCGTTCGCCAAAGTCGGGTTGATCACGTTGCCGACGTCATCGACGGCGGTGTAGCCGACCACCTTCACGGTACCGGTGTCCTCGGCGATCTCGACTTCGACCACATGCGCTCCGCTCGGGAAGGCGCGCATAATGTCGTGAGCGGCGAGCGTGTCGAGCGGATGCGGTGTGTCCTGCGCATGATGCTCGATGACTTGCGTCATCGTCACCGACCGATCGGTGCCGGCGATGGTAAAGACGCCATCGGCGAAGCCGATGTCGCCGGCATTCGCTTCCAGCATGTCCGCCGCAAGCCGCTTGGCCTTTTCGATGATGACTTCGCTCGCGACCTTGAAGGCGCTGCCCTGCGACATGGCGGAGCGCGAGCCGATCGACGGATTGCCGTGCAGTTGCGGCCC
>DASZLU010000026.1:0-312508 GCA_035552195.1 Allostellaceae bacterium | reverse complement strand
AACTGCGCTCGGGTCGGCGGCTTGAGCCATGAGTCTTCGCGGAGAGGCGGTGACAGCGCCGGCTTTCGTTTTGGCTCGACATCCCGGCGCAGCAACGGCGGCGCACTCGTTCCGTCGTGTCCGAACTTCACGCGGAGGTGCGCGGCAAGCGCTATGCGGCTATCTCGTCGCTCTTCAAGCCGCTCTTGCGCTTTGGCGTAATCACTTTTTTCGCGGACTCGCGGCCGGGTCATTGGTCAGCGCTCCAGATCGAGCGTGATCGTACCGGCGCGGCGCCGTTCTTGAAACGAATATCGGGCACTGGATTGGTCGCGACGCTCTTCTTTCCGAGCATCCGCAAGCCTTGGTTCGCAGCGGTGATAGCGGCCTTGGCGCGCGGGTTGCTCGGGTCCCAATGGTGGATTTGGATACGTGCGGCGACGTGCGATGAGTCGCCCGGCATCGGATGCACTGTCCGCAGCTCTACGCCACCGCCGAATGTCGGCGCGATATGCGTGACACGCGTTCCGCCGATAACGTGCTTTGCCTTGCCGGCGAGATCGGCGACCGCGTCATGTAGGTAGGCGACGGCGCGACGGCCAATATCAACGGCTGAGCGCTTTGTGTCGTCACCCCATTAGGGTCGGCGACTAGCTCAGCGCTGTACGAGAGTCGTGTCCTGCCGTGGCGCCGTGTACTGCCAGAGGTCAACGCCAGCGACATAAAAGTTGTGGGAGTCGCGGAAGATTTCCTGACTGCCGGCAGTTACGTCGATGTTGACGATCAACTCGCTGTCGGTCGGGGTCGCGAAGGCACCGTTCGCAAGATCGAGAGCGACACCGGCCGGGATCGCGGCCGCGGCGGCGCTCGACGCACCAAGGCCCCAATGGGTCGCGCCCTGCGTGCCGAGCCAGGCACCGCCGGCGAGCAGCGTGAAGAAGCCGGGGATGGCCTCCCGGTCCTTCCATTCGAGGAATGGCACCGCTTGAACGGAGTAATGGATCGCCGAGGTGTTGGGGCCTTCATCTAGCGTAAGCGAATATCCCCGGTGCCTTAGAGCAGTTGTAAGATAGTTGTTGAACGCTATGCAGAAGGTGCACTCCGAAGCGCGCTCGGTCATTCCGAGGTAAACCGGCCGATCGTGCGGCAGTCCAGGGGCCGCGGCTTCGACCGTCTGCTCTGCGAGGACCTGCCAATGCGACACGGACTGCATGCGTTGTTCGACAGTCACGGGATAGGTGCCTGCGATTGGCACGGGCGAGCAGGCGGCAAGCAAGCTCAAGCCGAGAAGGCTGGCAAAAACAGTGCGCATAGGACCCCCAAAATGCTGACCGCTCTATTCCGCACCTATAAAGGGCGAAAGTCAAAACAAAACGGATGGAAGCAGTTACCAGCCTGCCGGTTAGTTTGAAAACTGTCCCTTTCAGTCGTCATGCCGCAGCTTCATCGCGGATTACCCCTTCGGATGGCCGAACGGGGACGCGCGGCCGGCGAATGGCAAGATTGCGAGCGACGATCTCAAGGTGATATTCCCGCAGGTCGTCGCGGTCGCCGGCATGGATTTGGAATACGATGACCGCGGCGCCGGCTGGTGTGGCTGCCCAAGTCGGGCCAGACGTCAGGGGATAGCGCAGAGCCAGCTCAATCCCGTCAACCCTGGTCGCCGCGATGCGGATCGCTCGCGGGATGTCGGGGGTAAGATGCTTTGCATTGGCTATGAGCCATTGGCGTCCGAAGCGCGCTGCAGCACGAATGATAACGGGTATTGTGTATTGCGCGGCGATCCGAACCGGACTGACTTCCCCTTCGAAGAGTGCCAATAGCGCCGTCTCGGGCCAGCCCGCAGAAATTGTGTCGTCGAGCAGCGTCTTAGCCATGGCGCGACCTCCCGCGACACTTTTCATACAAGTCCGGGAAACGCTGACATGCCGCCGTAAAGGCTTGCTGGCTCGACATCGATTCTGACTTCTGGATTCGGGCGACGATGTCTCGAAGCTCGTTGGTCGCGTTCTCTGCATCAACGGATTGTGGCGGCGGCGGAACAACGCGCTTGCGCATCATGCTGCAGAGCTCTGAGCCGAGCGGCGTCCCCGCGACTTCTCGATATGCTGTCTCGAAGAGCTTTCCTGTTTCCGCGGCGCGCGCCTTTGCGAGTTGGTTTATCGCCTCGGCCGCGGTCGTTTTGACTGCCGCCGCTCGATGAGCCAACTCGAAAATGTAGCGAGCTACTTTTAGCTCCAGCGACGTGAAAGAGCCGAGCTGCGCGCCGTAGACGCGCCGGGACCAATTAGCAAAATCCTCACTATTAACCGGAGAGCGTGCGAGCGCTTGGCGCGCTATCGCGGCGAGGTCAACGGCGGTGGGGGCTGTCTTCGCAACGTTGCGTTTCATCCGGCGTCTGGCGAATCGGGCACGGGCTTCCGCGGCTACCGGCTCACCTTTGGCGACGTTCGCCAGAAGAGGCGTGAACCGAATGCCGATCTCACTGCCATCACGCCGCTTGGCTAGCAGGACATCGGCGAACGGGTTGCAGCCGGCGTCAACGAGGCTGACTTCGACAATGTTGGGAATGAGCTTGTTGATGCGTTTCTTCGAAACCATGAAAACCTCACTCAATCGGGAATCTTCGTCCCGAACCTCCTATAGAAAATTGAGCCAGCATCCCCTTTTTGACGGCGCGAGCCACATCGGGGCAATCGATTCGCATTCCGATCCACCATCCACGCTTGCCGCCGAAGTCCGCGCCAAGGGCTTTGGCCAACTCGTCAGTCACTACCAACGACTCGAGCACGGTTCCGATTTTCACGGGCTCCGATGGGTTGTCCGGGTCGCGCATGTGGAGTGCGCAGCCAGTGCGCCGATCAGTCATGAACGCATGGGCCGCCTTCGCAAGTGCTTCGATCGGAATGTAATCGCCTTCCGCGTCGACAACCTTTTTGCCATCGATACTGGACAGCGAAGCCCAGCCCCAACACATCGTCGGCGGCTCGGCGTCGGCCTTGGCGGCGTTAGTGACACGCCGGCGCTTCGTGAATAGATCGCGCTCGGGCGGGAAGAGCTGATTCTCGGGCGGAAAGAGCTTGCGCGGCATGTCGATTACTCCGACACGGCTTCGGCACGTTCGACCGTTAGCGCTTTTATGCGGTTTGCCTTGAACTCGATCACCTCAGGCTCATCATCGGCGTCAACCACCCAGTCTGGCCGACCCCTCAGAATCTCTTCCTCGATAGCCCCTCGCTTGTTGGGTTCGATCGCAGTGAATTTCTCGGCAAGAGTGCCGGCCTTGGTCGGTGTCGCGAGCAGCCGTCGCCACTTGCGAGCTTCACGATCTCCCAACGGCTGCTTCCAGAGAGGCGACACCGCGGGAAGCTCGATGGACCGCCTTAGGGGCTCGCCGGCAAAGGCTATCGCGCCGCGGACGTTATGGGTCACGTTGAGGCGGTGAGCGGCGACCTCGGTGATATCTTGATTCCGCATCATCTCGCCGTTCAGCTCCTCGATATGTGCCGCGAGGCTGTTGGCGGCTGCGAGGGTATTGTCGAACAGGCTCGTGGCTCGGATCAGCTCTTTGGCAATCGATTGGGCATGAGCGGTGCGCCGATCCAGCTCGCCAAGCGATTCGGCCTGCGCGGCTTGCTCTCGCTTCTGTTGCGCGCGCGCGAGCGCTCGTTTCAGGAAATCGATGCGCTCGCGAACGTGGCGCAGATGATCCGCTCGTTGCACGGCGAGAGCTTCCGCGTTCGGCGAGAAGCAAAGGTCGAGGTCCGTATCGTCTGAAGACGACTCAGCATCCTCCGCGACAGCCGCGGCGAGTTTGGCGGATATATCGGCGATCACGCCGCTCCAACCCGCTGCGGTGCGCGGAACGTCGACGAGAGCGGCGAGGTTTTCAGCTTGGACTGTGAGCGATGGCTTGTTGCGAGGCATGTCTTACTCCAATGTGCGGTTGGTCAAACGTTTGAGCGCTCCCGATTAACAACACGGGAAGCGCATGCGGGGCCGAATTGCGGGGATGCGGCGACTTGCACGAGAAGCGTAGAGCCGCGGCAGTTAAAGAATTATTTTCGCCATTTTTTTTGCTAACGCTCGTCATGGTGTTGACGTGTGCCCTCGATGCAAGCGTGATTCGAACAACGATTCGTCGCGAGCGCGGCGTGCTGAGCGGCCCAAGTAGCTGAGTTACTGATCGAGCGCGCGAGTGCTACTTACGCGCTCTTCGTAACTCCAAATTTGAGAATCGCGCCGGGCACAGAATTTCAAACCGCTTATAAAGCCCAATTGATTCGCATGGCGGGGTTGCCGTCGAGAACGATCAGATTGCGTAGCGAAGCTGGCGCCGATGCGTAACTTGAATCGGGATTTACGTTATGCTGGCGCGTATCGTTCTGAAACGCGTGGTCCTTTCCTGTCCGAAGGCGGAGGGTGAAAATCCGCACGATCGGCACGTGCGCCGATCTATCAAACCGATGCTCTAGGCCGACTAAGAACTTGAAGTGGCGGCGCGTTTGGTCGCGCGCCGACGTTATGCTACCGAACTTGCTACCGAGCGCACGACAGACGAGCGGGTTTCGTAAGATTCGCGCAAGGCGGCCTCGGGCTCAACGGCATGGCGACGCAAGCGGCACGCACAACGCGATCAAACATCACGGTGTCTCTGACGAGCGTATCGCCCGGCGCCGCACGCTTCGGCTACGCGCGCCGGAATCTTTCTCGCCGCGGCGGCCTGGATGACGACGTTTTCCGCAGCGGGTACGCGTCGTCACAACCGGCCATCGAGACGCATAGGCTGCTAGCCTTGTCGGCCATCCGCTCCATGATCGTCCACACGCCCGGCAGGTGATGGTGATGCTACGCGCGGCGCAATATCCCGCATCGGGTGGATCAAAGCGTTAACGATGGAGGATGTGGAGGATTGTACTATTTGATCCGTATAGGGGACTTTCGAATCGAATCTGAGAACAAGCATATACATAGAATCATACATAGACTCCTATACGTGCCTAATAGGCGTATCCTCCACATCCTCCATTGAACACGCGCCCCTCATACGCGCCACGGGCAGTCCGCATGGGTCCCCATACCTGCAAGAAAAGCCCGAAACTCGGGCGCTTCTCGGGTTTGATGGAAGATGTGGAGGATTCCTATTTTGACCCGTATAGCACATGTGCCTCCACGCCTCTGTCTGATTTACACTGTGCGACCGTAGCGCGCGCCGATCAGCACATGACTGACTATCGAGCGCGCGCAGCACGCGACGGCGGCCTGATCGCCGCATCGCATACCCGCATGTTGGCGATCCATAGAGCGGATCGCCCGACAAGGTTGGTCGCCGATGTTGTACCGTGCAGGTGCGAGCCCGCGTTACGGGTCGACGGGCTCGAAGTCGGGCTGAGGTTTTAGCTTGATTCCCGCGAAGCCGTTTCCTTTGGTGGTCGGTTTGACGATCATCCCGCGGTCCTTGAGCGATTGGCTAAAAGCCTTCTGGCTCCCGACATGTTCATTCGCGGTGCCCGCCCATTGGCGCCAGTCGTGGAATAGAGCCGTCGAGCTGACCCAGCCATCAGCGACTTTTTCGAGGCGCTCGGTTTTCCAAGTTTCTATCCGATCTTCGGTCGCGAGATATTCATCCGTTGCATTCCGCACGGCCGGCGGCCGCTTCAAACCCGAGCACCGCTGCCACATCATGCAACCATCAATCGCCCATTGGAGAATCCCCGGCCATTCTTCGCGCAGCTTGTCGAAGAGTTGAGGGTCTTTCTCATTCTCTGGTATGGACACATTGAACGGGATCATGTGTATGCGTCGCCGCATGGCGTTATCGACGTTGAGCAGCGGGGGTTTATGATTTCCCGCGACCAGCAACTTGAACTGCGGCATGTATTCGAAGAAGTCGCCACGCATGAACCGAGCCGTGATAGGGTCGCCGCCAGTAAGGGACTTCACGCGCACTTCGCGCCATGGCTTCCCGGCCTCGGTCTCCTGCGCCACGACCAACCGCGCGCCGCGCAGCCTAGCCAGCTCCGTCGGATGATTCTCGCTGTTCTTCGCCGTTAGTAGATCGGCGTTGGCGGTTGTCGCGTAGTCGCCCCAGATCGCCGTCAGTGTGTTGTGAAACACGCCCTTACCGTTCCCGCCGGTTCCCCATGAGAAGAATAGACATTGCTCGCGCACGTCTCCCGTGAGCCCATAACCCGCCACCATCTGCAGATACTCTTGAAGCTCCCTATCGCCGCCAGTCACCTTATCGAGAAAGGCGCGCCATAGCGGACACTCGCCGCCGGGCAGAACGGTAGTCATCTTCGTGCAGTAGTCCTTAGGCCGATGTTCGCGCAGTTCGCCTGTCGTGAGGTCAACCGTGCCGCCCGGCGTGTTGAGCAGCCATGGCGCACCGTCCCACTGCTTCGACGTCGCGGCTATCCGACTATCCGCCTTTGCGAGCTTCTCGATGGCCGCGACCGTCTGAGCGCGGGACAGTTGCTTGCCGATATTTCCTTGGCTGAACTGCGACGCGCGGATAGCAATACGCTTGCGCACAGCGTCATAGACGGCGAGCGTGTCATCCTGCACCCAACGCCTACCGTCGTATTTCATCCATTTGCCCCACGCGGCCACATAGCGCAATACGTGCTGCGCCGGCTCCACGAACTCGCAGGCGAGGTCGAACTCGGAAAGCGGCACGGGTTGAATGCCGTTCGCGTCGGTCAGAAGTTGGGGCTGATCTTTGTTCGCGGGCAGATTGTCGGCCGGCTCCATGTCGTCAACGCCGCCCTGGAAGCCATGCTTGCGCGCCTCGCCATAGATGTAGTCGGCCCCGATCTGCGCGTCTCGAATGCTATCCCATCGCGTTCGCATGTATGTTTCTTCGCACTTGGGATGTCGCATCGACCAGGGTGCGAAGTGCTCAGCGTAGAACTTTTCGTCGGCATTGCTCGCGGTCTTAACCGCGGCCATGAGCGCGATCCAACCGTCGTAATCGACATCGTTGGGGATAGCAGCGAGCGCACGCGCCAGCTCGCCCAAGTCCTTCGCGCGTAGGCTATCGTCGCCGATAGGCAGGCGCTCGCCCTCACCGCCACCTGTGGCACTGCTCACGATCGCGCCGCCGTGCTCAACCACAGCGGCCTTGACCGCCTCGAAGAACTCGATCAGCTGCGTCGCCGTCACCGCGGGAAGATTTCTGGAACCTATGTCGGCCGGCGAGCCCGTCATTAAGTCCCACGCATAAGGAGACCCGCTTGGATGCATTCCCTCTGCAACCCACTGGTTCCCTCTGCCAAGTATCTCGGTCGCATGCGGTTTCGCATCCGGGGCGTCGCCGGGGAAGCGATAAGCTGCGCGCATCTTCGGTAGCGGGGTCTCGCCGTCAGCAAGACGGAAGCAGAGAAGCCAACGCGGCGAGTTCGAGCGGTAGCGCCGTACTAGATCAGGGCCGAGGAGCCGATGCGCAACCGTGAGAACAACTTTGTTGAATTCTGCACGCTCGCAGTCTTGGTCTATACCGGGGAAGAAGGCAGCCCGTAACCCAACGCCGCAGGGTTCTCCCCATCGGTCCCAGATTAACGCATCACTTCGCGTGATCGTGACGGTCGCCCAATCTGGAAAACCGATCCAACACTGTTGCCCTCTCTTGAAGAGAGACGGAATCTTCCCCCGCTGCTCGGGGTTTATTTTGCTAAGGGGACTCAGAACCGCATCAGGCGGCATGATTGGCACGATGTCGTGCTCGAAGCCGGCGTCCGCGTATTCGATGAAGGTTGGCATGTCAGTTCGTTTGTTTTGGTAGCTGCGTCTCGCTTCCGCGCATTTAATTTGGTTGGCGCGCCTTCGTCTCGACCGAGAATCAGACGGCCGACGTGCCTTCGACGAGAAGCTTGTCGACAAACGCACGCGGGATCAGCAATCGCCGTCCGATTCGGATGGTAGGAAGCTTTCCCGACTTCACCCAGTCGTATGCAAGCGTTCGCCCAATGCGGAGAAGACTCGCGGTTTCAAGCACGGTGTAAACAACGCAGTCGTTCGTCATGGCCTGTTCCTTTCGTTGCGAGATCGCAATACCGGATACATGTGCGATGCAGTGCTGATTCCGCAATTGCCAAATGGTGATTTCGTGCAGAAAGCCGATGTGTGGTTAACGCTTTGGAACATCTCGCACACGATTTTGGCACGAAAGTCCTTGACGCCGCGCTCGCACATCGGGGATATTTTGTTTAACATTGTTAAACAAAATAGGGCGTGAAAAATTTGGCTCTAACAAAAAGACGCGGCCGGCCTTCGAAATCTGCCAGCACGGGAGTGACGCAGATAACTGGTGTGCGCCTTCCAGCGGACCTGCGTAAGGCGCTTGAGGAAGCCGCCGGCGAAAACTACCGAACCCTCAGCGCCGAAATCGAAGCTCGGTTGAGGTCGACCTTCCCCGGGACAAAGAGGAGCTCGCGATGACCGACACACGCGACAAGATTTTGGCGCTAGCCTCCGACCCGGCCGCGCCCGAGGGGGAACGGGAGGCGGCCCGCGCGGCGTTGCAGCGGCTAGGTGCAGGTGCGGTTAAGCCGAAGAGGAAGCGCGGCAAGCCTGCACCGCGGGGCCATGGCGAAGGTTCTGTCCGCGAGCGCTCGCCCGGCAAGTGGGAACTCCGCTATCGATACAGGGACGAGCAAGACATAAGCCGGCTCGCCACAAAGACTGTGAAAGCCGCGGATCGTGCCGACGCGTTGAAGCAATTGCGAGCGTCCCTAGGCAGCGTCGACGATGGCTCCCACGTGCCGCCGGGGGAAATCACCGTCGTCAAATGGATTGAGCGCTGGCTTAGCGGAATCGAGGTCGACCCGCGCACAGCAGAGCGATACGGCCAGTTACTTCGCCTCCACGTCGTGCCGACGCTCGGTACGAAACGCCTCCAGGCGCTCCGGGCTTCGGACCTAGATGCACTCTACGCTTCCTTAAAGGGCAAAATCAGCGACCGGACGCGGCATCACGTCCACGTCGTGCTCGGCACCTGCCTACGCGCGGCGGTTCGCAAGGACATGCTGGCCCGCAATCCGGTGGCCAACGCCACGCCCCCGCGCGTTCAGCGCAAGGTGGACGGGGAGGACGTTGGCATTGCGTTGAGCAAAGAGCAGCTCACCAAGCTCGCCGGCGCCTTCCGCGGGCATCCGTTGTCCCTCTTCGTCGCCACGGCCATCGGCATCGGCGCCCGCCGGAACGAGCTGCTTGCACTCCGCTGGTCCGATTTCGATGCGGCCGCGAAGACGCTTCGCATCGCGCGAGCCGTCACAGAGCCCAAGGAGGGCAGCCAAAGAGTCCGCAAGGTCAAAGCGCCGAAGACGGCTACCGGCCTTCGTACGGTCACGCTGGACGATGGACTCGTGGCCGCGCTTACCGCCGAACGGGCGCACCACCAACGACTTCTAGCCGGCCTCCCCGCGGACGGAGACGTTGACCTGTCGCTAATCAAGCTCCCGGCCGGCGCCCTGATCTTCCCCGCGGTCGAAAAGGGGCTAAGCGTCCTCCGCGACGCCAACGCGGTAACACGAACCTTCGAACGGAGTGCGCGCAAGGCGCTTGGGTTTCCCAAGCTCCGGCTGCACGACTTACGGCACACGCACGGCTCCCGACTCATTGCCGCGGGTTTGCCGATAACGGTCATTGCAGCTAGGTTGGGCCACACCCCCGAGGTTCTTCTTCGCATCTACGCACACGAATTGAAGGCTGCGGAGGAACAGCGGACGGTGGCGGACGCTATTGCCGCCTTGGCGATCGGAGTTTAGTAGCAAAAACGGTAGCAGCGGCGCTTATTTGAAAAATCCCGAGACGCCAAGATACTGAAATAACAGCGGAATGCCGGCTTAGCTCAGCGGTAGAGCAGCGGTTTTGTAAACCGAAGGTCGGGGGTTCAATCCCCTCAGCCGGCACCAGCCACCGAACGGGAGAAGGATCGTGGCCATCGGGGTTTCGACGCTGGTTCGTTGGGTGGTTGTATCACTCATCGCCTTTCTCCCGCTCCGGCAAGCCTGCCCTGAGGATTGGGGTGCCGAGCGCGCCAAGCTGATCGCCGCCGCCGAAAAGGAAGGCGAGATCGATTTCTTCTCGCAGCCCAATCTCGCCGCGCGGAATTTCATCGCTGCCGCCTGGGCCAAGGATTTCCCCAAGATCAAATTGTCGATCACGGCGACGCCGGGCGCGCAAATCGTCGGTCGCGTGCGCCTCGAGCGGCAATCGGGGAAATACCTCTGGGACGTGATCATGACCGGCTCGGTCATCGGCTTCGACATGGTCAAGGGAGGCTTCGTCGACCCCTTCGCGCCGGAGTTGCGCGATCCCGGCGTCAACGACCCGAAGATTTGGGGCGGCTGGGACGAGGTCTATGTCGATACCGCCAATACTTATGTTTTCTCCAGCAATCTTGCGCTGAAGAGCCCAGTCTACAACGCGCTGAAGTTCTCACCGGACCGGGTGAAGAAGGAGGGCGTACGCATTCTCTTCGATCCCGCGCTCAAGGGAAAAATCTATTGGCACGACCCGAACGTGCCCGGCCCCGGCGCGCAATTTGCCTTCTACCTCATGCGCCGTTTCAGCGCGGACGAAGTCCGCCACTTCATCAACGACCAGAAACCGGTCTTCGTCACCGATCAGAGTCAGGTGATCGACGCCCTCGCCCGCGGCACGGCCTGGCTCGCGCTCGGTCCCGGCAATTCGCATGCGCTGATGGAGCCGTACATCAAGACAGGGGTGCCGATCGACCTGCGCAAATTCGGCAACGCGCCCGAGCTCAACGACATAACGCTCGGCGGCTCGACCATGTGGGTGATGAAGGACCGGCCGCACCCCAACGCAGCGCGGCTCTTCATCAACTGGTTCTTGAGCAAGGAGGTTCAGGAAGGGTTTTCGAAAGCCACCGAACAGAATTCACGCCGGATCGACGTCGCTTCGGTCACTGATGCTGACGGCACGCCGATCCCCGGCGCGCATTATGTCGCGCCGCAGGATGAAGCGAATGCCGCGGCGCTCGATAAAGCCGTCGCGGAAGTCGGCGAGATGCGCAAAGCCGCGCAGCATTGAGGAGAGTCATTTGGGCCAGTTGTTGAAAATCGCTTGTTGGGATTACGACCGCGTCAACGCACTGCGCGACGGCCGCGCCAAGATCGATGGCTGCGATATCGAGTTCACCGTCAACGCGCCGCATAATTTCTTCTTCCGCGCCGGCGAAGAGCCGCCCTACGACGTGATGGAGCAATCCTTCTCGTCCTACCTCACGCGGCGCTCGCGCGGTCCCGTCCCCTATACGGCGATCCCGATCTATCCCTCACGCATGTTCCGCCATTCGGCGATCTACATCCGTACCGATCGTGGCATACGCGCGCCGGCCGATCTCAAAGGCAAGCGCATCGGTGTGCCGTTCTACGGCATCACGGCCGTCACGACCGCGCGCGGCATCCTTTCCGATGAATACGGCGTGAAGCCCGAGGATTTCACCTGGGTGAATGGCGGACTGTTCGATCCGAAAGAACGGCTGACACAGGATCTCGGCCTCCCCGCCGCGATCCGCATCGAGCAGGAGACCGAGAAGAGCCTGTCGCAACTCCTCATCGACGGCGACATCGACGGTCTCATCACCGCTGCCTCGCCGACGCGCGAAGCGATGAATGCGCCGTATGTCGGACGGCTCTTTGCCGATTACCGCGCGGTCGAGCAAGCTTATTACAAGAAGACACGCATCTTTCCGATCATGCATGTTCTCGGCATCAAGACCGAGGTGCTGGAGCGTGACCCATCGTTGGCTTTGCGCGTCTACAAGGGATTCTGCGACGCGAAGGACGTCTGCATCCGCGATCTCGACGGTGACGGCGGCGCGGTGAAGGCCACCGTGCCTTGGCTCGGGCCCGAGCTCGACGCGACGCGCGCGGCGATGGGCGAGGATTTCTGGCCTTATGGCATCGAAAAAAACCGGCCAACGCTCGAAGCGGTGACGCGTTGGTCCTTCGAGCAGCATCTCTCGCCGAAGAAGCTCGCGATCGAGGAGTTGTTCGCGCCGGAGACGCTTGGCGTCGGCTGACGCCTTTACGGCCAATGCCAGTTGAGCCAGGCGGACAACGCCGGCGACAGCGGCAGCATGTCGACGCTGATCGACAATACGATCACGCCGAGGAAGGAGATCGCCGTCGCAACGATCACTTGTGGCCCGAAAATCTCGTGCTGGGGATTGAGCCAGCGCGACGCGTGGATACGGAAGATGTTGCTGAGCGCCATGATCGGCGACACGATCGTCACGGGCGCGAGCGCGAGCGCCATGTAGTAGAAAATCTGCGAGACGTAGACCATCACGCCCGAGAAGAGGAACCACTTCGTCGCCTCCGGGGCGACGCCGCGCACCTCGCGCCAGTGTCCCGGCGCCGCCAGCAACAGCGCGATTACGACGGTCGCACTCGTCGCGCTGATCACACCGCCCGCCAGCGCGGCATCGAGACCGCGCCCGCCGCCCGCATAGCGCAGCAACACAGGCGTCAGGCCGTAGAAGAACGCCGAGAGCGCGGCGAAGATATAGCCCTCCACCATACGCGGTTTGAAGGCCGCCGTTGCGGCGGCCGCACGCGCCCGCTTCGCCCCTTCGCGCGACACCACCGCCGGACCGGCGAAGATGAGCAGGATGCCGATGAGCCTTGGAATAGTAAGTGTCTCGCCGAGGAACAGTATCGCGAAGACGAGCGACACGACGAGATTGAACTGAGTTACCGGCCCGGCGAGGTTCGTGCCGATCGCACCGATGGCGCGGTAATTGGCGTAGCGGCCGATGACGAAATGCGTGATGCCGGTGACGGCAAAAGCGATCACCGAGGCTTGCGGCAATTCTCCGAACGCACCGAAACCGCCGCCGATCGCAAGAGCCAGCAGGAACAACGGCACACCGACCGGGATGGACAGCGTCGTTGCCTGCACCGCCGAGCCGCTGATCACCCCACGACGCACGGCGGCGTTGGTGATCGCGAAAGTCACGGCCGATATCAAAGCCAACAAGCCGCCGAACACGTATCCGCCCCCCCCGATTAAAGCGCCGTCCTCAAATCTTCGGCGCGGTCCAGCTCAGCGCTTCTTTCGGCCAGAGCTCGTCGACCATCATCAGCCGCGTCGACATGAATTGCTGATGCACGTATTTGCAGATCAGCTCGATGTTCTTTCGGTTGGCTGCGGAAGTGATGCCGTACTCCCACGGATCGGGACCGAGGAAAGCGCGCTCTTCTTCCCAATACGACTGATACCAGGCGAGCGGCACGATGCGCGGATTGGTGAGGTGCTTGTACGAGAGCTGCTTCGATTTCTCGAACGCATCCATCAGGCTCTTCGTCACCCACGGATTCTTCTCGAGGATAGCGCGCTTGACGATCGTACAATGCATGATCGGGAAAAGACCGGTCCGGTTGTACCAATCGACTTCGAGCTCTTTGAAATTCGGCCAGAGCCGCGCGATGTTCGGTTTTTTCGCCAGCCAGGCTTTCGGGAAATTCGGCGAGAAGATCGCATCGATCTCGCCATCGGTGAACATATCATCGACATTCTTCGCGGGACGCATCTTCTCGATGCGCAAACTGGATGGCCGCTCGAACTCGATGATCTCGGGATCGTTCGTCACCCAGGTCACCGACTCCGGCGCCACGCCGTAATCGTTCTGCAGCAGGCCGCGCAGCCACACGCACGCTGCCGGTTGATAGATCGGGCAGCCGATCTTCTTGCCGACAAGGTCTGATGGCTTGCTGATTCCCTTGTCCTTGTTGATGAAGATGAATCCGTGGCGAAAGCGGCGATGGAGAAACAACGGCAGGCCGGTGAAGAACCAATCGCGGCTCGCGGCAGCGACATAGGCTGGGCCGTTGAACTCGCCGACGTCGCAAATATCGTCATGCGCGACCTGCCGATGAATGTCCTCATAGCCGGGATAATTCGGGAATTCGAATTCGATGCCTTCGGCTTCGACGACGCGCTCACGTAGCGGACGCGTGCTTTCGTAATTACCGACGACACAACGGAGCTTCAACTTCGCCACGATCGCTTCCTTTCAACCGAAACCGCTCATTTCGCCAAAACGGCATCGACGGTCAGCGTGCCCTTAGTCACGCCGAGATCCTTGCAGGCATCGAGCCAGAACCGCACTTCCGCCGCCGTCACCACCGACGAATAGACAGGCAGATCGGTCTGCATCGCCACCGCCTCGGGTAGCTTCAGAAACGTGATTTGCGTGTGCCGCGCTTCATCGGGATGGACGTTGGCATAGTCCGCCGCCTCCGTGATCGACGCGCGAAACGCCGCGAGGGCTTGCGGATTCTTTTCGATGAACCCGCGGCTCATCGCGTAGAACGCGAAATCCGCCGTCAGCAGCGAGACGCGATAGCCGGTCTTGTTCTTCTCGATCTGTCCGGCGAAAGGCTCGACCGACACGGCGCCATCGATCTGGCGGGATTTCAGCATGTCGCTGAGCTGCGGCATGCCGATCTCGACGAAGCTCTCTTGGCTCGGATCGACGCCATTGTCCTTCAGCCATTTCATCAGCGAGACATGGAGGACCGAATTGCGGCCGGGAATACCGATACGGCGGCCGCGGAAGTCCCGCGCGGTCTTGATGCCGCTATCTTCGCGCGCCATCACGCGGCCCATCTCTTTGTCTTTGCCCTGCTCGGACGTGCCGCCAGCGACGATCCGCAGATCGAGCCCGCCTTCGTCGGCGAGAACCAGCAGCGGCGCGTTGAAGGTTCCGATATCGAGCGAGCCGGCGGTGAGAGCCGCCGGCTGCGTCGCCGCGCTCGGGACGAATCGCATCGTCACGTCGAGATCGTGTTTGGCGAAAATTCCCTTGTCCGCGGCAACGAACGACGCGATCCACGCGCTCGCCGACCCGTAGCCGAGAGTCAGCTTGGTTTGCGCGAACGCGGCGGAATACGAGGCCAGCAGCGCCGAAACGGCGACGATAAAAGCGACCGCACTCCGCATCTTCCCCCCAATGGCTTCGCGAGCCTTACCGCGGACGTAGCACGCGCAGGACAACGAAGCCAGCCGGCTGCTCGCAATGGAGTCGAACGCGCAAGGCGCCGCAAATCCTGTTACAGGACCCCGCAGGCGAAACCGCGAGCCCCGATCAGCCATGCCCAAGCGTTGGGGCAGGCGACGCTGTCGCTGATCAATGGGTCCGCTGCGGTCGATCCGGCGACGCGGCAGGTGACCTACCCGCCCCCGATCCTTCTGGGCACCATTTTCGCTGGTCGGCGACGGCGGTGCTTAGCGGTCGGCGTCGAGCCGATCGAAATAATGCTTGATATTGGCGAAGGCGAAAACAATGCCGAAGATGCAAAGCCCGTAGCCAACGCCATTCGCCGTCGGGCTCGGACCGCGCGCCGCCAGCATCAGCCCGCCCAGCACCAGCACGCCGAGCAGCACCATCAGCACGACCAGCGACATCTCGTCATCGACGAGCATCTGAAGAGAAAAAGTCGCGATCGTGCCCGAAAGCGCCGAACCCGCTTCCCAGATCAGCGCGATGAGCGCGAGCAGGGCCCCGATCATGCCGATCGCATAGGTGAGATCGTCGGTCGCGCTGCTGGCGCACCAAAGTGCACCGAGACAGACGATGACCAGGATCGCGGCGACAGCCCACGGGGCAAACCAGCCCAGCGCTTCGCCCATGGGGATGCGGTTTGCCTCCACCTCCGCAATCCGCGCGCGCATTCCATCAGTTTCGGCGTGATCCAACATGCGACTTCTCCTCGGACAGACGTCTCCGGAAGATAAACGGCGACGCCGCCGTAGGCGTTCCCACGACGGCGTTGGACCGAAAACGGCGGGCGGTTCTGTCCTATTGCGACTTGATCGGCTTCAAGCTGCGCAAGAAGGCGATGAGGTCGTTGAGATCGGGGTTCGACATGTTCTTGTACCAGTCGAACGCCATCAGCCGCACCAACGGCCGGTCAGGCCGCATGCCGGTCGTGATCGCGACCTTGACCTGATCGTTCGTCCAGCCGGCGATGCCTTGCGGGTTACCCGGCGTGAGATTGGCCGACATGATCACGCCGCCATTCGGCGCGCCGAATTCGTTGCCGCCCGCGCCCATCCGCGTGAAGTCAGGCCGGCCCTGCACATCGGGCGTGTGGCAATCCATGCAATGACCGAGGCCGGTTGCGAGATATTTGCCATAAGCGACATGGTTGGTGCGCGGCACGTCCGCAACATGGGTGACCGGCGGACCATAGGCGGCCGGCAGCGGAATCTTGTAGCTCGATTTCTCGACCTTGTTGCTGATCGGCTTGATCGAGCGGAGATAGGCGACAATCGCCTTCGCATCCGTGTCCGACATGTCGCGGTAGAACGGGATCGGCATCGGCGGACCGATGATCGTGCCATCGGGACGCTTGCCGTTGCGGATCGCGTTGATGATCTGATCGTCGGTCCAATTGCCGATACCCGTTTGCTTGTCGGGCGTGATGTTCGGCGGCACCGCATGGAAAACCGGCGCGTCGATCGGGTCGCCACCTGATAATTCCCTGTCCGCAAGCGCGACGCCGTTCGGACCTTTCGGCGTGTGGCAGTTGCCGCAGGCGACGATGCTGCTCATCAGATAAGTGCCGCGCTCCAGCGGCGTCTCGGCAAAGCTGGTTGCGGCGGCCGCAATCATAGCTGCCGCGGCGATGGAAAGCGTCGCGATGGATCGCCCGATCTGTCCTGCCATTCCCCGTCTCCCCGACAAGTAGTTGGCTTTTCCTAACACAAGAGCAGTGGGCGAATCTACCGCCGTAAATTTGCCCACTTTGAACAAACCGGCTTCGTCGCCCGTTGTCGTCAATGAGGGACGGGTTAGGTCATCGGGACCTACCGCCTTTCAGTCGTTAGTGGTTGCGCATGTGGAGGTTGTCGATGTCGTCAGGATGGATGCGATTTGCGCTTGTCGCGGCTGTGGCGCTTGGCCTGAGCGGCTGCGTCGCTTATCCCGATCCCTACTACGGCTACGGCGGCTATCCGTCGTATTACGGCCCGCCGGTCGCCGGTAGCGTCTATATCGGCGGCGGTGGCGGTTGGCATGGAGGCTGGGGTTACCGCCATTGGCGCTGATCGGCCTTGCCGATGGTTTTGGGCGTCAGCACTTGCGCGCGACGACGTGGAAGAGATGCCAGTGCTTCGTTTCGCCGCGTGGCGTGACTGAATCGGTCTCTTCGATCTCGAACAGCTCGATCGCGTAATTCGCAAAGAGCGCGCGCGCGGCCGCTTCGTCGTGGAAGGTGATGGATCGATTATCCATCCCCCTTTCCGCCCAGCTATCGCGCGGCCCGCATAACTGTGCCGCGAAGCGCCCACCCGGCAGGATCGACGCGTCGATCTTGCGCCACAGCGCGGGAAACGCCGCGGGCGGACAGAACGGCAGTGCGAAGCTCGAATTGACGAGTTCGACCTGTCCCCATTCCGCTTTCTCGAACGTCTCCGCGCGCAGATCGAGCACCGCACCCGGCGGCAGATCCTGACGCGTGCGCAGCCGCTCAAGCGCCACGGCTTCGGAATCGATGCCGATCACGCGCCAGCCGCGGCGCAGCAATTCGATCGCATCACGGCCATCGCCGCAACCGAGATCGGCGGCAGTGCCGCACATGCCTTCAGCCGCGAAACGATCGAGCGCGAAGAGCAGGGTCGAGCGCGGCGGCCGGCCTTCGGTCGCGGTATAGTATTTGACCCATCCTGAGGCACGCGGCATCGGCGAATTTGACATGGTTGTGCGTTGCCAAATGAACGACGCGGCTTCCCACGGCGCGCCGCGCTTGGCGTAATGCTCGCAACTCGCTCTCCCAAGTGCAAGTCGCGCGTCAGCTCGGTGGTGCGATGCTGACAGTCGCCGGAATTTCGGCGGGTTAACGACCCGTTTACCAAACGCCGGGAGAATCGAGGCTCAATCCACGCCTTCGGGGCATCAATGGGTCGTCTGCATCCTGATCAGGACGTCTTGCCGCTGCTGCTGCGTCAGCCGCGACTCAAAAATCGCGATCTGATTGTTCTTGGCATTGGGCAGGCCAAGCTCCGCTGCCTCGCCATAGAGGAAAAACGCGGCCTTCGGGTCCGCCGGCCACCCCACCCCGTTGAGCTTGCACCAGGCCAGCGCTTCGATCGCCCGCGGCTCCTTCTGCTCGGCATGGGCCTCGAGCAGCTGCATATCGCCGGGGCTCAACTTTCTCGCGCGGATTCCGGCGATCACACTTTCCATCGTCGGTCCGCTAAAAACCGGTGGCCGGGGCTCCGGCGGCGGCGGAAGCTTGGCCTCCGCCGAGCAGGCCGGATCGGCGTTCATCACACAATGATAAGTGCCGTCGAGGCTATAGAACTGCGCGCGCGCCGGCGTGCCGGTCAAAGCAGGAAAACCGGCCACGGCCAATGAGATAAGGACAGCGCGCAGATGCATCGCGACAATGATAGCTCAAACCGGTTAACGCTCAGCGCAACCTTGGCGCTGACGCTGGCGCTCGCCGCCTGTGCCCCCTTCACTCGGCCGGATCCGCCCGGATTTTTGGGCGCCCTGACCGACCGCGCGCCGCCGACCACCCAAATCAAGGCGAGCGGCCCCTATGGCAATTCCTTGGCCGAGCCCGTTCCGCCCCTTCTCAGCGCCGACGTCGCCAACCAGATCGTCGGCTCACCCTTGCGCCCGATCCTCGGCGCCGAAGCCCGGTTGAGCCTCGCCGATGCCAGCATGCGCGCCGCGGCGGCGGGCACGGGCACGATCGTGCAGTGGCAAAGCGCGGATGCGGCCGGCGCCGCCGTGCCGGCGCGCGATATCTATCGCTCGCATCGCGGCGAGATCTGCCGCGATGTCCAGCAACAGGCCCAGACCGCCAGTGGAACGGCCGTCATCGATCAGGTGACGCTGTGCCATTCCGATCTCGGCGACGGCCGCGTCTACTGGCTGCCCGGTTCGCCCGACTGACCTTGCGCCGCGACGCCGAGAGGCGTTGCGCAGGACCCGTAGGCGGCATATCACGCCCGTCATGGGTGATCTCGCGGGGGAAAGCTTCTGGAGTTGGGTTGTCGTGCCGCTCGCCGTCTTGGGCGCGAGCGTCTGGCTGACCGGTATCGTCCGCCATTGGCTGCAGCGCCGCGCCATCCTCGACCATCCGGGTGAACGCACCTCGCACGAAGGCGCGACGCCGCGCGGCGGCGGGCTCGCGCTTATTCCGATTGTGCTCTTCGCCTGGATTATGCTCGCGCTCGCCGGCATCGCGCCGGGCGGCACCTATGCCATCACTGGCATCGCCGCGGCGCTCGGCCTCGTTTCGTGGTTCGACGACCTCGGCGATCTGGCTTTCGGCTGGCGCCTCGCCGCGCATCTGATCGCCGCAGCCTTAGGCGTCGCCTATTTGCTCGGACCGACGCTCGTTTTCCAAGGCCTGCTGCCGCCGATGGCGGATCATGTCGTCGCGGTGCTGCTCTGGGCCTGGTTCATCAACCTCTACAATTTCATGGATGGGATCGACGGCATCACCTGCGTCGAGACCATCGCGATCGGCATCGGCGTCGTGTTGGTCTCACGCTACGCGAGCGTCGATGCCAATGTAACCGCACCGGCCCTCGCGCTATGCGCCGGCGCGCTCGGCTTTCTACGGTGGAATTGGCCGCGCGGGAGCATCTTTCTCGGCGACGTCGGCAGCGTGCCGCTGGGATTCCTGACCGCATGGTTGCTGCTGCTGCTGGCGACGCATGGGCAATGGGCGCCGGCACTGATCCTCGGTCTCTACTACCTGGCGGACGCCACCGTCACGTTGCTGCGCCGCCTCTTTCGCGGCGAGCGCATCTGGCAGGCGCATCGCTCGCATTTCTATCAGCGCGCTCTCGCCCCCGACAACGATCATCGCGCCGTGTTGTGGCTGATCGTCGGCGGCGATATCGCGTTGCTGCTGCTCGCGCTGCTCGCGATCCGCCTGCCGCGCGTGGCACTGGTCGTCGCTGTTCTCGCGGTGACGAGTCTACTCATGCAACTTTCGCGGCGCGCGCGTCGCGTTACGATGCTTCCGCCTCTATAGTAGCCGCGCAATGGCTTTTCCCGATCTCAGTCTCAAAACGCGGCTGCACGCCATCCGCAAGCTCGCGACACGATCGCGGTCTTACCTGCTGGTGACCATCCGTCCCGACGACATGCTGAAGCCGCGCCCGGCGGAGCACGTGCTGGCACCGCTCGAGCAGCGGCTGGAAGCTGCGAAAGCGACCATCAATGCGACGCTTGCGCGCCTCACGCCAGCGATGGAGCAGGCACGCCGCATGCTGGGGCCGCTCGCCGCCAATCGCTTTTTCGCCGGCGGCGATGCCGAAGCCGCCTATGCGATGATCAAGGATCTGCGTCCCAAGCGCGTGATCGAGATCGGCAGCGGCAATAGCACGCATATCATGCGCCACGCGGCGAGCGATGCCGGGCTCGATCTGCACATCACCTGCATCGATCCGGTGCCGCGCCGCGAGATCGAAAGCGTCGCCGACACGATCGATCGCCGCTCGGTTCTGGAGACACGGCCTAGCGAAATCGCGGACACGCTTGGACCCGGCGATATACTCTTCATCGACGGCTCGCACTACGCCTTCAACGGCACCGACGCGCCATTCCTTATGCTCGAAGTGCTGCCGCTGCTGAAGCCCGGCGTTGTCGTCCATGTGCACGACATCATGCTGCCCTACGAATACGACACGCTGTTCTCCGAGCGGAATTACAACGAACAATATCTGCTCGCCGGCTTGCTGCTGGGCGGCAACGATTGGGAGCCTCTCTTGCCGGTCTATTGGCTGTCGCGCGACGGCCGCATGGCGCACGGCGCGTCTTTCTGGCTGCGCCGTCGCGCGACGGAGGCAGACTGAGCACCACCAAGCCCGTGGTCATCCTCGGCGCCGGCGGTTTCATCGGCCGGGCGTTGAGCGCGCGTTTAGCGGCGCATAACGTGCTGACGCGCAAAGTGACGCGCGAGAACATCGGCACGCTGAGCGCGCAGACGGATTGGCGGGCACTGCTCGACGGTGCGCGCATCGTCATTCATCTCGCGACAGCCGCTTCGCCACGGCTCGATCAGATGCGTTTCGGCGACGAGATCGCAACGGCCGAGTCCCTCGGCCGCGCGGCGAAGCGTTGCGGCGTCGAGCGGCTGATCCTCATGAGCTCGATCCGCGCGATGGGGGAGAATAGCGGCGAGTTGCCATTCCGCGCCGACACCACGCCGACGCCCAGCGACGAGTACGGCCGCGCCAAGCTCGCGATCGAAGCCGCACTCGCCGACGCGCCGGGCGTCGCTGTCCTGCGCCCCCCGCTGGTTTACGGACCCGGCGTCATCGACAGTTTCAAGACGTTGATGACGGTCGTCGCGCGCGGCGTACCGCTGCCGGTAGCAAGCGTCCGCAATCGCCGCGCTTTCGTCTTCATCGAGAATCTGCTCGACGTGATCGAGCTGTTGCTCGCTGCCGAGGCCCCGGGCGGGGTTTATCTGCTACGCGACGAAACCGAGATCGCGACGCCGGAACTGCTGCGCCGGATTGCGCATCATCTCAGCCGCAAACCGCGGATGTTGCCGTGCCCGCCCAATCTCCTGCGACTGGTCCTCAACCTGCTCGGCCGCGGCGGCATGGCGGCGGCGCTGATCGGCTCGCTTTCGATCGACGACAGCGCAACACGCAGCCGCCTGCACTGGACGCCACGCGTCAGTCTCGATGACGGCATCGCCGCGACCTGCCGCGCCTTTCGGGAAAATCCCGAATGAGCGACGCGAAGCGTAAACTCATCTTCCTCGTCACCGAGGATTGGTATTTCTGGTCGCATCGCCTGCCGATGGCACGCGCCGCGCAGCAAGCCGGTTTCGAAGTCGCCGTCGCGACGCGCGTTGCGGCGCATGGCGATCGCATCAAGGCCGCGGGGTTTCGTCTCATTCCGATGCGGTGGCGGCGCGAGGAGATTGGGTTGTTCGCGAGCCTCGCCGCGGTCGCCGAGATCTATCGGCTTTATCGCCGCGAGCGGCCGTTCATGGTGCATCACGTCGCGCACAAAGCCGCGATCCTCGGCGGAATCGCCGCGCTGCTCGTGCGCGTGCCGCGCATCGTCAGCTTCATCGCAGGTGTCGGCTACATGGGCACGAGCCGCAGTCGGCACGCGCAGCTTGTCGGCGCCGCCGCGCGGCTGCTCTGGCCGGTACTGCTGTTGCGCCGTCATTGCCGCGTGATCGTGCAAAATGATGACGATCGCGCCGTGATCGCGGCGCTGCGTCCTGGTGCGGCCGAGCGCATCGTCGTGATCCGCGGTTCGGGCGTTGATCTCGACCATTTCCAGCCATTGCCCGAACCGCCCGAGCCGCCGGTGACCGCTGCCTATGTCGGCCGGATGCTCGCGATCAAAGGCGTCGCGACCTTGGTTGAAGCGCAGCGCTTGCTGCACGCGGACGGCATTGCATTGCAATTGCTGCTCGCCGGCACACCCGATCTCGCCAATCCGAGTTCTTTCACCGAAGCGACGCTGCGCGAATGGAGCCAGCGGCCCGGCGTTATCTGGTACGGCCAAAGCGAGGATGTTCGCGAGATATGGGCGGCGGCGCATATAGCAGCTCTCGCCTCGAATGGCGGCGAAGGCGTGCCGAAGACGCTGCTCGAAGCCGCGGCGGCCGGCCGCGCGATTGTCGCGACGGACGTTCCCGGCAATCGCGACATCGCCCGCCACGGAATCAACGCGATCCTGGTGCCGCCCGGCGACGCACACGCGTTGGCCGCTGCGTTGAAAAGCCTTGCCGACGATCCGGCAAAACGGCGCGTTTATGCCGCGGCCGGCCGCAAGTTGGCGGCAGAAGGATTTTCCGAGGAAGCTGTAAGCGCGGCAACCGTCGCGCTCTATCGCGAACTGAGCGCCGCGGTCTAGGCCGCCTTGGCGGTATCGGAAGCGGTCGGCTCGAGAATCTTTTTGAGCAATTCCAGCATCGCCTCGAGCTGCTCGAACGGCAGGCGCCGGCTCGGCGCGGCCTTCGTCCAGATATCCCAGCAATTGATCGCATGATCGATCTTGCTGAGCGCATCGCCCAGTTGCCAGTAAATCGCCTTGGCGCCGCGCAGGAAGCTGATGAAGCCGCCCGGGTTGGAGCTGGCGACGAACTCACTGTAGAACTTTTCGTACTGCTTCAGCGTGTTGTCGGCCTCGACCCAGTGACCGCGCAGCCGCTCGATCGTGGCACGGCGGATCGGCTCGAGCATCCGAATCACGTCGCGCGGCACCAAATTCTTGGGCATCGCGTCTTCCTTGAGCCATTGCGCGAGAGCCTCGCGCTTGCTGCGGCCCTGATGGTACTGGAAGGAATAAAAATTGATGCCCTTCCATGCGCCGAAGATCGCCAACGCTTCGTCCTTGGGAAAACGGAAGGCGAGGACCAGAGGCTCGAGGGCGGCCAGATCTTTTGCTTCCCACATCGCGTCGATGAGCTGCGCGACCTTGTTGGTCGGCGGTTTCTTGCCGCCATAGGCGGCGCGGACCAGCGGCTCCATTTTGCTGCGGATGTAATCTTGAATCCCGGTGCGCTCTTCCGGCGAGACATCGAAATAGGCTTCATTCGCCTCAATGCCTTCGAGTTCAAGCGCGTCGTGCATCAAGAACCCGTCGAGCGAAGGCAACTCGTCCAGGATGCGGAAAACCTTCATATCGTGATCAAGCGCGGCGGAACCCGCATCGTTTTGCTCGACGCCGAACTGCTCGTGGAAGACCTGCAGCAAGTGGGGGCTGTGGAAGAAGATCGACCTGCCCCCCTCGTAGATTTCGTCGCGGTTGTAGGGCACATAAATCTTGCTGCCGATCGCGACGCCTTTGGGATGACGGGGATCGTCGTAGCGCAGCGCCTCTTTCACTAGCACGAGGTGGTGCATCGCCGCCGTCTTGAAGAGATAGGGGTTCTGTTCGCCATCGCGAGTTTCAAGCCTGCGCGCGACGTCGTTGCAGTTGAACACGCGGGACGATCCCGCGTTGAGCATCGGCTTCAGATAACGGCTGCCGGACAAGTCCCTCTCCAAGCAAACAACACCGTGCGGGTAGACGCAGGTCGACTGTCATACTTACGTCTAATTGGTTTTTCGGACGTTAATTCGTTGTACCCGTATCGTCAGATTGCTACTAACCCGGGTGTTTACCTGCCTTCGCGCACGGGTTTTGGTGCTTGCTGCCCTGCAAGGCCACCCGTAACGTGCCCCGCGACGGTTGAGGAAGTTTAATGAAGGTTACCAGTCGCGCCTTTGCCACTTTCGCCCATGACATCGTCATGGCGGCGCTGTCGTTTCTGCTGTCCTTTTACCTGCGCGTCGGCAACGACATCTTCCATTATTCACCGTCCTTGCTTGCGACTTACGACTTCGCCTTCGCCGTGACTGCGGCGGTGATCTTCCGCGTGTCGGGGCTCTACCGCGGCATCTGGCGGTTTGCTTCGCTGCCCGATCTGTTGGCATTGCTGCGCGCGGTGACGCTGATCATTCTGATCTACTTCCCGGTGATGTTCATCGTGACGCGCCTCCAGGAAATGCCGCGCTCGCTCGTCGGCATCAACTGGCTGCTGCTGATGGCGATGCTCGGCGCGCCGCGCTTCGCCTATCGCGTGCTGAAGGATCGCGGCCTCGACCACGTGTTTGAATCGGCGAGTTACGCGCCGGTTCCGATCCTTCTGATCGGCGCGCGCGAAGGGGCCGACCTCTTCATTCGGGCGATCGGCCGCGATCCCCGCCGGCCCTATCGCGTGGTCGGCATCCTCGCCGACGGCACCGCCCGCGTCGGCCGCGACATCGGCGGTATCGGCGTGCTGGGCACATTCGATGAGGTCGCGGACGTCGTCGCGGCACTGACGAAGGCCGACAACCGGCCGCAACGGCTGATCGTCTGTCAGGAGCTCAGCCGTACGCAAGCGCGGCAGTTGTTGGATTTCTCGGCCGGCGCCGGGATCCCGCTGGCGCGCGTGCCACGGCTCACCGATTTCCGCGAGACGCGCAACGACGATCTGCAGCGCATCGAGCCGGTCGCGATCGAGGATTTGCTCGGCCGGCCGCAGACCGTGCTCGATCACGACAGCATGCGCGCGCTGATCGCCGGTCGCCGCGTGCTGGTAACCGGCGCCGGAGGCACGATCGGCGGCGAGCTGTCGCGTCAAATCGCCTCCTACGGCCCGGCGAAGCTGGCGCTGCTCGATAACGGCGAATATGCGCTCTATTCGATCGATCAGGAAATCAAGGAGCGCTGTCCCGAGGTTCCGCGCCAGGCGATCATCGCCGATGTGCGCGAGCGCCGACGCATCGACGAGGTGATGGACGCCGAGAGGCCCGAGCTCGTCTTCCACGCCGCGGCGCTCAAGCACGTGCCCATGGTCGAAGCCAATCCGGTCGAGGGCCTGATGACCAATGTCATCGGCACACGCAATGTCGCGGATGCCTGCCGCGCACATGGTGTTACCGCCATGGTGATGATCTCGACCGACAAAGCGGTTAACCCGGCCAATGTGATGGGCGCGAGCAAGCGTCTCGCCGAAAGCATCTGCCAGGCGCTCGATATCGTCGAGGCGCGCCGCGATCGCGGCACGCGTTACGTCACCGTGCGCTTCGGCAACGTGCTCGGGTCGACCGGCTCGGTCGTGCCGCTGTTCCAGCGCCAACTCGCCGCCGGGGGCCCGCTGACGGTGACGCATCCCGACATCCAGCGCTTCTTCATGACGGTGCGCGAGGCGGTGGAACTGGTGCTGCAGGCTTCAGCTCTCGCCGGCAGCGAGAGCGAGGCGCGCGGCAAGATCTTCGTGCTCGATATGGGCGAGCCGGTGAAGATCGCCGATCTCGCCAGCCAAATGATCCGGCTCGCCGGTAAGCGCCCCGACACCGACATCAAGATCGAATTCGTCGGCCTGCGCCCCGGCGAGAAGCTTTACGAAGAGCTGTTCTACGCCAACGAGACGCTGGTGCCGACGAAGGTCTCAGGGATCCGCCTCGCGGCGCCGCGCACCAGCGATTACGCCATGCTGGCGCGGGCGCTCGACGAATTCGCCGAACAGCTGCACGACGGCCGGGAGGATCGCGCCAACGCGATGCTGGGCGCGCTGGTGCCCGAATTCGCGCACGCAAACCGGCTGCCCGCCCGCGGCGCGGCGGAACGCGCTCAGGCGCGCGAGCCTTAATCCGAAACGTGGCGCGGGGCGTCATGCCGCCACAACGCCGCGCGCTCGTTATCGGTGGATCGATCGGCGGTCTTTTCGCCGCCCAATTCCTGCGCCGGGCCGGCTGGGCGCACCGCATCTCGTGCGCGAGGTCGATTTCGCCTAGGACAATGTGATATCCTCGCCGGCGAGTCGAGGAGGCCGAATGCGCGGGTCGTTTCTCGCAGCGTTGATGGGCTCGATGACGGCGCTGCTCGCGTCGCTGGGATTCCTTGCGCCTGCCGCAGCCGAGGATTTCTATAGGGGCAAGACTCTCAAGATCACTGTCGGCTTTCCGCCCGGCGGCGGCTTCGACGCCAATGCAAGGCTGCTGGCGCGCCATATCGGGCGCTATATCCCCGGCCATCCCGACGTCATCGTGGTCAACGCGCCGGGCGCGGCAAGTGCAACCTCCATTGCGCATCTCGACGTCAACATGCCGACCGACGGCACGGTGATCGACGTCTTCAATTTCGGCCTGCTCGGCGCTTCGCTGATGGAGCCGGACAAGACGCCGTTCGATTTCCGGCGCTACGCGTGGATCGGCAGCATCGGCGAAGACACCACCACCTGCTTCGTCTGGCGCGACAGCCCGCCCAAAAGCATCAGCGACATGCGCGGCCAGCATTATCTCTTCGGCGATGCGGGCGCCGGCGCTTCCGAAGATATCAACACCAAGATCCTGATGAGGGTCTTCAACCTCGATATCACCGAAGCGAAAGGCTACGTCGGCAGCGCCGAGGTTCGCCTCGCGCTGCAGCAGGGCGAAGTTCAAGGAATGTGCGGCTCGTGGAGCAGCATACCAGCCGATTGGCTGAAAAACCCCAAGCTCCACCCGTTGCTGCGCACGAGCAACAGCATTCCCGACGGGATGGCGCCGGACACGCCTTACGTCCTCGATATCGCGCCCAATGACAATGCGCGGGAAATTATTCGCTTTCTCACGGTCGGCGGCGTGCTCGGCCGGCCTTTCATCGCCTCGTACGCCGTGCCGCATGAGCGTATCACCATCCTACGACGAGGTTTTGACGCCGCCGTGAAGGATTCCGATTTCGTCGCCGAAGCCAAAGCGCAACACCTGCCAGTTTCACCGCATAGCGGCGCGGAAGCGGAAAAGATTATCGATCAGCTTTACGCAACGCCGCCCGCGATCATCGATGCCGCGCGCAAGGTGGCCGCCGAGAATTAATCGGGAGCGCCGGCGTAGCGCGCGAGATCGATGATCTCGAGCACATTGCCATCGGGATCCTCGAAATAGGCGCGCGGTCCATCGACGACGCCGTCCTGGCGATCCTCGTCGAAGAGGAATTTGACGCCACCCGATTTCAGCTCGGCGAGTGCCGCCGCGTAGTCTTCATGCGCGACGAGGAACGAGTGGTGAATGTCGCGCTCGCCTGCGGTCGAGATCGGCTTCTCGGTCTTCGCCAGGATCACGCAATCGCCGTCGCTATCGAGGAATACCATGCCGCGCGAGCCGGTATCGTGCAGCAGCTTCATGCCGAGGACATTGCAATAGAAATCCTTGGCACGCTGCGTATCCGTTACCGGAATGGTGAAATGGACCAGACCCTTGGTCTTGATCATGCGCGTCTCCCGTCGGCTTCAATTGATGCGCGATGCCGCCTCTTTGACCAGGCTGAGATCGAGATATTTATCGACTGGCACGTGCTCTTTGGCAAAGCCCAGATCGGTCATCATGTCGAGATTGGATTGTAGCGCTTTCACATCGGGCATGCCCTTCGGATCGCGATAGGAATCCGCATGAGTGAAAGCCCAGTCGAGCTTCTCGGGCGAAGTTTTGTTGAAGCTCGCGGCAAGCGCCACCGCCGCCGCGTGATTGGATGGATCGGTCAGCCAGCGCAGGAAGACGAGCTGGTCCTCGAGGAAATCGACCCAGGCGGTACGGTTCTTCTCCAGCGAGCCGGTGCGCGCGGTGAGGATGATGGTCTGCGAAACCCCGAGCGCCGCGCGCTGATCGAAGAGCGCACGCGAGACGCTTTTGAGCTCGGGATCGTTCGTGAAAGGCGGCAGCGGTGCGATCAGCGCGACCTTCTTCTCAGCCAGTGCCGCTTTCATATTCGGCACCTGCACCTCGATGATGGTCACGTCGCGCTTATCCTCGAGCGCGTGCTTGCGCAGCATGACGCGAAGCCCGATATCGACGGCGCCGCCGCAGGCGTTGCTGGCAACGACCTGGCCTTTCAAATCCTCGACTTTCCGGATCGGCCCGTCTTTCAGGACCAGGAACTGATTGGTCTGCCAGCCCGCCACGCCATCCTGTAACCCGTCGGCGATGATGCGCAGATCGCTGAGATGTGCATTGGTCACCGCGAGGGCGAAAGCAGAGAAGCTGATCGGCGAAAGATCGATCTGCCCGGCCGATAGCGCCGTGATCTGCGGCGGCGTGCCGGTGAAATGGATGAGGTCGAGGACATAGGATTTGCCGTAATGGCGCAGCACCTCGGGTTTCATCGGCATCAGCGGGAAAATCATGTTCGGCACAACGAGCCAGCCGGCATGGATCGTCACCGGGTCGGCCTTCGCTTTGCCGCCAATGCCGAGCAACAGCATTGCCGCGAGCCCCGCCACTAAAAGCCGTCTTACGCCCATCGCTCCCTCCCCCCTTCGTCGTCGCGACGTTTAGTCGTCGTCTTCCTCGGCGAGCCGCAACAGATAGCGGCCGTAATTCGACTTCTCGCACTGCTTGGCCAGCTTCATCAATTGTGCCTTGTCGATGAAGCCCTGGCGATAAGCGACCTCCTCGACGCAGCCGATCTTTTGCCCGGTGCGATTTTCGAGGGTGCGCACGAATTCCGAGCCTTCGATCATCGCCTCGGGAGTACCGGTATCGAGCCAGGCATGGCCGCGGCCGAGCTTTTCGACATGCAGCGTGCCACGTTTGAAGTAATTGGCGATCACGTCGACGATTTCGGTCTCGCCCCGCGGCGAAGGCTTCAGCTTCTCCGCGATCGAGACGACTTCGCGGTCGAAGAAATAAAGCCCGATGATCGCCCAATCAGAGCGCGGCACTTTCGGCTTCTCCTCGATACTTAGAGCACGGCCCGACCGATCGAACTCGACGATGCCGTAGCGCTCCGGGTCCTGGACACGATAAGCAAAGACGCTCGCGCCTTCACGCGTTGCGGCATGCCCCATCATATCGGTCAGGCCGTTGCCATAGATGAGATTGTCGCCGAGCGCCAAAGCGCAGGCCTCGCCGGCGATAAAGTCGCGGCCGAGAAGGAAAGCCTGCGGGATGCCGTCGGGCGACGGCTGCTGCGCATAGGAAATGCGCAGGCCCCATTGGCTGCCATCGCCTAAGAGTTTTTGGAAATGCGGTGCATCGATCGGCGTCGTGATGATGAGGATGTCGCGGATGCCGCCGAACATGAAGGTCGACAGCGGGTAATAGATCATCGGCTTGTCGTAGATCGGCAACAGCTGCTTCGAGACCGCGCGGGTCAGCGGATAGAGACGCGTGCCGGAACCGCCGGCGAGGATGATGCCCTTCATCGAACCTTACCCAAACGCTCGCCGTGATAACCGCCGCTGCGAATTTTCTCCCACCAATCGCGATTGTCGAGATACCAGTGGACGGTCTTTTTGAGACCGGTCTCCAGCGTCTCTTTCGGTTCCCATTGGAGCTCGCGGCGGATTTTCGCATCATCGACCGCGTAGCGCAGATCATGGCCTGGCCGGTCGGTGACGAATTCGATCAGATTCTCATGCGGCCGATGCGCTGCATGCGGCAGTGCCTCGTCGAGAATGCCGCAGATCATCTTGACGATGACGAGGTTCGGATGCTGCTCGCGCCCGGCGATGTTGTAGGTCTCGCCAACTTGGCCTTTGCGCAGCACCAAGGTCAATGCCGCGGCATGATCGCCGACATAAAGCCAGTCGCGCACATTGCTGCCCTTCCCGTAGACCGGCAGATGCTTGCCATCGAGCGCGTTGAGGATCATCAGCGGGATGAGCTTTTCTGGGAACTGCCACGGACCATAATTGTTCGAGCAATTAGTGGCGACCACCGGCAAGCCATAAGTGCGATGCCAGGCGCGCGCCAGATGATCGGCGCCCGCTTTCGAGGCGGCATAGGGGCTATTCGGCTGATAGCGCGAGGTCTCATCGGCCTCTTCGCCGTCGTTCAGCGAGCCGAACACCTCGTCGGTCGAGATGAGATGAAAGCGGAAACGCTCTTTCGCGGCACGATCGAGCGCGTTCCAATGCCGGCGCGCCGCTTCGAGCATGACGAAAGTGCCGACGAGATTCGTTTGGATGAAATCGGCGGGACCGTCGATCGAGCGGTCCACGTGGGATTCGGCCGCGAGATGCATCACGCCATCCGGGCGATGCTCGGCGAATATCCGCGCGACGGCCTCGGCATCCGCGACATCGGCGATCTCGAGCGTGTAACGACCGTCCTCGGCGAGCGCACCGAGCGGCGGGTTCGAGCCGGCATAGGTGAGTTTGTCGAGATTGACGACCTGCTCGCCCTCGCTCAGCAACTGCCGCACCACCGCGGTGCCGATAAAGCCGGCGCCGCCAGTCACCAAAATCTTGGCCACGTTTGTCCTTCCGCCTACCCGTCAGAACGTATCACGCCATGGGTCAATTCCGCAGCCCGAGCCAACCAGCCTCAATCGACGCATTTGAGCAGCCAACCGGTCGGCAGGCCGTTGGCTTTCACAACGCCACGACTAACCGAGACCGTGCCGTCACTTGCCATTGCTTCGTAAGGCCGGATACGACGCTGTTCTTTGAGCAAAGTCACGGTCACCGTCACGCCGCCTTGCGGATAGGTGAGGCGAAGATGTGTGGCATCGAGCATCTCAGCGTCGCTGACCGGTACAAGACTATCGAATTGCGGCTTGCCGGTGATGAGCTGCCGCGACGGTTGACCGGTGGTCGAGGGGATGAAGCTGACGAAGGGATTGGCCGGGCTCGGCGACTGCGAGCAATCGAACGACCAACTGCCGACGAGACCGAATTGTGCCAGCGTGTCGCTGTCCTTGCCGGCCTGCGACGCTCCCGGCATCAGCGCCAGCGAGGCAAGAGCGAGTAGAAACGCCCCGCGCTTCATCATGCACTCCGCGCCGGAACGGCTTCGTTATCGATGAGCCGCGTCTTGCCGAGCCAGGCGGCGGCGGCGGCGCGCCCTGCGCGGCTGCGATCGGTCAATGGCTGCAGGCTCTCGGCATCGACGAGTTCGAGATAGTCGACCTTGGCGAAACCGGCTTGCAGCAGCGCAGCATTGCCGGCGGCGGAAGCGTCTTGCGGCGACACGCCGCGCGCCACTTGCGCGACGGCATCGCGCAACACTCGATGCAGCGCCGGCGCGATGCGCCGCTCGTCGGGGCTAAGATAGGCGTTGCGCGAGGACAACGCCAAGCCGTCGCTTTCGCGCACGATCGGCACGCCCTCGATCGTACAATCGATATCGAGATCGCGCGCGACACGACGGATGATCTGCAATTGCTGATAATCCTTCTCGCCGAAACACGCGATGTGCGGATGTGCTTGCAGCAATAGCTTCGTCACCACCGTCGCGACGCCGTCAAAATGCCCGGGTCGGAAGCGACCGCAGAGCGGCTCGGCGAGGCACCCGGCAGAAACGCTTGTCGCGAAGCCGGCGGGATACATCTCGGCCGCGTCGGGCGCGTAGAGCAGATCGCAGGACGCGGCCACCAGTTTTGCCGCATCGCCGGCCTCGTCGCGGGGATAGCGCGTGAAATCCTCGTTCGGACCGAATTGCGTTGGATTGACGAAGATAGTCGCGATCACGCGATCGGCCCGGGCGCGAGCATGGCCGATCAACGCGAGGTGCCCGTCATGCAGCGCGCCCATGGTCGGCACCAGCGCGACGATCTCATCGCTCCGGCGCCACCCCGCCACGGTGCGGCGTAGTTCGGCGATTTTGCGCGCGACGGGAAGCTTACCGATGGTCTGGAGCATTGCGCGCCGGTCTATCGCGCGCGCCTATTAAAGGCAAGCCAGGGGAAAGCCGCCGCTCAGCCGCGGCGCGTGCCAGCGTAAGCCAAGCCGGCGCCGACGACGATAACAAGCACGCTTGCCCAGGGCGGGATGACGTAATCCGTCTCCTTGTCCGCGGTCGCGGTAATCGGCCCGATCTTCGCCACCTGCTCCTGGTGATGGACCGGGACGACGTTGATCACCAGACCCACGATCCCCGCCACGATCAGGATGACGCCCACCAACATCATGCCGCGCATGTTCTTCTCCCACATAGCCTGGCCGTTCGAAGCCGGAAGTTAATGGCCATCCGGCCAAAAAGGTTCCGAAGGCGTTGGTCGGAAAACCGGCCCAAAACAGAGGGGCCAAAAAAGTAGAAGGGCCGCCCGAGGGCGGCCCTTCCCATTTGTCATTGCGGCGGAGCACTGCCGCGATACTCGCTACGCGCGTCAGAAAACCCCTGCCGAGGCAGCGATCCCGATCGCGGTTTGCTCCGACCGCCGATGATGACAATGAGACACGGGATCACCTCCTTTCAATACGTTGCGGGAGACTCCAACGTAATGACGAGCTGCTTAGAAATCAAGTGTTTCCAAGTGCTTCCAACGCGACATTAGACCGCAAGAGCGGCTTTCATCAGGCGCAGCGTGTCGGGCAAAAGCTCGAGCCGCTCCACCGCCTGATCGACGGTGTACCAGCCGACTGCCGTCGCGTCCTCGATCGGCCGGCCTTCGCCGGCGACCCAATCGAGCACGACGCAGACCAACACATAATGCGCGCGGATGCGCCCGTCCGGATCCTTGCCGATGACGTCGAAAGCATCGATCACCCGCCGCGGCATGGCATCGATGCCGGTCTCTTCCCGGAGCTCGCGCTGGGCCGCGGTGAGGATGGTTTCGCCGACCTCATGCATGCCACCGGGAAAGCCCCAGCGGCCGATTGCCGTGCTGGGGCCTTTGGCACGCTGCGCCAGCAGCATGCTGCCATTGGGCTTGCGGCAGATGGCGAGCGCCGCGGCAAAAGGCCGGTTGGGATAATCCCGGCTGATTGCCTGCGGCGGTGTCGCTTCGGCGGTAACAGGTGTATCGGCCACGGCCGCTACTCGATCGCCACCGCCTTGCCTTCGAGCACCTTGTAGATCTCGGCGCCTTCCTCGCGGAACGCTGCCGATTTCTCGGCCATGCCCTGCTCGGCATACTCGCGGACCTCTTGCGAGATCTTCATCGAGCAGAATTTCGGCCCGCACATCGAGCAGAAATGTGCGAGCTTGGCGCCTTCCGCCGGCAAGGTCTGGTCGTGGAACTTCTCGGCCGTCTCCGGATCGAGCGCGAGGTTGAACTGATCGCGCCAACGGAATTCGAACCGCGCACGCGACAGTGCATCGTCGCGTTCTTTCGCCGTCGGATGACCCTTCGCCAGATCGGCGGCATGCGCGGCGATTTTGTAAGTGACGACACCGTCCTTCACGTCGTCGCGATCCGGGAGGCCGAGATGCTCTTTCGGCGTGACGTAGCATAGCATCGCCGTCCCGAACCAGCCGATCATCGCCGCGCCGATCGCCGAGGTGATGTGGTCGTACCCGGGCGCGATGTCGGTCACCAGCGGACCTAACGTGTAGAACGGCGCCTCGTGGCAATGCTTGAGCTGAAGATCCATGTTCTCTTTGATCTTCTGCATCGGCACGTGGCCGGGGCCTTCGATCATCACCTGGACGTCGTGCTTCCACGCGATCTTGGTTAGCTCGCCGAGCGTCTTGAGCTCGCCGAATTGCGCTTCGTCATTGGCGTCGGCGGTCGAGCCGGGCCGCAGGCCGTCGCCGAGCGAGAAGCTGACGTCGTAGGCTTTCATGAGCTCGCAGATTTCCTCGAAGCGCGTGTAGAGGAAATTCTCCTTGTGATGCGCGAGGCACCATTTCGCCATGATCGAGCCGCCGCGCGAGACGATGCCGGTGACGCGCTTGGCGGTCAGCGGGATGTAAGCGAGCCGCACGCCGGCATGGATCGTGAAGTAATCGACGCCCTGTTCGCATTGCTCGATCAGCGTGTCGCGGAAGACCTCCCAGGTCAGGTCCTCGGCCTTGCCGTTGACCTTCTCCAGCGCCTGATAGATCGGCACCGTGCCGATCGGCACCGGCGAGTTGCGGATGATCCATTCGCGGATGGTGTGGATGTTCTTGCCGGTCGACAGGTCCATCACCGTGTCGCCGCCCCACCGGATCGCCCAGACCAGCTTGTCGACTTCCTCCGCCACCGAAGAGGTGACGATGGAGTTGCCGATATTGGCGTTGATCTTCACCAGGAAGTTCCGTCCGATGATCATCGGCTCGCTTTCCGGGTGATTGATGTTGGCGGGGATGATGGCGCGGCCGCGCGCGATCTCGTCGCGCACGAATTCCGGCGTGCAGACATCGGGGATCGAGGCGCCGAAGCTCTCGCCGGTCGGATCGAGCTTCAGATTCTCCCTGCCGAGATTTTCGCGGATGGCGATGTATTCCATCTCCGGCGTAATGATGCCGGCGCGCGCGTAAGCGAGCTGCGACACCGACTTGCCGCCTTTGCCGCGCAACGGCTGGCGGCCGGCGCGATCGAAGAGCGGCACCGGGCTGCTCTCCTTGCCGTCGAGGCCGTTGTCTTCGGGCTTCACATCGCGGCCGACATAGCGCTCGACATCGCCGCGCGCGAGGATCCATTTCTCGCGCATCGGCGCGAGGCCGGCGCGGATATCGATCGCGACTGCCGGATCGGTATAGGGGCCGGACGGATCGTAAGCACGGATCGGCTTTTCCTTCGAGCCGGGCTCGAGATCGATCTCGCGCATCGCGACGCGCACATCGCTGTGCTGCTTGCCCGGAACGAATACCTTGCGCGATGCCGGCAGCGGGCCGGTCGAGACTTTGAAGCTTTGGCCGATAGCGCCTTCGGGCATGACGATCTCCTTCCCGAAACGAGGGATGATCCGACCCGGTTTTCTGGCGAGAGGGTGGCGCCGAGTATAGAGCAAGCGCCGTTCCTGTCCCTACGCCGGTACGATCCGGATCAGGTTCAAAGGGTTTGCGGCGGCTTTGCCTCGCCTCGTCTCAGCCCCCGCATCAGGGGCTCCCCTCTGGAACGCGTCCAGTATGGATCGTGACAATCCCGCGTCAAGCACCTCCCCCGCTGGATTCCGGCCATCCGTGCTAGCATAGTCACCGAGGGGGGAACGGGCCGATGAAACGAACGGTCACGCTGCCGGCGGCGCCATGCCTTACGATATTGGCCGCGCTGACGCTTGGCGCCCGCGCCGAAGCGGCCGACCAGGTCAAAGTCGGCGTTGTCAAAGTCGCGGCCAACGGCCCGAACTTCATCGCCAAGGATCGCGGTTATTTCGCCGCCGAGGGCATCGACGCCGAGATACTGTCGTTCGATTCCGCCGAGCCGATTACCGTTGCCATCGTCTCGGGCGATATCGATTTCGGCGCGACCGGGCCGGGCGCCGCATTCTACAACCTCGCCGGCCAGAACAAGATCCGTATCATCAGCGGCCTTGCCCGCGATGTGCCGGGCTTTCCGGTCTTCACCTTCGTCGTCTCGAACCAAGCCTACGATGCGGGCTTCAAGACCTATGCCGCGCTGGGCGGCCATTCGATCTCGACGACGCAAGTCGGCGCGCCGTCACATTACGCGATCAATCTGATCGAGCAGAAATTCAACGTCGATCCCAAGACCGTGCGCGTCGTCCCGCTCCAATCCCTACCCAATCAGATCAGCGCCACCGCCGGCGGCCAAGTCGATGCCGGCGTGGTCCTCGCGACCATCGCAACGCCGGCGATCAATCGCGGCGCGCTGAAGCTGGTCGGCTACGTCGGCGACGTGACGCCGATCCAGACGGGCGCGCTCTTCACCTCGGGCAAGCATGCCGACCAAGATCAGGATCTGGTGAAACGATTTCTGCGCGCGTTCCGTAAAGGCGCCCTCGACTATCGCAATGCGTTCGTTGCGCCGGACGAGAAGCGCCGCGACGGTCCCGACGCGGCCGCGATTTTGGATATCATTGCGAAATATGTCGGCCAGAGTCCCGAGCAGCTTCGAGCAGGCATCTCCTATATCGACGCGCAGGCAACACTCGACGTGACCGACATCCAGCGACAGCTCGCCTGGTTCAAGACGCAGGGCATGGTGAAGCAGGAGGTGCGTGACGATCAAGTTTACGACAAACGCTATGTGATCCCGCTCGCGGCGCAGTAGGATTGCCTGACGCGAGGAGCCCGTCATGAGCCTGCCGCGCCTGTCGATCGCTGCCCTCGCCGGTCTTACGCTACTGGCACTCCCGGCCGATGCCGCCACCAAGGCCGAAAAGACGGCGCTCTTCACGCTCACCTCGCCGACCCTCAAGGACAATGCGATGCTGCCGGTGAAATATGCCGGCAACAATTGCGGCGGCGGCGGACCAGACAAAAGCATCTCGCCGCCGCTCGCCTGGTCGAGCGCACCGCCCAGCACGAAGAGCTTCGCTCTCATCATGATCGACCCCGACGGGCTGCGCGGCATGGGATCAGTACATTGGGTCGCCTACAACATCCCGGCGACGCGCAAATCGCTGAAGGAAGGCGACGGCAACGCGGCAGCGAAGAACATCACCGAAGGCAAGAATTCCCGCGGCACCGTCGGCTATACCGGCCCCTGCGGCCCGTCGCAGGACGCACCGCATCACTACATCATCCAGCTCCTCGCGCTCGATATCGGCTCCGGCACACTGCAGCCGGGACTCAATCGGGACGAGCTTTTGAAGATGATCAACGGCCATAGCCTCGGCCCGGCGAGCATGGTCGTGCGCTATCACCGGACAACGCCGTAAATCGCAATCGCACCCAGGAGGAGTATCGCATGTTGAAGCACGCCGCTCTTGCCGCCGCCGCGCTGGCGCTGGCCTGGACCACGAGCACCGCGCCGGCCGACGCCGCCGACACCACGCAGGCCCGGCCGAAGCTCTTCGTTCTGTATTCCTCGGCGATGAAATCGTTCGGCTATATCCCAGAAAAATATACGGGCAGCAACCCAAACGGAAATTGCAAAGGACAGAATGTCTCGCTGCCGCTGTCGTGGGACAACGTGCCGGCGAACACTAAGAGCTTCGCCATCAACATGTTCGACCCGGCGGCACGCGGCGGCGTCGGCTTCATCCATTGGGTCGCTTACGATATTCCGGCCGACAAGAAAGGGCTCAAGGAAGGCGAAGCCAATAGCGACACCGCCTTCGGCGGCGGCAAGAACGGGCAAGGCAAGGCTGGCTGGGCCAGCCCGTGCCCGCCGCCGACCGACTATCCGCATCCCTACACGATCACGCTCACCGCGACCGATATCGCGCCCGGGACGTTGAAAGCGGGGATGACGCGCGACGAGTTGTTCGCGGCACTGCAGGGTCACACACTGGGCGTAACCACCTTCATCGCGCGATCGCCGAAGCCGCCGAAAGGCGAGAAAGGCAACTAAGAGCCGGAAACCGGATCTGGATCGATCACGTCGGCGCAGGCATCGGTCGGTGCAGCGGCGACGTGACCGACCAGCGGCACCGCTTTAAGCCCGGCTGAGCCGACACGGCACGGCGCGGCGACAACGCCGCAACCGTTCAACGCGAACGCAACGAGCAACAACGTCAATATCTTCATGAAAGAGGAACGCGGCGCCAGCGCTGCGGTTCCGCCGTCTCGTTTCAGCGCTCGCCGCGCAGAACCTCGAAGCGCAGCGGCACGGGCTCGCCAAGCCACAACGGATAGATCGCGTGATCGCGATAGCCATTGCCGGTCTCCGGATGGACAAGGATGCGCAGGCCCTGGCGATTGAGCATCAGCCACGGCACGACTTTCGGGAATTCGCTCGCCGGGAACGCGACCTGATACATCGAGATCGGATGCGGTCCGACCGCATCATCGTGCCAGCGGCCCAGCTGCGTATCGAATTGCTCGCCGATCGCCTGACGCAACTGGGCGGCCGTCTCACGGCTGCCGGCGTCGTAATAGACGTGCGCGTGGTAACCGTTGATAAGGGAAGGATCGAGCGTCATATCCGCATGATAGAGCACTCCGCCGCGGCGAAGAAGGTGGTTGCGCCGGGGCCGCCGATGCGCCAGCTTTCGCCGATGCGCAGGTTCTACATTCTCGGTCTCTTGCTGCTCGTCCTTAGCGGCTGCGGTTTCCCGGCGCCCTACCAGACTTACGCGCCGAGCGAAGCTCCCCCGCCACCGCCGCCGAGCGCGCCATTGATCGTCTACGGGTCGACCACGACCTCGCCCGAGATGATGCCCGATTCGACCATCATTGCGCCCGTGCCGCTCCCTGCGCCGCCGACCAGCGCGCCGGCGAGCAACCAGGTCGCGATTTGCTACAACCGGCTTTGGAATAAGCCCGACACGATCAGGACCGCCGCCGTCCAGGCCTGCGGCGGCGCGGCGGCGCCACAGATCACCAGCCAGGGCGCGGATATCCAAGCCTGCCCGCTTTTGACGCCCACCAAAGCGGTCTTTGCCTGCAGCGCGAAGACGCCCTAGCCGCGCAGAAACGACCGCCGGCCGGACATGAAAAAAGCCCCCGAAGCGCTCGCTCCGGGGGCTTTTCCTCGCCGATAGCCGGCGAAATTACATGGTCTTCGGAGCCGTGCTGGTGGAGGGCTTCGAGGACTTCTTCGAAGAGGTCTTCTTCTTCGTGCTCTTCTTCGCCGAGCTCTTCTTCGCTGGCGCCTTCTTGGCAGTGGTGCTCGGAGCGGTGGTGGTGCTCGAGCTTTGCGCCTGCGCCGCGAAGGGCACGGTCGACGCGCCGACGAACGCGAGCAGAGCAAACGCGGAAATTAACGCCTTCATTCTTGGTACTCCTGAGGTTCTTCTTGAGGTGCGGGCAGGAGGGGAAAACCGCACCTGTCCCGATCGTTCGACCGAACGCAATACTTCCAGATATTAACATGTTTCGCCGTATTGGCGACAGATTTCCCGGTGCTGTGTTGCGATCCTGCAAGCATGTTGCGCACAAGTCACACATTCGCAGTGGTCAAACGACGCCGCTCTCGACACCTTGGGTCGCTGTCAACCGCTGTCGGCGTCCGTCCCGATGTTGCGATTCACACGCACCAACAACCGGCGTTTGGCGCAATTTTTAGATAAATGCCTCTAGTCCCCGTGCTTATTTTTTACAGTAAATACCCTTTATCCGCAAGAATATGTACTACGTACGTGAAGGGTTTGTATTGCCGTTTTAATTCGGAATTAATACGCGGCAGCGAGGATCACGGTGTCACCAACCTGGTCCAGGAGACATAACGACCATGTCTATTTTTAAGAAGCTTTTCGCCGACGAGTCCGGCGCGACGGCCATCGAATACGGCCTGATCGCTGCGCTCATCGCCGTTGCTATCATCACTGCGGCGACCACCGTCGGCACCAACTTGGGTGCGACGTTCACGACGATCGGCGGCAAGCTCTAATAAGCTAGCTGCCTCGTCTGGAGGCAAAGGGAAACCGCCGCCTGCGATACGGAGCAGGCGGCGGCTTTCGCTTTTGGACTCGAGTCTGCAAACCAAGCCACGCGACTCGCGGGGAGTTCTTTCCGCGAACCGTTAGCTGGGACGCCGCACTGTCGCCGGCGGTTGCCTCCTCGCCCTCTCAACGGCCATTTTCATCTCAGCCGGGACAGCAAGTCGGCCATAAAGCCGCGTGGGTCCGCGGCCCGCATTGCCTCGCCCATGACTGCAACCCCGGCGGCGCCGGCCGCGATACAGGAACCGGCGTTGCCTGCATCGACCCCACCCAGTGCCAGAAGCGGCGGTTGGGGCGCGCGACGCAGGATATCGAGTCCGAGCGCCGGTCCGTAGCCAGGCTTGCTTTGGGTGACGAAGATCGGGCTGAGCGTCGCGTAATCAGCCCCTGTCCCGACCGCTTCCGCGACATGCGCGATCGAGTGAGCAGAAATCCCGACCAACGCACCAGGACCAAGGCGCCGACGAGCTTCGGCGACCGAGCCCTGGGCTGGCAGATGGATGCCGATACCCAGCGCCGCCGCAGCGTCGAGATCGTCATGGACGGTGACGGTCGCGGCGCTTCCCTCGGCCAGCGCGACGAGGCGTCGCAGCAGCACCCGCCTTTCGGCGGAAGGCAGGTCTTTTTCGCGCAGGCTCAACCACCGGCAGCCCCCGGCAAATAATTCCGCCGCAACCGTTTCGAGGGGTCGCTTGGCCTGATGGCGATCGGTGATGACGAGAACCGGCGGGCTCGGGAGCCGCAGTGCCGGGCTCACCCGCCGACGAGACCCAGTTGCGGGCTCGAGGGTTCGGCTTGCGTCCGCTTCGGGATACGGCCGGCAAGACGCGCACCGCGTCCCGCTTCGACCGCGTAGCGCATCGACAGCGACATGCGCAACGGATCGCGTGCCTTGGCGACGGCGGTGTTGAGCAACACGCCGTCGCAGCCCAATTCCATCGCCAGCGTCGCATCCGACGCCGTGCCGATGCCCGCGTCGAGGATCACCGGCACCGGGCTGGTCGCGGCGATGCGCTCGATCGCGTAGGGATTGGCGATACCGAGACCCGTACCGATCGGCGAGCCGAGCGGCATCACCGCGGCGGCGCCCAGATCGGCAAGTTTGCGGCAGGTGACAGGATCGTCGTTGCAATAGGGCAGGACGATGAAGCCGTCCTTCACCAGCTGATCCGTCGCGACGAGAAGCTGCTCGACATCGGGATAAAGCGTTTCGCGGTCGCCGATCAATTCGAGCTTCACCCAATTCGTCTCGAGCGCTTCGCGGCCGAGTTGCGCCGTCAGCACCGCGTCTTTCACGGTCGCGCAGCCCGCCGTATTCGGCAACAGCGCATAGCCATCGAGCAGATCGACGAGACTCTCTGCATAGGCTTCGAGGCTGATACGGCGCAGCGCCACCGTCACCAGCGCCGGCTGCGCCGCTTGCAACGAATCCAGCAGCACCTGTTGATTGGGATAGCCGCCGCTGCCCATGAGCAGTCGCGAGCCGAAGCTGCGATCGGCGATGGTGAGCGCGTCGGTCACGGTATGGGTTGAATCGGGCGCCATGGCTCAGCCGCCACCGAAAGGCTTCACGATCTCGATACGGTCGCCGGCGGCAATCGTGGCCGCGGCCCAGCCGCTCGCCGGAACGACGGCGCCGTTGAGCGCCACCGCGACGCCTTTCGGCTTGGTGATGCCGCGCGCCGCCAACAGCTCCGCCACCGTCGCGACGTCCACCTGCTCGTCCTTGCCGTTGACGCGAATGACCGCGTTCATGCTTTTTCCTTGGCCGTAATTTTGTGCGCTCCGGCAAACCGCGAGATCGCGAAAGGCCGGATCACCTCGGCAACCTCTCCCGAGAGGATATAGCGTGCAAGGCTGTCCGCTGTAACCGGGGTCAGCAGAATGCCGTTGCGGTGGTGGCCCGTGGCGTAGACGAGTCCGTCGACCTCGCCCGGGCCCAGCAATGGCGCATCATCGCGCGAACCAGGCCGAAAGCCGACCCACATCTCGTCGATCGGCAATTCCTCGACATTGGGCAGCGCGCGCCACGCGCCTTCGAGCAGCGAGTAGATGCCGCCCGCGGTGAGATCGCCATTGAAGCCGCGCTCTTCCGTGGTCGCGCCGACGATCAGGCGGCCATCCTCGCGCGGCACGAGATAAACGCGCGGCGTCCAGACAACATGCTTGAGCAACGGCGCCGCCGGATCCATGCGCAGCGCCAGCATTTGACCTTTGATCGGCCGTACCGGCGGTTTCGCGGCCGGCGGCAGACCGGCAATCTCGCCCGACCAAGCGCCCGCGGCAAGGAGCACCACGTCGGCATCGACGCGGCCGTTCTCGAGCGCGACGCCGGTTACGCGGCTTCCGCTGCTTTCGATCGCCGCGACCTTGGTGTGCTCATGCAGCTTCCCGCCCGCGGCGATGAAGGCTGCGCGGAGCGCGCGCACCAGCTTGCGGTTCTCGACCTGATGATCGCCGGCGCAATAGACCGCGGCGGCGAGATTGGGATGGAGGTGCGGCTCTTTTTGGCGCGCCTGCGCGCCATTCAACCAATCCAGGCTGATGCCATGCTGGCGCTGGAAGTCGTAGGTGTAACGAAGCTGCGCCGTGTCGTCGCGATTGAGCGCGACCATCAGGGTGCCTTCCCGGCGCAACTCGACGCTTTGGCCCGAGGCCGCTTCGAGTTCAGCGGCAAAACGCGGCCAAGCGTCCTGGCTGGCACGGCAGAGCCCGTGCAGGGCGAGTTCGCCCGGCTCGGTCTCGACACCGGCGGCGAGCATGCCGGCGGCGGCCCAGCTCGCGCCCCTCCCGGCTTCACCGCGCTCGAAAATCTCGACAATGCAGCCGGATTGGGCCAGCCGCCACCCGACCGACAAGCCAATCACGCCGCCGCCGATGATTGCGGTTTTGGGCTTGCTGCGCGGTATCTGGCCGTCCATGGGCTCCCTTCGCTGGCATGACCCAGACAGGTTCCGTGGGTATGATCTCAGCCGGCAAAACGCCGGCACCCCAGCCTTGTCATCAAATTGAAGCGCCCCGCGCCCCGCGTGGCAAGGGGTTTATTATCGCCCCGCCGTGACCGGCAGCCGCGCAATCGCGCGGAGGCCAAACCGCGCGCGCCACCCGATTTGGGCATCTTCCACAGCCAATTCGAGCTTCGGCCAGCATTGAAGAAGGGCACGCAGCGCGCAGCGCGCTTCGATGCGGGCGAGCTGATGGCCGAGGCAGAAATGAATCCCCGCACCGAAAGCGATATGCCGGTTCGGCTTTCGCGCCAGATCGAGTTTTTCGGGATGACCGTTCGCCTGCGGATCGAGATTGGCCGCCGTCAGCATGGGCATGATTTTTTCGCCCTTTTTGAGTCGCACGCCGCCCAGCTCGACATCCTTTCGCACGAAGCGTGGCTTGGTGAACTGTACCGGGGTAACGAAGCGCAGCAATTCCTCGACGGCCATCTCGGCACGGCTCCAATCGGCTTCCAGCCAATCACGCAGGTCGCGATTCCTCAGAAGCTCGTAAACCGAACCGCTGATGAGGTGTGCGGTCGTTTCGTGGCCTGCAAAGAGCAGAAGAAAGATCATCGACGCCATCTCGTTGCCGCTGATCCGGCCGCCTTCTTTCTCGACACGCACCAGTTCGGCGATCAGCCCGTCGCCGCCGTGACGGCGCGCGGCATCCAATTGCTTTCGGATATACCGTCGCATCGCGAGAATACTGGGGATCACGCCGAGGATGCCGATCGCGCTGTTGAAACGGGTGAGGCTGCTCGCCCAGGCCATGAATTTCGGTCGGTCGGCAAGCGGCAAACCGAGAAGCTCGCAAATCACCGAGAGCGGCAAGACGCGTGCATAGCGATCGATGAGGTCGGCGGGATCACCGACGACGAACAATTCGCCGGCAAGCGTGTCGGCAATGGCCCGGATGCGCGATTCCATGTCGAGAACAGCGCGACGGCGAAACGCCTCATCTACGATGTCGCGCAATCGGCGATGCGCCGGCTCGTCCATCGAGAGCATATTCTCGGCAAGCGCGCGTACGATCCCCGGCATCCACCAGCGCAATCCGGCAACATCGCCATCATCCCGCCGCAACGTGAACGTTTCGCTATCTTTCAAGACGCGCTCGGCCATTTCCTGTGTCGTCGTCGTCCATACCGTGCCGACGATCGGCACGCGGACCTCGACGACCGGCCCCATCGCCCTAAGCTTCTCGACCGAGGCAGCCGGGTTGCGAAAATAGTCCTGGCTGGAAAAATCCATTCGCATCGCCGCTCCTTCGCCAAACACACTGCGCCTCCGGTGCCGGCGCGAAGCACGGCCCATTTCCGGCGCTGGCCCGAGCGATCACGCCATGGATATATATGGGGCTCGCCGCAGAATTTTCCGAAAGGAGTGCCGTGCCCGCCAAACGATCGAACGCGACAAGCATGTTCCGCTGGACGCCCGCGCGCGCGCCGATGCGGCTGCCGATCCGCGGCCGCTACGTGACGCTTGAGCCGCTGAAACCGCGCTCCCATGCGGCTGCGCTCTATAAAGCGACGCATGGGCCGGGCCATGACAAGCGGCTGTGGGATTACATGTTCGTCGGGCCGTTCGTCAGCCAAGGCGATTTCGCGCTCTGGCTCGCGGCCTGCGCCGCGTCCGAGGACCCGCTGTTCTTCGCCATCGTCGACAAGAAGCGCGGCGCACTCGGCATGGTGAGCTTCATGCGCATCAATCCGGGGCACGGCGTGATCGAGCTGGGCAATATCTTCTTCGCCGCATCCTTGCAGCAAAGCCGCGGCGCGACCGAGGCGATCTTCCTGATGCTGCGCCAATGTTTCGAGCGCTGGGGCTATCGCCGCATCGAATGGAAATGCGATGCGCGCAACCGCCGCTCGCAGCGCGCGGCCCTACGTTTCGGCTTTAAGCCCGAGGGCTACTTCCGCCAGCACATGGTCATCAAAGGCCAGAGCCGCGACACCACCTGGTTCGCGATCATCGATCGCGACTGGCCGAAGCTGCGCGAGGCCTATCGGCACTGGCTCGCGCCGGCGAATTTCGATGGCGAGGGCGCGCAGCGCGCGAAGCTCAAAGCGCGGTCGCGAGGATATTCACCGCAAGGGCCAGCACGCCGGCGTTGAAGAAAAAAGCGAGCACGCCATGCGCCAGAGTCAGACGGCGCATTGGCTTCGACAGCACCTGCACGTCCGAAACCTGGCAGGTCATGCCGACGACAAAAGAGTAGTACATGAAGTCCCAGAAATCAGGATGACCTTTGCCGGGAAAGCCGAGGCCGCCGCGCGGCGTTCCGTCGGCTTCCGGATCGCCATAGAAATAATGCGCATAGCGGATCGCGAACATGGCGTGGACCAAGGTCCAAGACAGCACCAGCGTCGTCACTGCGACGGTGATGCGGCCAGCCAGCGTGGTAGTCGTCGCGCCTTCGGGCTTCTGCAATACGAAAGCGAGCGCGGCGAAGCTTGCGCCCGCTGCGATAACCACGACGCCGAGGATAATCCAGAGATGCGTGTCGCTCTGGCTTGCGCGTTTACGCAAGACCGAGGCCTCACCTGCGCCGATGACGTACAAGGTCAGCGCGAAAAAGATCAATACGCCCGCATCCCAGCCGAAGGCGCCGCGCATCGCCGTCGGCAGCGCCGGCGGCATCAGCAGGAAAACGCAGAAGCCAAGCACGGCGCCGGCGACGACGCGGAACGTGACGATAAGATTGCGCAGCAAATCGACCATGCGGCGAGGCTAACAGACGCGGCGGCAAGCGCAAATCGCGCTTTATTCCCTGCTTTCCGCTACGCGGCGAGCGCCATGCCGCGATCCGCAAGGAACCGCGTCATGCGATCGAGATGCGCCGCATCCAGCGGCAACTGCAGATAGGCGCCCTCGGTGCTGTCTTCGACAAACCGCGCGTCGACAGCGCGACCCAATCCGGCGATCTCAAGCGATACTTTGCCGCCCTGCTCGATCGGCAGATCGCCGGTGAAGACGACGAGGCCGGCGGACATTTTCGCGGCGCGGCCGTCGAAGCGGCGGTCGCCGACCGCGACGGTCGCCGGCAGATCGAGCACGCGCCACTCGAGGAAACGCGAGCCGTTGCCGAGTTGCTGCATTGCGCCAAGGAAATCCCTCACCTCGGCGTTCAGCGCCTCGGCATCGCCGGCCAGCGTCTTCGCCGTCGTACCGACCTCGGTCGCGCGCATGACACTGCTCTCGATCGCGCCGTTCACTTGCTCGATATTGCTCGCGACATTGGTCGCGATCGACGAGACCAGCGTGACGTTGCGCGAAATCTCCTCCGTCGCGGCGGTCTGCTCGCCGACGGCGGCGGCAATGCCCGTCGCGATCTCGGAGATCTTCTCGATCGTGCCGACAATGCCCTGAATCGCGTCGACCGAAGCGGCGGTCGCCGTCTGGATCGCATGGATCTGCCCCTGAATTTCGGCGGTCGCCTTCTCGGTTTGGGTCGAGAGCGATTTGACCTCGGACGCGACAACGGCGAAGCCCTTACCCGCATCGCCGGCACGTGCAGCTTCAATGGTGGCGTTGAGTGCGAGCAGATTTGTCTGGCTGGCGATACCGCTGATCAGATCCACAACCTTGCCGATCTCGTCGGCGGCATCGCGCAACGCGTGCACCTTGGCGACGATCTCGGTCGATTCCTGCAGCGCGACCGTCGATATCTGCGATGCCTCGCCGGTACGCCGGCTGATCTCGTTGATCGACGCGGCAAGCTGCTGGGAGGCCGCCGCAACGGTCTGCACCGTCGACACGGTCTCGTCGATCTTTGTCATCGCTTGCGATGTTTGGCTGCTCGATTGGGTGGATGAGGTTTGCAGCGTATGCGATATCGTCGCCATGTCGCCCGAGGTCGCGGAGATCGACTTGAACACGCCGCCGAGGCTGCGGCCGAAGAAGCCGACGAGTTGATCCATCTCGCTCTGGCGGCGCGCCGCGACAGCGGCCTGCTCTTGCGCGGTTTGGCCTTCCGCTTCGCGTTTGGCTATTGCATGTCCGCGGAAGGTCTCGACCGCCTTGGCGATCGCTCCGATCTCGTCGCCGCGGTTGCAGCCGGGGATCGCGACAGTGTCGTCGCCCGCGGCAAGTTTCGCCATCGTTGCCGTCAGGCCTGTCAGCGGGCGCGAGATGCCGCGCACGACGACGAACGCCAGCAGCACGATTACGACGGCAAACGCCGTGAACGAGCCGCCGATCAGCACACGCACCGTCTGCTGTGCTCGCGCCGCGGCGGCGTCGCGTGCGGCCAGCATTTGGCTATGGTCGAGCGCGATGAGTTTGTTGGACGCCTGGATCGCGTCCTGACGCGATTTCGCGCCTTTGGTCGAGGAAAGATCGAATGCGGCCGCGGTGTCGCCGGCAAGCGCCAGATCGAACACCTGGGCGCTGTTTTGCTGGCGTGCATGGATCGCGGCGCGGAAGGCGTCGATCAAGACGAGTTCGTCGGACGACACGGTGATCGCCGCCAATTGATCGAGCGTATCGAGGACGCCTGCGACCGTATCGTTATAACCTTTGATGTAGGTGCGCTTCTGCGCTTCGGCAGCGGAGAGGATGACGTTCTTTTCGGCGACGGCCGCGCTGTTGAACGCGCCTTGTGCTTGCAGCGCGAACTCGACGCGCGCGGCATTCTTGTTCGTCACAGCGGCAGCGCTGCCGGCAAGCCCGTTGATCGAGGTCGAGCCATAAATAACGATGGCAAGACTGGCGATCAGATTGATCGCGACCGGAATCAAAATCTTGTGCAAGAGCTTGCGGTCATTGAGCGTACGAAACATTGAGCGGCATCCTTCCATCGCCTCTATACCGGCGGCGATCGATGCGCATAACTATGCGAAAGGATGATGCGGGCTCGTAGCGCGTCTAGCAGCACTCGTCGAGCTTCGCTGCTAATATACTGATATATTTTGTTTTTTCTTGATTATTAACCAGGATTGGGAAACCTAGAGAGCAATCGCCGTTGTCTACTCACGGCTTCGCAAAGAGGTTTCAAAGAGGTTTTACGCATGCTCGCTCAAGAGGTCATTCGCAAGCAGCTTGAAGGCTATCGGCTGACCACGGCCGAGATCCTCTATCACCTGCCCGACCATCCGCATCTCGTTCAGAGCTTTATCTGGCAGCAGCTCGATATCGCCCCGCGCTATCCCGAGCTGCAGCGATTCCTGGCTTTCTGGGAAACGAACATCGAGGGCAGGCTGCATTCCGTGCAGGTCGCGCAGGCCTCGCTGATCGGACCGGCAAAACACCGCTACGTGCAAGCGTCGTTCAGCCTGCACTGAACGTTAGGGCCACGGCCGCGCGGCTTTAGTGCCGCGCGGAGACTTCGTGGGTTTTGAGGATCTTGTCGCTGATTGCATCAGTCTCTTCGAGACGGATGCCGTAATGCCAGAGACCCGACAATTGCTCGAGCACGGCGCGAGCCGAATTCTCGTCAAGCAGCACACCGTCATGCACCGCATGGCTCAACACCAGGCAACGGTCGCCGGCGAGATCGACGTCGCGTACCTGGATATCGGGCTCGTGGTGCGCGAGATCGTATTGCCGAGCCAGCGCGCGCCGGATCTCGCGATAGCCGCGATCCTCATGGATCGCACCGACCAGCATCGCTTCCTGATCCGCATCGTCGACCAGCTTGAACAGGCGGAATTCACGCATCAGCCGCGGGCTGAGATATTGCAGGATGAAGCTCTCGTCGCGGTAATTCGCCCAGGCATGCCGCAGTGTGCCATACGGATCGCCGTTGCCGGCGAAATCCGGGAACCACTCGCGATCCTCGGCCGAGGGATCGAGGCAGATGCGCTTGATATCGCGCATCATGGCAAAGCCGAGGGCGTAAGGATTAATGCCGCTATAGCGCTGATCGTCGAATTCAGGCTGCGTTACCACGCTGGTATGCGAATGCATGATCTCCAAGAGCGTGCCGTCGCTGATCAGGCCTTTCTCGTGCAGGCGATGCACGATCTCGTAATGACAGAAGGTCGCACAACCTTCGTTCATCATCTTGGTCTGCTTTTGCGGATAGAAATATTGCGAGACGTTGCGCACGATGCGCATCATCTCGCGCTGCCACGGCTTCAGGCGCGGCGCCCGCTTCTCGAGGAAATAAAGGAGATTTTCTTCCGGCAAGCCGAGCTTGGCGCGGATCGCCGCCAACTCCTGCTCCGCCCGCTTGGCGTCGGTCGAAGCAACCTCTTGCGCGAGCTGCGCCGTGCGCCAAATGTCGTCGTAATTCTCTTCAGCGAAACGGCGACGCTCGTCCTCGCGCTTCTTCTCTTCCTCGAGATTGAGCTTCGGCCGGCGCGCGTAGCGATGGACACCGTGGCTCATCAACGCATGGGCCGCGTCGATCGTACGCTCGACCTCGTCGGCACCGAACATCTCTTCAGCGTGCGCGATGTAGTCGCGCGCGAAGGTCAGATAGTCGAGGATACCGGTTGCATCCGTCCATTGCCGGAAGAGGAAGTTGTTTTTGAAGAAATGATTGTGGCCGAAGGCGGCATGCGCGACGACCAGCGTCTGCATCGCCATGGAATTCTCTTCCATGATGTAGGAGATGCAGGGGCTGGAATTGATGACGATCTCGTAGGCAAGACCTTGATAGCCCTTGCGATAGAGCGTCTCCTCGCGCGCGAAATGCTTGCCGAAGCTCCAATGCCGATACATCAGCGGCAGGCCGATCGAGGCATAGGCGTCGAGCATCTGCTCCGACGTGATCACCTCGATCTGATTGGGATAAACATCGAGCCCCATTTCGCCGACGGCGATCTCTTCGATCGCGTCGTAGACACGCCTGAGCTTCTCGAAATCCCATTCCGGGCCGGTGAAGAGTAGCTTGTCGTCGCCGGTGATCGAATTCAGCAACGTCTCAGGCATGCTCGCGATCCTTGACAAAGAGATCGTGGAACACCGGATAGATCTGCGAAGGATCGGCGACCTTGCGCATGGCGAAATTCTCATGTGCCGGCGCGATCGAGGCGTAGGTCCGCCAGAGATCGGTGGGCGGCGACGGAAAACCGTGGCGCAGCGTCGCTTCGGCGCCCACTTCGATATAGGCGAAGTACTGCGTCAGCGGCAGAAGCTCCTGGCCCAAGAGCTGGCTGCAACGGTCGCTGTCCTCCGAATAATTATCGCCGTCGGACGCCTGCGCCGCGTAGATGTTCCAGTTCTCGGGATTGTAACGCTCCTGCACGACTTTCAGCATTTCCTCGAGCGCCGTCGACACGATCGTGCCGCCGGTCTCGCGGCTATGGAAGAAAGTGTCCTCGTCGACCTCCTGGGCATTCGAGGTATGACGGATGAAGACGAGATCGACTGTCTTGTAGCGCCGCGTCAGGAAGACGTGCAGCAAGAGGAAGAAGCGTTTGGCGAGATCTTTCATCGCCTCGGTCATTGAGCCCGACACGTCCATCAGGCAGAACATCACCGCCTGCGCGTTCGGCTTCGGAATGCGTTCGAAGCGGTTGTAGCGGACATCGACCGGATCGATATAGGCAAAGCGCCGGGCGCGCAGCTTCGCCGCTTCGAGATCGGCGAGCGCCTGTGCAGCGCTCTCGGCGTCGTCGGCGTCCTCGGCCGCCTTCGCTTGCCGCTCCATCGCCTCGATATCCGCGGGGCTCGGACGGTTCAGCGAGATGCGCCGCGCCAAGCTGTTGCGCATGGTGCGCCGGATATTGAGGCTCGCCGGCGTGCCTTCGATGGAATAGCCGGCGCGCTGCAACTGCGTCGTCTCCATCGATTTAAGCTTGGTCTTGATGAGATTCGGCAACTCGAGATCCTCGAACAGCAGATCGAGGAATTCGTCTTTGGAGAGCATGAACTCGAAAGCGTCCTGCTCGCCATTGTCCTCGGCGCTCGCCTGGCCGCGCCCGCCGCCACCGCCTTGCTGCGGCCGCTCGATCTTGTCGCCGGCGACGAATTTCTTGTTGCCGGGCAGCACATATTCGCGCTTGCCGCCGCGCGAGGCAGAGCGGAAGACGGGCTCTTGGATGCCCTTGGTCGGGATCGAAACCTTTTCGCCGCCCGCGGCGTCACCGATCTTGCGGCGCTTCAAGGCTTCGGCGATCGCGTCCTTCACCTCGCCTTTCGCCCGCTCGATGAAGCGCTGGCGATTGGCGAGGCTTTTTCCTTTCGGATTGGGCCGGCGGTCGATGATGTTCATCGCGCGCTTATCTCCTCGCGCCGATCAGCCGGCTTTGTTCACACGCATATACCACTCGACGAGGCGCCGTACCTGACGCGGCGTATACCCGCGCGAGGTCATGCGCTCGAGGAAGTCATTATGCTTCTTCTCGGTTTCGCCGTCTTTCTTCGTGCCGAAGCTGATGACAGGCAGCAAATCCTCGACTTGGCTGAACATGCGCTTCTCGATCACCTCGCGCAGCTTCTCATAGGACGTCCAGGCCGGGTTCTTGCCCTTGTTCGCGGCGCGCGCACGCAGTGCGAACTTCACGACTTCGTTGCGGAAGTCTTTCGGATTGGCGATGCCCGCCGGCTTCTCGATCTTCGAGAGTTCCTGGTTCAAGAGCTCGCGATCCATGAGCTGGCCGGTATCCGGATCCTTGTAGTCCTGATCCTCGATCCACGCATCGGCATAAGCGACATAGCGGTCGAAGAGGTTCTGCCCGTAATCGCCGTAGGATTCGAGATAGGCCTTCTGAATCTCGTTGCCGATGAATTCGGCATAACGCGGCGCCAGCTCGGCCTTGATGAAAGCGAGGAGCTTCTTCTCCTGATCGTCGCCGTACTGCTCGCGGCGGATCGACTGCTCGAGGATATACATAAGGTGCACGGGATCGGCAGAAATCTCGTGCGTGTCGTAATTGAAGGTGCTCGAGAGGACCTTGAAGGCAAAGCGGGTCGAGAGACCGTTCATGCCCTCATCGACGCCCGCCGCGTCGCGATACTCTTGCACCGTACGGGCGCGCGGATCGGTGTCCTTGAGGCTCTCGCCGTCATAGGAGCGCATCTTCGAATAGAGATTCGAATTCTCGTGCGGCTTCATGCGCGAGAGGACGCAGAACCGCGCCAGCATATCGAGCGTCCCGGGGGCGCAGGGATTGTTGGCCAGCTCGCTGTTTTGCAGGAGCTTCTCGTAGATCTGCCGCTCCTCCGAAGAGCGCAGGCAATACGGCACCTTGATCACGCAGATGCGGTCGATGAAGGCTTCGTTGTTGCGGTTGCTCTTGAAGGTCTGCCACTCGGCTTCGTTCGAATGGGCGAGGATGATACCCTGGAACGGGATCGCGCCGATATTCTCGGAACCGATATAGTTGCCTTCCTGCGTTGCCGTCAGCAATGGATGCAGCATCTTGATCGGCGCCTTGAACATCTCGACGAATTCCATGATGCCCTGCGTCGTGCGGTTGAGACCGCCCGAGAAGGAATAGGCATCGGCGTCGTTCTGCGAGAAGAATTCGAGCTTGCGGATATCGACCTTGCCGACCAGCGAGGAGATGTCCTGGTTGTTCTCATCGCCCGGCTCCGTCTTGGCGACGCAAATCTGGCGTAACCGCGACGGATGCACGCGCACCACGTTGAACTTCGAGATATCGCCGCCGAATTCGTCGAGCCGCTTCAGCGCCCAAGGGCTGACGAGGCCGGTCAGGCGGCGTTTCGGAATTTTGTATTGCTTCTCGATCATGTCGCCCATGGTGTTCGGATCGAACAGGCCCAAGGGGCTTTCGAAGATCGGGCTCATTTCCTTGCCCGCTTTCAAGACATAGACCGGCATTCGCTCCATCAGCGCTTTGAGGCGCTCGGCGAGCGAGGATTTGCCGCCGCCGACCGGGCCGAGCAGATAGAGCACCTGCTTACGCTCTTCGAGACCCTGCGCCGCGTGGCGGAAGTAGCCAACGATGCGCTCGATCGTCTCTTCCATGCCGTAGAACTCGGCGAAGGCCGGGTAGATACGGATGGTGCGGTTCATGAAGATGCGGCCGAGGCGCGAGTCGGTGCTCGTGTCGACCATCTCGGGCTCGCCGATCGCGGCGATCATTCGCTCGGCCGCGCTGGCGTATGCCATCGGCTCGCGCGCACAGGCCTTGAGATAATCCTCAAGGGACATCTCGGCCTCTTTTTGAGTGTCGTAATGTTTGGCGAAGAGACCGAAGAGTCCGTCTTGCGTCGTCATTGTCCCCACCTTTCCACTCATCTCAATGTGCAAATTGAGCAAATTGCAATTTCAGGACCAGTGCTATCGCGCCTCGCATTCCCCAATGAACTCGAACCCAATCGTTGCGCTGAAAGATTGACGAGGCATTAACCATAACGGTCGAGCCAGCGCCGTCGATCCAGGTTTTCCCTGTCCCCGATAAATAATACGTAGATATTTTTCCCGGCTTTGCGCCGAGTCGACGTTTGCGGTCCCGTCGAGGCGGCTATGATCCACGCGCGCAACCCAGGCAAAAGGGCGAATTACAGCCGAGCGAAAAGCCCTTGCGGGGCAAGGAATTCCTGGATTCCGGCCGATTAGGCCGAAACGGATGCGCCCGGCGGCGAATATCACGTCGTGTGCGGCCAATACCTTCAACAAAAGCATTGCCCAAAAACGTGGCATTGTTAAGGAGTTTGCGCGACCAGGTGGCGTTCTTCCCGCCGACTGTGGCTTTTTGGTCATGACATCTGCTGCGTGCGTGAGGCCAAGATGAGTGAAACCGAGCAATTTCGCCCCGAAGACTTTGCCGGCACGATGCCCGTGCGCGAGCAGCACCGCTTCGACATCCCCGCGCTGGAAAGCTGGATGCGGGCGAATGCCACCGGCTTTCACGGCCCGGTTGCAGTTGAGCAATTCAAAGGCGGGCAGTCCAACCCGACCTATCGTGTCGCCGCCGGTGACCGACGCTATGTCTTGCGGCGCAAGCCGCCGGGCAAGCTCCTGCCCTCGGCACACGCTGTCGATCGTGAATTCCGTGTCATGTCGGCGCTGGCCGCGACCAACGTGCCGGTGCCCAAAATGCGTGCGCTCTGCATGGACGAGGGCATTATTGGGACGGCTTTCTACCTGATGGATTACGTCGAGGGCCGCGTGTTCTGGGATCCGACCCTGCCGGCGCTGCCCAGGGCGGAGCGGCACGGCATCTTCGCGGCGATGAACGAGGCGATCACGCGGCTTCATAAAGTGGATTACGCGGCGATCGGGCTTTCGGATTACGGCCGGCCGGGCAGCTACGTGCTGCGCCAGATCGATCGCTGGACGAAGCAATACCGCGCCTCAGAAACCGAGACGATCCCGGCCATGGACCGGCTGATCGAGTGGCTGCCACCGCACGCGCCGGCGAGCGAAGAGACCACCCTGATCCACGGCGATTTCCGGATCGACAACCTGATCTTTCATCCGAGCGAGCCGCGCGTGATCGCGATCCTCGATTGGGAGCTATCGACCCTCGGCAATCCGCTCTCGGATTTCGCTTATCACATGATGCCATGGCGCTTGGGGCCCGACAGCTATCGCGGTCTCCACGGCTTCGATCTCGCCGCGCTCGGCATCTTGAGCGAAGCGGAAGGCTGCGCGCTCTATTGCCGGCGCACCGGCCGAAGCGAATTGCCCGATTGGGACTTCTACATCGCCTTCAACATGTTTCGCCTCGCCGCGATCCTCCAGGGGATCATGGGCCGCGTCCGCGAAGGCACCGCCGCCAGCGCGCGCGCGCTCGAAAGCGGCGCCCGCGCCAAGCGCCTCGCGGAAGCCGGCTGGCGCCAAGTCGAAGCGCTGGAACAGCGCTAGAAGCCAGGATCGCCCCATGCCTGACCGAGACCCAGAGCAAAACAGGGCCGAACGTTACCGCAGCAATCTGCAAGACGAGCTCGACAGCGCCGCGCTCTATCGTGTGCTCGCAGAAAGCGAAGAGACGCCGCAGATGCGCGAGGTCTATCGCCGCCTCGCCGCGATCGAGGAAAAGCACGCGGCACTCTGGCGCGAGCAGCTCGCTCAGGTCGGCGAAAGCGCAGGCCGCTATCGTGCCAGCCTGCGCACGCGCCTCCTCGCCTGGCTGGCGCGCCAATTCGGCGCCGGTTTGGTATTGCCGATGGTCGCCGGGATAGAGCGCGAGGATCGTGGCATGTATGACGACCAGCCCGAAGCCCGTGCCGCCGGTCTGCCGGGCATCGAGCGCTCGCATTCGCGTGTGTTGCAAGCCGCGTCGCGGCCGATCCGCGGCGGCCTCTCCGGCAGCGCGCTGGCGCAGATCGAAGGCCGGCATCACACCGGCGGTAATGCGCTGCGCGCCGCGGTGCTGGGGGCCAATGACGGACTCGTCTCCAATTTGAGCCTCGTCATGGGCGTGGCCGGCGCCGAATTCTCAGGCAAGACGGTGCTCATCACGGGCTTGGCGGGGCTGCTCGCCGGCGCCTGCTCGATGGCGATGGGCGAATGGCTCTCGGTCACCAGCGCGCGCGAGCTCTACACGCGCCAGATCGAGACCGAGAAAGCCGAGCTCGAGGAGATTCCCGAAGAAGAGCAGGAAGAGCTCGAGTTGATTTACCAGGCGAAGGGCTTGCCGGCCGACAAGGCGAGAGAGTTAGCTGCGCGCATCATCGCCAATCCCGAAACCGCGCTCGACACGCTGGCGCGCGAAGAGCTCGGCATCGATCCCGACGACCTCGGCGGCTCGCCCTGGACCGCGGCAGGCACATCGTTTCTGCTCTTCGCCCTTGGCGCGGTCTTTCCGGTGGCGCCGTTCTTCTTCCTCTCCGGCGCGGCCGTGATCATGACGAGCCTCGTCATCAGCGCTTGCGCCATGTTCGCGATCGGTGCCGGCACCACGCTTTTCACCGGCCGCGGAATGCTGTTTTCCGGCACGCGGCAAGTCGCGATCGGCATCGTCGCCGCCGCTGTAACTTTCGGCCTAGGTCGGCTAATCGGCGTCAGTATCGGTGGGTGATCGCGGTTAGCGGCTGAGCTGGATCGGTCCGCCGCCGCAATTACGACGGCCGGTCGAGGCGCAACTCTGCGTCTTGTTCCAATCGTAAAAATCGAAGAGGAACTGCGAGAGAATAATCGCCGCCGCGATGGCACCGATAATCGCAAGATATTTCATGCCGCGGCGAGTATGCGGTCTTCCCGCCCTGGCGGCAATCGCGTAGCATTTCGTTGGGGGATTTGAGGGGATTGTCACAGCATGAGCGGAAGGCCGGGACGGCGTTACGAAGTCATGGCGCAGCGCGACGGACGCTGGGTCATCGATTGTCACGTCACCGCCGAAGTCGACGCGCTCGCCCGCGCCGAAGAGCTTTATGCCGATGAAACCATCGCCGCGGTTCGCGTCATGCGGGCTCATTTCGGCGGCGCCGGCGCCTCGTTCGAGACTCAGATCCTCGAGCGGGTGCGCGAGGCACGGCGCAGCCAGGCGCCGTTACGTCTTGCCGCCGCGCCCGACGAAGACGCGTGGTGCGAGACGCTGACGGATTTTTATGGTCCTTCGAGTCGCTATGCGATGGCGCGGCTGCTGCGCAATTTCCTCGACCGTTATCAGATCACCCCGACCGAGTTGCTGCACAACCATCGCTGGATCAAGCTGCTCGACAATCAGGAATCGCTGCAGTCAACGGCGATCCAGCGCATGGCGGCGCTGCAAGCCGAGAAGCGGAAGCTCGATCGCCGCGTCCGCACCGACATCATCGACAAATTCGCCAACGAGGCGACGAACAAGGCACGCGATGCGCTCGCCTCGCGCGCCGCGCCGCGACTTGGTGAGGGCGGCTTGCCGACGCTGGCCGCGGCGGTCAGCGAGCGCGTCAAGGATCCGGCCGAGCACGCGTTTTGGGTGCGGCACGCGATCGCGCGCGCTTTCGAAGACATCACCGCATTCGCCGCGAAATTCGAGCGCACGATGGAATGGTCCGGGGCCGATCTGCCGCTGGCGATGGTACCGCTGATCGACGAGCTTTGCGCCGGGTTCATGGGCGCCGCGTCGATGATCAAGGACACGCTCGGCAATCAGCCACATCTGGGCGCCGCCCTTATCGCCCTCGCCGATCTCGCCTCCGGACATCAGGAGCCGACCCTGGCCGGTGCGCCGGCGGGCTTTGCCGCTTTCGCCGGACTGATGAGCACGGCGGCGATGCCCGAGACGCGCAGCGTGCTTTATGAACGGCTGCAGCGCGAGCTTGCCACCGACAAGCCATTGTCGCGCGAGCCGCAACTGACGCAGCGCCGGCAATTCGACACCTTGATGGACAAGCTTACCGACAGCGGCGGCATCATAACCGGCGGCCCGCCCATGGTTGTGGCACTCGCCAAGCGCTCCCGCCGTTTCGACATCGTCGGCGGCATCGAAGATATCCGCCTCACCGCGGCCACGCCGATGGACCGGATCGAGCAGATCTTGGCCGCCGAGAAGAATCTCCTCGCGCGGCGCCAACAGCAAGGCGTCGGCACCTATCTGCGCGATGCGATCGACCAACTCGATAGCCTGACGGCCGGAGAGCTGATCGTGCTGCGCGGCAAGCTTGGCGAAACCAGCTTGCCCGATGCGATGAAGAAGGCCTTGGCGGCGCGAATTCCAGCGCCGACCGTCACAAAAACATAAGCTGGCGCCGACCTTCATGTCGGGAATGCGGCGAAAGCTTATGAAATCAGTCGGTTACCGATCGGTTACCAGGGTTAACACGAATAAATCTTAAGTCCGATTTAACGGTGCGGCGGCTAGCCTTCGTGCAGCTAATAACGACATATCGATCCGATGCCGCGCGGCGCCTTCAATTTTGTGGTGGAAGAGTCTCGTCCTCCCGTGCCGAAGACGCCGGAGGAGATCATCCGCATTTTCGAGGCGCATGAGCGCTGGCTGAAGAAGCAGAACGGCGGCGTTCGCGCCGATCTCACGTTCCAGGATATGTCGGGCGCCAATTTGCAGGGCATCGTGCTGCGCGCCGCCAAGCTCACCGGCTGCGATTTTTCCTTCGCGCGCCTGGCCGGCGCCGACCTGCGGCAATGCGATCTCTTCTCCGCCGATCTGCACGGCGCCGATCTGACCGATGCCGACCTCACCGAAGCCGATCTGCGTGGCGCTAATTTCCGTGATGCCAAGCTGCGCCGCGCGACGCTCGACGCCGCCGATCTGCGTATGGGCCAGCTCATGGGTCCGCAACGCGGCGGCGCGATGAATTTCCATGGCTCGACGAGCGGCGTCACCGACCTCACCTCGGTCGAAGCGTCCGCCAGCGGCCTTAAAAAGGCACGGCTCGACCATGCCGATCTCACATCCGTCGATCTCTCGAATGCCGATCTCACCGGCGCCAAGCTTTGCCGGGCCAATCTGCAAGGCTCGATACTGCGCGGCGCGATCCTGAAAGACGCCGATCTCAGCAACGTCGCGATGATCAAGGTCGATCTTTCGGGTGCCAATCTTGCGGGCGCGAAAGTCGAAAACGCCAATCTCGAAGGCAGCGACTTCACTGGAGCGAAGCTCGAAGGCGTCGATTTCGCCCGCGCCAGCCTTGCCGACGCGCGTATCACCCTGTCGATCGATACGCTCGACGTAGATATTCAGAAGATCATCGCCGAGCATCTGCGCTGGGCCGATACGCAAGGCGCGAAAGGCAAACGTGCCGAGCTCAGCAAGCGCAATTTCGTGCGCATCAACTTCGCCGGTGTCGATCTTTCCGGCGCCAGCCTGATGGAATGCAAATTCGGCAGCGCCGTCTTCAAGAAGGCGCGGCTTGAAATGGCGAACATGTCCGGCGCTGACCTCAACAATGCCGAGCTTGTCGATGCCAATATGTGCGGCATCAACCTCGCCAAGGCCGATCTTGCCGCCGCCGATCTTAGCGGCGCGCAGCTTGGACCGGTCGAGCTGCGCAAGCCCGATGGCAGCCTCTCTGGCCGCTTCTGGCCCGCCAATCTTTCGGCCGCGTCGTTCAAGGGCGCGAAGCTCGCCGGCGCCGATCTGCGCATGGCAAATCTCACCAAGGCCGATCTCTCCGATGCCGATCTTTCCGGCGCCGATCTGACCGACGCCAATCTCGTCGGCGCCATTCTCACCAACGCGAACACCGCCGGCGCGAAAATGCCGGAATAACTCCGGCCGGTTTTCCCACCCCTCGCAATCGCCTAAGCTCGTCTCTCGTCAGATTGAGGGAGGCGTTCCATGAGCATCATCGCCCGACATCCGCGCTCGCCCGAGCTCGAGAACGTATCGATCGTCGACATCGCCAAACGCCATGTCGCGCGCTTTCAGGATCGCATTCCCGATTGGGCCGCATTCGAGGACGCCAAGGTCGAAGGCTATAAGCGCGCGCAGCATCGCTTCATCGGCGCCGGCGGCTCGGGCAAGCATGGCGACATGAACGCGATCCCGCCGAGCAACTTCACCCTCTCGATCATGTATGTCGAGCCCGGCCAGGGAAACGCCTCGCACACGCACGAGGTCGAAGAGGTCTTCTTCGTGCTGCGCGGCCTGCTCGATGTGTTCATCGAAGATGAGAGCGGCCAGCGCATCGTCACGCGGCTCGGCCCGTGGGATTGCATCTCCTGCCCCGCCGGCGTGATCCACGGCTACATCAACAGCGGCCTTGAGCCGGTCTATTTCCAAGTGATGCTCGGCCGCGGGCGTCCGGAAGCAATGGGCTATGCCGACGACAAGCTCTATCGCCAGCGCGAGGATCACCTCAGCGCGGCAGATCGCGACTCCCGCTAGCGGCGCCCTGCGCGAGATCGAAAGACGGCTGGATCGCCGCGATCTCGTTCAGCAACTTCTTGGTCATCGCTTCGCCGAAGCTCTCGAAATCCTCGACCGTCAGCAGGAACGAGCCCGGCCCGCCCGTGACGTTGTCGCGATACCAGGTCGGCAATCCGCCCGGCGGCTGGGTGTGGCCGGAGAAGCCGAAGATATTCGCGCTTGCATTGATGATCGCGAGACCGTTGATGGTGACGCCGGCGGCAAGCGCCTCCTTGCGCGCGTCATCCAGGGGCCGGCCGGCGTTGTTGGTGCCGTCGCCCGAGACATCGATCACCTGCCGTTCGGCGTTGACGCCGTCCGCCTTCAGTCGCGCCATCGCGAAATCGAGCGCGGCGCTGATAGAGGTGCGGCCGAAGAAAGCGCGCGGCGCCGCCAGCAGCGTATCAGTGAAAGCCTTGGCCGAGGCCGGATCGTGCACGATCTGCCAATCGACCACGACTTGCTGCTCGTCGCTGCCGGCCCATTCGACGAAGGTTAGTGCGATCGCACCGTTGGCGCCCGCCTGAATGGCGCGCACCACATCAGGATTGGCGATTGCCTTGGCGTAGCCTTGGCGCTGGAGCTGGAATTCGTCGGTCGTGATGCTGCGCGAGACATCGGCAGCAAGTACCAGCGCGACATCGACGCGCTGCTGTGCGCGCAGTGGCACGGTGCCGAGCGCCATCGCCAACGATACGACGAGCATTCCGAGCCGAACCGAGCGCATGGGCGGCCTCCCTGGTGCCAGCTAGCATAAGGCCGAACGTGCGAACGTCCAATCGGGTCGCGCTATAGTGCCCGCGCCATGCCGCGCGATCTCCAAGAATTTACCGCCAGCCTGCCGATCGGCGCGGCGTTGCCCGAATTACGGGCGGCGCTCGACACCGCCGGCGCCGCCGTTCTCGAAGCGCCGCCGGGCGCCGGCAAGACGACACTTGTGCCGCTGGCGTTGCTCGATGCGGCCTGGCTCAAGGGCCAGAAGATTCTGATGCTCGAGCCGCGGCGGCTCGCGACGCGCGCGGCGGCGCGGCGCATGGCATCGATGCTCAGCGAAGAGGTCGGCGCGACCGTCGGCTACCGGACCCGGCTCGAAACACGGGTCTCGAGCAAGACCCGTATCGAAGTCATCACCGAAGGTATTCTCGCGCGGATGCTGCAACACGACGCCGCGCTCGACGGTGTCGGCATCGTGATCTTCGACGAATATCACGAGCGCAGCCTCGACGCCGATCTCGGCCTCGCCCTGACCATCGAGACCAAGCGCTATCTGCGCGAGGAGCTGCGGCTGCTCGTCATGTCCGCGACGCTCGATGGCGAGCGGGTCGCCGCGCTGATCGAGGCGCCGCGAGTCACCAGCGCCGGCCGCAGTTTTCCCATCGAGCTGCGATATCTCGATCGGCCACCGCAAGACCGCTTCGAGGCGGGTGTCGCTGCCGCGATCCGCCGCGCGCTCGATAACGACGACGGCAGCATTCTCGTCTTCCTTCCGGGCGGCGCCGAAATACGCCGCGTGGAGCGGCAACTCGGCGATGTCGGCCGCGGCGTGATCGTCGCACCGCTTTACGGCGATCTGCCGCCGGCAGCGCAGGACGCGGCGATTTCGCCGGCACCGAGAAACCAGCGCAAGATCGTGCTCGCGACCTCGATCGCCGAGACCAGCCTTACCATCGAAGGCATCCGCGTCGTCATCGACAGCGGCCTCGCGCGCGGGCCGCGTTTCGATCCGGTGACCGGCATGACGCGGCTTGTGACCACGCGCGTCTCGCAAGCGGCATCCGCGCAGCGTGCGGGCCGTGCTGGCCGGCTGGAGCCTGGCATCGCCTATCGTCTCTGGCCGGAGCGCGAGCAGGCGCAGCTTGCGCCTTATGCGCCGCCGGAAATCCGCGAAGCCGATCTCGCGCCGCTGCTGCTGACGCTCGCCAGCGCGGGCAACAACGATCCTGCCGCGCTCTCCTGGCTCGATCCGCCGCCCGCTGCCGCGCTTGGGCAAGCTCGCACTCTATTAAGGGAGCTCAGCGCGCTCGACGACGCCGGTCGCATCACCAAGGAAGGCGAAGCGATCGCAGCGCTGCCACTGCATCCGCGGCTTGCGCATATGGTGCTGACCGCCAAAGCCCGCGGCCAGGGCCGGCTCGCTTGCGCGATCGCCGCGTTGTTGATGGAGCGCGACATCGTCCGCGCCGCGCCGCAAGCCCGCGATGCGGATCTGCGGCTGCGTATCGATCTGATGAACGAACGCAGCGTGGCGCGCGATCTGCCGCCGGGCCTGTCGCTCGATCGCGGCGGCTTGCAGCGTGTCCGCGATGCCGCGCGCCAAATCGAGCGCTCGGTTCATCTCAAAAGCGACGAGAGCATCGACGCCGCTGAGACCGGCAGCGTGCTCGCCCTCGCCTATCCCGACCGCATCGCGCAAAGCCGCGGCGCGACCGGACAATTCCGTTTGGCGAGCGGCGGCGGCGCCGAGCTGCCGACGAGCGATCCGCTGGCACGCCAAGAATTCCTCTCCGTCGCCGAGCTCGATGGCGAGCGCAAGACCGCGCGCATCTTTTTGGCCGCGCCGCTCAGCCGCGAATCCATCGAAGAAGATTTCGCCGAGCGCATCGTGGCAAACGACAGCATCGAATGGGATTCGCAAAGCGAAGCCGTCCTCGCCCGCCGCCGTCGCACGCTCGACGCCATCGTGCTCGATGATCAGCCGCTGCGCGACGCGCCGTCGGAGCAAGTGATTGCCGCGCTGCTCACCGGCATCCGCGAATTGGGTCTCGCCGCTTTGCCATGGTCGCGCGAAGCGGACAGCTTCCGCACTCGCGTCGATTTTCTTCACCGCACGCTCGGCGATGACTGGCCGGATTTTTCCGACAACGCGTTGCTCGCCTCTCTCGAGGACTGGCTCGCGCCCTTTCTCATCGGGATCACCCGCCGCGCGCAATTCGGTTCGATCGATCTCGTCGAAGCACTATCGGTCAAGCTCGATTACACGCAGCGCCGCCAGCTCGACGCGCTCGCGCCGAGCCACATCGAAGTGCCGAGCGGCTCGCACATCGCCATCGACTACGCCGCCGGCGACGAGCCGGTGCTCGCGGTGAAGCTGCAAGAGATGTTCGGCGCAACGGCAACACCGGCCGTCGCTAACGGCAAAGTGCCGCTGCTCATCCACTTGCTCTCGCCAGCCGGCCGGCCGCTGCAAGTCACCCGCGATCTCGCCGGCTTCTGGAAGAATTCCTACCCGCAAGTCCGCGGCGAAATGCGCGGCCGCTATCCGAAACACCCCTGGCCCGACGATCCGCTCACCGCCCCGCCGACGGCACGGACGAAACGGCGGAGCTAGACGAGACGCGGCTTGCGCGCTTGACGAGCGATCCGACGCACTTCCTCTGTAACTTGTCGCTTGTCGCCAGCTATGCCGAGGTGCCCCGGCGTCCAATGATCGTCTCGTAAGGCGGCACAATCTTCGAGCGCCGCCTTCTCATTACCTAAGCGCGCGTGACACTCTGCACGATAAAGCCGACCGAAGCCACCGCGCCATTCTTCGGTATCCGTTGCTTCCGCTCGATTATAGTCATCGAGGGCTTCCTGATAGCGGCTGAGTGCACGCAGGACATTTCCTCGGGACTCATAGACGATCCAATGCGGCTCGAGCGCGATGACCTCGTTCAGATCCGCAAGCGCCAAATCATATTGGTCCAAGCGAAAGTGGGCTTGATAGCGGTCAAAATATCCGTCGGAATTATTTGGATTCGCGAGAATACGCTCGTTTGCGAGTTCGAGATACCGTTTCGGGTCGGTACGCAGAATGAGCATTTGTCGCTTCAATTCGTCTTCATAATTTTCTGACATCGCCCCTCTCCTAGGCCGTCGGATTGCCGCCGCACTCTTCGGATACCTGTCCCAACACGCAGCTGTCATAATTTTTACCGGGTCCGCTATAGCCCCGTGTCCGTTTTCCCGGAGGGCCGGCGACAAGCTTCCCTTCCTTTTTCATTTTTGCACAATATTCCTCGGCTGCCGCCCACTCTTCCACGCATTTACGTTTATTCGGATATGGATTGACAAGAGGCGGTGGCCGTAAACCGGCTCCCGGCAGCGCAAACGGGACAGGCGTAATCTCGGTCGGTGACAGCGGGATCTCGAATGGAGCCGGAATAGTCATCGGCGGCGCGATCGCTTGCGCGGGGATAACGAGCGGGTTTGCTAGCTGTCGCTCGTAACCACCGTCGCTCGTCCATTCGCCGCCACCACTTTGGCCCGCGGGAATACGCGGCTCCGTCGAAACGTCGCTTTGCCGGCCGCTCTACTCTTGTGGTCGGATTTCCGACCACAGCTTGAGCATCTCTTCGCAAGGTAGCCTGCTTCGGTCGCGAGAAGTTTCGCAAGCCCGAGATCGTCGCTGATTTCCGGAAGGCGAAGTTGGACCGAGGCAATTTTAGCTAAGGCCCACTTCTTCTCGTTCATATAGCGTGCGATTAGTTGCAAACTAGCGACTTGGGCAATCCCATTCTTCGCCGTACGCTGCCGCCAGCAAAATTTCGAGTTCGGACCGCGGACGAACCACATATGACGAACCACATATAAGGAACCAGATCGCCCCGCGCTGCCGCGATAGATCAGAGGCACGTCGCCCGCAAGGAAAACGCCATGCTCATCGCAGGAAAGGCCGCGTATTAGCTCATAATTATGGGACAGGCGCTCACAGAGGGAATGTTTAATCATTGGCGAGCTCACATCTGAATATTTGTTGATCCGCAATTCAGCCATGCGCAGCGGGCGATTGGCGTTGGCGCGACAAAAGCGGCACAATGCCTGATCGAATGACTCAGGAACTGGCATCAGGAGTCCGACCGGTATGGCCGAGCAAGCGTTGCAAGAAGAAAAGAAGCTGCACTACGCCTGGGTGGTCGTCGGCGTGACCTTCATCGTCCTGCTGGTAGCGGCGGGCATGCGCGCGACCTCAGCGGTGATGCTGGTGCCGTGGGAAGATGAATTCGGCTGGAGCCGCGCCGTTGTTTCCTTTCCAATCGCCGTGCAGCTCATGATGTTCGGCCTGGTCGGCCCCTTCTCGGCCGCGGCGGTCGAGCGCTTCGGCTTGCGCCGGACCATGGTCACCTGCCTCGTCATGATGCTGATCGGCATGCTGTCGCTGCCCTTCATCGCGGCGCCGTGGGAGCTGCTGCCGATCCTCGGCATCTTCATGGGGCTCGCCGTCGGCGCGCTCGCCATGGTGATGGCCGCGATCATCGCCAATCGCTGGTTCTTCGCGCGGCGCGGCCTGGTCATGGGCATGCTGTCGGGCGCCACCGCCGCGGGCCAGCTCATCTTCATCCCGTCGCTGGCGCAGATGACCGCGCATTTCGGCTGGCGCATCGCGGTCGTCGCCGCGAGCGGCATCTTGGCTGCGATCATCCCGCTGGTCTGGCTGCTGATGCGCGATTCACCGGCACAGCTTGGCCTCACGCCTTACGGCACGCCCGCCAACGCGCCGCCCGCAGCGCCGACGCAACGTGTCAATCCGATCACTGCCGCGTTCGAGACGCTCGGCATGGCGGCAAGGCATCGCGATTTCTGGCTGCTCGCCGGCAGCTTCTTCGTGTGCGGCGCTTCGACGCTCGGCCTCGTCGGCACGCATTTCATCCCCGCGTGTCTCGATCACGGCATTCCCGAGACCACCGCCGCCGGCATTCTCGGCGCGATGGGCGTCTGCAACATGATCGGCACCACCGCCTCGGGCTGGCTCAGCGACCGGATCGACGGCCGCATTCTCCTGTGCTGGTTCTATGCCTCGCGCGGCGCGTCGCTGATCTTCCTGCCCTATGCGCTCGACATCCAAGGCCCGTGGGGCATCGTGATCTTCGGCTTGTTCTACGGGCTGGACTGGATCGCGACCGTGCCGCCGACCGTGAAGCTTGCCACCGCCTCGTTCGGCATCAAGCAGTCGAGCATCGTCTACGGCTGGATCGTCGTCATCCACCAGGTCGGTTCGGCCATGGCGGCGTATGGCGCCGGCCTCTTGCGCACCTATTCGGGCAACTACACCAGCTCGTTCTGGATCTCAGGCGCGCTCTGCGCCGCGGCGGCGATCATGGTGCTGAATGTCGGCCGCAAGAAGCCCGCGGCCGCGCGGCCGGTGCTGGCGGAAGCGGGGGCTTAATCAGCCAGCGTCCCGTCTGCCAACTCGCAGCTTTCTCCGCGGCATGGCTGCCTCAATGAATTGAGGCGCAACAACCGGAGTTTCTGCTGAACGCAAGCAAGCTACCTCTTTGCCAAGGTCATCGACGCCATGTCGTGACCGAAACGCAATCGAGAGGTATTGCCATGAGCTTACAAGACGACAACAAAGCCATCGTTGGTCGCTGGTTCACCGAATTCTGGGGTGAAACCTACAAAGCAAGTGTGATCGACGAGATCGCCGCGCCTGACATGCTCCTGAATTATTCGCTGCACGAGCCACGCAAGGGCCGTGAAGACATCAAAGCCTTCATGCGTGATTTCCGCACGGCGTTCCCCGATCTGAACTTCTGGGGCACTGCCGAGCTCATTGCCGAGGGCGACTATGTCGTCGGCCAGTGGGATGGCGGCGGTACGCACACCGGTCCAGCCTTCAAGGATTTCCTTGCCGGCGGTCTGCCGGCCAACACGGGCCGGAAGATGCGCTTTACGGGCGTTACCGTTCTCAAACTCAAGGACGGCAAAATCATCGAGGAGATCGGTCTCGATGATGGGGTCAAAGCCCTGACTCAGCTCGGGCTTCTCCGTACGGCTTAAATCGCGAGGAAGCCGCTGTTCGCTCGAACGGCGGCTTCCATCGCCCTCACGTCCGTTGGCACGCAATTTTGCCAAGGCGGGTCAATCCAATTCCAACGCAAGAACCGGAGTTCAATCATCGACACAGCATGGCATCAGAGGTGACGACGGCCAGACCTATTCTAAGAGGACCGCTTCACCATGGATGTCATCGCTACCGAATCCACCGTCTCGAGCGGGGTCTGCTGTATCCGGCGTGCGAAGCTCGAGAACCTGAGCGTCGAGACGATTGCGTCAAATCCACATCTTCCGACCGACAGAATATGGGCCATTCGATTCGACCGGAGCGGGACCGTTACGATCATCCTCGGCATAAGAGATTACTGGAGAGGATGGCTGTCCCCGCACTTCGCAAGCCTCGTGGCAACGCGTCTCGGCATCCCTTTCTGTCGGATTCGTCTCTACTACAGCGCCACGCATCCGGCGGTTCTGCAGACGCCCGTGTCATCGGCAGCTGCACGGCACCGTCGCCCAATCGGCCCGGCTGCGCGCGCCGTCGCCGATATCATCGAGAAGATGTGCGATCAGGTGATTGAAAGAGGACGCGACGGTCGGTGAGCGTTGATGCGCCATCCAAGGCCCGTGGAGCATCATGATCTTCGCCTTGTTCTACGAGCTCGATTGGATCGCGACAGTGCCGCCGACCGTGAAGCTTCGTCAGCGGCAAGGCCGGTGTTGGCGGAGGCGTAAGAGTCGTCAATCTGGCTTGAAAGTGCCTTTATCGAGCGCTTTAAGGGTCCCCTGTGCCGAAATAGCTTCCATCCAGCCTGTGGCCGCTATTTGCTCCAGCTGCGCGCGAGCGGCCGTGGGTGCGACGCCCAGACTGCACACTGCCGCTTGGAGACGCACCTCCAAAGTCGGACTGTCGAATAGCTCAAGCAGCGCGAGCCGCGCCTCCCGCCCTCGCGAGCGCAGTTCAGCGTCAACGAGCGTCAACTCTGCATAAAGCTGTTCAGACTCTCGGACGAAATTGTCCCGGCCGGGCATATCCATTGGCGATACCAACTCGAAATTAACCTCGCTCAGCCTTTCGGCAACTTGCGCGAAGTGCTGTACCAACGCCTGAACATTCATCTCTCGAACATTTCGATCGGCTATCATTTCAGCACTCCAACCGCCCGGAGACCAGCAAGACCGATTTTGCGCCGTTCCAACCATGACTTGTCGCGAACATACTGGCGCGGCGTTTGACCTCCGTAATCTTTACTTGGTGTACTATACCAAGCATTCAGCTGCCAATGTTTGATCGTGGAGATCTTCACCTTATTACGCGGACTTTCAATAAGTTTCCGCGGAAACCCATCCTGGTCTGCTGGCGTTTGCTCGACAATATGATGAATGTCATAGCCCTCACTCGGTGAGTTCGCGCCCTTCTGCAGTTCTTCAAGCGTCTTCGGTCTATCTAGGTAGGCACTAACATACGGCCAGAGCCACGTCGCGCCTTGTGCCGCTGCGATTACCTATTTATCACGGGGATAAACTTCGATCCCAGCTTAGAGGCGGAACCGAGCCAATAGACCACGGATCGGATCGCCTGGAACTTTGCAGCCGTCGTGTCCGGCTCAATCTTCGGAATTTCAGGCGGGTCGCCAATGCGTTCGGGCGGATTGTTGTGCCAAGGTGGCGGCGGACCAGCGATAGGAATAATTGCCGAGTCCGTTCCACTTGGAGCGAATTCGCCGCCATCTGATTCACCGGACGGATGGCGCGGATGTTTGTCCGCATCCCAGGAAGGGTTGAGAGCAACAGGGTTGAATACCTTCGATAGGTCACGCGCGCTGACGCTGATGCAGTCGTAGAGACCCGCGAATAGCGTGATGTCACGTTCGTCCCAAAGCGTTCCAGTCTGTTGTGTAGCGACCGTGAAATTTGGGAGTGCCAAACTTTGGCGAGCCGCAACCGCTTGCATCAATCGTGCACCATTCACGGACACCGGCGGCAAGCAAAGCCGATCGAGCGCATCCTGCACCACATCAATTCGTCCATTGCGCAATTCAGCGCGGGCGCGCTCAAGAAGAGGCAGCAACGGAAGGTCAAGGGCGGCCGGCCCGAATAGGCGGGCCATTGCGCTATTTCACAACGCACGGTGCAGGTACGAAAAGGCCATTGCCGACCCACCAAACCAGCGCGGTGCCCGGCCAGAGGAAAACGCCTTCTTCGGTCGCAACGAGCATGCGGCTGCGCTCGGGCGTGCGGATTCCGCGGCCCGTGAGTGGGTCGTCGAGCATGGAAGAACCTTTTGAGGAGCTAGAAAAGAAAAACGGCCGCTTGCGCGGCCGTTCATCAAGTCAGCAATGATGGAAAAAAGAAGCTATTCCCCCACCACCTCATGCACCGGGACTTTGCCGGGCGTGGTGCGCAGCGGCACTTCCTCGAGGAAGCAGATCGCGATGAAGCCGGTGAACGAGATCACCGCAGCGATGCCGAAGGTGAGCGAGAACGCATGCGTCAGGTCGGGGATGATGGTGGCGCGGATATTCGCCGGCAGCTCGGCGAGCGCTTGCGGGCCGCCGCGCAGCACTTCGGGGCCGAAGCCCAAATGCCCGTCGGCGAGGAAATAGCCGAAGCCCAGCACCAGCGCCGTCCATAAGAGCGCCGTCCCGAACGAGCCGCCGAGCGAACGGAAGAAGCCGCTGGTGCCGGTGAAGGCGCCGAGATCGCGGAAATCGGCGGCGTTCTGTCCCGCCACCGTCATCGGCGACATGCAAAGCCCGACGGCGATGCCGTTGAGCATGAAATAGAGACCGATCAGCCAGTAGGGCGTCGCCGCACTCATCGTCGCGTAAAGCACGAACGAGACCATGATGCCGAGGAAGCCGATTTGCGGCGAGCGCTTGTAGCGGCCGGTTGCGCGCATGCGATAGCCGGTCGTGATCGAGCCCGCCATCTGCGAGCCAATCAGCGGGATCATGAAGAGCCCCGATTGCGAGGCGCTGTAACCGGCGACGAGCTGCAGGAAGACCGGCACGAGCAGCGCCGTCGACAGCAAAGTTGAGGCGATGATGAATTGCGTGATGAGGACGGTGCGGACATTGCGGTTGATGAGCAGCCGCGGCGGCAGCAACGCCTCGCGCGCCCGCAGCTCTTGCAGCGCGAAGGCGATGAGGAAGCAGAGCCCGGCGCCGGTGAGGCCGAGGATCATCGGCGAGCCCCACGGGTACGTCGTTCCGCCCCAGGCGCAGACCAGCATCCACGCGGTGACGCCCGGCAGCATCAGCGCGACGCCGAGATAATCGATCGAGCGCCGCTCGTTCTTGACCGGGATGCGCTTCAGCGCCCAATCCACCATCGCGAAAGCGATGATGCCGACCGGCAGATTGATCCAGAACGCCCAGCGCCAGGTGAGATAATCGGTGCAGAGCCCGCCGACGAGCGGCCCGGCGATCGACGCCAACCCCCAGATGCCGGTGATGTAGCCCTGATAGCGGCCGCGCTCGCGCGCCGAGACGACATCGGCGATCGCTGCCTGGCCGAGGCTGAAGAGCCCGCCGCCGCCGATGCCCTGCAACGCGCGCGACGCGATCAGCATGCCCATGTTCTGCGCCAGACCACACGAGACCGATGCGATGACGAACACCGCGATGGCAAATTGCAGTAGCCGGCGCCGGCCGTAGAGATCGCTGAGCTTGCCGTAAATCGGCGCTGCGACCGTGCTGGTCAAAAGATAGGCGGTGACGACCCAGGAGAGATGGAGGAAGCCGTCGAGATCGGTGGCGATGCGCGGCAGCGCCGTCGTGACGATGGTCGAATCGAGCGCCGCCATCATCATGCCGAGAAGGGTGCCCCAGAGCACGCTGAGGATTTCGCGATGGGTGAAACCCATCGACGAAACGGCGTCTGCGCCGGGATGTAGGTCGGTGCCCCTCGGAGCCATCGGGATTCTCTATCGAAGCGGGAACGACCTGTCCATGCGGATAAGCCCGTACCCGATGCAACGCAGGGCAGCCATGACGGCGGGAACGCCTTCAGTCGGCGGCGGGAACGCGCGCGGCGGCCGGTCCGTTTTGGCGCGCGTGATGCGTCGTTGTCCGCAGCGGAATTTCCTTGAGGAAGAAGGTCGTTACAAAGGCCGCCGCCGAAATCACGCCGGCCGCAGCGAAGGCATAGCCGAAGGAATGCGACAGCGCCGGGATCAAGATCGCCTTTACATCGGGCGGTAAGAGCGTGAGCGCGGTCCGGCCATCGCGCAGCAAGGCCGAGCCATCGCCCGGATGCCCCTCGGCCGCGACCGTGTGATCGAGCATCATCAACAGCAGCGACCAGAGGATGCTGGCGCCCGTGGCACCGCCAAGCGCGCGGAAAAAAGCATTGGCGCCGGTCACCGCACCAAGATCCTTGAGCTCGGCCGAATTCTGGATCGCAACCCAGAGCGGCGCCTGGCAGAGCCCGTTGCCGATCCCTTGGATGACGATGAACAGCTCGACAACCCAAAGCGGCGTCGACGCGCTCATCGTCGAGAACAGCGCCCCCGCGATCGCCAGCGTGAGGAAGCCGAGCCGCGGCGAGGGCACGTAGCGGCCGGTCCGCTGGACGCGCTTGCCGGTCATGATCGACGCGGTGATCTGCGCCGCGAAGGGAATGATCAGCATCGCGCCCGACACATCGGCGGTGACGCCGACCGCGAATTGCAGATAGACCGGCAGCAGCATGAACGTGCCGACGGTGATCGCGTTGATCGCGAAATTGAGCAGGCTGGCGACGCAGAACACCGAGCTCTGGAAAAGCCGCGGCGGCAATAGCGCCTCGGGCGCCTTGATCTCGCGCCAGGCGAAAGCGGCGATGAAAAGGAGCGCGATCAGCACCAGACCGAGCCATTCGAGCGAAAGCCATGGCAACTCGCTGCCGCCCAAAGTCAACGCGAGGATCAATGCCGCGACGCCCGGCGCCAGCAAGGTCGCGCCGAGATAATCGATCGGCCGCTGCATCCGATGAACGATCACGCGCGCAAGGCCGCGATGGCAGAGGAAATAAGCGGCGACGCCGAGTGGCAGGTTGATCCAGAACGCCCAGCGCCAGGTGAGATATTCGACACAGAAGCCGCCGATTACCGGACCGATGATCGACGCCGTCGAGAACGCGCTGGTGATATAGGCTTGATAGCGGCCGCGCTCGCGCGCCGAGACGACGTCCGCAATCGACGCTTGCGCCATCGAATAAAGCCCGCCGCCGCCGATACCTTGCACCGCGCGCGCCGCGATCAGCGCGCCCATGGTCGGCGCCAGCGCGCAGGCGACCGAGGCGAGCAGAAAGATGCCGATCGAGGCTTCGAGCAACACGCGCCGGCCCCAGAGATCGCTGAGCTTGCCGAGGATCAAGGTCGCGATCGTGCTGGCCAGCAGATAGGCGGTGATGCACCAGGAGAGATACGGCACGCTGTGGAAATCGGCGGCGATCGCCGGCAGCGCCGTCGCCAGCACCGTCTGATCGAGCGACGCCATCAGCATGCACACGAGCACGCCGCTGAGGATGCGCAGCACGTCTTGATGACTGAACGCGGCCTCTCGGCCGCCCGCTTCCGGCATCGCTTTATTCCTCTCCGCCCGAGGGTCTATCCTGGCCGGACCGCTGTGTCACGCGCGCATCCCGCAAGGCTCTTTTGTGAGCCTCGCGGGACAAGAGACCCATCTTTATTTGGCCGCCCCTTTGATCTTCTCCCAGGACCGGCCGCCGGTGTAACCGAGATAGCCGACGGTGAAGAGCTGCCAGACCGGATCGGGAATAGCCGCCAACCAAGCACCCAGGCCAACCGCGATCTTCTGTGCGTGAGCCGGATCGAAGGCATAGAGCACGCCCATCGGGATCGCGGCGAGGATCATGCAATAACAAACATAGAGGAAGCTCGGCCGCGCGCGGCTCGTCCACTTATCGCCGCTCTGCGCTTCGGCCATGATCGCTTGAAGCTGCGCTGCGGTCTGCTGGATCGCCGCTTGAGTGTCGGCGGCCTCGAGCACGGCTTTGGCCTTCGCAGCGTCCTGCGGATCGGGAAAGATCTTTTTGATGATGGTCGTGGCAAGGGTCGAGACCGCCCCCACCGCATCGTCGATGCCGAGCGCCATCTCAGCGGATCACACCGAAGGTGACGGCGAGGATCACGGCTGCCGCGGTGATCACCAGCATCGTATGCGGATGCGCCTTGAGCCAAAGCATGAGCCGCGCGACGAGATGCCGCCGCTCGGTGGTGACCGCGGCTTTGGTGTCGGCAACGACTTGCTTGGTATCGTTCTGGATGTTGGACATGGAAAGACTCCTTTGTTGCTCAAGAACCGTTTTACGAATAGGCGCGGGCGAGCCAGCCATTGAGGAAGCCGGCTTGTGTCCGATTTTTCGCGACGACGAGGCGGTAATGACCGGCGAGCGCCTCGCGCATCGCCGGCAAAAGGGTTTCGGCGGCCGTGGCGGAAGCCGCGTCGATCGTGGCGGGACCGAGCTTGCCGTCGTCGGCGATCCGTGCCGCGCCGGTCGCGCGCAAAGCCCGTTGCAGCGCGCGCACCGCGCTCTCGATCCCGACATTGACCGCCGCGTCGAAAAGCTTTGCGGCGAGCGCCGCCGGCAGCCGGTCGAGACCAAACCGATCCCACCAATCGCGGCGATAGATCGCGGCGGCATCGGCCTCGGTGAGCGATGCGATATCGAGTGTCGGATAGGACGCCGCGCTGAGCCCGAATTTCGTGCCCTTCAGTTCGCCGGCGCCGATCTTGCCGCCCGTCCAATTACCGGGATCGTCGGGCATCGTTTGATAGCCGCCTTCGTGCGCCAGCACGATCGCCAGCGCCGCAGCGAAACCGTCGTCGTCATTCATGGCGCGAACCCTCGCCGTGCGGCACATGACGTAGCGCCCGTAACGCAATGACGATCCGCAAGACGAGAAGCACGACGCCGCCAAAGATGAGCAACGCCCTGCCCCACGCCTCGGCGTCGGCGAGCCAAAGCGGCGCGGCAATAGCCGTCACCGCCGCGGTACCGTCAAAGACGGCATCGAGCTTGTGATTCATTGATTCTCCTGAAAACAGCTTTGCGCGATGCAAATGCACTGAATGAGCGCTGATAGCTCGGATTGATTAATCCAGCGATGCCGCGGAGGAGCTATTCTTCCGACCAACACTCATCCGTACCTCATCGCCCATTCCGAAATCGGAAAGGTTGACGATTGCGAAGAGCTGATCGTTTCGACCCAATCGATCGAGAGAACGAGGCCGATAGAAAATGTCGGCGTAGAAATCTTTGAGCCTATTTTGCCGGCTCGGAAGCACGCTTATTGCTATTGCGCCAAAAAACGAGTTGTCGTCCATAGGTGCCGGGCATGGCGGCCCCACTATGTTCTTCTAAATTTGCGACACACGTAAAGCCGTGAGATTCAACAGTGGAAATGACTTCTTTCTCAATCAGCGTACGATGCGGATAGGAGATTTGTCGATTTTGCCATCCGGGCGGGATTGGCCCGATCCCATTGTCAAAAAGTGCCGATTTCTGCACTCCGAACCTCACTCGATCCGAAAAGCAATTACGTACCAGCACAACCGCGTGATGGGCAGTAGAGATACCCCTCTTTAAGAGGTACTCAGGGTCCTCCAAGTATTGCAAGGTCGAACTGCTAAAGAAGATATCGCAAACAGGTGGAATCGTATTCGAAAACAAAATGCCGCGTAATTCGTTTCCCACGAGTTCGACCATGGTCGGATTTTCGACGACAGTATAAGTCGCCAGTGGGTAAACAGCCCGTAGATCAACACCCAAATCGCCTGTGCCGCCGCCGAAATCGGTGACCAGCGGATTTGCCTTGTTCAAAAGTGACATAACAAGCCCGAGAACAGAATTCTTCAACAGCGAGCCGTCAGATTGCCTCCCGAGGCTGCGATCCAGACGAAATTTATTAATTATCTCCGCTCCATAGGAATCCGCAGCTTCACACGCATCCTTCCATGAAGACGCTGAGACTGACGTTTTGTCGTCCGATATTCTTCGCCTGAGCGCGCTAATAATTCCCATACCCAACTATATCGTTGCACCGTATGGGCGGACAACTCGAGGCCATCAGTCACCTACTAAGCTTGTGGCCCCACAAGTTGGCCTAAAGCGAAAAGAGATCGTGCTGATGAGGATGCGTTTCCTACAATTCTTCAGTAGGGTGCGTACTAGATGACCATGCTCCAACACATCAGATCTTGGCTCCCAGGGCCAGTGCGCGTTGCAGTCGAAGCCCCAATACGCCGTCTTCGAAAGGCGCTCGGCTATAACCGTCTCCATGTCAGGCAAGCTTGGAAGTTAGCCGGCAGACCCATGTCGGTTTTAGTAGTTGGAGCGAACGTCGGTGAAGATTGCGCGCGTTTCGCGGCCCTCGGAGCTCGTGAAATTCACGGCCTCGACGTGATCCCGAACGTCGGTGAAGCATTCCAAGACGCCCGCGCGACCTATCATTGTGTTGGTATTGAGAACAGTGGCCTTCCAAGCAACGCGTTCGATCTCGTTTTCGCGACTGCAACCATGGAGCACGTCCATAATATTGAGGCTGGGTTCGCCGAGATGGCGAGATTAACTAAGCGTGGTGGCGTCGTGTGGAGTCTTGCCTCGCCTCTTTGGCGATCACCCTATGGTCACCACATGGCCTGCTTCGAAGGACATCCATGGGTACATCTGCTGTACAACGAGAACGAACTTCGGGAATACGCACGTGACCATTCGATCCAGCCAGCCGGTATTGATGAAACGATTCGCTATATGTATAATCCGATTCCCTTCAACCGACGGCCCGCGCGCGATTATATAGCGTCAGTCAAAGACGTATCCGATCTCGCGATTATTGAGAACAGACTTTACGAAGTTGATCCGCGATCTCTCAATAGCCCGCTCGGACGAAAAGCGCTGGGCAAAGGCTTCGACAGTCGCGAATTGCTTTCCGAGACTCACTATATGGCCGCTCGCAAACTCTGAATCGAATTAAAGTTTGATCATGAAATTAAGGAAGCTGGTGGGCTGCATTATGTTATGTCCGGCACCGCCCCCAGCCGGCTCCGTCAAATCATCAGGTGAAGAGTCGCCCATATAATACGAGCCACCGACCGTGCCGATGGCCGCCTTAATGTGCCAGCCCATGCCGTGTTGATGCGCCGGCATCTCCGTCACCGTCAGTATGTGTGTCTCCTCGCCCGCCGTCGCCCCCAGGCTCCGCGTGGATAGCCCGCTTCCTGCCCCCGCCGAGGCCAGCGCGCGGCCGAGCATCTTCGGGAGCGCGATCGTCTTGTGCGCGGCGAAATCGGCGGCGGCAGAGGCGCCGCGACCGCTGGAGACCGGACAGTTCGTGTTCGAGACGTTGTTCCAGAGCAGCGTGAAAAGTGCCTGCGCGTCGCCATCGGCACGCGTTGTCGCGCCGGAACTGGCATCGCCGATCGTCCCGTCGTTCATCATCACCCAGCCGGCATCGGCTGTGGTCTTGAGGGTCGTCTTCACGTCCCCCGTGGTAAAGCTCGAGGCGACGGGATTGAGCAGCTCCCACCGCACGTTCGCCGCGTTATAGCGGATCATGCATTCGGCGAGCGCGTTCGGAATATCGCCGGGCGCCAGCGCCGCGCCACCCTGCTTCACGATGGTCTTCGCGCCGAGCCCGTCGGCGTTGAAGCTGGGCGTCGTCGTCGCGTTCGCGGCCGTCGCGCGAAAGCCGAGGACCAGCCCGTCGGCGAGGGTCGCGTTGGTCGGCGTATAGCTCGCGGTGATCGTGTCGGCGCTGCCGCCGGCAACGGCCCAGCGCACGCCCGGCACATTCGTCTGCCACACCGCGCGCAGATCGGTGATGTTGCCGTTGGCGATGCTGCTCGTGCCGTTCGGCACCGCGATCAGCGCGATCTGTTTCTTGCCCGCGGTGATCGCCGGCGCCACCGGCGAGCCGGCCGGCGTGCCGGCGATGATGCTGGCCGTGCCGCTCGCCTCGTCCACCACTACCAGATCGATGCGGTTATTAGGCGCGCCCGGCGCCGCCGCGACGGTCAGCGTCTGCGTGCCGATCTCGACCACGGATTGCAAGCCGCTGGGTCCGACGCCGACCACGAAGCCGGCATCGACGATCACCGACATCGCCAACGGGGTTGCGGGCTTCGGCGCGAAAGCATCGGCGACGCGCTGCGCCACCGCGAAATCGGCATCGATCTTGCCTTTATAACTTGTTGGATCGTCGACGCTGCCGCCCGTGCTGAAGGGCAGCGCCCACGCGCCGACGGGGTTGGTTCCAGACATGCGGAAGCCTCAGCTCGTTGGGATGTTGGGTTGCGGAAGAGAAGCGATCAGCGCCGGCGCATCGACCGGTAGCTGCGCGGGTTCGGCCAGCAACGCAATCGCCGCTTGCCACACCGCATCGCGCCACGCCGTCAGCGCGAGCGCTTGTCGGCGCCAAAGATCGACCGACGAGCTCGCATAGCTCACGGCGGTGACGAAGTTGTTGTAGCCCAGCGCCTGTGCGGTCCGATCGAGCCAACGCTCGATCGCCGCCGCACCGGCCGCGACACGTTGCGCGGGCTCGATGGTCGGCGTCGCCAGACCGAGCGCCGCCTGCACCGCTTCTTTCTCCGCCGTGCTCCAATCGCCCGAAGCGTTGGTCGCCGCGAAATCGGGCGCGCCATCGGGCGCGATCAACAGCCCGTCGACACGGCAATGCGCCGCTTTCAAGCGTGCAAGAATCCCGGGCATTGGCTATTCCCCGATCGCCTCGTAATTGATCACGCCGCCGACATCGACGCCGCTGCTGTTCCATACATGGAAGGTGCAGCCCGTCGCGGTCACGCTCGCGACGCTCGCGACCAGCGACGCACTGCTGATGCAGGTCGCGATGACTTGCGGCGGCGCATGAAATTGCGCCGGAAAAGTGATCGTCGTACCGCCCGCCCCGACGGTCAGCGAATTGCCGGTCTCGACGGTCGGCGCTGTATCGATCGTCGGAACGAAATCCCCGATATAGGCAAGCGCGCCTTGCACCGGCGTATAGGAAAGGCGCGCGCGGAGATAGCGCATGACGACATAACCGACGCTCGGCCATGCGGTGAAGCTGCCGGGATCGGCTTGACCGCCGAGCCAGGTGTCGATCGCGTAGCCGATTGCCGGACTGCCGCTTTGGCCAAACCCCAAGCCGAAACTTGCGGTGAGAAAGACGCGCAGCTCGGCATTGAAGCCGGTATCGACCGGATCGGCAATGAAGCTCGCGCTCGCCACGGGATCCGGCACGAAGAGATTGAACACATCCCAGCCGGTCGTGTTCGCCGCGGGCGGCGTCGCGGTGCCGGTCACAAGCCCGCTCGTCGGCTCCGTCCAATTCGTGCCGAGCGCGATCGGCGTCGCGTTTTGCAATGTTTCCGCACCGCTGGCGCCGGCGACATAAGCATTCCATCCGGTGGCATTACCCGCACTTGCCGGCGCGGCGATGCGCAAAAGATTATTCGCTGAGACCGCGAGCGAGCTTTCGCTCGAGGCAGCGGTCTCGCCGCTCGGGCTGACCAGGGTCGCTTTGGCAAAGAGGGTCGCCGCCGCGAGCGATCCGCCCGCCACCTGGCTGAGCGACGGCGCCGCGGGCGCCGCGATGCGTATGTAGCTATCGACGCCTTTCGATCCGCGCGGCGTCAGTACGCCGGTGTAATGGCGCGCGAAGCCTCCGGAGCCTGTCGAGGGACCTGTGAAGAGGCCGAAAAGGCTGGTGCGCAGAGCGGTCATGGGCCGCGCTCAGAGCCGGAGCCAGATACCCGGCACGCTGCCGTTGCCGACGGCGGCGGGGCTGGGAAAGGTCGCGGGCATCGCGCCGAAGACGAAGCCGTTGAGAAAGCCGGTTTCGTTGAGGGTCGTCGGCGAGGTCGAGCCGATCCCGGTGAGATTCTGGAACTGGCTGCACGGCGTGACCCCCGTGACGCCGACCGACGCGTCGCCGACGATCGCCAGATGATAAAGGCCGGGCGTGAGCGCGATCGACAATCCGGTTGTTTCTTTGATGCCGGTGGTCGTCACCGAAAAAGTACCGGAATCGGAGCCGGGCACGAGCGTCGACGGCACGGCGCCGGCGGTCGAGGCATAGACGCCGAGCCGCAGATTGCCGCCGGTCGTCGTCACGTTGACACCGATCTTCGTGAATATCTGCTTCTGCAGGCAGAAGAATGGCACCGCCAGCAAATTGTTGGCGCCGAGCGTGAAATTCGCCGAGCTGATCAGCGAGCCGCAAAAATAATAACGTCCGGTGAGATAGCCGCCGAACAGCGCCAGCAGCGCCGACGCCGTTCCGCCTGCCGTCGCGCCATCGCCGACCAACAGCGCGTTACGCGTGGTATCGAGCGCCAGCTCGCCGGCGGCGGGGATAGCCGCCGCGACATTCGCTTGCGTGTCGCGCCGCAGTTGCAATTGCTCGCTCATGAAAACCCTCCAAGATCGACGACCGCCGCGACCGGATCGCTTGCGAAAGCGCCGCAGGCGACGGTTGCGACGGCTGCGTCTTTGAAATTGCCCAAATCGTAATAGGTCGTTGCGCTCCAGGCCGGCGCCGCGTCGGCGGCCGAGATGACCGGTAGGGCGTTCGTGACAACGAGATCGAGCGTGCTGATCGCCGGCGACAGCTGATCGGCGATATCGTGCGCACGAATGCCGAAGGTCCAACTGCCCGGTGGCACTTCCGCATTCGTCATCTCGGTGCCGGCCGCCGCTTCGGTCAGCAGGCTGAACAGCGACCAGTCGCTCGTCCCCTGCGGCGCGTAGCCGATGTCATAGCCCTTCAGCGCGACATCATTCACCGCATCCCAGCCGAACGCGACCACGACGCCGGATTGTTGCGCCGCGAAGCCCGTGACATTGGGCGGCCGCGGCGGGCCGGCGATGACATGCGTATAGGCGGTCACATCGGCCAGTTGCTGCGCGCCGCCGCTCCACAAATTGAATGAGACGAGCTTCAGATAGATCGTCGAGCCGATCTGGCTCTTGTCGTAGCTCAGCTTGACGATCGCGTCGTCGAGCCGCGTAAATCGCGCGCTGAGCGCGTGACCGGCGATCGTCGTCCCGTAAAGGCCGCGCCGCAAATAGCTGCCGAGCGTATAAGCATTCGTTCCGGTGAGGCTCGCGCTCTCATAGCTGACGAGCTCATAGCCGGTTGGCGCGTTCGCAACATAGCAAAGCGTATGGCCCAGATCGGCATCGCTCTGCGTGCCCGACAGCAACGTACCGCGCGAGGATGAGAGATCGACCGCGATCGTATCGCTCGTATCCGGATCGCCTCCCGCAGCAAAGCTTGCGGTCAGCACACCCATCCGCGCCGGGCCGTTCGTGCGGCCGGCGAGCTTATAGGTCGCACCGTCGCTCGAGACGTAGATATCGGCGCCGCCCCAGAGCGGCCCGCCCGCCGTCGCCATCCAGATCTCGAGCGCGCTCGATGCAATCTGCGCCGGCGGCTCGAACACGATCGGCGCCAGCGCGTCGCCGGGATCGACGTTATAATCGGCGGAATACCCCGCGCCGCTGGCGAAGGAATAGGTCGCGGCCGAACCGGTGCCGGCGAGATAATCCTCCGCCGCGAACAGCAGCGTGCCGTCGTCGTTCTCGGTGATCTCGGTGATCCGCACCCATTGCCGCGCAAGACCGAGCCGCGCATCGGTCAACGTCACGATATCCATCGGATCCAAGAGGATGTACCGCTGGTCGAGCGTGAACTGATAGGTGTTGCGCACCGCCTGGCGTTGCAGCCGCAGCTGCGCCGCGTGGCGCGCGGCATTGATGTCGGCGAAAAGATGCGCCTGTTGCGCCTTCTCGGTGCGCAACCCGTAAAGATCGATCGCCGCCTGATCCGAGGCCTCGACGACGCCGGTGTTGTATTGTTTGCCGCGATCGAGGAATTCGAGCGTGATGTCGTTGAGCGCGTCGGCCGGGCGTTTCCGCGTCACCAGCACCGGATCGGTGCTCGACGAGGCCGAGCCGGTCGCGCTGTTGTCGAGGAAGTCGTCGTCGCCAAGATCGTAAAGCGGCGCCGAGGGTGGCGTATAGCTATAGCCATTCGCCGATAGCGCGGCATCGCCATAAGGCACGATACCCAGCACGCCGCTCGACCAGACAAAGGCGCTGTTGGTGAAGCTCACGATGTCGTCGAGCATTTGCGAAGCCTGCGCCTATTCGGAATAGGCGGTCGAGATCCACAGCCCGGCGGCGAGCGCGTAGCTCTGATAAACCGCGAGACTGCCGAGGCGCGCTGCGGGAAAGCCGGCGCCGCACAGCGGATTGGTCAAGAGATCGACGACGACCTGACTCGGATCCGCATCGGGCACGCCGGGCGCGGTGTCGGCGAAAAATCCCGCGACCTCCATGTTGTGATTGGGCAACTGCGCACCGTCGTCGAGCTGGTAGCCCGCGCCCGCGACATAGGCCGTGCCGCTATAGCCGAGCGCCTGATCGGGATGGACCGAGCTCAGATAGCTCCATGGCGGCTGCGCATATTCGCCGAGCAGCACGGTGAGCGCGAGTTCGGCGAGCGACGTCTCCGTCTTCGTGGCCCACACCGTGCCGACACCGACGATCGGTCCTTCGCAGAGGCCGAGCGCGACGGACGCTGTGTAGGTGTAAGTCGTGGTGCCGCCGCCCCCGCCTTTGCCGCCGCCACCGCCACCGCCGACAACCCCGCCCTTGCCGCCGCCGCTGCTGCCCGAATTATGCGGCGTCGCGACAAAATCGCCGTACCAGATCAGGTTCGGCGCGATGCGCGTCGTGCCATAGACGAGCGGAATGACCTTGGCGTAAGTCGCCGTCTGGATGGGCAACGCGGACAGTGCCGGCTGTTGCTGGGCTTGCGGCTTGCTGCTGCTGCCGAAAATCGACGCCATGTCAGGCCATCCAGCGTTTAAGTCGAAAGAATTTGACCGGCCGCTTCTGCGATCCGCCGCGCTCGCCGATCTGCGACAGCCACCGCGCGTGCGAGGTGTCCTCGAGTACGCACCCTCTGCCGGCATAAGCATGAATGACCACCGGCCAGTCGATGACGATCGCGCCGTGCGAGAAGCAGCGCCCGAAACGCCACAACGCGATATCGGCTGGCAGCGGATCGCCGGCGATCTCGCCCGCATGCGCCACCACGAAGCCCAGATACCGCTCCGCATCGCGATGCAGATGCCAATCCGGCGGATAAAACGGGATCGCGACGGACGGCACGACGCCGGCGCGCGCATAGACCTCGGCGAGCAACGTCGCGCAATCGACGCCCGCGCCTTTGACGCGGCCCATATGATGATACGGCGTGCGCAACCATTGGCGCGCCTCGGCCACCACCGCTTGGCGCTCTGCGTCGATGTCGATCATGAGTTTCCTCGAAAGGAAATCGCGGCGAGTCCTGTTCGGATCACGGCTCGGCTAAGATGCCGGGCGATCTAGAGGTCACCAGCGATGTGGAAAATCTGGACGGAATGGCACTATGGGGAATTGGCCCCAGAGGAGCCCAACTCCATCAATTTCCTGGCCGCGAAGTTCGTCGCCGTAAAAGATGATGGCACTCGAATACGTGAGGGGCATGGCGGCCGCGAGAGAGACGACCTCGACGGTTTCCTTTATGAGGCCAGCGACGTTTCCTTCCCGTTCTCCGCCTTTCGGTACGATCGTTCCCATGAGGACACACGCGTCTACCGCGTCTATTTCGGTGTCAGCATGCCTGCGATGATCAATGTTGAGCGCGCGAGGGCTATTGCATGCAATATTCGCGAAGCGCTTCTACTGCTACCCGCATCCTGGGTTCGGTATGATAACTTGCGACCGATCGACGTTATCTTCGATATGCACTTCTGGAACAAACGGCACCCAGAATCTCCCATCCACGGGAATTTTCCGTAAATAGGATTGGCTGTCTTTGTTCCAGGGTTACGGAAAAGAGCGTCACACCGCCGTCTCCGATGTCGGGACGTAGGGAAAGCCTTTGAACCGCGCGGTGTTGGCGAATTTGGCGCAGCCGTTCGTACCCAGCGTCTTGTCGCAGCCGGGATAGATCGTGAAGCTATCGCCCGTGGCTGGCGTATTCGGGAAGGGGGCGAGCAACGCGATCGTGCCCGGCGAACCCGCGACCCAGGATTTGACCGAGCGCGTCAGACTCGTATTCGCGCCGCTGGTAAAGATGAGCTTGCCCTGATCGAAATAACTCGTCGGCTGGCCGAGCGTCGCCGTGATCGCGCTGGCGCTCGACCCGGCGGCAGCGCTGCCGCTCACCGCGAAGCTCGCCAAACTCACGCCGCAACTCGGATCGCCCAGCGAATTGACGCAGCCCGGCTGCCAGAGATTGCGCGGCAGTTGCAGATTGAGCAGCTCGAGATGGCTGTTGATGGTGAAGGTCGCAACGGCACGGCCGAGATCGATCTCGGCGACGCGGCCGACGAACATGATCACCGTCCCGACCGAGGTGTCGCCGTAGGTCGCCATGAAGGCGCGCTCCAATTGCAGCTCGGCGCCGTCGAACGCGCCTTGCACGCACGCAGCCAGGAACGGCAACCCGCCCACCATGTCGCTCGCTTGCGGCATCACATCGAAGACCAGCGTGTCGACCTCGACGCCGATTTTCCAATGGCATTTCGCCTTGTTGTCCTTGCGATCGATGCGCGGGCCTTGGGCGGTGAAGATGTCCGGCGGCGGTGATATCGCGATCGCCGCTGCAGTAACGCAGCACCCCGCCGCCGATGAGCGTGAAGGTATAGAGATCGACGGCGAAGAACTGCCGGCTCGCGAGCAGGTTCTGCAGAGCGGTCGAGGCGGGCTTCATTTGAGACTCACGAAGGTCACTTTCTTCGCCTCGTAGAGCGCCGCCATGAATTTCTCGAAATCCATATCGTCGGCGGCGAAGCGGCAGGGAAAGTAGAAGCTGAAATCGGCGACAATGGCGACGCCGCTCGCGGGCGCCGTCGTAAAGACCAGCGTGCCCGGCGTGCTGCTGCCCCAGAAATTCACGGCATAACTGCTCGGGCTTTGCGCGACACCGTTCAGGTAGACGTGGCTCACCACGTTCGGCGCAAGAATCGGCTCGGTGAAGCCGCCGAAACCGCGCACGAAAGCAAAAGACCGAGTCGAGCCGTCGCCGGTCGCGATCCCCTGCCCCGTGACGCTGTTGTCGTCGGCATCGGCATAGAGAAAGGAATCGAACATGCCCTGGCGCAGATTGAAGAAGCCCGCGAGTTGCGCGAACTCGGCATAGCTCCCGCCCGACAACGCGCCCTGGCGCAGGAAATCGAAGCTCAGCGTCCATTGGTGACGCGGATAAGACCAATCGGCGATGCGCGTCTCCTTGCCGCTGATCGCTTGCTGGCTGCGCGTCTTCCACATCTCGCGCCGCGTCACCGACCAGCCAAGGCCGGCGAGCGTCGGAAAGACCGAAATGCTCATTTGAGTGCGCTCCGCAAAGCCGAATTGCCATTGCGCATCTCGCGCGCCAGCCCCTGCGCGATCGTGCCGGCGTTGTTCATCAGGAATTGCGCGCCGGTCTGCGTATCGATCGCCTGGATCGTGACGGCGAAATTGCCGCCGCCGCCCGCCGTCGCGCCGCCGCCGGTGAAGAAATCGCGCATCGGCTGCGCGATATGCGCAGGGAGGATGGTCTCCTGTTTATGAATGAAGGCCATCGTGTCCGACGGCACGTTCCAGAGACCGCCGGCGCTCGACGGAAGCTTACCACCGAAAGCGAGAACGGCGGCAAAAGCCGCGGCCGCCGCAGCAGGCGCGAGGATCGGGCCGACATAGGGAATGCCGCTGACAGCTGCATAAGCCTTTGCTGCCGCCGTTGCGGCCGACGTGCTGATCTCCTTGAGCGCGCTCATGAGCATGTCACTGAGGCCGGCTGACTGGCCGGCATTCTCAACCTCTGTGCGGGCTGCGACTCCGGCTTCCGTGCTGCCTGTTTTCGTGAGCTCGCTGACGAGCCAACTCTCTGCACTCTTCTCGGTCGCGGTCAGAAAATCCTTGAGCGCGGTCTGAGTCAGCTTTTGCACGGCTTTCTGCCAGGTCGTCGTGCCCATGATCATGCCGGTGATCGAGCTGTTGATCGTGCCCTGCAGATTGGAGAAAGACTTCCCCCATTCCTGATTGGCCCTCTCGCCGGCCTGGCCGGCAGTGCGGTTCTGCTGACCGGCACCGTTAATGCTGCTTGTTGCACCGTCCGCCGCTTGCTTGATCTTGTCGAAGCTGGCTTGCGCCGCTGCGGCGGCGTTCGCCATCGCCGCCTCGAATTGCGAGGTGTCGGCGGTGATCTGAACCTGAATCTGATCGTCGGCCATCTAACTCTTCCCTCCGCGCAGCACGCCGTCCGGCGCGAGCGCCATCAGCGCCGCGAAATCCTCATCGCGCTCGCGCGTCTCGTGCAGCCCAAGCGATGCCGCCAGCAGCAGATGCGCCGGCGGGTGCTTGCGCCAGTAATCGAGCAACTCCGTCACCTGAGGCAGCGTCATCTCGTCGATCTGCGGCCAGGCGTAACCGCAGCCAGTGGCTAGGAGGCCGTAAAGCTCGCCCCAGCCGACGCCGCGAGCTCCCCCAACCCCGCGCCCTCCTCGGCAACGAGACCCGAGAGCCGCGCGATCGCATCGACCGCGCCGATCAGCTCGACCGGGCGCAGTTCGACGTCGAGCAACACATCGCGTGTCATCGCCGGGTGATCGCGCTCCAGCGCCGCGGCAAGAATGTCGATCGCGGCGTCGATCGCCTCTTCCTGGGCAAGGCCTGCGGCACGCGCGAAAGCGGGCAGCACGCGGCGCAACTGCCCCAACGTCAGTGGGCGCAACGCAAAGCGCCGCCCACCCAAAGTGATGGTCGTCATGATGTCCACTCTTCGTTAAGATGAGAAAAGAAGTAAAACGCTGTTAGAGCTTTGGCGAACGACGGCAGACCATGAGTTTCGGCAAAATCGGAAACAGAATCGCAATCGGCCTGTTTATTCCGATGATGGTGAGTCTTGTTTTCGCGATATCGGTTTCCGGTCGATTTTCGGGTGATCCGACCGTCCCGAACAACGCGACCGGCCACACGATTGAATTGTCCGTGCGAGGGATGGGCACGCGCTATTTGACCCAAACCGAATGGGATTCGATAGCGCTCTACTGGCACGCCTTCTACATCTTTCTGGCTCTATTGATTGCCTTCGTCGTTGGCTATTTTATTTACGTTGGTTGGCAAGGCTTCATCAGTGAATGGCGGAAGCCGGATTGATCGGAGTGACATGAACAAAGAACTCTTGCTCGTCGGCAGCGTGCCCTTCGACACGGTCGAAGAGGTGATGACAGAATTCGGCGGCCCGCTCGGCCGCTATCTCCCGGCCGTGCCGGATGGCGAGGTCGGCGAGCGCCGCTCGTGGGTCAATCGCTTCTGCTATCTGTTGTTCAACGGTCACGCCGATCTCGAGACCTTGAAGCGGCCCACACCGGTCGACGGCGTCGAACAGCTCTTGCCGCGCAGCCGCGAGGATTCCTGGCAATTCCGCGTGCGGCCCAACGTCGAGCGCGTGCGCTTCGGCAATCCCGGCACGCGGCTCGGCTACGCGCGCGACGCGGTGGCTTCGTATTTCGTCTTCAAGACGCTGCGCGAGAAAGCCCTGCTGCCCGCGGGTGTGCGCTTCCAGATCTCGATCCCGATGGTCAACAGCGTCGTGCGCGCGCTCTATTTCCCCGATCCGCAGGACGTTCTTCGCATCCGCCCCGGCTTCGAGGAAGCGCTTGGCGCCGAGCTCGATGTCATCGTGAAGCACATCCCGGCAAAGGACCTCGCGATCCAATGGGACATGGCCTGGGAAATCCAGGCCGTCTCCGGCGCCGCAAAGACAGCCGACGAAGCAAAAGTCGAAACCCACACCGCGCCGGTCGCACGGCTGTCGAAGCGCCTGCCCGACGGCGTCGCGCTCGGCTTTCATTTCTGCTTTGGCACATTCGGCGGCTGGCCGGCTTTTGCGCCCGAGACCTTGGGCCCGACCGTCGATCTCGCCAATGCCTCGATCGAAGCCGCCGGAAGGCGCGTCGACTGGGTGCATATCCCGGTGCTCGACACGATCGAGGATAAATTCTACGCGCCGCTGGCGCAGCTTTCGGCCAAAAGCGGCGATGTCTATCTCGGCGCCATCCATTCGATGCCGACGCTCAAGGCGCGCATCGATGTCGCACGCAAATACCTGCCGCGCTTCGGCCTCGCCGCCTATTGCGGCTTCGGGCGCACGCCGCCCGAGCAATTGCCGCAGCTCCTCGCCGACCACCTCGAAGCGGTGAAGATCGCGGGGCTGGCTTAGTCTCGTATTTCCTAACGCGTCATTGCGAGCGAAGCGAAGCAATCCAGAGCTTCACATGAGGCTTCTGGATTGCTTCGTCGCGAGGCTGTTATCCCTTATTTCAGATACTGATCGGTGAACAGCCCGTCATAGGATTTGACCTGGTCCTCGGGCTTTAAGAGCTTCGCTTCGGCGTTCATCTGGTTGCCGGTCTCGAGGATCTTCTGCGTGACGCGCAGATCGGTCGCGTGCGCCGCGGCGACGGTCTTCCACGCCGCTTTCAGCACATTCTGATCCATCGTCTTGAAGCGCTTGCTCAAGATATCGAGCGCCTGATCCGGCTGATCGTGGATCATCTTGTTGGCGGCGGCGAGCGCATGCGCCATGCGCCGGCATTTCTCCGCATTGTCCTTACAGGTCTGCGGCCGCGCCATGATCAAGCCGTAAGGGAACGGGATCATGTCGGGCGCGATACCTTCCGGTGCGCTGGCAAACATCTTGGCCATGCCGTTCAGAACGGGCTCGGTCGTATACGGAAGGGAGGTGGCGAAGCCGTCGACCGCCTTGGTCTGCAACGCACCCATCATCGCCGGCGGGTCCATCGGCGCAATACGCACGTCGTTCTCGGGATCGAGCCCGCCGCGCGCCGCGACGAAGCGTTCCCACGCATGGATGATGCTGCCGACTCCCTGGATCGCGATGGTCTTGCCTTTGAGGAGCGCGCCGCGCTCTTTCAGCGACATGCCGTCGGTCACATGCAGCGCGTCATAGACGTCGGTGCGCAGCACCATCTCGACCAACGGCTTGTCGATGAGATTCGCGATCGCGACCAGCGGCTGCCCCTTGGCATTGGCGCGCAGAAAGACGGGACCGGTGCTGTCGGTGAAATCGGCGCTGCCGGCGATAACCGCGTTCACCGCCTCGACGCCCACCAGCATGCGATGCGAGACGTTGAGCCCTTCTTTCTTATAGAGCCCGGCATCCTCGGCAAGGAAGGGCGCGCTGAAGGTCAGCGTCGGCGACGGCAGCGCGAAAATGACATCGATCGGCTTGTCGTCGGCGCGCGAAACGATCGGCGATGCCGCCACGGCAAGCGCGACCGCCGCAACCGAGACAAGCTGCTTCCAGGAACCCATTTTGTCCTCCCCGCCACTGTTCGAGGCAGCATGCAGGAGCCCGCGCGGCACTTCAAGCGTGGGCACGGACGATCGGTTGGGCGAAGGCTTTTCGTCGTCTCGGGCTCAACCCTGCCGGTTGAATTCGGCGTTGATCGCGCCGAGTCCGTGATCGACTCCCCACCGCGTGAAGGTCAGGCCGTATTGCTTCAGCGTATCGAAGAGGTCTTGCGTCCGCGGCCCTTTTCGATCCACCTCGATCATGATCGAACGCAAGGCCGGATCGGCAAGCGTGGTGCGTGCCCCTGCCAGCACCTTTTCCTCGTTGCCGTCGATATCGAGCTTCAGATAATGCGGTGTGGCCAGGCCGAAGGTTGTGCGAAAAGCATCGATGGAGAAGCCGATCGCGGGCTGACGAAAAATCGTCTTATGCGTGGGGCGAGCGACGATCGGCTCGTCGCCGAAAGAATGACCAAAACTGCCGGCGCTCAGATCGTCCATATCCAGCGACGCGAGCCCGACGCGATCATCGAGCGCGATGCAATAGGCTCGAACGTTGGCCTCCATGCCGTTCTCGTAGATGTTGCGGCACATCGCCAGATAGTTCGACGGCGACGGCTCGAAGGCATAGGTCGTGACATCCGGCCGCAGCCCGGCATAGAGCGCGTAGGAGCCGACATTCGCGCCGATATCCCAATAGATACACGGCGTGCGGAATCCATCGATCCAGGCAAGGGTCTCGGGCTCGCGCGCCAGAAAATCGCGCGGGTATTCGAGCGCGCGCGGCTCGGGCGACACGAACAAGATGCGTCCGCTCTTCGTCTCCACCCAATGACGCTGAACCATCGCCTCGGCGACGCGCAGCCGGCTCGCCGCGCGGCGCCAAGGCCGTTGCACGAGCGTGATCGTCTTTATGCCGCGCGCGAGGGCGCGTCCCCAGCGCTTGCTCATGCCGACCGCTGGTCCCGTTCGTTCATTCTGTGCGTCTTCCGTGTTGACCCCGCGCCAGCATGCAAGAACGATCGGCCTCCTTCAAGCCTACGACACTTCCGCGAACGACCATTGCAGCACGTTGCCGGCGGCATTGGCGAAGATGTCGAAATCGAGCTCGGGAATCACGAAATCTTCGAGCTTGGTGGCGAAAGCGAGCTTGGTCGACACGCAGTTGAAGAGCTTTACGTTGCAGGGCTTGCCCTGGAAGCTCGTATAGAGTTGCGCCTGGAAAGTGGGCGTCGTGCCCAACAGCGGATTGCCCAGCGTCAACCCCTGGCCGGTGCCGGCGATCGTATAGGTATAGGAGATCAGCACCGCCTTCGACGCATCCGCCGAATTGAAGGTGTAGATGCCCGCCGCGACGCTGTATTGCCCGCCGCTCGGCGCGCTCGCCACCTTGGTCAACGGCAGGCCGGTCGCGGCATAGACGACACCGTAATCGTCCTGCCACGCGCCTGAATTCGCGACGGTCACGGTGTAGGCCGAAACACCGGGCACGGTGCCCGCTTCGGCGAACGACGTCGCGAGCTGGCCGCTCGCCAATGAACCGCCGAAGAAGAGATTGTTGAAAGCGAGGCCTGAGATCTGCGCCATCTTCGCTTTGCCGGTCGCCTTGCCTTGGCCACGCGCGATGGCCACCGGAAATTGATATTGGCCATAGAGCTCTTTCGCGGTGAATTGCAGATCGAGCTGCACCTCTTGCACCAAACCGAAATTAACCGGCGTCGCATTGGCGACATCGGTGCGCGTGCCGAGCAGCACGCCCGAGCCGAAAGCAAACATGTGATTCTCCGTGGGAGTGGATGAATGAAGACAGCCGAAAGCCGACGGCGTTCAGCCGTCAGCTTTTCGAATTCATTTGCTCTTCGTCATTCCCGCGAAAATGGGAATGACGGGTGGTGATGGATTGACCCTAGAAGCTGATAGCCGACAGCTCTTTACCGCGAGAAGACGAGACCCGCGTCGCCCTGGTCAGCGTCGTACATGGCGCGCAGCGTAGACTTGAACCCATCGCGCGCGACCGTGATGTCCTTCGACGGCACATGCAGCCGTGTGAAATCGGGACCGATGGCGTCGACGAATTCCTCGGGCGTCACGCCCGCCACGTTCTTCAAATGATGCGGCAAGAATTCGACAAAGAGCGCCGTCGCGCCGGCGAGGATGCGCTTCATGCCGTTGAGGGCATGATATTCCGAGCCCTCGCAATCCATGAAGATCAGCTTGAACGAAATGCCTTCGAGCGCGTGATCGAGCGGCCGCGCCGGCACGCGCAGGATCTCCGGACGATCGCGGAAATAGATCGGCGCGCGTATCTTCGGCATGCGCTTCGAGCCGCCGCTATTGGTGCGGCTGGCGACGAATTCGATCTCCTCGTCGCGATCGCCGGCAGCGAAGTTCAGCGCCGTGACGTTGTCCGCCCGGTTGAGCGCGATGTTATAGGTGAGCAGCTCGAACGTGTTCGGATTGGCCTCGATTGCCCACAGCGCCTTGCAGCACCGCGCCAGCGGGATGGCGATGGTGCCGATATGCGAGCCGACGACCAGCACATTCGCCTGATCGTCGAGGAATTGGGCGGCGCGCGCGATCTCTTCCTCGCCATGGGTGCGATGCCCGCCCGGCCGCGGGCGAACGATGTCGTCCTCGACATCGACCGCAAAGAGCCCGTTGCCGGTGCGCATCAGCGCGCCGGCGATATGATCGCCCAGCATCTTCCGCCGGTGCCGCCCCTGATGCGCGCGCTGCACCGCGCGCAGCGCCCGGCGCAGCCGCTTCATGGACCCACGCAGTTTCATCGTTTTTCGACTTGTTCTTGAGCGGCACTGTGCGGGAAACCGCCCGCCGCTGCAACCTCAGCCGCTGACCAGAACCTCGACCGGCACGATGGCGACCGCCTGACCGCCGAGCACGCCTTCATCGGTCTGGATACGGCCGGCGATCCAGCAGTGGGCAACGAGCCCGCCGAGCGTTTGCACATGGCCGACCGGATCGGGCGCCAGCGCCGCCTCGACCGCATCGAGCAGCGGATTGAGCACGGTCGCCGGCGGGGTCAATTCGTCAGGCGCTTGGGCATAGATATATAGGTCGACCGAGGCGCGCCATTTGACCGGCAGCGGCCGGCGCTCCTCGGCATTCTCGCTCTTCTGGATCATGAAGAGCGCCGGCTGCTCGGCGGCGCCGACATCGCTCCAATGCCGGAGCCGCCGGCTCACGGTCGCGAAACGCGCCGCGCCGGCGGCGAGGGCGAAAAGCGCGGCATAGATCGGTTCGCGGATCATGCGATCATCGCCTCCCCGACGGCATCGTCGACCATCGCGAGGGCGTCGGGTGCCAGATCCGCAAGCGCGCTGCGCAGGAAAGAATGCGGTGGGAGCACAAAGGCCGGGTGCGTCACTTGCTTGGCGAAGACCTGGCTCCCGCCGACGATGAAGGCGAGTGCCTTCCCGTTCTTGATGGCGATCAATTGCTCGGGGATCGATGCGCCGAATTCCAGCGCACCGGCATAGGGCACGGCGCCACCATCGACGCCGATCGACGCCGACCGCATATCGCTCGCCTCGACGAGGGCATCGCGCAGCTTGCCGCTGTTGTCCTTCACGGCATCGCCCGCAAGATTGGCGAGCACGCGCTGATAGAGCGCATCGGCGATGCCGCTGAAAGCGTCGCCGAGCCGCGCATCGAGCGCCGGCGGTCGGCTCTGAAACCACGCGACCAACGCGTCGGCCCCGGCGAGATTGACGAGGATCGTCATGCCGGCACCACGCTGCGATATTGATCGAGGATGGTCGCGACATCGGCTGGCATGTCCTTCTGCTGGAAGGACACGGTTTCGCCGCCGACATTCTTCGACGCCTGGCCGATGCGGTCGCGCTCTTTGTAGCGCAGCACAACCAAGGCGATGCAGGCCTGCTCGATCTCGGGCGGCGTCGCGGCAAAGCCGGCGGTGTATTGCACCGTCACGTTCTGCGCGCCGCGGCTGAAGCGATGGCCGATGAGATAGACGCTGCTGTCGTCGAAGAGATAGCCGTCGCCGGTCGGTGCCGGCGATGACGGTGCGATCGCGACGCCATCGACGCTGACGGACGCCACCGCCGTGACCGGCCGATTGCGCAGAAAGAGCCGCGTCCCGCCCGCGCCGTTGCGCGTCTCGCTATAGCTCGCCGACGCGATGGTGCGATTGAGCCAGCTCTGAATGAACCCGCTCGACGCCGTGATGAGCCGCGACAACAGCGCATCGTCCGCCGTCGTCACGAGCGGCGGCGACAGATACGCCTTCACATTGGCAAGCGTGGTGAGATCGCCGGTGGCCATGGTATGATCCTTGAATATTTCAGGGGACGGCATCAGCCGCCGTGAGGAATGTTTTCAAGCGCGTTCAAATACAAATTCCGCCTCACTTTTCTGCTGTGCGTCGTCGTCAACGTGATCGCGGCTTGCACCGCGACGACAACAGCCTCCTCGCCGCAATCAACATGGATTGCCGAGCAAAATACGGGTTGCAAAGTCTGGGACCCGGTCCCTAAGCCGAACGAAACCGCGGCGTGGTCAGGGGCTTGCGAAAGCGGGTTTGCCGAAGGGCCTGGCTCTCTTCAATGGTCTGTCGACGGCAAACCCACCGAGCGTGATGAAGGTCAATGGCATATCGGAAAAATGACAGGACATGGCAGCTATACGCGGGCCAACGGCTCTCGCTTCGACGGCGAGTTTGTCGAAGGCATTAAGAACGGCCACGGCGTATGGCGGTCTGCAAACGGCGCCGTCTACGACGGCGATTTTCAGTCGGGGAAGATGACCGGGCACGGCATTTACACCATTGGTAACGATTACCGTTACAAAGGCGATTTGAAAAACGGCAAGTTCGATGGCCACGGCATCCTTTCCTCTGTGAAAGGCAGCTATGACGGCGAGTGGCGGAATGGTGAGCAGAACGGACACGGTCGCTGGACCCAGCCGGACGGAAGCAGCTACGACGGCAACTGGGTTGACGGCAAGAAGAATGGCACCGGCGTCACTATCGTGGCGGGAAGCAAAGGCACGATCCGTTACGAAGGCGAGATGCGCGACGGCAAGTTTAACGGCCACGGGATCATGACTTATCCCAACGGCGAGACTTACGACGGCCAATGGCGCGATGGCAATTGGGATGGTCATGGCGTGTGGATCAATAAGTCTACGCGGTACGAAGGTGAATTCCGGGACAACAAGAAGAACGGTTACGGCGTCTGGACCGCGCCGCTTCACATCAGCTACGCGGGCGAGTACCGCGACAATAAAATGGATGGTCATGGCGTTTTCACGTGGCCGGACGGCAGCTACTACGACGGGGAGTTCCGCAACGACAGGCCAAATGGCTTCGGCGCTTACACCTCCAAAAGCGGGACCGTAACAGGACACTGGATCAACGGCTGTCTCGATCCACCCGATCCTGCGCATCCTCTCAAGCCGCTGTTTAGTGGGTCATGTTCGCCCGCGGAACAAACGAAATAAGCGATGAAGCGAGACAACGGCTGAGGACTGATAGCTGACCGCCATCAGTCCTCAGTCGTCACAGCTATCGGTCACCCATTCCCGATATTGGTGATCGCGCCGAAGGCGAAGGGTGCGTAGTTCTGCAGCACCTGGTCGGCGTAGACGCCGTATTCGTAGCGCCGGGCGCGCAGCGGCCATTCGATCTGGTAGTACTCGCTGCGGGTGCGGATCTGCACCGTGTTCGGCACGTTGGAGAGCGGATACGGCAAGGTCTTCGAGAAGAACAGCACCGTGCCCGCCGGCATGTTCGGATGCAGCTTGATCGGGATCTCGACCGCGCCGTTCATGCTGAACTTGTTGAGGTAGCTGCGCACCATCATGCCGCCGAGCACGGCACCTTGATCCGCCGAGAAGACGAAGCGCGTCGCGGTGTTGGCGCCGCCTTGCAGGATCTTCTTGTGGATGTTGAGCATCTCTTGGCTCGAGACATAGATCGCGGTCGGCGACAGGCGGTAATTGTCCCAGAAGGATTTGAGCGCCGCATCGAACTCGATGATGCCGCCCTCCGTATCCGCGGTAAGCGGCGTGCCTTGTCCCGCCGTGCCGGTTGCCTGGGTTGCGTAATAGGCGTTGAGGCTGGGGTTGAAGGACTGCGTCAGCAGCCCGTCGAAGACCAGCGCGTTCTGGCTGTTATCGGCAGCAGGGAGAGATGAAGCGGTTTGCGTGCCGGACGCCGCCGCGGTGATCGAGACGCTGTTGATCGTGGTGATCGCGCCCAAGAGCTCGGAGCCGGCCGCGCCCCAGAACCAGGCATAGGCGACGGCGCCGCGGGTCGCCGCGACGGTCGCCGCGACCGAACCGGAGGGACCGGTGACCGCGACGGTGGCGTTGGTCGATTTGCGCGCCGAGCCGCCGCCAAAGCTGTCGCTCGAGCCGTCGGCATTGGTGCGATTGACCTGCGCCGGGATGCCGCCGGCGACGGTCGCGTTGAGGAAGCCGTCGAGGGTCATCGCGACGCAGATGACGCTGAGCGTTTGCGTCGCGAGCGAGCCGCCCGAGCTCGACGCCACGAGCGACGGCGTCGGCGTGGTGCCGAGGGCGAGGCCCGAATTGCCGCCGAGGATGATCTGCTCTTCCTGCAGCATCAACGATTCGAGCAAGGCTTGCGCTGCGACCGCGCGCAGATCGTCGAAGCCCTGACCGGCATAGACCGCTTCGAAATCGACATTGGCCTCGAGGCCGATGCCCTTGTAGACGGCGACGTAATCCTGCGTCGTCACCGCGATGACGCCCCCGCGATTGCCCGCCGAGATGCCGGCGCGCACCGACGAGGTGTTGATGCCGGTGACGGCGCGCCAGTTCGCCTGGATGCCGCCTTTGCCCGAGACGCGCGGAATCTCGTTACGCAGCGGCGTCAGCACCGGGAAGATCAGCTTCGCGCCCGGCTCGAGATCGTAGAAATTGAGGCCCGAAATCGCCGAGCCCGGCTGCTGGAACGTGCTCTTCGCCAAAAGCTGCGCGAAAAGCGGATCGGAGACAGGCGATTTCTGCGCCTGCTTGAACGCGTTGAGAGTCTGCTGCGTGGTGTTGGTCATAGATGCTCCTGGTGGATGAGTGAAACGTGAAGGCGTGTGAAGCCCCTCACCCTCCCGTCGCTTCGCGCCGGGTCCCTCCCTCTCCCCAGCGGGGAGAGGGTTGGGGTGAGGGGGAATAACGAAGGCGAAAGCTCAGCCGAGGCTGAGGCGAAGCGGATTGCGGTGCGCTTTCTTGATCGCATCGAGCGCCGTCTTGGGCGCGTCGTCGACGGCGGGTGCCCCGTCGGCGGATTTCTCGACCGCATGCGCGGCGAGATATTTCGGCATCGCCGGCGTGTCCGCGATCTTCTGCAAGAGGTCGGCCTGCTCCTCGACCTGTTTGCTCAGCGCCTCGATGCGCGACGACAGCCGCGCCAGTTTCGCCAGCATGTCGCCGCGCCGGTGCCGCGACACGGCTTCGAACATATCGTCGTCGCCGTCATTGCCGGCGTCACCGCCATCGCTGTCGTCCTGATCGGCATCGCCGCTCGCGTCGTGGCCCTTGCACTGCGCGCCGAGTTCGACCGAGGTGTCGTGCATTGCTTGGATGCGTTCGAGGTCGGCTTGTGAATTGCGCGCGCCGAGTTTTTCGAGCGACGCCGCTTTGGCGATGCGGTCCGCGACATCCTCGGCGCCGGCCGCTTTGTAGGCGGCGATCAGCGCTTCGGGATTGGCGGGACGATCGACGAGGCTGATCTCGTTGAGCTCGACCCCGGTGATGATCGCTTTGTTGAGCGCGTCGCGCTGCGTGACGCGGCCGCCGATCGAGAGGCCTTTATAGACGCCCTCGCGCACCTTCGCCCAAGCGGCATCGTCGACCACCTTGGCTTCGAGCAGCAGGCCCTTGTCGTCGAGACCCGCGCTCTTCACCACCCCGACCGCCGAGAGCTGATGCATCTCGCGGATATTGGCGAATTCCATATAGGCGGGCAGCGCCGCCTCGATCGCGGCACGCGTCACGATCTCGCCTTGGCTGTCGCGCGCCTCGGTCGAGGCATAGCCATAGACCAGGCGCTGCTCGGAATCGAATTTCGCGAGCGGCAAAAATACTTCCATGAAATATCCCTCTCGTTTGTTGGATGACGGAAATAAGAAAGGCGCCAAAGCGGCGCCTTGTTGGCAAAAACATGCCCGACGATTTCCCGCGCCGCGCTAGATCAAGCGCGCGGGAGTGAGTAGGTTACGCGCATGCAAAATGATGCCGGTCACGGCGGCCGTTGGCTCGCCTTGTTCATCTTGTGCCTTGGCGATCTCATGATCGTGCTCGATACGACCATCGTGAACGTCGCCCTGCCGTCGATCCGCGCCGATCTCGGCTTCACCGAGTCATCGCTCGCCTGGGTGGTGAACGCCTATCTCCTCACCTTCGGCGGCTTCCTGCTGCTCGGCGGACGCTTGGGCGATCTCTACGGCCACCGGCGATTGTTCGTCATCGGCATTGCGCTCTTTACCCTCGCCTCGCTGCTCTGCGGCCTCTCCACGGGACAGGGCCTCCTGGTCGCGGCCCGTGCGCTGCAAGGTTTCGCCGGCGCGGTCGTATCCGCGGTCGCGCTGTCGCTGATGATGACGCTCTTCACCGCACCGGCCGAGCGCGCCAAGGCGATGGGCGTTTTCGGATTCGTTGCCGCCGGCGGCGGCAGCGTCGGCGTACTGCTCGGCGGCATCCTCACCGACCTCTTGAGCTGGCATTGGATCTTCCTCGTCAACGTGCCGATCGGCGTCGTCGTCGTCGCACTGTCGCTCGCACGCTTGCCAAAAGCGGAAGGTCATGCCGGCTCGCGCCATCTCGATGTCGCCGGCGCGATCACCGTAACCTTGGCGCTGATGCTCGCGGTCTACGCCATCGTCAACGGCAACCAGGCGGGCTGGGGCTCGGTACAGACATTGGGGCTGCTCGTCGCGGCCGGCACGCTCGGCGCGGTGTTCCTCGCCGTCGAGACGCGCGTGCCCGCGCCGCTGATGCCGCTGCGGCTCTTTGCGATGCGCAACCTCACCGTCTCCAACATCGTCGGCGTGCTCTGGGCGGCGGCGCTCTTCGCCTGGTTCTTCCTCTCGGCGCTCTATATGCAGCTCGTGCTCGACTACACGCCGTTTCAGGTCGGGCTTGCCTTCCTGCCGGCCAATCTCATCATGGGCGGCTTCTCGCTCGGCCTCTCGGCAAAGATCGTGATGCGGTTCGGCATCAAGCGCCCGCTGACCGCGGGGCTGCTTTTCGCCGCCGCCGGGCTCGGACTCTTCGCGCGCGCGCCGGTCGACGCAAATTTCTGGAACGACGTGCTGCCGGCCATGACCCTTCTCGGCATCGGCGGCGGCATCGCCTTCAATCCCGTGCTGCTCGCCGCGATGAGCGATGTCAGCGCCAGCGAATCGGGCCTCGCCTCGGGCCTCGTCAACACCGGCTTCATGATGGGCGGCGCGCTCGGCCTCGCCATCCTCGCCAGCCTCGCCGACGCGCGGCTCGACCAAGTCACTGCCGCCGGCGCCGATCACCGCGCCGCGCTGACCGCCGGCTACCACGCCGCCTTCTTCACCGGCACGATCATCGCCGCCCTCGCCGCGGCGCTGAGCTATCTGCTGCGCGAGCGCAGCGGCGCCGTGGCGGAAGCGGCGGAGTGATGGCTGCTATTGAGATTCCTTAGGTCGGCTTGAACGTGCCGTCGTTGAGCACCCTCAAAGTCTGTCGTGCCAAGGCCATCTGATATTGGGTGACGCTGTTCGCGAGCTCTTCCAAAGTCGCTCGAGCTCGAGCCGGCTCTATGGCTAGCAACTCGTTGGCAGCGTTCAGACGGCACTGCGCCACTGCGGACATTATGCGAGAGTTGTCTTGACAATTGAGAAGAGGGACCAAGGCCCGTCGCGCCTCCGGGCCACGTCGCCGAAATTCCTCCGCAACGCTTTTCAGCTTTTCGTGGGCCTTTCGATAGTACTTTAGATTATTCATGTCTTCCGCCTCTTGGAATGAGGCAAGCTTGAAACATTCCGCAAGCTTTTCATCGGTCAGGTCCTGAAGCTCGGGGCTCTTCATTTTATAACTCCAAAGTCTCGCAAGACTTTTTGGCCGAATTTGTAGCGCTCATCAAAGTTCTTGTTGTGCAGGTAATCTGTCGGCGATTGGCCATTGAAAGGAGATCGCTCAATTGGCGTTCTATAGTAATTCGTGATCCGCTGATGGACATACTTGGGAATCTGCACGAGATTCTCTGGGCCCTCGATGCGCTCCTCGTCCTCGGGGCTGAGGCCCTTGTCTTCGCTGCCTCGTTGCACGGGTACGATATGATGTTTCTCATATCCCTCTTGTGAGGGCCCTTTAGCATTATCGATCAGTGTTTGTAGATCGTACGGTCCGCCTAAACCGAAGTCGACGTCTGCGATAATGTTGGAAATTTGGTTCCTGATCCGATGCGCCGGATCAGCGACGTCGGCGATTTGTTGAGCCACATCGTTCCAGCCATTACTGATCGCTTGCTTTAGCTTTTCCGCAACATCTGTTCCGGCGTTGTAAGAATCGCTGCGGCTCGTCGGCGCCGGCAATTGATCTCGTTGATGCTCTTGATGCCGCTTCTGACATAGTCGCTGGCGATGCTCGCGGTTTGCGCGGGGTCGGTGTTCTTGTCCTGGTCCCAGGCGAATTCGAGATCGCTTGCGCCGAAATCCTCGGCGAGCACGCGATCAATGAGGTGCTTCACCCAAAGCTGCAGCGGCGCGAGGCCTTCGGAGAGCGCCACGTCCTGCGCCGTGTCGGCGGTCGCGCGGTTGACCTGGCTGGTGAAGGCGGACGGCGGCACCGAGAAGGCGTAGCAGACAATGCGCGCCAGCCATTCGTCGAACGCGTCTTTCATCGCCGGCTCGCGCACCGGCACGAAGGTCTTGGCGACGCCGCCGGACACGAACTTCGCATGCCGCCGCTCCTCGGCCGTGTCGCCCGCGTTGAGCGAATCAGATCAGGAAGGAAGGACTTTCAGCACGCCGGCTACGGTGACGCACCAACACGCCACTACACTCCTACCTCAGGTCGGCTTCAAAGTTCCGTTGTCGAGGACTTCTAAAGTCCGGCGAGCCTGAAACATTTGCGACTGAGTGACGCTGTTCGCGAGTTTCTCAAGCGTCGCCCGAGCGCGGGCGGGCTCGACGGCAAGCAGCTCACGGGCAGCATTGTAATGGCACTGCGCGACAGCCGACATGCCTCGAGAATCGTCCTGACAATCGAGAAGGGGGATTAACGCGCGTCGTGCTTCCTGCCCACGTTTCCTCAGTTCCGCGGTAACCCTGCTTCGCTCATCGTAGGCTATCTGATAGTACTTTGCGCTACACGCGTCTTCGTCCTCTTGGAACGACAGCAGTTTGAAGCGCTCCGCCAATTGCTCATTGCTGAGCTCCTGAAGGTTTGGTGTCTTCATTTTATAACTCCAAACTTTCGCAACACACCGATGCCGAATTATAGCGCTCGTCGAATTTCTTGTCCCTTAACCGGCGCAGTCCGCGCACCGGCACGACAGTTTTGGCGACGCCGCCGGGCACGAACTTCGCATGCCGCCGCTCGGCCGTGTCGCCGGCGTTGAGCGAATTAGATCAGGAAAAAAGCTTTCAATGAGTCGGCAGCAACGACACACAAACCGCTACAGCATGCATGTCTTAGGTCGGCTTGAACGTGCCGTCGTTCAGCACTTCTAGAATTTGGTACGCCAGCAACCTTTGGTATTGAGTGACGACGCTGTTCGCAATCTCCTCAAGTGTCGCGCGCGCGCGGTTTGGTTCAACCGCAAGCAGCTCCTGGGCCGCGTTGAGACGACACTGCGCGACCGCGGATAGTAGGCCCGCGCTACGGGGACAATTGAGGAGAGGCACGAGCGCGCGTCGCGCTTCCGGACCACGTCGCCTTAATTCTGCACTAAGATCTTTCAACTGTTGGTAGCGTCGATTGTAAGTCCGCATATCGTTGCTCATCTCAGCCTCCCCTTGCTGGAGTGAGAGCTCTTGGAAATGATCGGTCAACTGCTCGTTGCTAAGCTCCTGAAGGTTTGGGGTCTTCATTTTATAACTCCAACTTTCGCAACACACCGAGACCAAATATTGAGACTAGGTTGGCTTTAACGTGCCATCGTCGAGTATTCCTAAGGTACGGCGCGCGTGGGCCATCTGGTACTGAGTGACACTATTCGCGATCTCTTCGAGCGTCGCTCGAGCACGGGCGGGCTCCACAGCAAGAAGTTCCCGCGCCGCGTTATAGCGGCACTGGGCGACAGCGGATAAGGCACCGGCGTCGCGCGGACAATCGAGGAGTGGCACCAAAGCCCGCCTGGCTTCGGTGCCCCGCCGTTTCAGCTCCCCACCAACATCTTCCAATTGCTGGGAACGCCGATTGTAAGTTCGCATGTCATTGCTTCTCTCCGCGTCACCCTGCTGGAGCGAGAGCCCCTTGAAGCGTTCAACAAGTTGTTCGTTGCTAAGGTCCTGAAGTTTAGGAGTCTTCATTTTATCACCCCGAATTCTCGCAACACGCCGAGCCCGAATTGATAGCGGTCATCGAAGTTTTTGTCGTGCAGGTAGTCGATCGGTGACCTGCCGTTGAAGGGAGGATCTTTGATCGGTTCTTTGTAGTAATTCGTAATCTGCTGATGGACATACTTGGGTATCCGCACGAAATTCTCACGACTCTCGAGCCGCTTCTCGTCCTCGGGGCTCAGCCCCTTGTCGTCGGTCCCTCGTTGCGCAGGTACGATGTGATGGTCTTCATATCCCGCCTGTGAGGGGCCCTTGGTGTTATCGATCAGGGTTTGTAGATCGTAGGGTGCGCCTAAACCGAAGTCGACGTCGGCGATAATGTTAGAAATCTGGTCCTTCACCCGATGTGCAGTGTCACCAACGTCAGCGATCTGTTGAGCCACGTCATGCCAACCGTTGGCGATCGCGTCCTTTAGCTTCTCGGCAACATCCTTCCCGGCGTTGTAGGAATCGCTACGGCTCGCCGGCGCCGGCAATTGATAGGGCTTGTCGGGTGGCGCCGGTTTCGGCGTCGGCGCAGGCATAGCTTTATCCGGCGGCGGAGAATTATGGCCGATGCCGGGCGGCGCTTCTTCGGATGGCGGTGACTTCGGTTCCTTCGGAGCAGCGCTAGGTTCCGCAGGCGTCGACGGCGCTTTTGGTGATGATGTCGAAAGCGTCTCTGGTGCAGGCTGGATGGGCCCCTTGATCGGCGGCGTCCCCGGCTCTTCGGGTGGCAGAGCTTGGAGCCATCGCCCAAGCGAACCTCCCAAGCGCCCCATACCTGGTTCCTGCACCGGGACGATTGGGTCGCCAGCGCTTTCCGAATGACCATTGCCAGGGCGATAGACAACGGGGCGAACGAGGCTAGGGTCGCCACCTCCGCCCTCGCCCGCCGGCGCGAATTGGCCACCGCGATCGCCGGGCCCGAAATGGTTTGAGTTGAAGCGCTCAAGCTTCTCGTCCGCGATCGAAACCGATGCGGCTTTCGCAGCGGACGCCGACCCACTCGCCGGTGCCGCACCGCCGCTCGCTTGCGTCAACGGCATCAACCCTTGCGCCGTCTGGATCTTCGGCACCTCGCCGCCGGCGACGGGCGGCAGGCCGAGCTCGGCGCGGATCTCGTTGATGCTCTTGATGCCGCTTCTGACATAGTCGCTGGCGATGCTCGCGGTTTGCGCGGGGTCGGTGTCCTTGTCCTGATCCCAGGCGAATTCGAGATCGCTCGCTCCGAAATCTTCGGCGATGACGCGATCGATGAGGTGCTTCACCCAAAGCTGCAGCGGCGCGAGGCCTTCGGAGAGCGCGACATCTTGCGCGCTCTCCGCCGTCGCGCGGTTGACCTGGCTGGTGAAGGCGGACGGCGGCACCGAGAAGGCGTAGCAGACGATGCGTGCCAGCCATTCGTCGAACGCGTCTTTCATCGCCGGCTCGCGCACCGGCACGAAGGTCTTGGCGACGCCGCCGGGCACGAATTTCGCGTGCCGACGCTCGGCCGTGTCGCCGGCGTTGAGGCCGTCCCAATAGGCCTGGAATTGCCTGATCTGATCGGGATTCCAATTCTCCGGCACGCCGATCAGCGCTTCGGGCACGTTGCCCTCGGTGTAATATTGAAGCTGATAGATCTGCCGGCGCAGCGCGATGTTGACGCTCATCTGCACCTGCTCGACCGGCGAGAAGCCGTAGGCTTTGTGGACGCGCGGGTTGCGCGGCGCGTAGATGAGCTCGTCGGCGGCGTAATCGACCGCCGGCACGCCTTTCAGAATCTGCTGATAGGCCGGCGGCAACGGCGCGCGGCCCCAATCGTCGATCAGCCGCTTGATCGTCGCGCCGTCGAGCAGCTCAAGCGCATAGAGCGCGCCGCCGCGGGTGCGGCGCTTGTAAAGCGTCGGCGCGTCGATGACGAGCAGATCCTCGAGCAGCATCCGCAGCCACGACGCCCAGCCGTGCCGGCGATCGGGGCAATGAAAGAATTGCGTCAGCGCGCTGAGCCGCGGGTCACTCGTGCTACCGGTTTGCACGAGCGCCCGCGGCCGGATGCGCCACGTCAGGCGCTCCATCTGGTCCTTGCGCGTCTCGATCACCGAGCGCAGCAGGTCGTAGCTGTCGGCGAGACCGCGCAGCTCGTCGAACCCCGTGCGCTCCTGGCTACGCGGCGTCACCGCAAGATTGAAGCCGAAGGGATAATCGAATTGCCGTCCGGCGACATCGGGCGGTGCTTGCGGCGGCAAGGGTTGCTGCGGCCCGAACCAATCGGCAGGCGCGTTTCCGGTCAGCACATAACCGGCGCTGCGCACGAAGCGCGCGAGAAGCTTGTCGGGCATGGGGACTCCCAAGAAAGGAAGATGAACCGCAGAGGCACAGAGAGCGCAGAGAGCGCAGAGAAGGTTTTCTTCTCCGTGCTCTCTGTGTCTCTGCGGTGAAATGTGTTTGGCGAAAGCGGACAGCGCGCGGCTGTCAGCTTGTGACGATTCGACTCACTCATCCGTCATTCCCGCGAAAGCGGGAATCCAGCGGCTTTCGATTGAGCTGGATGCCCGCCTTCGCGGGCATGACGATTTGGTTTAGGTGAGTCTTTGGTGAAAACTGAACGCTGACCGTTGTCAGCTTCTCCCTACTTCCCGCTCAGCCCGCGGTAATACCCGAGCAACCCCGGCTCGGCGCTGTTGAGCATCAGCTCGCTCAGCGCCCAGACCAAGGCGTCGACGCGATCGGGCGAGGCCACATGCGATAAGGGCCCGCCGGTGAAGGCGCACATCTGGTCCTCGAGCGCGGGGAACGCGCCGACGTGATGGATGCGGCCTTGCTCGTAGAGCGCGGCAACCGGCTCGGCGCGCGCAAGCTTGCCGCGCGAGGCATGGACCGGCTTGTACGAGACGCCGGCATCGAGCACGCGAAGCGTCGCCTCAACCATCGCGCCGCCATTGTTCACCTCGGCGACGATGCGATCGGCGCGATGCGCGCGATAGGCATCCAGCGCGCGCGATGCCCAATCATGCGGGCCGAACCGGCCCGAGAGATCGTCGAGCACATAGCCGTGACTGTCCTGCCCCACCGCGGCGACGACGATGCCGGTCTCGTCCGCCTCCTCGCCTGCACTTACCGCGGGATCGATGGCGACGACGACGCGGCGCAGCACCGGCGCTTCTTCAATGCGCGCCCGCTCGATCGCATCGCGCGACCACAGCGCGCCGGGCATGTCTTCCAAGAGCTCGGCATCGAGTTCCTGGCGGCCGAGCCGTGTGCCCTCGTATTGCTTCAAGATCGCGGCGAGGAATCCCGGCGCGAGATTATTTTCGTTCTCGCGGGTGCCGCCGCGCGTCACCACGCAGCCGGGCGACGCCAGCAGCCTGCGGATCAGCTTCACCGGCTTCGGCGTCGTCGTCACCACGACGCGCGGATGTTGGCCGAGGCGCAAGCCCATCATCAGCATGTCCCACGCCGCCGGATAGCGCCACGCCGCCAGCTCGTCGCACCACGCGGCGTCGAATTGCGGGCCGCGCAGCCGGTCGGGCTCGTCGGCCGAGAACAAGGTCGCGATCGCGCCGTTCGACCAAGTGAGCTGGCGCTTCGAGGGCTCGAACACCGGCCGCCGATCGTCGGACGCGATCGCCAGCAAGCCGCTCTCGCCTTCCACCATCACCAGCCGCGCGTCGCGTGCCGTCGGCGCGACCAAAGCGATGCGTCGCGCCGCCCCGCTTTCGGCGAGACCGCGCACCCACTCCGCGCCGCTGCGCGTCTTGCCGAACCCGCGCCCGGCGAGCAGCAGCCACACGCGCCAATCACCGCCATTCGCCAATTTGGCTGGCGGCAATTGCGACGGCCGCGCCCAAAGGCGCCAATCATCGAGCAAATCCTCCGCATCGTCTTGCGGCAACGGCGCATGATCGAGCTCGGTAACGAGCTGCGAGGCTTCGACGGGGTCGAGGGGCATGGGATACGAGCTTTCAACCGTCGGCTTCAGCTGCCGGTTTTTCTGACGCACTTCTTCTTGCGTCATAGCGGGCATCCGGCGACGTCCGCGGATTCCCGCTTGCGCGGGAAGGACGGTGCCGAGAGATCTCGCCTCGAAGGCGGACCCGCGATAATCGCCCTCACTTCTTCTCACCCTGTTTCGCGATCTTCATCAATCGCTCGCGCAGGATCGCGTTCGCGTCGCGGCGTTCGCGGTTTTCGTTGCGCGACGGGCCGAGTGCGGTTCGGCCGCCGGTCATGCCGAGATGACGCGCGAGGGCGTTGAGCGCCGCGAGTTTGTCGTAAAGCTTCAGCCGTGCGACTTTGCCGTTGCCCTTGGGTTCGACATCGGCGACCGCGGCGGTCTGGTCCTCGTCGAGCAGCGCATGGTCGCGCAGCGTGATTCCCCCCGGCCCCCATTCGACATAGTCGCTCATATTCGAGAACGCCATGCGGCCGAGCTCTTCCAGCACGCGGTCGGCCGTCACGCGTTTCTTCTCGCTGCGCCGCTCTTGCGCCGCTTCGATCCGCGCCGCGACCTTCGGCTGGTTGCGCAGCCCATAGGCGATGTTGCGGGCGTTTTCCGGGCTATAGCCGGCGCGGCGTGCCGCCTCGGCGGCGTTGGCATCGACCATATATTCGCGAATAAAGGCGAGCTGGCGCTCAGTGAAGGCGGGACGCGTAGGGCGGCGGGACGAGGCTGGCATCGAGATTCCATGTCGGATCGATGAGACGGGCAAGCGCTTCGAGCGCTCGCATCTTGTCGAAGATCGAGACTTTGAGCGGCGCCGGCTCGCCCGATGCGTCTTCCGGCGCCGGCACCTCGCCGATCGCCGCGATTGCTGCCGCCACATCCTCGCTGATCAGAGCCGCATCGAGCAGGACCGCGCCCTCCCCATCCCAGCCGGCGAGATCGCTCAGATCGACGAAAGCGATGCGCGCATATTCGGCGAGGACCCGTTCGCGGGTGATGCCGGTCCGCTCGGCGCGCTCCGCCATCGCCTGGGCAATGGCACGCGCGATCGCCGGCGTGCGCATCAACCGCGACGGATAGTTGAGCGAACCGGGCGAGAACCCGGCCCGGCGCGCGGCGGCGCGGGCATTGAGATCGATGAGATATTCGTCGACGAAACGTCGCTGTCGCGGCGTGAGAGCCATGCGATATTTTCCTGTTTTTGGAAAAGAAAGAATCACCGCAGAGGCACAGAGAAGAAGAAAGACAATTCTTCGCGCGAAGCGCGCTTCGTCTTCCTCTGTGCTCTCTGCGCCTCCGTGGTGAAATTTGTCTTTCGCCGCCGACACGGGGAAACTAAACGGCTAATGTTTCCTCAGCCGTGAAAACCACCATGTCGCCGAAAGAAATCGTCAGAGCCTGGATCGAGGCGTTCAACCGCGCCGATAGCGACGCCCTCGCCGCGCTTTACGCCGAAAACGCGATCAACCACCAGGTGGCCGAGCGCGCCGTCGAAGGCCGCGCCGCGATCAAGGCGATGTTCGAGGCCGAATTCGCCCGCGCCCAGATGATCTGCATTCCCGACAATCTCTTCGAAGACGGCGACTGGGCCATCCTCGAATGGAGCGATCCGTTGGGCTTGCGCGGCTGCGGCTTCTTTCACATCGTCGCCGACAAGATCGCCTTCCAACGCGGCTACTGGGACAAGCTCAGCTTCCTCAAGCTGCACGGCCTGCCCTTGCCGACGGCCTGATCGCGCCCGACAATCCGCGGACAAACAGGAGCCGGATTGACATGGGAAGATCGATAACGATCGCGCTTTACATCGTGGCGATGATCGTCGTGATCGTCGGCGTCGATATCCTCTTCTTCAAAGACCGGTTCTGGCCGCGGCTGATCGTCAATATCGGCATCGTCCTCGTGTTCGGCGCCTTCTATCTTCGATACTTCCGAAATCCGTGATCGCCGTTTAAAACACCCGCACGACCATCGGGAGCCCGGCCGCATCCATGTCCGAAGGGATCAACGCCTTCCTCCTGGCCTATGCCGCGCTGTTTCCGATCGTCAATCCGATCGGCGGGGCGCCGATCTTCCTGGCGCTGACGCGGCGGCTCAAGCCGGAGGTGCGGCGCGGCCTGGCGCGGCGGATCGCAATCAACGGATTCTGTCTCCTCGTCGGCGCGCTCTTCGTCGGCTCGCATGTGCTTGAATTCTTCGGCATCACCTTGCCCGTCGTGCGCATCGGCGGCGGCTTGGTGGTGACCGCCTTCGCCTGGAAGCTTTTGAACGACAACGACGCGGTCGAGCAGAAGGCGCACGAGACCGGCGATCGCGACGAGATCGACCCGGCGCAAGAGGCGTTCTATCCGTTGACCATGCCGCTGACCGTCGGGCCGGGCTCGCTCTCGGTCGCGATCACCCTGGGCAGCCAGCGGCCGAAAGTCCCGCCGAGCTTCGACACGCTGCTCGTGCTCGCCGCCGGCGCGGTCGCCGGCATCCTCGCGCTCGCGGTGACGATCTATGTCTGCTTTCGCTACGCCGACCGCCTCGTCGCCGCTCTCGGCGTCAGCGGAACCAATGTCCTGACACGGCTTTCGGCCTTCATCCTGCTTTGCATCGGCATCCAGATCCTGTGGAACGGCTATAGCGCGCTGATCACTCCGTGATCGCACGCGTCAAAGCCGCGATGCTCGATCAGGTGACAGCGATCTTTGCGATCCCAGACCGGAGCTAGGGTCGTCGGCGAGTCTCTCTAGCAGCATTCAGTTTGCGCGGGGCGGCTTTCCCCTGCTCCAGCGCAAATACATCTTGGAAAGATGCGACCAGGTACTGCTCGAACCTCTTTTTTGCCAGTGGCTTACGTAGTACTGCGTCTGCTCATAAAAATTGCAAAATTGCGTGTGCAAACATTCTCGGATGAGACGCTCGTCTAGCTCGCCGCGATGAACGCCAACCGCAAGAAATTCGTAGAAATTGAGCTCAAGATCGATTGCTTTCAGGAGTTCGTGCGCCTCGCTATCGAAATCGACCGCGCTTGATAGCAGTCGAGTTTCGAAGGTCGGTAAGTACTTCCTCACGATATCACGGTTCTCGGCCCGCTTCGGGTCAAATGCGTGCTGCGTAATAAGCGTGATTGTGTGCTGACGCCTTGAGTTTTTTATGTTGATTTCGGAGGTAACGATCCATCCGATTGTTATGAGCACGGAGCCGAAAAACGGGGCCGCATGCCAAACCGCTCCTTCGGGTAAGCGCATCTCCACGACAAGCGGTTCTATGACCAAAACGGCCAAGACCGCGACACCAATGTAGGTATAGTGGCGAGCACTTAGCCGGTCGCTATAGACCAGCCACAGTCCACCGATAAGAATGATCGCCAGCGCAATCCATGTGCTTCCCAACCATCTCCCCCGACATACAAAACCCCGCTTCTGCGGGGCTTCGTTGAGACAAAGAATAGAGTTCTGAAGGGGCTGCTTACGACCCCGGTTTTGTGTCCATACACATGGTGGCACCCTCTCTCTTGTTGTCCAAGCCGCCAGCGGCAACTTCTACCCGTTCATATAGTGCGAAACGATTGACTATTCATCTCAAACATAGGGATCGTTTCAATCAAAACCCGCGTGAGACATGCTTGGGTTCTGCTTGGAGCCGGCGGCTCGGTCGGTGACCTCGCCTCGCCCAACTCTCTCAGGATGTGCCCTTTCTATCAGTTCGATCCGGATTGGTCAAGACAAAACGAGAACATTGGCGGATTTCAGCCGTTTTTTGAGGCGGCCGAGAGGCACGATCGGCCGGTTTTCCCGCGCACCTTCGCTAAGCCTTTGATTTCGCTTCGTTCTCATTTTTCAGAATTGGCCACCGGTTCGCACCGGAGGAGGACGCTGACCGCGCGCGCATCATTTCAGATATTCGTTGGTGAAGAGCCCGTCATACGAGGACACGCGGTCCTCGGGCTTCAGGAGCCCGGCCTTGTCGTTCATGAGGTCGCCGTTCTCCACCGCCTTGAGGGTGATCGCCGGCGGATCGTTGGTCATGCGCGCGACCGCCTCGTACGCGCTTTCGGTCACGCTCGCGTCGGTCTTGGGAAAGCGCTTTTGCAGAATGGCCAGCGCGTTGGCCTTGCGCTCGCGCAGATACTTCGCCGCCTGCGCGATCGAGCGCCCCATCTTCTCGCACACGCTGCGATGATCGACGCAAAGCTGCGGCCGCGTGAGCACGAGACCGGCGGCGAGCGGCATCAGATCTTGCGGCTCGTTGTTCGTGCCGTCGACGACGACCACCGCCGAGCCGTTCGCCACCAATTGCTGCGGATACGGCAGGCTGAACGAAATCCCGTCGACCGCTTTACGATCGAACGCGGCGAGCTGATCGAAAGCGCCGATGGCGGCAACCGTCATCTCGTCCGGCTTGATGCCGGCTTCGCGCGCGATGACTTTCAGGAACACATCGGCGACCGAGCCGACATTGCCGCCGGCCATGGTGTGGCCCTTCATGACACGCGCGCGCTCGGCCAGCGGCGCTTTCGGATCGAAATGCGCCGCCTCGGCGATGTCTTTGCGAATGACGGTCACCTGGCCGCTCATATTGTTGAGCGCGGCGATCGCCAAGAGGCGCTGGCCATGCGCCGCGGCGCGGGTCAGCGCATCGCTGGCGGTGAGCGCGAAATCGGCATTGTTGGAGATCACCGCGTTGACCGTGGCGTTGCCCGGCAGGTTGATCACCTTCACGTCGAGACCGTTGTCGCGCCAGATGCCGGCGTCTTCAGCAATATAGGCGGCGAGGAACGACATAATCGCCGGCGTCTGTGCGATGACCGTCTTCTCGAGCTCGGCGGATTGTGCCGGCGCGGCGAGGCTGAGCAGCGCGAGCGCGCCGACTGCGGCGACGCCGCGAAAATTTTTCTTCGATGGCGTGACGATCATGAGCGAACAACTCCCCGCAATGGTCTTATAGCGGCCGGGCGGCCGGCTCCGGGCGTGCATAGTATCGAGCGCGCGGGGTGGTGGCGAGCGCGCTGGCACGCGCGCGTCCAAGCTGATAGAAACAGCGCGGGGCCGATAACAAATATTAGGGGGAACGCCGATGCTGTGCCGCCAATTCTCGCTCGCCGCGCTCGCAGCCGCCATGCTCGCGAGCGCTGCGCTATCCGCTTCGGCCGATGAGTCGCTGAAGGTCGGCAAATCGGTGCCGCAGGCTTTCGGCTTCACGCCGCTCAATGTCGGCATCGAGAAGGGCATCTTCAAAAAGAACGGCGTCGACGTCGAAGCGGTCGATTTCGGCGGCGCGCCGCGTTTGGCGCAGGGCCTCATCGCCAACGCCGTCGATATGGGCCTCGGCAGCGGGCCCGACATGGCGAACATCGTCAAGGGCGCGCCGATCAAGGCGGTCGGCGCTTCCGCCGGCGCACCCGAGGAACTGACCATCACCGTCGGCACCAAGAGCAACATCAACTCGATCGCCGATCTCAAGGGCCGCGGCGTCTCGGTCTCGCAGACCGGCTCGCTCACCGGCTGGCTGGTGCAGACGCTCAGCGCGCAGCAAGGCTGGGGCCGCGACGGGATCAAGCTCGTCATCATGAACCCGATGAGCGAAGTGCTGGCGCAGCTCATCTCGAACGGGGTGGACGGCATCACCGTCGACCTCTCGACCGCGCTCAAGCTGCAGGCCGAGGGTCACGGCCGGCTCTTGGTGAAGTTCGGCGATACGATCAAGGACTTCCACCTCTACGTGATCTTCGCGACCGACGATGTGATCGCGAAGCACCCGCAAGCGGTACGCGACTTTTTGCAGGGCTGGTACGAGACCATCGCCTGGATGAAAGCCAACAAGACCGAAGCCGTCGCCATCGCCGCCAAAGTCCAGAACGTCGATCCATCGATCGTCGCCGGCACCTACGACCTGATGATGCCGGTGTTCTCGACCGACGGAAAATTCAACGACAAGGCGCTCGCGGTGCTGGCGCGCTCTTTCGTCGAACTCGGCCTCCTCGACAAGGAGCCCGACATGAAGACGCTCTACACGGAGCAATTCTTACCGAAGTAGCGACGGAGACCCCGCGATGAAAGCGATCCGTTTCCACGAGCACGGCGGTCCGGAGGTCCTGCGCTACGAGGATGTTCCCGATCCAGCGCCCGGAGCGGGACAGGTGTTGCTGCGCGTGCTGGCAGCCGGGGTCAACTACGCGGATGCGTCGCGCCGCAGAGGCGGCACCTCCTATCCGCGCCCGACGCCGCTGCCATTCACGCCGGGCAGCGAAGTGGTCGGCGTCGTCGAAAAGCTCGGCGATGGCGTGGGCGGCGTTGAGTCTGGCGCCACCGTGATGGCCTGGCTCGGCCAGGGCGGCTATGCGGAGCTTGCGGTCGCCGATGCCGCCGATCTCTTGCCGGTGCCCGACGGCGTGAAACCGGTCGAGGCGCTGGCGCTGATCATCCAGGGGCTCACGGCCGCGCTCGTCCTCAAAGGCAGCGCAGGGCTGCGAGCGGGCGAGAGCGTTCTGGTCGAAGGCGCGGCCGGCGGTGTCGGCGTGCTCGCCGTGCAGCTCGCGAAAATCTATGGCGCAGGCCGCGTCATTGGTGCGGCAAGCACAGCGGGGAAACGCGACCTCGTCCTGAGCCTCGGGGCCGACGCCTCCGTCGACTACGCGCAACCCGGCTGGGCCGCCGAAGTCAAAGCGAAGAATGGTGGCCGCCCGGTCGATGTGATCCTCGAGATGACCGGCGGCGCCGTTTTCGAAGAAGCCCTCGACTGCCTCGCGCCGTTCGGCCGCATGGTCGCCTACGGCAACGCCAGCCGCCAGCCGATGAATCTCAATGTGCAGCGGCTTTACGCACAGTGCCAGACGGTCACCGGCTTCTTCCTCAGCGGCTTCATCGCCGGCCAGTCGAAGGATCGCGGCGCGTTCGCCGCAAAACTCTTGGCCGAATTGGGCAGCTATGTCCGCGACGGCCGGCTGCGCCTGCAACTTGGCGGCACCTACAAGCTCGCACACGCCGCCGACGCGCATCGCGCCATCGAAACCCACGGCACGACCGGCAAGATCGCGCTGGTGCCCTAACTCGTCGCGCAAAAGTCGATGCTTGGGGGAGATTCATGACGCGATGGCGATTGGCGCTCGAACTCGCTTTTTCCGACGGAATTCCCTTGCGCGCCTTCATCGTCGCGCTCACGGTGGGCAGCGTTCTTAACCTTATCAACCAGGGCGATGCATTGTTCGCGGGGCGCGCCCTCGATTGGCTGAAGATCGCGCTGACCTACGTCGTCCCCTATTGCGTGAACACGCATGGCGCCGTGACCGCACGGCTGGGAAAGTCGCGCGGGACTTAACGATCGTTGCTGCGGCGCGCGATGTCGGCCATCTTATCGGGACGGCGAAAGATGCCGGTGGTGAAATCGATGCGGCCCCGATTGGAATTGCGGAGGATGCCGGGCGGCTCCTTGCCCTGGTCAATCGCTTTGAGCGCATCCCAATAGCCTCGACGCAGCCGTACAACGCCACGGTCCGAGGTCGCCAACGTCTCGTTGTTGCGATCGCTGATGGTGCCCTGACTTTCCATCGCGACCATGTCCTGCGCGAACACGACCGAGCCGCTGACATAAGGATTGTCGCGCGGGATCTGGCTATCCTGCTTGATCAGCATCTCCACGCGGCGCTGAATCTCTTCATCGCTCGCGCCGGCCGGATTCGGCAGGAAGCGCGCGTTGATCGAGAGCGCATGCGTCTCGTCGATCGGCGTCACGTACCACGCGATCTCGAGCGCCGGATCCATATGATTGACGGCAACACGATTCATCGCCGGAAAGACGAAGTGATCGAGCCGCGTGTGCCCCTGATCCTGCCGCGTCGAATGCACCACGAAGCCAAATTCCGTATCGACGGTCTTGTCGAAACTCGGCAGCTCGTCGACCACATTCGTCAGCGGCGAAAAGCGGTGCAGGAAGGTCGTGTGCAGCGGATCGACCATGTTCTCGGCGACCTGCAGCCAATTGCACTGGTGATAGCTCTTGGTGACGCGCTTGAAGCCATCATCGCGAACGAAGACGTCGAGTGCCGGCAGTTCCGGCGGCTCACCCTCGCCCATGTAAGCCCAGACGATGCCATAGCGATCGACCGCCGGATAGCCGGCGATCTTCACTTGGCTGAGCAGCGGCGAATCTTTGGGCTCGCACGGCATTTCGATGCAGCGGCCCGCCGCGTCGTAAAGCCAGCCGTGATAACAACAACGCAGGCCGCGCGCCTCGGGTGTGCCATGCTGCATCCCCGCATTGCGATGCGCGCATTTCGAACCGACGAGGCCCGGCTCGCCATTCGGGAAGCGAAACAGCACGAGATTTTCGCCGAGAATACGCACTTCTTTCGGATTGTCGCCGAGATCGCCGGCGATCTCGATTGGAATCCAATAACGGCGGAAGATGCGTCCGGCGGGCTCTTTCCGTCCGACGGGAACCAATTTCTGCGCAATGGCCGAGGCCGCACCGAGCGTCGGCAACCTCTCAGCCCCGCGTTTCGGTGCTTTCGCTTTGGCCGCGATTTTGCGCGCGCTGCGTTGGACCCGTGTCGCTCCCTTGCCTGCCCTTTTTCCAGCGGCCGATTTATTGCCTGCAATTTTCTTGGCCATATCGTCCCTCCCCGGCAGCAACAGCGTAGCTGTCGATATCAGGATGGGCAATCACGTGGGCATAGCCAAAAAATGGCTTCTCGGAGAGGCCGCCGTATCCTCTTAGAGAATTGCGTTCGATACCTACGTCATCAATCGAATGCCCAGCGCAGTCGCGCTTACGCCGTCGCTTCGGTGGCACGCAACTTATTGAGTGCGCCCAGCACGCGCATCCAGGCAACGTATTTTTCGATATTGCCGTCGCGCAGATGTTCTTGCGCGCGGCCGAACACGCGTTCGTCGTCACAACACAAAGCCATCAGTGCACGAGCCGTGCACCAGATCACTTGATCCGGAATCATTACTTTCTCCCCACTCCGCGAGCGAGAGGCTAGCTCACGAGGTGACAGGTACGCGAGGACCAAGGTGACGCAGGCTGTGACGCAAGCTTAAGCATGTCGCAGCGCGATGCAGCGGAATCCGGCGTCGAGCATTATTTGAAAAGAGCCTGAGGGGACGGGCGCGCCGCAACGATAGCGACGCCGCGCGGCGGGGAAGCATGAAAATTCAGGTGTCCGAGGGTGAACGAAGGCGACAAATATCGCTCGATGGCTCAGCGCATGCGCGCGCAGGCCGACGCGACGACCGATCGCGCGATCCGCGAACAGTTCGTAACGATCGCGGAGCGCTATGAAGAACTGGCGGAGCAGGTGGAAGCGGCCAATCGGCGGGCAGATTGAGACGCGCGGCGCGGTCTATGCCTTGACTAGCCGCTCGTCTTCCGAATGGACCCGGCGCGCATCGTCCCAGAGTTCGAGTCCATCGCGGGCAGCACGCTCTGCATAAAGCGCGCGCGCAACGATGACAGCGTCATTGTCGGTTTCTGCCTCGAATTCCTCTCGGGCAGCAATACAGCCATCCGGCTGCAAGAAAAGACAGCTATATTCGTGCATGCGCAACCCCAATGTGTCGAGTACCGCTCACATCCAAAAGCATGAACCGGGTGAAAGTTGCATCGCTTTTCACGCCGCTTGGCGCAACGTCACCTATTTGGCTTAAGCTTGACCATTGCGCCGAGAAAGAGGCGGCTCCCGGAGGGGAGCCGCTAAGGACGTGGGGGATTGCTTCCCACGTGTGCTGCGTACGTCACTGGAATCGTTTCGCGATGATTGGGTTCCTTTTTTCTGCTTGAATCTTCCCGGCTCAGGCCGCCACCGCCTCGACCTTGCGCTGCAACGGCAGGCGAATGCACACGGTCGTGCCGCGATCAAGCACGCTGGCAACCGTCAACGTGCCGCCATGCAGCTCAACCAATGCTTTCGCCAAGGGCAAGCCAAGCCCCGTGCCGGCGAAGCGACGTGTCAGAATATCTTGCGCGCTGCCGCCCACCTGGCGGAACGGCTCGAGCGCGATAGCGATATCTTCCTCACGCATACCGATACCGGTATCGGCAACGGTGATCACGGCGAAGCCGTCATTGATCGCCGCCGACACCGTCGCTCGGCCGCCCGCTTGGGTGAACTTCACGGCGTTCGACATGAGATTGAGAAGGATTTGGCGGAAGCGCAGCGCATCGCAGCGAATCGGCGGCAAAGCCTCGGCGATGTCGACGGAGAGCGTCACGCTGGTTGCTTCGGCCATCGCCGCGACGATGCGGCGGCAGGATTCGATCATGTCCTCAATCGCAACGTGTTCGTCGCGCAACTCAAGCCGTCCGCCCTCGATCTTCGAGATATCGAGAATGTCGTTGATGACGTTCTGTAAGTGCCGGCCAGCGTTGTGGATGTCGGCACCGTAGCCGCGGTACCGGGCATCGAGCGGCCCGATCATCGCCTCGCGGATCATCTCGGAGAAACCGATGATCGCGTTGAGCGGGGTGCGCAGCTCGTGGCTCATCCGCGCGATGAAATCCGATTTCGCTTTGCTCGCTTCGACGAGCCGTGCCTCGCTCAGACGCAGATTCTCGTTGATGCGGCGCATCTTGGCGGCGGCCGCGCGCATCACGGTGATAATGCCGATAGCGGTCAGCGCGCCGACGACGAATACCATCGTCTGAAACGATGCCAGCATGGTCGCCTGTGACGGCAGGATGAGCGCCCAGGTTTCCGCGACCGCCAGAACGACGCTCGCCACGCCCACCACCGAGCCACACAGCAACGCGCTGATCACAATGCCAGCGTATGCCGCCGCGAACGGCATGCCGCCGAACGGGATCGGCGCAAAGAGCGCCGCAAGCGCTAGTCGGATGAGCGTCGCGACCAGGCTGATCGCGACGGCAGCGGCAAAAGCCACCGGCGATCCAGGCCGGAATAATGGGCGGTTGAGGAGAATGGTCTCAATCACCGGGAGAACTCAATCGGCAAGATGCGAAGCCCACAAGAGGCTTAGATGAACACCGCTGAAGTGTTACGCAAACAAATGGGCGGATCGTTAACGCACTCAAAACAAGAAATCTCAAATCCATTGGTTAACACAAAGGCAAGGAATTCGTCCGAGACTCGACCCTGCATGACGGTCTTCACCTATTACCTCCTCGATCAGAGCGCCAACATGGTCACGGCGGAAGCCGTGATCCACGACGACATCCTCGACGCCTTCGAGCGCATGCGAGCGCTCCTCGACGAATTCGAGATGATCGCGATGGTTCAGCTCTGGGAAGACGAAGAATTCGTCGGCCACATCAAACGCAGCGACGGCCGTCTCGTCCTCAAAAGCAATTCCGATCCGATTCCGCTCCATCCGCTGGCGCAGAACCCGCCTGCCACCAAGGCGTCGTAATCCGCCGCGAGCGCTCTGCGTCACGGCGGCGTCCACCTTATAATCCGAAATGTGCCTGCAACGCGCCCAGCGCGCCGATCAGCACGCCTGACGCCGCTTCCGGCGAAAGCACGCGGCCGTTCCAGCCGTGATGCAGCGCCCATTCCTTTACCGTCATCGCACTGCCGACCACGTGCCAAACGCAAGAGCCCGCGGGCGACGCGAAGCCGCCGAGCTTTTTCAGGATGGCCCAAACCTGCTTGCGCGCCTCGGCCTGACGTTGCGTGATATTGAGCTCGCGCGCGCCATCAGGCGTGCGACTCAGATCGGCGGCGCGCAACGCCTCGAGTTGCGCGGCCATGAACAGCGCGTGGAAATCCTCGCCGGCCTGGTGCATCTCCGCAGTGATCGAGCCTTTGCGTAGCATCGCGGTCAGTGTGTCGACGGCACGATAGGGCCGCGCCGGCCGGCCGGCTTCATCGGCGATCGCTTGTGGCAAACGCTCGACAATGCCCTGGGCCAAGCGTTCGGGACTTGGCGCAAGCTCACCGGCCGCTGTACGCGCCTTGCGCTTCCTCATCGTCCGCCCCTCGCCGGTTTGCCGGCCGAGCACAAGGCGGCATGCGCAGGACAATAAGCCGAGCCCGGCAGCACCGGCTGGCGGCAAAACGGCGGAAACCCGGCCGGCCAGCTGAAGGCCGCGATAAACACGCAGCCTATTGCGGTTTCAGGGGAATCTTCGATCTTGGCCCGTCGCTTTGTTCCTGATATGTTCTTTCTAACGGGCAAAACAGACCTGTGCCGAGGATCGCCATCATGCATGCCCCCTCCCTTTTCCCGCACCATCGGGGTGAACGCAAAGATCGTACGCTAAAAGCGGTCGTCTCGCAAGAGGAAAAGCGTATGGCCGCGTACGGGATAAGCGTTTATCATGCGCGCATGGCCGATACCCCTTCCTCTGTCTCGCGCAAGCTAAAGCAACTCCGGCAGCGCGCCGGACTCTCGATCCGCGAAGTCGCGCACGCGCTCGGCATGGAGAACGGGTCGAGCTATCAGCATTACGAGGACCGCTTCCGCAAGCCGTTCCTGCCCTTGGATTTCGCGCAACGCCTCGTCCCGATTTTCGGCGCCAAGGGCATCGAGGCGAGTGAACTCTTCGCCCTTGCCGGCGTCGACGGCGGGGCGCGCGGCGGCACCGGCGTCAAGAATGCGATGCAGCCGGGCATGCTGCGCATCGACGAGCTCGATGTCCGCGCCTCGGCGGGCGACGGCCTTACCGGCGACAGCGAGCGCGTCGTCGCCGAGTGGCAATTACCGAGCGAGGTCGTGCGCTATCACTCCAGCGCGCCGGCGAGCGATCTGCGCTTCATCACCGTGCTCGGCGACAGTATGGAGCCGACCCTGCAGCCGGGTCAGCGCGTCTTGGTCGATACCGGCGACCGCACACCGACGCCACCGGGCGTCTTCGTTGTGTGGGATGGGCTTGGTCTCGTGGTGAAGCGCGTGCAGGCGCTCGCCCACAGCGATCCGATGCGCGTCCGCATCACCTCGGACAATCCGAAATACGAGGGCTACGAGCGCACGCTCGCCGAGGCCTATATCCAAGGCCGCGTCATCGGCCAGTGGCGCGGGCTTTGACCGCTTTTCCAATAGGTAAAAACCCTTAGTTAACAAAAGAGAAAGGGTTTGCGGGCAGCGTGACCTGATGCTGCGCCGGGTCTTTATCCGTGGCGCTACCCATGGGCCGATGGCCCGGAGTCACGTCGATGCCCGATCGCCAAATCGCCGCCGCTCGCGTTGATGCCGCCTGCGGCTCGGCGCCGGACGCGGCACCCTTTCAGCAAGGAGACGAGCTGCGACGCGCTCAGCAACAATTCGCTATGGCGCAGCGGCTGGCGCGGATCGGCAGTTTCGAGCGCGATCTTCGCACCGGCCAGGTGATTTGGTCGGCCGAAACCTACAAGATCCTCGGCCAGCCTTCGGACGGTGTGCCGCTCTCGCGCGACGGCTTCCTCGCTCTCGTTCATCCCGAGGACCGCGCGGGTTACGAAGCGACGATGCGGGCTTCCGAGCGCGGCCAAAGCCCCGATCCGATCGAATTCCGCATCGTCTGCCACGATGGCGCGACGCGATGGCTCTCGAGCGTGTCCGAGACGCTCTTCGACGAGGCCGGTGAGCCGATCCGTCGCATCGGCATCTACCAGGACCTGACCGCGCGGCATGAAGGCCGCGAGCGCGAGGCGCGTCAAGCGGCGCAGCTGCGCGATATGGCCGAGGAGCTCAAGCGCGGGAAAGAACACCTTGCCATTGCACAGCACGTTTCGGCCACTGGCAGCATTGATCGCGATCTCGCGACCGGCGAAGTGGTCTGGTCGGACGAAGCACGACGGTTGTTCGATCTCGGGCCGGACACTCACACGCTAACTAAAGAAGCGTTCCTGGCGAAGATCCATCCCGACGATCGGCCGAAATTTCTCGAATTCATGGCCGTGGCCGAGACCGGTCGCAAGACCGAGCCATTCGAGCATCGTGTCCTCCTGGCCGACGGGCGTACGCGCTGGCTGCGCAATATTTCCGACACGATCTTCGACGAGCATAACAAGCCACGACGTCGCGTCGGCACGTTCCAGGACGTGACCAAAGCGCATGAGGCGAGGGCGCGCGACAGATTCCAGCAAGCGCAGCTCCGCCAGCTCGCCGAGGAGCTCCGCGACCGGCAAGAGCATCTGCTCATCGCGCAGCGCGTCGCCCAGACCGGCAGCATGGAGCTTGACGGTGTGAGCGGTGAGATCACTTGGTCCGAGGAGCTCTACCGTATCTTCGGGCGCGATCCGTCGGCTCCCGCGCCGAGACGCGAAGAGCTGATGGGCTCGATCCATCCCGAGGATCGTGAGCGCTTTGCCGCCTATATCTCGAAGGACCTCGCGGGCACTATCGTTGGCGGCTCTTGCACGCCGATCGAGATCCGCGTCATTCGTCCTGACGGCGCCATTCGCTGGCTGCGGCATGCGGCCGAAAATATGCGCGACGATTCCGGCAAGCTGCGGCGCCGTGTCGGTATCTTCAGCGACATCACGTTGGAAAAGGAAGCAGAGGAGCAGCAGCGCCGGTTGCAGGCCGCCCTCGCGATCGCGAAGGAGCAAGCCGAGGCAGCGAGCAAAGCGAAATCCGAATTCCTCGCCAATATGAGCCACGAGATTCGCACCCCGATGAACGCGATCCTCGGCATGACCGGATTGCTGATCGAGACGCCGCTCAGCGACGAGCAGCTTCGCTTCGCCCAGATCGTCAACGAATCGGGTGAGGCGTTGCTTACCCTCATCAACGATATCCTCGACGTCTCGAAGCTTGAAGCCGGCAAGGTCGAAATCGAATCGATCGATTTCGATCTCGCCAATACCGTCGAGGGCGCGGTGGTGCTGCTGGCGACGAAGGCGCACGACAAGGGGATCGAACTCGGCGTCTTCATCGAGCCGGAGGCGCGGCAGAATTTCCGCGGCGACCCCAACCGGCTGCGCCAAGTCCTCGTCAATCTGCTCGGCAACGCGATCAAATTCACCGAGCAGGGTTGCGTCTCCGTCGAGGTGATGCGGGTCACCCGTCCGGGCGATGGCGCGAGCGCGCTGCGCTTTGCCGTGACCGACACGGGCATCGGCATGACGCCCGAGACCAGCGCCAAGCTATTCGAAAAGTTCACTCAGGCGGACAGCTCGGTCACCCGCCGCTATGGCGGTACCGGGCTCGGCCTCGCGATCTCCAAGCAGCTCATCGAGTTGATGGGCGGCGCGATCGCGGTGACGAGCGAGCCCGGTGTCGGCTCGACATTCTCGTTCGAGCTCGCGCTCGCACCGAGCGCTCATCGCGTCCCCGACCGCACCGGCCTCATTGCCGAGCTCAAGGGCTTGCGCGCGCTTCTGGTCGACGATATCGCGATGAATCGCGACATTCTCGCGCGCCAGTTGCGGACGACAGGGCTCGACGTGCAGTGTGTCGAAGACGGCTTCGCCGCGCTCGCGGAGTTCGAGCGCGCGGCATGTCGGGGCAAGCCCTATCAACTCGCGTTCGTCGACCAGATGATGCCCGGCATATCCGGCGAGGAGCTCGCAGCACGGATCCGCGAGACACCACGGCTGAGCGCTGTGAAGCTGGTGCTCAATTCATCGGGCGGCCGCTACAGCCTCGGCGCGGACGCGCAGCGCATGTTCGATGCCGTACTCGAGAAGCCGCTACGCCAGCATGAGCTGCTCGATTGTCTCGCCCGGCTTTATATGCCGCCGGCGGAAACGGAAGCCGCGTCGGCGCAGCCCGGCGCCGCGCCGGTGCCCGCAGAATCGATTGCGCCAAGCCCTGTGCCGCCGGCGCCGGTGCCCGCGCCCGGGCGGGCGCTCAAGATCCTTCTTGCCGAGGACAATCGCTTCAACCAGCAATTCGCCATTGCGCTCCTCAAGAAGGCCGGATACGAGGTTGACTTGGCCCAGAACGGCAAAGAGGCGATCGATGCCGTGCGCCAAGCCGATTACGACATCGTCCTGATGGACGTGCAGATGCCGGAACTCGACGGCGTTCAGGCGACGAAGCAGATCCGCGCTCTGCCGGCGCCCAAAGGCGCGGTGCCCATCATCGCCCTGACCGCCCATGCGATGGCGGGCGCGCGCGAGGAATATCTCGCCGCCGGCATGAGCGACTATGTATCGAAGCCGATCCAGCGCGATCTTCTCTTGGAGAAGCTGTCGAAATACACGCCGCGCGCCGCCGCGGGAAATCCGGGCGCGGTGGCCGAGACCGTCCCGACCACGCCCGTCGGCGCGATCGATCGCGAGATATTCGAGAGCCTGCTCTCGATCCTTTCAGGCGATGACGCGCCGAACTTCCTCACCGACTACATCGCCGGAATCGAAGGCTATGCGACGGAGATCGCGCGGCACACCGCCGCGGGCGATCTCGCGCAAGGGAAAAGCGTCGCGCATTGCGTGATCAGCGTCGCCGGCAATATCGGCGCAATGCGCGTGTCGGAATGCGCTGCCGCGCTCGAAGCCGCGGCCAAGGTCGGCGATGCGCCCCGCGCCGCCACGCTCGCGAAAGAGCTCACCGAGGCCACCCATGCCGCTTGCACCGAGCTGCGGCAACTGATAGCGCGGCCGCGCGCCGCCTGAGACGACAAAGTCCGAGACGAGGATAAGGGAATGATCGACGATCCACGCAATGCACTGACCACCAAGTCAAAGATCATCATGGGCGTCGACGACACGCCCGAGAATCTGCATTTCCTGAAACGCGCGATCGAGGCAGGCGGCTATACTTTCGTCGCCGCCACGAACGGGCATGAATGCCTCACGATGCTCGGCCGCATCACGCCGAAGCTCCTCCTCCTCGACATCGAGATGGAACCGATCGATGGCTTCGAAACCTGCCGCCGTATTCGCCGCATCGCCGGGCTCGAGCAGCTGCCGATCGCGTTCCTGACCGCGCGCAAGACCGCCGAAGACGTCGAGGCCGGGCTTGGCGCCGGCGGCAACGATTTCATCGTGAAGCCCTATTCGATCGCGAAGCTGCGCGAGCGTGTCGAATACTGGATGACGCACCGGCCACGACCCGCCGCGGCCTGAACGGCGCTGCCGCGCACCACGTGAGCTCGTCTAGCGCCAGCTGCCTTCGACCCAGGTCCAGCCGCCGCCTTGCTGCACCCAATGGCCGGGCTCCCAGCGCATCGCGACGTTCGGCCGCTCGATATAGCGGCCGCCGATCCAAGCATATTCGCGGCCGTTCCAGTTCCAGTGACCCGGATCCCATACCGCGCGCTCGTTCGGCGGCGGCGGCTGGAATTCGGCGCGCGGCGGCGGCGGCGCCGGCCGCGTAACGACGATGCGTTCGACCGGCCGTGGCTGCTCGACGACGCAACCGACAAGCGTGCTGGCCGCGATCAGCGCGCCACCGACGATGGCGAGCCGACGTGCGATCGGCGTTGCAAACCCCTTTGTCATGAAATCGCTCCTCAATCCGACACGACGAAGGCGTCGCGCGCCGACGATGGTACTGAGGTGCTGCGTATTTCCTGCGGCCCGATTATGGCTTTCTAGCGGCGGCGGCCCGTCGGATCGCGCTCGTCACTTGGGCGGAAAGCGCTTCGCCGCCTCCGCGACCATCGACACATCGACGTATTTGGATACATCGATCGATGCCGGCAGCATCTTCATACTCACCGCGATATCGATATCTTTCTGGATCGGCGGAATCACCGGCATCAGATCGGGCGAGCGGTAGACGTCGTCCTTGGTGAAGGCGTAATCGAGCGATTGCAGCGATTGCTTGGTGAAATCATGCGTTATCGCAAGCGCATCGTTGCGGTTGGCCGGATCGAGGAACCAGCGGATCGCCGCCATATGATCCGTTAGCATGTCGACGATCGCCGGACGGTTCGCCTTGATGAAATCGGCTTTCATTACCCAGAACAGCGTCTCGTCGTCACCGCCAACCGCGTCGGTCGTCGTGAACAACGTACGGTAGTGGCCGGTCGCCTCGAAATCGTGGCTGAACTGCGCCATCACCGGCGCGGCATCGCCTTTGCCGGCTTCGAGCATCGGCAGCATGTTGGTGAAGTCGGCTTCGATTTCCGTGAAGTCGGTATCGGCGACGCCGCTGTTGCGCGTCATCTTGCGGAGCAGCATGTCGGTGGTCGCGCCTTTGGCATTGACGATGACGGTATGCCCCTTGAGATCGGCGAGCGTCTTGATCGGGCCGTCCTTACGCACCGCCCACCAAGTCGAATAGAAACCATGGCTGGAACCGTCCTGCGCAATATCGGCGATCACGCGCGGATCGAGATGCGCGTTGGTCACCGAGAGGGCAAGCGCGGATGGCCCGTAAGCGGCGACCTCGATCTCGCTCGCGGCAAAAGCCTGGATTTGCGGGGGCGAGCCCTGAAAGCGCATTGGCTCGTAGGTATAGGTCTTGTTGAGATTGGGGAAGAGCGCGGGATGGGTTTTCGCCAGCTCGGCGACCAGCGGCGTCATCTGGGTCGGCACCTGCGCCCAGCCGATGCGGATACGCACCGGCTCGGCGTTCGCCGCGCTCGCGATCATTGCGGCGACAAAGACCGCCCCGATAATGGCTTTTGCTTTCATTCTTTCCTCCCCGTCGCCCAATAGCTAACCGCATTTGGCGCGGCTCGGCAATCCATTGTCGCGACGCGGCCCCGCCGGTAAGGTGGGCGACGCTGAAAATCCTGGGGAGGAATTCATGGCCGCGCTCACCCGTATCGACGTTCATCATCATTTCGTGCCGCCCGCCTATCGCGACGAGATGAACAAAAAGCGGCCCATGCAACCGGTCATGCAGAGCTGGTCCATCCAGAATTCGATCGACGACATGGACAAAGCCGGGACGCAGATCGCGCTCGTCTCGATCACCACGCCCGGTCTTTATTTCGGGCATGTCGAGGAAGCACGGAAACTGTCGCGGCTCTGCAATGATTACGCCATGGAGATGATCCGCAATCGTCCCGGGCGCTTCGGTCTTTTCGCCGCGATCCCGTGGCCGGATGTCGAAGGCTCGCTGAAAGAGGTCGAATATGCGCTCGATACGCTCAAAGCCGACGGCATCTGCATGTTCACCAGCTATGGCGACCGCTGGCTCGGTCACAGCGACTTCAATCCGCTTTTCGAAGAGCTCAATCGCCGCAAGGCGATCGTCTATGTCCATCCGCACGCCGCGGCATGCTGCATGGACCTCATCCCCGAGGTCAACGAATCGGTGATCGAATACGGCACCGACACGACACGCGCCATCAACAGCCTGATCTTCACCGGCTCGAGCACGCGTTACCCCAACATCGAGTGGATCTGGTCACATGCCGGTGGAACGATGCCGTTCCTCATCGAGCGCATGGTCAACCTTGCCAAGATCCCGCATGTCGCGGCGAAGCTGCCAAACGGCTTGATGCACGAGTTGAAGCGATTCTATTACGACACGGCACAGGCCTCGAACGGCGTCGCGCTCGGCGCCCTCAAGGCCGTGGCCGGCGCCGATCGCATCGTCTTCGGCACCGATTATCCCTATCGTCTCTCGATCGAGCACGTCGACGGCGTCGCCGGCGCCGGCCTCAGCACGGACGAGATGATCGGCATCGATCACCGCAACGCGCTGCGCCTGTTGCCGAACCTCGCCAAGCTGATCAAAACCTGATCTGTATGCCGTCGCCACACCGCATCGACGTCCATCATCACTTCGTCCCGCAGATTTATAAGGACGCGCTGAGCGCGCTGGGCAGTGCCTGCCCGGCGCCGGGCTATCAACCGCCGATCGCGAAATGGACCGAGCAACACTCGCTCGATCAGATGGATGCGGCGGAGATTGCGGCCGCCCTGGTCTCCGTGACGACGCCGGGCATCCATTTCGGCAACGACGCGGCCGCAGGCAAGCTGGCGCGGCAATGCAACGATGCCGGCGCCAAAATGGTGCAGGACAAGCCGACACGCTTCGGCCTGTTCGCCGCGCTGCCGCTGCCCGATGTCGATGCCAGTCTCAAGGAAATCGCCTATGCCCTCGACCAGCTCAAGGCAGACGGCATCGGCGTCTATACGGATTACGAGAGCAGCGGGGCAAATTTCTGGGCGATCAAAAATTCGCGCCCATCCTCGAAGAGCTCAACCGCCGCAAGGCGGTCGTCTTCGTCCATCCGACCTCATGTGTTTGCTGCAGCAATCTGCAACCCGACATCGCGGACGCGATCGTCGAATACGGCACCGACACGACGCGCACCATCGCCAGCCTCGTCTTCGGCGGCGCGGCGGCACGCTATCCCGACATCCGCTACATCTTCTGCCACGCCGGCGGGACGATGCCTTATCTGATCCAGCGCTTCATCGATTTCAGCGGCCGTGACAAAGCCGCGATGGAAGCGGCGATGCCGAACGGCATGATGCATGAGCTGACGCGCTTCTATTACGATCTCGCCCAGACCGCGCATCCCGGGCCAGTCAGTGCCTTGCGTAACATCGTCCCTAATGCGCAGATCCTTTTCGGCACCGATTACCCTTACGGCGCCGGCTGCGTCGATCAAGTGCAGCGCGTCGCCGATTGCGGCTTTTCCGCCGCGGAGCTCGCCGCGATCGAGCGGACGAATGCGCTGAAGCTGTTGCCGCGTTTCGCTTGAGGTCACCTATGAAACACATCGTCGCAACGGCGCTCGTGTTCGCGTTGCTTCTCGTTCTCGGCACGCAGCGCGCGTCGGCGTCGGCTTGGGACGATCTCGTCGCAGCGGCGAATGCCGAAGGCGAGGTCGATGTCCATGGCGGACCAGGCAAGCTTTACGAGCAGGTCCTGGCGCAAGACTTTCGCCGCGCCTTTCCGCAAGTGAAAGTCGTCTTCAGCGGCTCGAGCGGACGCGACGCGATCCCGCAGATCACGCGCGAGCGCTCCGCCGGCGTCTACAATTGGGACGTCTATGTCGGCGGCACGCCTTCGATCCTTCAAACCTTGATGCCGGCCGCCGCGTTTGTGCCGCTGCGGCCCGCTTTCCTCCTGCCCGAAATCACCGACGATAAGGATTGGTTCGGCGGGCTCGATCTCGGTTGGATGGACTCGGCCAAGCGCTACGTCCTCGGCTTCGAGGCGACGGTCACGGCGCCCGTGATGGTCAATTGGGATTTCGTCTCGCGCGACGATCTCAAGACTTATGAGGATTTGCTCGCCCCGCGCTTTGCGAACAAAATCGTCTGGGACGATCCGCGCCTGCCCGGCGCAGGTGTCGGTGTCGGCCAACGGCTCTTGAATAATTTCGGCGCCGATTTCCTCCAGCGCCTCTATGCCGAGCAGAAGATCATCTACAGCACAAACCCGCGCCAGGAAGCGGAATTTCTGGTGCGCGGCCAATATCCGATCGGGCTCGGCACCGCGGCCGAAGAGATCGGGCCATTCCAGCAACAGGGGCTCGGCAAGAACATCGCCGGCTTCGATCTGCATTTGCCGCATCCGACGATGAGCACTGGCTTCGGCACCGTCTCGATGATGGATCACGCGCCGCATCCGAACGCCGCGAAGCTCTATATCAACTGGCTGCTCTCGAAAGCGGGCCAAACCGATTGGGGCCAGACCGGACATAACAGCCGCCGTCTCGACGTGCCGCATCCCGATCCGGCGAGCTTTCCGGTGTCGGGCGTGCTGTACGGCGCCGATCAATCCGAGGCGGCAATCGCCTCGCGCGAGGAAGCTGCCGCCCTCGCCAAAAAATTCATTCCCGCACAGCGCCCGTAGCCCTCTCTACCCTCCCCTCAAGGGGGAGGCGATGACTCTCGTTGGTGCAGTATCGCCCCAGGCCCATCGCGGAGAAGGGTTTGGGGGTGATCGATACAAATTTATCGAAATCGATTCGATCAAGACTGAAGGCCGTTAAGCTTCAACAAGCCTCCGCGCGCAACGAATTGTTCATTCTGCTTTGCGAGCATCTCGTTCACGTCACCTGCATGTCGCGGAAAAAGGACGACCGTATCGATGCTTCGTATCTACCCTTCGCCGGCGCTGATCGTTCTTGTCGCCTGCGGTATCGCGATCTCTTACGCCTCGCAGCAGCAGCAGAATTACGACCCGCAATGGCTGGCGGTCTGCAGCTTGCTGTTCATTGCCGGCTGTCTCGTTTCGTTCAAAATCACGCACAAGCTGCCGGCGCAACCGGTGCGCATCAGCATGACGCGCGCGACATGGGAACGCGCCAAGATCGGCCTCGGGGCCGGTGTGGTGTCGATCGTCGCCGCTTTCGTGTGGTTGCTCTGGGGGGCGAACGCGTCGCCGTCGGGCGATGCGAAGAGCATCGCGGTCGTCCTGATCCCGTCCTTGGTCCTCGGCCTCGCCGGGCTGGCGCTCGTTTATTACTGGCTGGGGCTTTGGGCGTTCGGCGAGATCGTCAAAGACGAGCCGTCGCCGCCGAAAGACGGCTGCGATCCGCAGTGATGGGGCGCCGCGCCTTTAGCGACACGGCGCATTTCGTCTAGACAACTTTCAGCGCCTGATCGAGATCGTCGATCAGGTCCTGCGCGTCTTCCAACCCGACCGAGAAACGGATCAGCGCATCGGTGATGCCGAGCCGCTCGCGCTCGTCTGCCTTCAGCGTGCGATGCGTCGTCGTTGCCGGATGCGTCACCAGGCTCTTGCTGTCACCGAGATTGTTCGAGATGCGCGCAAGCTTCAGCGCGTTGAGGAAGCGGAATGTCTCGCTTTTACTGGTCCCGACATTCAGGGTGACGACGGTGCCGAAGCCGCTCATCTGCTGCGTCGCGAGCGCATGCTGCGGATGGCTTTCAAGCCCGGGATAGCGCACACGGCCGACGCGCGGATGCTTCTCGAGAAACTGCGCGATCTTCAGCGCGCTGTCGCAGCTTTGACGCACCCGCAGATCCATCGTCTCGAGACCCTTCACCAGAATCCAGGCATTGAAGGGCGATAGCGCCGGGCCCGTATGGCGCAGGAACGGCGCCAGCTGTTCGTTGATGTATTTCGTCGAGCCAAGCACCGCGCCGCCGAGGCTCCGCCCCTGTCCGTCGATATGCTTGGTCGCGGAATAGACGACGATGTCGGCACCCAGCTGCAGCGGCTTTTGCAGTAGCGGCGAGGCAAAGACGTTGTCGACGATGAGCAGACCGCCGGTCTGATGCGTTAGCGCTGCGACGGCTTTCAGATCGACCAGCTCGAGCCCCGGATTGGATGGGCTTTCGCAGAACACGGCTTGCACGCCGGGCTTCAACGCCTCGCGCCATTGATCGAGATCGGCGCCGTCGACCAGCTGATACTTCACGCCAGAGCGCGGCAGTATCTCTTGAATGATATAGAGGCACGAGCCGAACAGGGCGCGAGAGGCGACGATACGATCGCCGGTCTTGAGGAAGCACGCCATCGAGGCAAAGACAGCAGCCATGCCGGATGACGTGCCGCGTACCGCCTCAGCGCCTTCGAGCAAGCGCAGCCGGTCTTCGAACATCGAGATCGTCGGATTGGCATAGCGCGAATAGACATAGCGCGTGCCTTGGTTCTTGAAGGCTTCCTCGGCTTCCTCGGCGCTTTGATAGACGAAGCCCGAGGTCATGAAGATCGCCTCGGAGGTCTCCTCGAATTGCGAGCGCTGCAAACCGCTATGGGTCAGCACCGTACGCGGGCGCCATTTCGGGGAATGCTCGGGATTGATCACGGACATCATCGCCTCCTTCGCGTTACCGCCGACCGGACCGCGTGCCTCTCGCCGGCCCAGAAAACGGCCAACAAAAAAGCCCTAACCGCAAGGGTCAGGGCTTCAATCGAGCCTCCGACCTTTTAGCGGTTATTTTAACGTGGCCGCAAGCCGGTCGGCTGAATCAAATCGCCACGGAATGCTTATAAGGTAGCGCTGTCTCGCGCGCTGTCAAGCGGCGCGTGGCGGTGCCGCCAGGGCGGTGCGTACGGCGCGTTCGAGATCGGCGAGGCGAAACGGCTTCTGCAACACGGGGGCGTCGCGGAAGTTCTCGGGCACTGCAGCAGCGCCATAACCGGTGGCGAAGACGAAAGGCACGCCGCGCTCGGTCAGCGCCTCCGCGATCGGGAAAGTACGCTGGCCGTTAAGATTGACGTCAAGGATCGCAACCTCGAAGGACAGCGTCTTCGCCTTGTCGAGCGCGTCCTGGAAGCGCGAGGCGAGGCTGACGACTTCGCAATTCAGCTCCTCGAACATGTCCTGAAGCAGCATGGTGATAACCGACTCGTCCTCGACGACGAAGATTCGACGGCCTTCGAGAGATGTATCCATTACTTGCCGTTCCATTGCTTGCATTACGGTTCAACTTTTTCCGCGCGGTCGTCCTGCTTTTCGATCTGGGCTTGAACCTCGGCCAGCGGCGCACGAATGATGCAGACAATCCCTTCCGGCTTGAATTCGAGCCGCACCGAGCCGCCGAGATCCTGCGCCAGGCCCCGCTCGATGAGGCGCGAGCCGAAGCCCCGCTTCTGCGGCGGCTGCACCGCCGGGCCGCCGCTCTCGACCCATTGGAGCGCGAAGCTGTCGTTGGGCTCGTCGAACGACCAGGCGATATCGACACGGCCTACGTCGCTCGACAGCGCGCCGTATTTGACGGCGTTCGTCGCCAACTCGTGAAACGCCATCGATAGCGCCAGCGAGGCGCGTGGCCGCAGCCTCAGCTCCGGTCCATCGAACCACAAGCGCTGTTGCTCCGATTGCGTCAGATGCGCGGCCAGGGCCTCGACCACGACGTCGTGCAGCCCGGCGCCTTCCCAATTCTCGCGCGTCAACACGTCATGTGCCTTGGCAAGCGCGATGAGCCGCGCCACCAACGCATCGCGGCCTTCGCCGATATTGACCGTGCTGCGCAGCGTCTGCATGGTCAGCGACTGAACCATGGCCAGCGTGTTCTTCACCCGGTGATTGAGTTCGTTGAGCAGCAGCTTCTGATGCTCTTCATGCCGTTTTCGATAGGTGATGTCGAGCGCGCCGCACACCGCGCCGACGATCGCGCCCTGCTCGTCGCGGATCGGCGCTGATTGGCAGATGATCGTCGTTTTCGTGCCGTCGGCGAAATTGAAATCGAGCTCCTCGTTTTCGACCGTCTCGCCGGTGAGCGCCCGTCGCAGCGGCAACTTGGCGGTCGGCACGCGCCGCCCGTTGCGGAGCACCCGGAAGGGCCGATGATTGGGGCGGCGGAACGAGACCGGACGCGTCGGGGTGAGCGGCAGGCGCAACAGCCGCGCCGCATAATCATTGCCGTAAATCCCCTGCGCCTCGGCGTCGTGCGTATACCAGACCGCGGTCGGCACCGTTCGCACCGTCGCCTCAAGCAACACCGCCTGCTCGCGCCGCATCGTTTCCGCCTGCCGCCGCAGATTGGCAAGCTGCAAATTCGCCCGGACGCGCGCCAACAACTCGCGGGCTGAGAACGGCTTGCTGACATAATCGTCAGCGCCCGCATCGAGGCCTTCGATCCGCGCATCCTCGCCGGCCCGCGCCGAAAGGAGAATGACCGGCAGCTTGCGCAGCTCGCGATCGTTGCGGATCGCCTCCAGCAGGCCGAGTCCGTCGAGCCGCGGCATCATTACGTCCGAGATAACAAGCGACGGCCGCGCGCGCCGCGCCGCTTCGAGCGCCGCTTGCCCGTCGGCGACAACCTCTACCTCATAGCCTTTGCCGATCAGCAAGCGGCGGATGTATTCGCGCATATCGGCATTATCGTCGGCAAGCAGCACGCGCGCGCCGTTGCCCGAGGCCGGCGATGCATCGTCGAGCAGATCGTCCGCCGCGACCGTCGTCCCGGAGTCCGCAGCGATCGCCGCACCCGGCAGCCAGTGCAGCGCCTCTTGCACATAGGCCGCGGCGCGGTTGCTTGGGGCCGCGGCGCGGTTGCTCGGGTCCGTCGCTTTCAGCGGCGCCGTGCTCGCACCTTGCGGCAGATGCGCCGTGCCGAGCGGCACCGTGACCGTGAAAGTGCTGCCCTCGCCCAGCTTGCTTTCCGCGGCAATCGAGCCGCCGAGCTGCTTCGCCAGCTCGTAGACCATCGCGAGGCCGATGCCGCTGCCTTCGAAGCTGCGACCTTCGCTGCCTTCGATGCGATGGAAGCGTTCGAACAAACGCGGCAGTTCATCTTCGGCAATGCCGGTGCCGGTATCGCGCACGACCAGCTCGGCCATCGCCCCGCGCACGCGCAGCGTGACGGCGATCTCGCCGGCAAGCGTGAATTTGAACGCGTTCGAGAGGAGATTGAGGACGATCTTCTCCCACATCTCGCGATCGGTGAAGACCGGCGCGCCGAGATCGGCACAATCGATCGTGAGCGCGAGGCCGGCGCGATCCGTGAGCGAGCGGAAACTCGAGGCAAGATCGGCGGTGAGCGCCGCAAGATCGAGCGGCTCGAACCTCGCCGTCACCCTTCGAGCTTCGATGCGCGAAAAATCGAGCAGCGTGTTGACAAGGCGCAGCAGCCGCAGCGCGTTGCGATAGACGATGTCGAGCCGCTCGCGTTGCGCCGGTGTGCGCCCGGCCAGCGTGGCGTCATTGAGCGCATCCTCGATCGGGCCGAGCATCAACGCCAGCGGCGTACGGAATTCGTGGCTGATATTCGAGAAGAAGACCGTCTTCGCGCGGTCGATTTCGGCCAGCGCCTCGGCGCGGCGGCGCTCTTGCTCGTAGGCCTCGGCATTGGCGATGCCGGCGCCGATCTCGCCCGCGACGAGATCGAGGAAGCGACGATAATCGTCGTCGAACAAGCGGAACGGGTTGAGCCCGGCGATCAGCAGACCGGGCCGGCCGGTGTCACCGCGCGCCGGAATGCGGATCGCCGCCGACTGGCTTGGCGGCTGGTCCCAAGCACCGGTCGGAAAATCGCCGTCGAACCGTGATTTGAGCCCGCGCACGAGTTGCGCGCGCGGCTCACCCAGCGCCGCCGCAAACGGCCAGACGGAGGCCGCATCGAGCGGCAGCGTCTCGGGCGCGGCCTGATGGCTGCGCGCAATGCCGGAGACGCCCGCGAGCTTGAGACTATTCCCGTCGGGCGCCGCAAGATAGAGCAAGGCAAAAGGCAGATCGCGCGTATCGCTGGCAAGGGCGCGCGCGCTGCGCTCGCAAGCTTGCTCGACGGTGCGCGCATCGGCCGTTGCCGCCGATAGCTCGCGCAGCAATTGGAGCTGGCGCTCGCCGATGACGCGCTGCGTATCATCGGTGTTGGCGCAGATGATGCCGCCAACGCCGCCTTCATCATCGGGGATCGGGCTATAGGAGAAAGTATAGTAGGTCTCTTCGGGATAGCCGCTGCGCTCCATGATGAAGAGCTGCTCTTCGTTGTACGTTCCTTCGTCGCCTTGCATGGCCTGCGCAAGCAAGGGGTCGATGTCGCGCCACACCTCGTGCCATACCTCGGCGGTCGGACGGCCGAGAGCCCAAGGATGCTTGCCGCCGATGATCGATTTGTAGGGATCGTTATAGAGATAAGTGAGCTCGGGTCCCCAGCCGATCCAGATCGGCTGGCGCGATGTCAGCATGATGCGCACGGCGGTCTTGAGGCTGCGCGGCCAGTCTTGCGGCGGTCCGAGCGGTGTGTGCCGCCAATTGAACGAGCGGATCCGCGCGCCGAGCTCGCCGCCGCCGGCAAGAAACGGCGCACTCTCGACCGGGACCAAATCGTCCGGCGCTGCCCCTCCCCTCCTTACGTCGTCGTTCATCCCTCGATGCCCCCGGCAGTCCCAGGGTCGTTTTTTCTAGCGAAGAGATATTCTCGCGAGAGCCACGCCTTGAGGCCGGCCGCTAGTTTGGCGACGACTATGTCGACATTGAGGCGTGTGGCGCAGGCACTCTCCATGCACACCACTTCATCAGCGGATTCTGTCCAAAAGCCGACAGAACGTCGTCTAACTGCGACGTCTTCTCGGCCAAATAAGGACGGCCGGCCCTGTTCGGACCGGCCGCCTTTTCCTCTTCTCGAGGGCAATTCGCCGAGCGACAGCGTTTACGGATAGTAATAGTAGTGATAGCCCGGCGACGCATAGTAGCCCGGACCCGGGCCCGAGTAGACACAGCCCGCCAGCGACAGGCCGAGCACGACAACTGCGAGAACGCGTTTCATGACTGCTCTCCTTTCACTTTTCACTTCACATATCGCTACGCCGATCACTCTCGCGAAGGCTTAGCCCGGACTTGCCGTCGCCTCGCCCGTCGGAACGCGCCAACCCGCGCCATAGCCGCCGTAGTAGCCGTATCCGGCGCCCGGACCCGGGCCAGCGTAGACGCAGCCGGCGAGTGACAAGCTCAGCACTGCGATCGCCAGAATGCGTTTCATCAGTCCACTCCTGCGCTTTCTTCTCCGAACTCAGTCAACGGAACCGCACCCTGACCGCCGCACGGCTTTCAGGGCAACTTTGTTCTGTCTGACTGATTGGTTCTCCTCGATGTAACCATCGATGAACCGGCTGGTTCCGCTTGAGCGTGGGCGGAAAGCCGTCGGGATTTCCCAACGATGCAGCTCAGGTCAACGTGCCGTCAGCGCACGCATCCGGGCCCCCGGTCGCCGCGCCGATTATCGTTTCTTCGCACCATGCTCACCGCGAAATCATCGTGGCCGCATACCGCTGATTACTTTCTCCGCCGGTTGTGGCAATGTCCCCCAATGATAGATGCAACGCCTAAGTGCTCGCATCATCATCGAACTTTGGGAGGCGACATGAGGACCGTTACCGATTTCACGCGCACAACGCGTCGCATGGCCTTGGTCGCAGCAACATTGCCGCTCGTCGCGCTGGGTGCGCAGCGCGCCGCCGCTGAGGACGTCAAGATCGGCTACATCAAAGTGACCGCGCTCGCGCCCGTGATGGTCGCGGCGGGCAAAGGCTATTTCGCCGCCGAGGGCCTCAACGCGGAGTTGGTCGCCTTCGACGCGCCGGTGCCGGTCGCGCAGGCGGTGGTGTCGGGCGCGGTCGATTTCGGCGCCACCGGCCCGTCGGGTGCATTCTACAACCTCGCCGGCAACGGCACGCTCCATATCATCGCCGGCATGGCGCGCGAAGCGCCCAGCTTTCAGTTCCTCGCCGTGCTCGCCTCGAACCGCGCCTACAGCGCGGGCCTCACTTCGGTGAAGGACCTCGCCGGCCACAGCGTCGCCGTTTCCGATATCGGCGGCGCGGCGCATTACAGCCTGACACTCATCGAGGAGAAATATCACATCGATCCGGCGAGCGTGCGGGTGACGCCGCTGCAAGGCATTTCGGCCGCGATCTCGGCGCTTGCCGGCGGCTCGGTCGACGCCTCCTCGAGCCCGGCGACAGCTTTCGCGCCGGTGATCCAGCGCGGCGACGCCAAGCTGCTCGCTTATGTCGGCGACGAGACGCGCTGGCAGGCTGGCATTCTCTACACGACGAAGAAGACCGCGGACGAACGGCGCGAGACGACCGAGAAGGTACTACGCGCGATGAAGAACGCGATGCGCGATTATCACGATGCCTTCACGGGGCCGGACGAGCGCCGTAAAGACGGCCCCACCGCGCCCGAGATCCTCGCGATCCTCGCCAAGCAACTCGGCCAGCCGCCGGAGCAGGTTGCGCGCGCCATTGCCTATGTCGACCGCGATGGACGGCTCGACGTCAAGGACCTGCAGCATCAGGTTACCTTCCTGCGTGCGCAAGGCCTTATCAAAGGCGACGTCAATCTCGATGCGATCGTCGACAAGCGCTACATCGCGCCACTGCCCTAATTCCGCCAGTCGCGGCAACCCTCACCCCGGCTTCGCCGTGCCCCAGCCTTCACGGCCGGTCCGGTTGCTGCCGATGTTGGGAAAGCCGTGGGTCGGCACGAAAATCTCCTCGATCGGGATCTTCTTCGGGATCATCGCTTGCTCGTAGAGATACGTGATCAGCGCTTCGAGCGTCCGCCGGTTCTCTTCGACCCCATAGGCCCAGAAATTATCCCCGAAGACGTCGTCGATCTCGTGCATATCCGAGACCAGCCACGGCATCATGTAGCGTAGCGCGCCGACATCGCGCATTTTCTGTACCGCGAGCGCACGCGACTCACAGCAGGCGTTGTAGAGGCTGGTCGCAACGAACGGATGCCTCTCATAGATCGAGCGCTTGATCGCCAGCACGTGCATGATCGGAAAGATCTTGGTGCGCTTGAAATAATCCGCCTCGACCTCGCGGTAATTCGTGAAGAGGCGCACGACATTGGGATTGCGGCCGAGCGGTTCGGGAATATGCGAGGTGATGATCGCATCGATCCCGCCATTCGCCTCCCCGTCCTCGAGCAGCTGGTTCAATGACTTTCCGCTGCTGTTCTGGACGAGGTCGATCTCCTTGAGTAGCGGCAACACCGCTGGCTTACCATGGGTACCAGGATGTTCCATCGCACCTTGCACCCAGTGGATCGTCGAGAGATCGACACCGTATTCGTGCTGCAGCATGCCGCGGATCCAGACGGCGGCTGTCTGAACATAGAGCGGAACGCCGACGCGCCGGCCTTCGAGATCCTTCGGCGCCTTGATGCCGGATTTCTTGTTGATGAAGATGAACTGGTGACGGAACACACGCGAGATCATCGCCGGCACGGCGACGAAGGGCGAATTGCCGGCCGCGAGCTTAGTGATGTGCTCCGATAGTGAGAATTCCGAGGCGTCGAATTCCAGTCCGCCGCCCATGCGATCGAAGACCTGACGCGGATCGTCGAGGACGACGAAATTGAGATCGATGCCGGCCGGCTTGATATCGCCGGTATAAAGACCGTGCATGCGATCATAGAAACCGCTGGCGAGCGTGATCGGCAGATTGGACATGGGGCGCTTCCTCGAACTGATCTTTTCGTTGGCCGCCAATCTTAGCGGGTTCCGCCCGGTCTGGCATGGTGGCCCGGTTCCACGCTCCCGTCACGGGCGCCCCCCACACGGCGTCCCGCGCGACCTGCTTCGCCCTGCACCATTTGGCGGCGCCTACCCTATTTACTCTGATTGAAGCGCAAAAAGCCGCCATTAGAGAGCCGATGACGCCGACGAGGAGACCTCAACGCCACGCCCTACAAGTAATTTTTAGCAATTCGTTGATACTGATAGAGCCGTAACAATCGTTTCTCGGCGCGGAAATTTTTATGAACGAGCTTTTTCGGCTCATCGGCGACGGCGTGGGCCGCTGGCACACCGCGGTAAGCATTTCTTCACCATGACGGCGCCTTTCAACAAACAGGCGTCCCGCCGTTCCGGCAGCCTGATGCAGCGCTATTGCGATCAGCTCGGCTCGATCGCGAGCCATAACCGCGTCCAGATCGCCCTCAAAGCCGCACGTGTCTCGGCCGAGCTCGCCGCCACCTCGGCGACCGATGCGATGCTGGCGGCCCAAGCGGCGAACCGCGCCAAATCGGAATTCCTCGCCAATATGAGCCACGAGTTGCGTACGCCGCTCAACGCCATCATGGGCTTCTCGCAGATCATCGCCGAGGAGACCCTCGGACCGATCGGTACCGGCAAGTACATCGAATATTCGCGCGACATCAACGGCAGCGCGCAGCATCTGCTGGCGATCATCAACGACATCCTCGATCTCGCGCGCATCGAAGCCGGCAAAAGCGAGCTCAATGAAGAGCCGCTCGATCCTCAGATGATCGTCAATAGCTGCATCCGCGTCGTGTCCGAACGCGCGAAGATCGCGGGCGTCACGATCAATTTCGATCCGGCGCGCTCGAACTTCCTCTTCCGCGGGGACGAACGGAAGCTGAAGCAGGTCCTCATCAACCTGCTGTCGAACGCGGTGAAGTTCACCCTTTCGGGCGGCACGATCGATGTGCAATGGCACCTCATCACAGATCGCTGCGCGCAGCTCACGGTCGCGGATACTGGCATCGGCATCGCACCGGCCGATCTGGCACGCGTACTGCAGCCTTTCGCGCAAGCGGAAAGCGGTCTCAACCGGCGGTATGAAGGCACCGGTCTCGGCCTGCCGCTGACGCGCGGCCTGGTCGAGCTGCATGGCGGAACTTTCTGCCTCGAGAGCGAGCTTGGCCGCGGCACGAAGGCGATCGTCGAATTACCGTTGACCCGCGTGCACTCGATCCACGCGCACACGCCCGCTGCCGAGCCAACACCAACCGCCTCGTCACGCTCGCCTGTTCATCAGGCGTTACGAGCTCTCGAACAAACCATACGAACCGGCTTTTCCTCGGGTGGGGATCATGCAACAGAGTGACAACAAGATCGGACGAGTCGTCTCCGTCTCAGGATCGCAACTTATCTGCCTCCTTGAGGATTCCGGCAAGCCTGGTACGAGCAGCGGCGAAGTCGAAGTCGGCACTATCGTGTGCATGCCCACGCCGCATTCGAGAGCCTTCGCCATGGTTCGCGCGATCACCATCCCTATGCCGTCGGCGTCGAACCCGGAAGAGGAACTGAAGATCGCTGAACTCGAGCTGCTCGGCGAGATTCTCGAATCGAAAAATCATCAGCCCGGCGCATTCCAGCGCGGCGTATCCTTCTTCCCGCGTCTCGGTAACGACGTCGCGCTGGGGACCCAGGACGATTTGCAGCAAATCTATGCCTGCCCCGCGATCTCGAGCGCGCGTATCGGCTCGTTGCATCACGACCGCTCGCTGCCGGCTTTCGTCAAGACTGACGATCTCCTCGGCAAGCATTTCGCCGTGCTCGGCACGACCGGCTCGGGAAAATCTTGCGCCGTCACCGTGATCCTCAAGTCACTCCTGTGCGAAAACCCGCATGCGCGCATGCTGCTGCTCGATCCGCATAATGAATATGCGCAAGCCTTTGGCGAAAAAGCGTTGGTCCTCGATCCGGCCGTGACGCTCGATCTGCCTTACTGGCTTTTCAATTTCGACGAGATCTGTGAGGTCGTCATCGGCGAGAATGAGTTCCGCGCGGCGCAGGTGACCATTCTCGGCGAGGCGATCGTCGCCGCCAAGCAGATATTCCTCCGCGACAAGACCCAATACAGCGTCACCGTCGATACGCCGACGCCCTACACGGTCAACGACGTCATCGCCTACGTCACCCAGGCGCAAGGCAAGTTGACGCGGGCCGAGCCGATGCCGGCCTATACGCGTCTCATCACACGCCTGAAGACGCTTTCAACGGATTCGCGCTACTCGTTCATGTTCTCGCGCTATGGCACGGACGATCGCATGGCGAGTATACTGTCGCGCCTCTTCCGCATCCCGGTCGAAGGGAAGCCGATCACCATCGCCGATCTCTCGGGCGTGCCGTCGGAAATCCTCAACGTCGTCGTCTCGGTACTCTGCCGCATCACGCTCGACTTCGCGTTGTGGAGCCAGCGCTCGTCGCCGATCCTCGTTGTGTGCGAAGAGGCGCATCGCTATGCGCCGCGCGCTACCGGCCTCGGCTTCGAGCCGACCAAGCGCGCCCTTGCTCGCATCGCCAAGGAAGGCCGTAAATACGGCGTATCGCTTTGCGTTGTCAGCCAGCGTCCGTCCGATCTCGCGACCGAGATGCTCTCCGAATGCAACACGATGTTCGCACTGCGCATGAGCAATTCGGCCGACCAGGAGCTGGTGCAAGCGACGATGTCGGAAACCGGGCTTGGCCTGCTCGAATTCCTGCCCTCGCTCCATAGCGGCGAGGCGATCGTCATCGGCGAAGGCGTGCCCGTGCCGCAGCGCGTGGTCTTCTCCTCGCTCGCGGTGAATGAGATGCCGCGCAGCAAGACCTTCGTCTTCTCGGAAGCTTGGAGCCACGATGGCGGCACGAGCGAGCCGGTCGCGAGCATCGTCGAGCGCTGGCGCCATCGCCAGAAGGGCGGCGCACGACCGAGCCGCCGCGCCGAAGCCGCGCAGCGTGCGCAAGCGCAAGTCGCCGACGACGACGCCGGCGCCCCCTCTGCCGCGCCGACCCAAGCTACGGGGCAAACGTCGTATCAGGCCCCGCGCCCGACCGGCACCTGATCGCCGCTATTCGACCAGCTTAGTAACCCCGGAAAGCACGAGCTTTTCGGGCGGCGGCTCGTCATCGAGATCGCCGAGCTGATGCATCGCGTGGACGAGGTTCGCAAGCTTCGCCTTAGAGATCGTCCCGCTGCGATCGAAATAATCGCCTTTGCGCAGGAAATCGTAGCTCTTGGCGATGTCGTCAGGCTTTCCCTTGCTCGCCGCGACCATGATCGCGATCGCCTCGTCGCGGTTCTTCTCGTCGTCGAACCACTTGGTTGCTTCGTCGTAGGTCGCGACGATCGCGCGGACGTCGTCGGCATGTGTTTTCGCCCAGGCCGTATTCACCGCCGAACCCGAGAAAGGCAGATCGCCGGCATAATCCTTGACGAAACCGAGGCTGATATAGCCGGCCGACGCCGCGTAGTAATTCGCCGGCGGCCCCAGCATCGCCGCATCGACCGAGCCCGCCTGCAGCGCGGCGAACCGCGCCGGCGTCGAGCCGAAAAATTGCATATCGAAATCGCCGCGCTTCAGGCCCGAAGGCGCGACCATGCGATCGAGATAGATATTGGTGATGTCGTTGAGCCCCCCGACCGCGATGTTCCTGCCCTTGAGCCCGGCGAGATTTTTCAGCGCCGCCTTACCCATCAGCTCGTACGGCGCGGCCGTCACCTCGACCAGCACGAGGCTGACCGGGCCGCCCTTAGCGATCGCGCGGATCGGATCGACGAGCCCGGTCGACATCGCGAAATCGAACGACCCGGCCGATGTTTGCTGCAGAAGGTTGGGCGCCGAGTTCGTATAGCTGACATCGAGCGCCAAGCCCTTGGCCGTGAACATGCCCTTGGCCAGCGCGATATAGAACGGCCAGCTCAGCGGCGACGGCGAATTGATCGACCCCGTCGCGATTTTCTCTGCCGCCACCGCGCGCGACGCGATGACCAGAGTCAACGCGATCGCGACGACGCCGTAAGCTCTCGTTGCGCGCATTATCTCAATCCCCCCGCGGCAACCATAGCCAAGGCGCCGCCGATTGGCGACTAAATGCCTACTACGCCAAACCCCAGGCGCCGCGCCTTGCAAAGAGTGGGATCGCGCCGCATTTCGGCCATATTGCGCCTCTACTGACCCCGTATGTCCGCGAAAGATGATCAGAATCGCGCGGGATCTGGAGCTGTTTTACGCAAGCGATCGAACGTGAGGCCGCGCGCTTCATGGGCCGATCATTTCATGTTCTTTTGCCGCATTATCGCAAAAGCGGGTAGGACGTTCAGAGGCCGGTTTCATGACAGATGGCGACGAGGGCTGGCCGGAAGAGAAAGCGCACCTCGAAGCGCGCATCGCCGCGCTCAGCAAAATCGAAGCCGAGTTGCACAGCCTCAACGAGACACTCGAAGAGCGCGCTGAGATCCGCGCCCGCGAGCTTGCCGCGCATAGCACACGGCTCGATGCGGCCGAGCAACATCTCGCCCTGATCATCGACGCGGTCGTCGACTATGCCATCTTCATGCTCGATCCCGTCGGCAACGTCGTGAGCTGGAATCCCGGCGCGAAGCGCATCAAAGGCTATGAGCGCGAGGAGATCGTCGGCCAGCATTTCGCGCGTTTCTATACGGCCATCGATCGCGCCCAGGGCCTGCCGGCGCGCGCCCTCGCCGCCGCCGCCGAAAGCGGGCGGTACGAGATGGAAGGCTGGCGGTTGCGCAAGGACGGCACGATGTTCTGGGCGAGCGTCATCATTAGCGCCATTCGCGATGCGTCAGGTGACCTCATCGGCTTCGCCAAGATCACGCGCGACCTGACCGAGCGGCGGGCCAGCGAAGAGCGCCTGCGCCAGGCGCAGCGCATGGAAGCGATCGGCCAGCTCACCGGCGGCGTCGCGCATGATTTCAACAATCTGCTCACCGTCGTCACCGGCAATATCGAGGCGCTGAAGCGGCGGCTGTCGGAGCGGAGCGAGCCGGCGCTCGAGCGGCTCGCCAGCGCGGCCCAGCGTGGCGCCGAGCGTGGCGCGCTGCTCGTCCATCGCCTCCTCGCCTTCTCGCGCAGCCAACCGCTCGAGCCGAAGCCGGTTTCGCTCAATACGCTCATCACCGGCATGTCGGATATGCTGCGGCGAACGCTGGGCGAGCGGATATTGATAGAGACCGTGCATTCCGGCGGCATCTGGCAGACGTTCGTCGATACGACCGAGCTCGAAAGCGCGCTGCTCAACCTCGCGATCAATGCGCGCGACGCCATGCCCGACGGCGGCAAGCTCACCATCGAGGCCGCGAACGTCTATCTCGACGACATTTACGCCGTCGAAGCGGACATCCCGCCCGGGCAATATGTCGGCATCTTTGTCAGCGACACCGGTACCGGCATGTCGCCCGATGTGATCGCAAAAGCCTTCGAGCCGTTCTTCACCACGAAAGGCATCGGCGAAGGCACGGGTCTCGGCCTGTCGCAGGTCTATGGCTTCATCCGCCAATCCGGCGGCCATGTGAAAATCTACAGCGAGGTTGGCGCCGGCACGACGGTGAAGCTCTATCTACCGCGCCACATCGAACCATCGGCCAGAACCGAGCTCGCCAGCACGAGCCCTTCCACGCCGCAAGGCCGCGGCGAAGCGATCCTCGTCGTCGAAGACGATCCCGATGTGCGCGCCTTCACCGTCGAGGTGCTGGACGAACTTGGCTACAACGTCATCACGTCGACCGACGGCGCCAGTGCTCTGCGCATGCTCGACGCGCATCGCGAAATCGCATTGCTGTTCACCGATGTCGGCCTGCCGGGCGGCACGGACGGCCGCGAACTCGCCGACGAAGCGAAGCGGCGGCGTGCCAATCTGAAGGTGCTCTTCACCAGCGGTTATGCGCGCAACGCCATCGTGCATCACGGCCGGCTCGACCCCGGTGTCGAGCTGCTATCGAAACCCTTTACCTATGCCGGCCTGGGGTCGCGCGTACGGCGTCTGCTCGACGGCACGTGAGGCGGGTCATTTGACCATTTGCGTGAGGCCGGGAATCACGAGCTGATCGGCGTTCATGGTGACGCCTTCGAGATCGCCGACCGACTTCATCGCGTCGATCAGATGCTGGAGATCGGTGCGCGACACGCTGTTTTCCTTCGCATACATGTCGATCTTGCGCGCGAGATCGTAACTCTGGGCGACCTGCGCCGCGTCGGCCTTCGACACATCGACCAGAATCTGAATCGAAGAATCGCGCTTGGAATCGTCGTAAAAATAGACCGCGGCCTGATCGAGTGCGGCGACAAGGCGCTTGGCCATATCCCGATGCGCCTTCGCCCAGGGCACCATGACATCGGCACTCGCCATCGGCAGATCGCCGGCATATTCCTTGATCATGGCGAGATTCTTGAACCCGTCTTTCTCGGCGGCGAAGGCCGTCGGGGGAACCAGCATCGTCGCATCGACCGAGCCCGATTTCAGCGCCGCGAAACGCTGCGCCGAATTGCCGATGACGACGACATCGTACTCGCCCCATTTGATGCCGTTCGCCTGCATGATGCGCTCGAGGTAGATGCGATTGATGTCCATCAATCCGCCGATGGTGATCGTCTTGCCTTTCAGATCCTTGATCGAATTGATCGACGGCTTCGAGATCATTTCGTAGGGCGTCGTGTTGCTGGTCATGCGCAGGATCGCCACATCGGCACCTTTGGCGCGGGCGTGGATCGGCTCGACCACACCGTCGACGCCGACGACGTCGAGCGAGCCCGAGACGAGCTGCTGCATCACGCCCGGTGCCGTCGGCACGTAAATGAAATCGGGCTCGATACCCTCTTTTGCGAAGTAGCCCTCGTGAATTGCGATGTAATAGAGCCAGCCGCCCGTATCCGGCGAACCGATCATCCCAATGGTGAGCTTGTCTGCCGCTCGCGCCGGCGAGACCGATACCGGTAAGACCGCGATTATGTTCAAGACAACCGCCGCGGTGAAGAAACCGATCCTCATGGCTTGCCTCCCCATATCCGTGCGGCATGCGCCGCACTTTTTTTCGTGACTAGAATGTCCCTTTATTCACCCTTCGTCAAAGTTTGGTGATAGGGGTCGACGTCCGCTGCTGTAAAAGCCGCGCCTCAGGGGCGCTTCGAGAAACCAGCCACCAGCTCGACGTGATGCGACCAGGTGAACTGGTCGATTACCTTCACGCTGTCGAGGCGGTAGCCGCCATCGACGAGGAGGCGCGCATCGCGTGCGAAGGTCGCGGGATTGCAAGATACCGCGACCAGCACCGGCGTCTTGGCGGACGCGAGCGCTTTCGCTTGCTCGGCCGCACCGGCACGGGGCGGATCGAAGACAATGGCGTCGTAACGATTGGCTTCGTCACGCCGCAACGGCTCGCGATCGAGATCGCGGCGGATGGCTTTGAGCGGCAGCGAATCTTTCGCTTTGTCGAGCGCGCGGACGGCCGGCGCGACGCTCTCGAACGCATCGACCGGGCCGCGCGCCAGCATCGGCCCGCTGAACGTGCCGCTGCCGGCGAAAAGATCGGCGAATTTGCCGCTCGCGGGCAAGAGCTCCATCACGGCTTCGACCAACGCCGCCTCGCCCGCCATCGTCGGCTGCAGGAAGGCGAGAGGCGGCAGCGCCACTTCGAGGGTGCCGAATTTGGCGATCAGCTTATTGCGCTCGATCATCACCTCGATGTCGTCACGCTCGCCGCGCTCTTTCCCGCGCCAGGAAATGCGATTGATATCGGCTTTGTGTGCGAGCTCGGCAATCGCTTCGCGCACCGGAAGATCGGGCTTGCCCTTCTTCCCGACAGCCCCGGTGATCGCCAGCTCGAACCGCCCGCCGACCGTCTGAATGAAGATGTCGGCATCCTTGCCCTCAGTGACGATCGGCACCAGCAGCGGCGCGAGCTTGTCACGCAGCGCCATGATCGCCGGATCGGCGACAAGGCAGGAGCGGATATCGGTCACGCGATGGGTGCGGCGGCGGAAATAGCCGAGCGTCACCCGGCCGTTGTGTTTATGCGCATTGAAGGTTGCCCGGCGGCGCGTCGCCGGCGGCACGAAGACTGGGTCGCGCCAAATCTTCGGCGTGAGGCCTTTGCGGCGTAGCGCATCGCGCACGATCGCGACTTTCCAATCGCGATAGAAGGCGTCGTCCGCATGCTGCAGCGTGCAGCCGCCGCAGACATCGTAATTAGGACAGGGCGCTTTAACGCGATGCGGCGAGGCTTCGACTACCGCAAGTATCTCTCCGCGCAGCATCTGGTCGTCGCCGCGGCGGATGTCGGCACGCACGGTTTCGCCCGGCAGCGCGCGGTCGATGTAGACGCGACCGCGTTTCGATTGGCTGATGCCGTCGCCTTTGGGGCCGAGCTCATCGACATGAATTTCGCCGGCCATACGCTATGCCCGCTGCTTCGAGAAAGAAGCGACCAGCTCGACATGGTGCGAGAAGGTGAATTGGTCGATCACCTGGACGCTGTCGAGCCGGTAGCCGCCGTCGATCAGGATACGCGCATCGCGCGCGAAGGTCGCGGGATTGCAGGACACGCCGACCAGCACGGGCACGGCGCTCCCGGCCAGCTCTTTTACCTGTGCCTCGGCGCCGGCACGCGGCGGGTCGAAGACGATGGCGTCGTAGCGCTCGGCCTCGGCGCGGCTGAGCGGCTCGCGACAAAGATCGCGGCGCATAGCCTCGAGCGGCAAACCGCTTTTCGCCTCGTCGAGCATACGGATCGTCGGCACGACATTCTCGAATGCGTCGACCGAGCCGCGCGCCAGCATCGGCCCGGTGAATGTACCGGAGCCGGCGAAGAGATCGGCAAAATGTCCGGCGGCGGGCAGAGCCGCCATCACCGCCGCGACCAGTGCCGCCTCGCCGGCCGGCGTCGGCTGCAGAAAGCCGAGCGGCGGCAGCGCCACGTCGAGCGCGCCGAAACGTACGCTGATCGGGCGATGCTCGATGATCACCGCGGGCGCGTCGCCGAGATGGGCGCGCCAAGATAGGCGATCGATTGCCAGCGCGCCCGCCAGCGCCGTCATCGCTTCGCGCACCGCCGTATCAGGCGGGCGGTGCGCGCCGACCGGACCGGTGATGACGATTTCGACCTGACCGCCGACAGTCTGGACAAAAGCCGTCGCCGGCTTGCCCTCTTGCAGGATCGGCACGAGCAGCGGCGCCAGCTTCGGGCGCAGCGCGATGATCGCCGGATCGGCGACGAGGCATGCCTCGATCGCCACCACCTGACGCTGGCGGCGGCGCGAATAGCCCAGAGTGACCGTATTGCCTTGTTTCTCGGCGGTGAAGGTGATGCGCCGGCGCCCGCCAGGCGGCAGGAAGATGGGTGCGCGCCAGATTTTGGGGTTCAGGCGTTTCGCCGCGAGCGCGTCGCGAACGATGCCCGTCTTCCAGTCGCGATAGAAAGCGTCGCTCGCGTGCTGGATCGTACAGCCGCCGCAGAGCGCATAATGCGGGCACGGCGGCGCGACGCGATGCGGCGACGGCTCGACGATGGCGAGGACATCGCCGCGCAGCACGCCATCGATATCGCGGCGCATTTTCGCCTCGATGCGATCACCCGGCAGCGCGCGATCGATATAAACGCGTCCATCCTTCGAGGCGCCGACGCCCTCGCCTTTGGAGGTTAGCGCATCGATACGAAATTCGCCGGCCATTCGCTCCTGGGCTGCCGCTACTTCGGCAGGTATTGCTCCGTATAGAGCGCGTTCATATCGGGCAGATTGGGCAGCAATTCAAGCTCGACCATCGCCTGCCCCGCGACTTTCAGCGCGTCCGGATCGAACTTTCCATCGCGCGAGAACATCGGCAGCACCGTGTCATAAGTATGGCCGGCGATAGCGGCATCGGTGATGCCGTCGGCCTTCATATCGAGTTTCACCGTCTCTTCCTTGTTGTTGTGCATCCAGGTGATGGTCTCGAACCACGCCTTCAGGAATTGGGTGATCACCGCGGGCCGCTTCTCCATCATCTCATTGCTGGCGAAAATCGCATGCGTCACATAAGTGGTGATGTATTGGCCGTGATTGGCGATCACCTTGCCGAGCCCCTGCTTCTCGAGCGTGTAGCCGACATCGATGCCGTTGGTCATCGCATCGACCTGGTTGGTGCGGATAGCCGCGATATTCGCTGCGTTACCGCCGCTGATATAGACGATATTGATGCCTTCGAGCCCCCAGCCGAGCTTGTCGGAAAGATGCCGGGTGAGCCAGAAGACCAGCGAGTTGCGCGAGGCGACGGCGACGCGCTTGCCCTTCAGATCCTGCACGCTCTGGATGCCGCTCTCCTTGCTGGCGAAAACTCCATAGGCGAGTGGCGGTCCGGCCATGGCCGCGACCGCTTTCTCGGGTACGCCCTTCGCGACGAAAGCCATGTCGGTGCCGGAGCCGAGGCCGATATCGACCTGCCCCGCCGTCATGGCCTGCTGCAGCTTCGCCGCGCCCTCAAAACCCTGGATCGTCACGTCGAGCCCGTTTTTGCTCATGATGCCCGCATCGACACCGATATTGAGCGGGACGAAGGCGAAAGAGGTCGGGAACGATTTGGCGACGACCAGCTTTTCGTTGGCCGGCGCCGATCCGGCCGCCACCACGACAAGCGCCAGCGAAAGACAAATAAGGGATGCGATGCGCATGCTATCCGAGCCTCCCTGTCGAAAGCCTTCTTGGGTTGGCCCGATCATACCGATCTGGCGCGTATTTGACAGCGAAAGTGTCAACGTCCCCGAACGCACGTTGACACGCTTAGAGTCCCGCGCTGGTCCTTTCAACGTGGCGTCGATCGCCGGGATGGGATGGGTCTAGGGTCTCAACCTTGTTCAAGGTTGATCGCATCGCGCCGATCTACGGTATGACGGCAAGACAGGCACCGCGGCGGCGCAATCACTGGTGATGTTGGCGTTCATGACGCCGCTGCTTGGTCTTTATTGGATCGGCACCAAAGGCCAATCGCAGACGCAGCGCTCGAGCGCGATTTAGGACCGGAGGTAGGCGTTCACGAGGTCGAAGGTGCGGTCGGGCTGATCGACTTGCGGCCAATGACCGGCCGAACGGACGACATGCATCTCGGCATTGGGCAGCAGCCGCAGCATCAGGATCGTGCGCTCCAGCGGCGAATTGGGATCGTCGGCGCCCCAATGAATGAGGCACGGGTTCTTGACGCGCGGCAGATCCTGGTAGATCGGTCCTGGCCGGCCGTGCTCGTTGCGTTGCCGCTCCGCTTCCTCATTCTTGCCGCTCGAATTCTCGTAGAGCAGCCGAACGAGGTCGTCCGTCAAAGCCGCCGGGTTCTTCAACACCCGCTTTAAGAGTTCGCGCGCGTTATCCATCGTCGGCGTGTAGCGTCGCGCAAGCTCGCCGACCGAGCCCGGCGCAGGCGCCGCGGCCGGCGGCGCATTCGGCAGCGGCGGCGGCAGCAAGGTCGACGGCATCAGGACCAGCTTGTCGATGCGCTGATCGGTCATCGCCATCGTGCATCCCATGAGCGTTCCCATGGAACAGCCCCAGATGTGATACCGCTCTGGCGCGATATAATCGACGAAGGCGCGCGCATGCCCGATACGCGTCTCGATCGACCAGTCGGACGGATTGTCGGTCAGACCGAAACCCGCCTCATCGATGGCATAGACCGAATAGCCCGCATCGGCAAAGCGCTGGACCTGATCGCCCCATTCGACGGCAACGCACGAACCGGGCAATTGCCCGTGCAGCATCAGCAGGACGGGCCCCTTGCCCGCACGCCAAAAATGCGTGCGAAGACCCGCAACCGTGACGAAATCCTTGGTCATCCCATCAGTTCGCGATGCACCGCCGCCACGTCCTTCCACAGATATTCGGGGCGCTTCCACTCCTTGAGCGGTCGACCCTCGGCCAAGGCGGTCAGCTCGCGTACGAACAGCCGGCGCATCATGACAATGCTGAGATCCGTGGCGCCGCGGTTCTCGGGAAAATCGCGGTCGGCGACGGGACCGAGGCTCGCCAGCACGGAAAGATCCTGGACATTGGTGAGGAAGAAATTCTCCCTCGTGTCGGTGCGCTCCTTAAAGGTAAGCATGTCTTCGACGCCATCGATCAATCCGCGGGCCACCTCGACTGCACTCGGCCCATTCGTCGTCGACCTTGTATGCGTCGCCCGGGCGGCATCGACCTTTTCCTTGAGGCGCGGGATGGCAACGAGATTGAAGCGAACAGCGGAATCGTCATCGCGCGGAATGCGATAGCCGCGCGTGAAAAACCCGACCCCGCCCGGCCGCGACGGCGTGAATTCGACGGCAGTCGGCATGTCGAAATAACTGTTGTTGAACACCTCGTTCTTGCCCGTTCCCGCCCACGAGCCGAACATGCCGCACACATTCTCTTCCCACCGTACATCGCTGGGAATGCCGTAGCCGAACTGCCAATGCAGAAAAGCGGTATGCGCCATGTCGCTCGCATTCTCGAGCAGGTCGAAATAGCTGCAGGGCCAGGTGTCAGCCGCGATCTGGCAGTCGTAAAGCTCTTCATCCTCGTAATCGCCCAGCCGCGGCAGCGGCGGGGGCTCGCCTTCGCCGAGATAGACGAAGATCAAGCCGAGATACTCGCGCGTCGGATACGCCTTGATGCTGATGCGATCGCAAAAAGGACGCGGCTCGGCAGGCTGCGCCACGCATCGACCCTCGGACGTGAACCGCCAGCCGTGATAGGCGCATTGAATATGCTCGCCTTCGACGAAGCCGAGCGACAGATAAACACCGCGATGCGGGCAGCGCCTTGCGACGATGTGCGGCGTCCCCGAGGCGCCGCGATAGAGCGTCAGGTCCTCGCCGAGGATACGGATCGGCTTGACGTGACCGGGTGCGATGTCGCGGCCAACAAAAATCGGGTGCCAAAACCGCCGCAGATACGTGCCGCCGATGGTGCCGGGACCGATGCGCAATATATCCTTGTAGCCAAGAGACGAGATACCGGTGCCTCGTTCCGCCTGATTGTTGTCCATGCCCGTCTCCCGGTTTTCGATGCTCGACCGAGTATCCCAGGGCACAAGCCGCGATTTCAAGCCCGGAGGGCAACCAATCCGGTCGCCGGCTGAGGCGCGATTGTCAGGGCTCCGCGCATTGCCCTAAAATGGTGCCATTCCGGGGAAACGCAGGCGGGAGACAGAGTCATGGCGGAAGGCACTTCAATGTCGTTGGACGATCGCGCCGACGCACTCGAGCGCAAGATGAGCGATGAGCTCGACGTGCTGATCTCCAAATCGGCGCTCTACAACATGGCCGATGGCAATCTCGGCCCCACCAACATGGGCGCGAGCCTCAGCGTCGCCGACCGCAAGGGCAAATTCTATCTGATGGACGACGACCCGCGTCTGCCGAAGATGCCGGCGCAGCCGAAGCTGCTGGACTTCTTCAAATATCGCGCCGGCGGGACGCAGCATTTGCTGCAAAGCGGCAATCTCGCGCTGAAGAAGGGCATGCCCGAGAAGATCGTCCTCGCCTGCCTGCTGCACGACATCGCCAATTCGATCTTCATCAAGAGCGATCACGGCTATTGGGGCGCGGCGCTGATCGAGCCTTATGTCGACGAAGAAATCAGCTGGGCGATCCGCGCGCATCAGGCGGTCCGCTTCTTCCCCGATGAATCGGTCGGCTATTCCTATCCCGAAATGTATGTCCGGCATTTCGGCAAGGACTATGTGCCCGAGCCCTATATCCAAGAGGCATATAAGAAGGCACGGGCGCACAAATGGTATATGACGGCGCGCATGATCACCGTGCACGACCTCTATTCCTTCGATCCGAACGTAGTCGTGACCTGGGAGCCGTTCGAGGACATTATCGGCCGCCACTTCAAGCAACCGGAAGAAGGCCTGGGCTTCGACAACAGCCCGAACGCCTTCATGTGGCGCACGATCCGCCGCCCGACGAAGTACCTCTAAGCGCGGCGCGGGAACCATCGACCGCGGCGCCAGGCGCCGCCGGCTCGAACAGCTGAAAAGCGGGCGGCCCAAAGCCGCTCGCTTTTTTCACGGCAAATACTGTTCCGTATAGAGCGCCGCCATGTCAGGCTTTTTGTCGAGCAAGCCGGTATCGATGATCGCCTGCGCCACCACCGCAAGCGCCTTCGTATCGAAGCGGCCGTCACGCGAGAACAGCGGCATCTGCTCGCGATAGGTTTGCACCGCGATCGCGGGCGAGAGACGAGATATCTCTTGCGCGACTTTCACTGTCGCCGCCTCGTTGGTTGCCATGAAAGCGATGGTCTCGAACCACGCCATGAGGAAGCGTCGCAGCAGCGCCGGGTCCCGCGCGACGAGATCGTTCGAGGCGAAGATCACATGGCCGAGAAAATCCGGGATAACATCGCCCATGCGGATCAGGATGCGCACCTTGCCTTGCGCCTGCAGCTCGTAAGCGTCTTCGGTCCCGTCGACCCCGGCATCGACATTGCCGGTCATGAGCGCGGCGATGATGCCGGCCCGGCCACCGGCATCGGCAATGTGAATCCCGTCGTGCCCCCACCCCTCGCGGCGCGCTGTCTCGAGCGCGGTCCAGCCGGTGAGACTGTTCGCCGGTCCCGAGCCGATGGTCTTACCTTTCAGCTGCTCGATCTTGGTGATCGGCGAATCCTTCCTGACGATGATCGAGATGTTCATCGGCGCGCCGAACATCGCAGCCACCGTCATTTCCGGCGAGCCTTTGGCGATCGATGCCATCTCCGGCCCGGAGCCGAGCGCAATATCGAGCTGCCGCGCTGCCATCGCCTGATGCATCTTGGCGCCGCCGCCGAAACCGACACTCTCGGTCTCGATGCCGTATTTGGCGAAGATGCCGTTCTCACTGCCGATCTCGACCGGCGCGAAATCGAAAGCGGCCGCCTCGGCCTTGCCGATGCGCAGGTGATCGGCGGCATGCGCGCTGTCGCCCACGAGCAGCAAGCAGTACGGCCGCGGCCGATGCGACGAGCCTCACGGCAGGAATTTCTCGGTATAGAGACTCGCCATATCGGGTGGCGTATCGGTGAGCTTCAGATCGGCGAAAGAGCGCTTGAGATTGGCCAGCGTCTCGGCATCGAAGCGGCAATCGTTTGAGAACGCGCCGAGGTTGAGATCGAATTCCTTGCCCTGTACGGCCGCGGAGGCGTGGGTGACCTCGCGCTCGACCGCGACGCTTTCGTCGCGATGGGCTCGCATATAGGCGATGGTCTCGAGCCAGCCGGCAAGAAAGCGGCGGATCGCATCGGGATTGCCGGCCATGATCCGCTTAGTCGCATAGATCACGCCACCCCCGACATGGCCGGCGTATTTCGAGGCCGGGATGAGCAGACGCCCGGTGCCTTCTTCTTCCATCGTAAAAGCGAGCACGGTTCCGGTATAGGCGGCGTCGACCGCGCGCGTCTTGAGCGACGCGACCACCGATGCTGGGCTGTTGCCGATCTCGACGATATCCATGCCCTTCGGACCCCAGCCCTCACGGCGGTCGAGCTCGAGCGTCAGCCAATAAGCAAGGCCGCCGACGGCCGCGACCGCCATCTTCTTGCCCTTGAGATCGGCGACGTTCCGGATCGGCGAATCCCCCGGCACGAGAATGCCGAGAAAGGCGACCTCCGGCGCGACATTGCACACCGCCAGTTCGGGCGCACCTTTGGCGATGAGCGCCATCTCAGGCCCGCCGCCAATCCCGAGATCGACGCTGCCCGCGAGCATCGCCTGATGCATCTTCGCCGCACCCTGAAAGACGACGATCTCCACATCGAGCCCGTGCCTGGCGAAGATCCCCGCCTTCACGCCGATATCGACCGGCAGCACCGCCGAGGAGGTGAGCGCCGCTTTGCCGACGGGAAGCTTCTCGGCGGCATGGGCCGATGACACGGCGAGAAAAGCCGTGAGCGCGATGAAACACACGCGCGATTTCAGTTTCATGCCCCGTTCCTCTCCTACCGCTGTCCCAGCGAAGCCGGGGTCTATTTATCCGGTCACGGCCGGGATCAGATCAATATCGGAGCAGTCCCAGCCGGTACATCCAATGATAGCCCATTTGCCTGCGGAGATAGCCTGAGATGGCTCGCCTGAGCTCATACATGCCGGGGGCTTCGCTAAGGTAGCGGACCCTTAGTCGTTTCATCTCGGCCGCTCCAACCTCCGCGATATCGATTGTCTTCTGTTGTTCGTGAACGCGGAAACAGGCGAGGAACCGAGGCAGGCGCAAGAACTGGAACCCGGCGGCTTGGACGCGCAGGATGAAATCCCAATCGAGCGCATACTGGAACGACTCGTCGAACGGCGCCATGGATTCCCACACGCGCCGACGCCAAAATAATGTTTCTTGGGGAACGTAATCAGCCCATTGCAGCGTTTTCGCGTCGTGCGGCGGCAGGACACACCGTCCGATTTCGAACCCGTCCACGTTAATGAAGATCCGATGACCGTAGACGATATCCACCTCTGGATATTGTTGGAAAGCTTTTGCGACATACGCGAGGGTTCCGGGCAACAACACATCGTCGCTGTTCAAGTAGCCCATGATGTCGCCTTCGATAGCGCGAAAGCCGCGATTGATCGCGTTTGCCTGCCCGCTATCCCGCTCGCTCCGCCATGACAGCTTGTCGCCGTAGGATTCAAGTATCCCCAGGGTCTCGTCGCGAGAGCCGCCATCCTGAACCAGATATGAGAGGTTCGGATAATTCTGCTCCAGCACGCTGTTGATCGTTGCGCCGATCAAAGGACCCTGGTTCAACGACGGCGTGACGATCGCAATTGCCGGCGAATCGACCGGGGCCTTTTCCAGCCGATATGCCGGCGGCACCCGAAGGTGGCGGGAGGCGTATTGCTCGGGCGTCCACAGGCGGGGTCGAAATCTTCCGCGCGCAAGCTGATAGGGATGGCCCGAAATCATTTGGGCGACCATATCGCCTCGGCGCTCAATGCGGTTCAGGCGACGCATGATGTCGCGCCAATGTTGCGCGTCCCCGGCAGTCGACGTGGCGTCGCCCTGTGCAGCCGCAGGCTCGAAGACGGTGATACCCTCCTGGCCCTCGATTTTACCCGCCATGATTTCCGTCTCTCCTGCGAGCCGCGTTGACCCGCGCCGCGATTTAGGCTCGCGATTTTGGTTAGAAGCTTAAAATCCGAGCCCGGTAGAGCCAGTGAACGGCGAATTGGCGCACGAGGTAGGGCAACAGGTTCCTGACGACCTCGCTATGGGAGGGCTCGTAACCCAAATACCGGCGACGCACCTTCGGTATCTCTGCGCGCGCCTCGCCGTACATTGTTGCAACCTTCTGCTGATCATGGACCCTGAAGCACGCGAGAAAACGCGGCGCGCGCAGGAATTTGAAGCCCGCCTGATGAGCCCGGACGATGAAGTCCCAGTCGAGGGCATAATACAGGGTTTCGTCGAGGGGACCCGCTCCCGTCCAGACACGGCGGCGCCAGAACATCGTTTCTTGCGGAACGAAGTCGGCCCAATAGATTGCCTGCGCGTCATGCCGTGGCAACACCGCGCGTCCGATCTCACGTCCAATCCCATCGATGAAGATGCGCTGCCCATAGATAACGTCGATGTCGGGATGAGCCTGAAATAGGCGCGCTACATAGAAAAGCGTGCCCGGAAGCAGCGTATCGTCGCTGTTGAGGTAGGCCATGATCTCGCCATCGCATTCAGAAAAGGCGCGGTTGATCGCGTCCGCCTGGCCATGGTCGGGTTCGCTACGCCATGATAGTGCGGAACCGTAGGAAGCAAGCAAATCCTGGGTGCCGTCCGTTGATCCGCCATCCTGAACGCGATAATCGAGCCGCGGATAGCGCTGCTCAATAACGCTGTCGACAGTCGCCGGCAGGTAGTTTCGGCGATTGAGCGTCGGCGTGACGATGGCGATCCTGGGCAGCACTTCGGAAGTTGTTTCTCCGGCGTCGCCATTTCGATCGACCCGGAGTCGCCGAGGCGCATATTGCTCGTAAACCCAGAGCGGCGGACGCAACCAACGACGGCCTGTCCGATGTCGATCGCGTGAAAATCCCGCCGCGCGTGTTTCCAAGCTCCGTTCCGATTCCGCGATCTTCGCCTCAACTGTCCGAGTGCTTACCGGGCAAGGGCTCTTGCTGCACCAGCCATGGCGGCCGGGGCTTTCGGCCATCATCCTCGCGCAACCAGCTGCGGCAACACCACATACATCAAGCACAGGCCGCGCAATCGCCGATTAAGAATTGAATTCATCGTAGCAGCGCCATCGGATATCTACAACAATCCACTCCCGAGATCGCGGGGAACAGCCAATCGCGACGAGTAGCTAGGCTGACGTCGGCTCGACGTCGTTCCGACATTTTGTTGGAACTCGACGACCTCCCGGACGCATGGTTTAATGCATGGTATCCCGCAAGAAGTAGATGCGATGCCGAACGCAGATAGAATTCTGTTTCTGCACATTCCGAAAACAGCTGGCACTTCTCTCAAACATTATCTGTTCCACCGCTTTTCGGCGAAGGAGTGCTTGCTGGATCCGGGTCCGCGCGCGACCCAAGAGGCGAACTTCGACGATTACGCCTTCGTAGCCGGGCATTTCGATTTCGACTACGTGGATCGATATCGGCGGCCGCCATTCGTCCTCACCTGCTTGAGGAATCCCATCGATCGGGCGCTTTCGGCTTATCACTATCAGCGCACCCCCAGGCTGAGGATGGAAATTCAGTCAATTGCTGCCAAAATCGGTAACGACACTGCGGCACAAGTCCTCGACGAAATCCGTCGGCTCAACGACTGTGCCAACCTTGCAGCGTTTCTGCGTCGCGAACCTGAGCTTGCGCAAAAGAATCTTGGAAACGTGCAAACCAGGTTTTTGGCCGGCGCCTCGGCAGTCAGCACTTCCGCCCAACAGCAGCGGGACCTGCTGACGCTAGCCAAGAAACACCTCGAGGCGTGCGCGGGCCTTCTATTGACCGAATTCATGACAGAATCGCTTGCCGGGCTTGGCCCGCACTTTGGACATGACGAATTCGGTGCGATGCCCCACGACAACGCGACCTCGGAGACGAGGTCTGCGGAGCCACCGGAGACCATGGCCGCCCTTGCCGAGCTGACCGATCTTGATCTGGAGCTATACAGGTGCGCCCACCAGCTCTGGTGGGAGCGGAGGCGCGCGCTCCGTAACCCGGTAGCGCACGCGAATTGTCTTCGGGACCGACTCCCTGACGCCGCGGAATTTACGTTTGACCAGCCGATCCGCGGTCGAGGCTGGCACATCAGAGAGCAGGCAGGGGACGGATGGTATTGCTGGAGCGATCAGGAAGCGACGCTTCACCTAGCCCTGACGACAAGCGGACCGCACCTCCTACGCTTCTGGGTCGAACACGCAGCCTCGTCAGAGGCGCTGCAATGCCTGGAAGTGCAAGTGAACGGCACTGCCGTGTCTTTTCGGGCTGTCCAGATGGGCGCGCGGGTGTTGATGGAAGCTCGCGTTTCAGCAGAAGCATTGTGCGCTCCGGCCGATCATGTTTGCATCGCATTTCGCGTGCTACACACAGTGCGTCCATCCGATCGCAATCCGATGAACCCTGATATCCGAAGATTGGGCATCGCGTTGAGCCGCCTGCAGCTTCAGCCATGCGATTGATCCGCATCGACCCGCGCGATCCCCTTCCGAGCTTGCCGACGAGCGACAGAATTTGCAAATCAGCTTCACTCAGATCGCGTCTTACGCTGCATTGGCGAACGATCACGTAAGATCTCACGCGATTGCAAATGGCGTCGATCCTCTGTAAGGGAGAACAGGCGTTGTATTTGGATGGGCTGATACGCTTCACCTTGCGACCCAGTTGGCGCGCATGAACGAACACACGATCGTCGCCTTGCTGGCCACCGCGGGGGTCGAAGACTTTCTGAAAAACGCCCTGCTGGGGCTCGTCAACGTCGGAATCGACCCGCGTATCGTTTATGTCGCCCGCCCCGATAGCGCCGCCGACGCGATTGATCCCATCGTCGGGGCGGCTGGAGGGCAGGTCGTTTCTTTCACCAGCTTTTGCGAGCCCTCGTCGGACTTCATGTCGGACGACTATGTCGAATACGGAACGCCGGCTTTCATTTCGATTAACTGGGCAAAAGTTCGATATCTGCGATGGCTCCTGGAGCAGTATCGACATGTCGTCTACGCGGATCTCGATGTCGCCTGGCTCGGCGATCCGTTGTGGTACCTCCAAGCCATCGCTCGCTACTATCCCCTCGCCTTTCAGACCGAAGCGCTCCGACGGTTTCCACCGGTGTGCTGCTGGGGTTTTGTTTCAATAAAAGCCACAGAGACGTCGCAACGTTTTTTCGAGACGTTGCTGGCCGAGTACGATAATCGGCTCCCGGGAAACACGCCGATCGACGAGCAGGCCGTATGCGACGCTCTTATCACGCAAGACCCGGTTTGGATGTCGCAGATCTATCCTTTGCCCGAGGCGCTCTTTCTCAACGGCCTCAATTATAAGGCGCTCCTATCGGATCCGCATGCCGCCGTGCCGATGGAAGGCGCCTTGGCGCCGTTCACATTTCACGCCAATTGGACAAAGGGCCTTAAGAATAAGCGAGCGCTCATGGAACGGACGGGAACGTGGCTGTTGAAGTGAATCTTCGCCGAAAGAAAAACCGCGGCTGGCCATGCGCGTAACGACGGCGAGCCTCGCTCGACTTTTTCAAGCGGCGCGGCCGGAGAACTGGTGGTTTTCGAAGATTCCCCCGTTGTTAGGCGTCGCGTATCTCGAAATCCTCAAGATCGGCGGCGAATCCGGTCCCGCCGTATTGCTGCTCGGCTGCTACCTGTTCTCGATTTCGAACGTTGCCGCCTATGGTCATGTCATCAACGACCTCTTCGACATCGAAGCGGATTTGCGCGCGGGCAGGCACAACACGATGGCCGCTGCCGGCGGAAATCGCCGCCTATTTCTGTTTCTGTGTGCAATGCTATTCCTGATCGGGTTTGCTCCGACCCTCTTGGCGCACTACTCGATACCGACAATTCTCCTGTTGGCGCTGAATTTTCTCTGGCCAACGCTCTATTCATTGCCGGGGATTCGCTTGAAGGAACGGGGCCTCGCGGGATTGTTGTGCGATGCGCTGGGCTCCCACGTCACCCCGACGCTCGTGGTGCTTTCCGTCTTCGGAATGATATGGCCGGCGCGGTCGAGCCTGTTCTTTCCCATTGTCGTCGTGACGTGGAGCGCGGCACTGGGACTCAAAGGAATTCTCCACCATCAGATGCTGGATCGCGCGAACGATATACGCTCAGGCACGGTGACGTTCGCCACCGCAAAGCTTCGCCCAGAGCGCATGTCGCGCTTCATGACCTTCTTCAACCTCTTTGTGGAGCTTCCCGTCAGTGCCGCGCTTGTTTTCGCCACGTGGGGATGGGCGCCATCCGTGGCCATCGCGTTCGTGATTTATGGTGCGCTGGAAACGGCTAAATATTCGCTTGGCTTCCAGTTTGCGCTTACGTCCGAAACATGGACGATCCGCCGCAGCGTTCCCTTTACAAACGAGACATTTTATACTGTGTGGCTCCCCCTTGCGGCTGTCGTGCAATTGGCTGCCCGTGGGACGGTTGGTCTATTGATAGCGGTTGCGCACGTTCTTCTGTTCTTTCCCAATATTGCTGCGCAATTTAACGAGATAAAAGCCATTGTCCGGGTTGCCGACCTCCCGAATCGGCTGGTGCAGTGGCTTCGCTAGGGTTGATGCCGGGTCATCGTCAGATATCGAGAGTGCAGAATGCGCAGTGACGAAATCGTGCAGCTGTACGACGAGGAATATGCGGCTGCCTACGAACGAGAATTTCTTCTCGCGCCCCTGGTGCGATCCGACACGGAGGCCGAGCTTGCTTTGCTCAAGGGCTTCCTGACGCCGGGCACGACCTGGCTCGATATAGCGTGCGGCACCGGCTTCTTCTTGCGGCATTTTCCTCAGATCGAACGCGCCGGCATCGACCTTTCCCCCGCAATGCTGAAGCTGGCCCGACAGGGGAACGACGACGTGTCGTTGTTAATGCGCGATTTTCGCGATCCGGCTCCGGAATGGAACGATCGGTGGGGTCTGACCTCGTGCATGTGGTACGCCTACGGCCTTGTCGATACGCCTCGCGATATACTCAAGCTGATCGAAAACATGTGGGCCTGGACAGCGCCATCGGGTACCTGCTTCATGCCGCTTGCCGATCCGAGGCTCATCACAGGCGTCGATCTGCCTTACCAAGCACCCACGCAAAATGCCGGGAAGGTCATGATCACAGGCATCATGTGGAGCTATGTGGAGGATGATGGACGGAAGGTTCATTCGCACATGCTTGCACCAAACATCGAATTTATGGTCGAACAATTCGATGGCTACTTCGAACGGGTAGAGGTAGTCCGTTATCCACCGGCGTTTCCAGGCTGGACCGGGCGCCCGGCCATTGTGGCCTCACAAAAAAAGAGGCGGTGACCTTCGGGCGGCAGGCTCGCGCTAGGTGCTAGCCCGCCGTCTTATCGTAAACCCGCAGCCGCTCTTCGTTCATCCAGTCTTTGTGCTGATCGAGATTGATGCGCTGGGTTTGCGCCTGGCGCGATTCCTTGCAGACGATCTGCAGGATCTCAAGATCTTCGTTGCCGACCTTCTCGAACCAATAGCGCGAGCCGCCCGGCAGTAGGATACCGCCATTCGGCCCAATCTCGCCGAGCAGCTTGTCGCCGACGCCGTAAAAGCGCGCGACGCCGCGGATCACCATCCAGACCGTGTCGCCGCCGGTGTGATAGTGGAGATTGTTCTCGCCGCCTTCCTTGACGATCTGCACGTTGAGCCGCATGAGATCGCCGCGCACCAGGTTGGCGATCTGCTTCACCATCGGCTCGCCGGCGCGATCCTTCGCATCGGCCGGCTTCCGATAATCGAATGTCTGGATCTTCGCCTCGGCCTCGCGGTGGAAAGCCTCTTTCTCGTCGGCATTCATCGGCGCATCGCTCATCAGGCGCTTCCTCCTTGCCAAACCGCGCCGCGACCGGCGCTTTTGGGGAAGTCTAAGCGCCGTGGCCGGAGCCGGCAAGGACAGGGATATCGGTCGATCGGCGCGTGCGGCCAGCCCCAGGCCCTGAAATGTTTCGCCGATCACTCCACCCTGGCTTCGCACGTATTGGCGTTATACCTTAACGAATATATCGCAGCCGCAACAGCGCCCTCCTCCTTTGACGAACCCCGGGCGGACGGCAAGATATGGATTGACGTATCGTACCGCCGCTCAAAACCACCCCATCGCGCCGGCTCTTCCCGAACTCGGCGGCACGACGCATGCGCACCCTCATAGCAGCAGGCGCTTGATCGCCGCCACGCGAATGCCAAGAGTGTCGCCGACAAGCGGCTGCGGTGGCGTGAAACGCTGGTGTCGCCTCGATGCTGCGCGCGTTGCGCGCCTCGCCTTTCGCTCGGCGCGGCCACTTCCGCCGCCGAACAGCAACCAGCCGGCCGCCTCGGCGCTTACATTTCTGGCTTTAAAAGGATCATCCGATGGATATGACCGGTGAATACCGTATCGCCGCGCCGCGCGACGAGGTTTGGCGGGCGCTCACCGACCCCGCGATCTTGAAGCTGTGCATCGCCGGCTGCGAATCGCTCGAGAAGCTTTCGGACACCGAGTTCACCGGCAAGGTCGCGGCGAAAGTCGGTCCGGTCTCTGCGCATTTCGGCGGCAAGGTCACATTGTCCGATCTCGATCCACCGAGCAGCTACAACATCTCGGGCGCAGGCACGGGTGGCGCGGCCGGCTTCGCCAAAGGCGGTGCGGCGGTAAGCCTGCGCGACGATGGCGGCGCGACGGTGCTGAACTACAAAGTCGAGGGCAATGTCGGCGGCAAGCTGGCGCAGATCGGCTCGCGCCTTATCGACAGCGCCGCGCGCAAGATGGCAGACGATTTCTTCGCACGTTTTGCCGGCGGCGTCGGTGCATCGGCCCAGCCGCCGCAAGCGCAGGCGGTGCCCGCGCAACAGACGCCTAGCGAGCCGGTCGCGGAACCCGCGTCATCGGCCGCGCCAGCGGAGCCCGGCGACGAAGCCGCGGACTCGGCAACGTCGCCCAGCGCGATGACGCATTGACGTCGGCCGTCAATTCGACGCGAAGACCAGCACCGGATCGGCGCGGTAGAGATCGGGGAACGACGCTTTCAGATCGGCGACCTTCGGCAGGTCGAACATGACGATGTAGGGATAGCTCGGGTGCCGGGTGAGGAAATCCTGGTGATAATCCTCGGCCGGATAGAAGGTCTTCCCGGGCTCGATCGTCGTCACGACCCGGTCTTTGTAAACATGGGCGTCGTCGAGCTGGGCGATATAGGCCTTCGCGACTTTGGCCTGCTCGTCGCTCGTCGGGAAGATGGTCGAGCGATAATTCTTGCCCGTATCGGGGCCCTGGCGATTGAGCTCGGTCGGATCATGCGCGACCGAGAAATAAATCTGCAGCAGGCGGCCATAGGAAATCTTCTTCGGATCGAAGGTGATCTGCACCGCTTCGGCATGGTCGGTCGTATGAGCGCTTACCGTGTCATAATCGGCCGTTTCCTTGGTACCGCCGTCATAGCCCGAGACGGCTTTGATCACGCCGTCGACATGCTGGAACACGCCCTGCACACCCCAGAAGCAGCCGCCGGCGAGAACCGCCACTTCGGTCGTCGCCTGCCCTACCGCCTCGTCCTGGGTCGGAGGCGGCACCACGCGCGCTTCGGCGGCGAAGGGCAGCGCCAGAAAGCCGGCCAGCGCCGACGCGCCGAGTAAATGCTTTTTCATGATCGTCTCCGTTCTCGCGGGCACCAAGCCGACACGATTTTAGCTCATATGGGTAGCCTGGCCGAATCCCGAAAGCGTGAGCGTCTCAACCGACTGCGTCGTGCCGTCCGCGCTCGGGCTTCACATCGATCAGCGGCGTGCCATCAAGGCAATCGAGACCGCGCACCTCGACGATATTGTTGCGAAGCGATACGAATGCGACCATCGACGAAGCGATGGGATTGGGTCGCACGGGCGACCTTAGGGCAAAAGTGCCGGCGAGTGCGCCAAGACGCGGCGCCTGGAGCAGGAGATCGCGCCGTGCCTGATGCATCCAGTATAGCACCTGCAGGCGCTGGTGCTGCTCGATCCCGGTCGGCGCGACGCGCCAGCGCTCGTCGATGACCAGCGAGCAGACCGGCCCATCGAGCGTGCCGCGTTTCGGGCATTCGGCCCGCGAATGCCATGGCGTGCGGATCAGACCGATGAAGTAGATGCCGGCATCGGTCGCCGGCGGCAGCGTGCCGGCAACCTCGCCGGCACGCATGTCGCTCTCTGCCATCAATCGGCCAGCGGGTTGGGCCGGATCTGGAAGTGGAAGGCCATCGGCCGTGTGCCTTTGCCCCCTTCGTGCAACCACGGCGTACGGTCGCCGCTCGTCGTCCAGACGCCGCGTGCCTTCCAGCCGCCCTTCGGATCGTCGATGCGGCCGTCGAGCCCTTTGGTGTAGAAGCTCATCGGATAGGGCACGCGCATGACGACCCACTTGCCGTTGACCAGCGCGAGCAACGCATCGTTCTCGTTGCCGGTCGAGATCGGCACGTCCTTGCCGAGGCCGAGCGTGTCCAGCTGGTCGACCCAGGTGTAATAGCTCGCCTCGGCGCTGTTCTTGCCGATGCCGGCAAAGCCCGGACCCGGATATTGGAAGAAGCTCCAGCCTTCGGGGCAGGCTGTGCCGTCCGCACCCTTCGCGCCGTTCAAGGGCCCTTTGCACTTGCTGCGATCGAACTCACCGAGTTGGCCCGAGCCAAGCGAGACCCAGACGCGTCCCTTCGTGTCGATATCGCCGCCGCGCGGCCCGAAGCCCGGCGCCGGTATCGCATAGTATTCCGACATCGCGTTCGCCGGCGCATCGCTGCCGAGCGCGACGCGCACAAGGCCCGGTCCCGGGCCGAAGACCCCGACCGTGCCCCAGACCGAGCCATCGGCGGGACTCGTCATCACGGCGTAGAAGCCGCCGGGGAGGCGCTTGTCCTTGGCAGGATCGGTCGGCTGGTTGAAATCGACATAAGCGTCGCGCTTGCCGTTGCCGTCCGCGTCGACGATCAGCGGCGTCCAGCCTTGCGATTTCGCGGCATCGTGGGTCTCGTCGAAGGTCTTGGTGTCGACCCAGCCGAGCACCGGTCCGCCGCCGCTCGCATAAAGCGTGTCGTCTTTGTCCCTGCCGAAATTGAGATGCTGCCAGCCGAAGCAGGTGTCGATGAAGGTGTAAGTGCCCGTCTTCAGATCGAGCATCGCGAGCTGGCGCGTATTCTCGGTCAGCGGAAAGATCTTCGCCGATTCGAGGTCCGAGCCCTGCTTGCAATAGGCGGGATCGGCTTTGTTGCGGAAGTCGGCGGTCAGCCACAGCCTGCCCTGGCTGTCGAACATGGAGTTGTGATTGTTGATGTAGTTCGACCACATCTTGTGATCGCCCCAATAGGCCGACGGCTGCATCGGCTTGAGGTCCGCGGCCTGGCCCGGGCCCAAGCTCTCGGGCATGTCGGCGTCGCGATGCGGCGCGTGGAAGGTGTATGCCGTGTTGGTCTTCGGATCGAGGATCGGCAGATCGTCGGTCGAATATTCCGTCGAGCCGACAAGCGGACCGTAGGCGTTGACCGTCGGGTTGCGCTTATCGGTCGAGATCAGATCGTGGAGATAGGTGCTGGGGCTGCCCCATTCCCATTCGGTGATGACGACGTTGCGCTCCATGCCTTGCGGCCGCTGCGGCTTCTCGGTCGGCAGCGCGCCTTTGGCGATGCGCTCGGTCCAATCGGCGAAATAATGCAGCGGCACGCCGCCCATCGCGCCGGCGGCGCCGACCATCTGCGACGCCGACTGGCCGGATTGGATGCGGCGGATCCAGGCCTGCTCGGGATCGAGATCGCTGAAGGCGGCGGGGATCGTGCGTGTCGACAGCATGCCGAGCTGATGGCAGCCGACGCAGCCTTGGTTCTTGATATCGGTGAGATATTGCTGCAGCGTCGCCTTCGGCGGGATCGAACTCTTGCCGCCGAACTGATTGGCGCCGGGGATCTTCAGCATCGAGTACCAGTAGATCGCCGGATAATATTGCGCGGCATCGCCGGCGTTGGGGGCCGGCACCGCGCCGAGATCGAGATGCTTGCCCGGTACGCCGTGCACTTTCGGCGAATCGACGAGACCGTAGCCGCGCACCCAGACGCTGTAATCGGCGCGCGGCAGTTGCGGCAACAGGTAGCGACCCTTGTCGTCGGTCACGACGATCTTCACGAACTTCGTCGGCAACTCGGTGGTCTCCGCGATGACCCAGACGCCGGCTTCGGGACCGTGCGGGCTCGTCACCGTGCCGCTGATCGATTGCAGCGGACTGCCATCGGGATTGGTCGGCGGTCCCGCGGATAGCGGTGGCAGGTCGACATGCTGAGAAGTCGGTGCGGGCGAAGCGGCCGCGGGCGGCGCATTGCTGGAGGGCGCATTGCCGGACGACCCGTTACCGGAAGACTGAGCCGCGGCTTCAAGCGCAGCGAAACTTAGAAGCGCAAGACTGGCAACACCGAGATACAGCGCCCGCTTCAGCATAATGACGACCTCCCGAAAATACTTCTTTGACAATGTATTCACCGACGTTCACGCGCAACTGTCAAGCGAAGCGCTTGACGCCGTGCGGCTTTGCGGGAAGTCTTAACAAGTCAAAAAAGCGGGAGGCCAGAATGGCCGTATTTACGTTGCATCGCGTTGTTTCCTCATTCGCGCCGTCGGTGCTGGTGATGCTGAGTCCAGACACGCTATCGCATTCGCCGATCATCAAGACCGGCATCGATGTCTTCGGCGGCGGCACCGGCGGTATCGGCTCGCATGGTACCAGCATGTATTCCTCGAGCTACGACACCGCCGGCTGGCGCATCACCACGATGAAGCCGTTGACGCCGTCCGCGCCCGAGCCCGCGGCTTCCGTCGTACCCAATCGTGGCGATTTTGGCCCGCTCCCCGGCAGCGATTATCTCGGTGCCAACGGCTACGACGGCCCGCTCAGCGCCAGCGACGGCAGCAGCAATCTCGGCGGCGCGCTGCAACCACTCGGCAGCATCGATTACAGCCGCTGAACGGTCAGAGGTAAGGCCCGCATCCCGGCGCGCGTCCTTTGATGCGCGGCACGCTGCGCTTTCTCACCTGGCTGGCGGTTCTGCAGACGATTGATGCCGAACAGCATCATCTGCTGCTCTATATCGGCGATCCCGACATCGTTTTCGGTATTGCCGAATACATCGATCTCGCGGTCACCGCGATCTTGCTCGGCTATGCGATCTACGAAGTCTTTCATTTCGCCGGCACGACCGGCAAGCTCGATCGTTATGTTACGGCGCACCCCGCGATCGACGCGCTGGTGCTGATCCTGCTCGCGGCGCTGGGCTGGGGCATTTATCGCGACGTCACCCCATTTCCATCATCTGTTCCTCGATGTCGAAATCAGCCTGCCGCTCGGCGATGATATCGACGAGCTCGCGGCAATCTTCCTCGCGCTCGATACGCTCAAGACCGGCTATCACAGCGTGCGCGCGCTGCGCGTCCTCGCCCACCTGACGCGCAGCCGGCGCTCGACGATCGCGAATTAGCCGGCGCGGCGATGACGCGCGCGGGTGCGGGCGGCTTTGCGCGCCGCAGCCGAGCGCACCGCCGCGCCCTTCGTGCGCACGGCTTTGCGCGCGGCCGCCGAGCGCGAAGCGGCGCTCCGCCGCGCCGCCGCGCGCCTGGCCTGCGCCGACAGCGCGCGCGACGATGCCGCACGACGCGGCTCGTGCTTCAGCACGTTTTCGACCGCCCGCGACACGCGCGGCCGCCGCTTCGGATGGCGTTTACCCTGCCCGACCTCATAATCATATTCCGCATGGTGCCGTGTCTGCGGCTTGGCGCGGCCTTTCTTCGGCGGCCGTAACGGGACGCCGGCACGCCGCGCCTCCGACAAGCCGATTGCGATCGCTTGCCGCGTCGAGCGCACGCCATGCGCGCCGCCGCGAATCTTGTCCATCTCCTCGTGGATGAATTCGCCGGCTTGCGTCGAGGGCGATTTGCCTTGCCGCTTGTCGCGCCGCGCGCGCTCAATGGTGGATTTCAAGGGCATGTCACATCTCCTTTTAGAAGATCAACGTGGCCGCCGATGATTTGATCCCCTCTTGATGGCACGAGCGTCGCTGGCGGCATCCGCGCGACGCGCACGATCGGCAGGGCTATAATCGCCTCATGCGTCTCTTTCCCGATATTGCCGCCCTGAAGCAGGCCGCCGCGGCCGGCGACACCGATCTCGGCATCAGCGACTGGGTCACGGTCGATCAGGCGATGATCAATCGCTTCGCCGAAGCCACCGGCGATTTCCAATGGATCCACGTCGATGTCGAGCGCGCCAAGGCCTCGCCTTTCGGCACCACCATCGCGCATGGCTGGCTGACCTTGTCGCTGCTCGCGCGGCTCAGCAACGAAACCTATCGCGTCGAGCAACTTGCCGCGCGGCTCAATTACGGGGCCAACAAAGTGCGCTTTACCTCGCCCGTCCCCGCCGGCAGCCGCCTGCGGGCGCAATTCCGCATCGTCTCGGTCGACGACGTGGTGCAAGGCGTGCGCCTCACCAGCGAAGCCACTGTCGAGCGCGAAGGCAGCGACAAGCCAGCCTGTATTGCCGAGCTGATCGGCCTCCTCATTTCGCCGAAGAACTGACGGCCGCGCTTCTCGGTCTGAGGGCGTGAATCCCGACGACCGTCACTCCGGCTTGGACGGCGAGCGCGCGTCCGACCGTGCACTGATTTTCGTCGATGTCTCACGATCCTCCGTCCGTGGAGCGCGGCAGATCGATGGATCCGTCGTATCACCGACAGAGATCGGCGCCGGCGTCTCCAGAGCGGCCGCACGTGTAACGACACGCACCACACCCATCATGCCGTTATCTTCGTGGTCCGCGAGATGGCAATGGAAGGGTATGTCGCCGGCAAGCGCGGCCGGGAAATAGAGTTTGACGATGACCCGGCCCGGCTTGACCGGCCCTTCCTGTCGATCGCGATAGCCGGTCGCGGTGGCAAACGGGACGGTGACCGTGTCGAGCAACGGCGGATCGTCGACACGCTTGCCGTTGACCTCCAGCACACGGAAGTGCAGTTGATGGATGTGAAAGGCGTGGAGTTCGTTGGTCCAGTTCTCGATGGTCCATTCCTCGGTGGTGCCCGCCGCCACGGTGATCATCGGCGGATCGCCCATCGTGAACGGCTTGAACACCGCGCCCGGTGTCCGCTCTGCAATATAGAAATCGGTCTCGTCGGCAGAACCCGGCCGCGGGTACTCGGCGAAAGCGAGAATTCGTTTGCGATCGGTCTTGCGCGACATCAGGCCCGAGAAGAAATCGAGCAAGCTCGCCGGTGCCGCCTCGGCAGCGGGCGGGGGCGCGGGCGACGACGCGGCGGGCGACGCGGTCACCACCGCGAGGCGCCGCTCGGGCAGTTGATCGCCGGCACAACCGGTCAGAACGGCACGCGTTAGGAGATAGGCCTTCACGCCTCGCGGCGGCGCCGAAACCAGAAATTCGAGGCGGCCCGCCGGCGGCACGAGTTGCGCCTCCGTCGTCGGCGCGGGATGAAGCCGCTTTCCCGCATCGTCGGTCAGCGGCGCGCCATCGCGTGCGGCGATTTCGAGAGGTAGCGCGTTGCCATGCTCATCCACCAGCGCGAGATCGAGAAACGCGTCGGTCGCGGCGTTCAGCAAGCGCCACAACTGCTTCGTGCCGGGAGCGATCGTCAGTGAGGCCAGTGCGCTGTCGGGCGCATCGCCGGTCGGTATGGGGGCGCCATTGAGGCTAATTTGATCGATGCCCGACGTTAGCGAGCAGAGCAGCTCGTGCGCGGTGTCTACCGTCATCGCGTCATTTCCCCCGGCGGCGGGAAACGCGGCATCGGCGGCGGCGGCCGTCATCGCGGCTGTGGATGTCTTGCCCCCGTCGAGGTCCTGATCCTGGCGCACGATGAGCACGCGCTCCGAAATCCCGGCGGCGCGCCGGGCATCGTCCCCCGGTCCTTCAACGACGATCGCGCCGGAAAGACCCATCAACATCTGCGCCTGCACTTCGCCATGCATATGCGGATGGTACCAGTAGAGCCCTTCCGGCATATCGGCCGGCAGATGATAGCGGTAGGTGAAACGGCGCTGGCCGCAAAGCGCCGGACCGATCGCAGGATCGGTGCAGTTCATCAGCACGTCGTCCTGCGGCGCGACCGGCGGAACGGCGAACCCGTGGACGTGCAAATTGGTGGCGCCGGTCGCGGTGTGCCGCTTACCCAGGATCACGGGATAGAATCCAGCCGCGCGCGACACCGCAACGTTGGCCCTCTTGAGTTCACCCGCCGCGGTGACGGCGTCGATCGCGGCCGGATCGACGATCTCGTTCTGCAGCGTGACCGTCAAATCATCACCCTGGCGCACGTGAATGACCGGCGGATCGGCGACATCGCCGGCGACGTAGCACAGACGCCTGCCATCCTGTCTCACCGTCAACGTTAGCCCCGCGGGCGCGGCGTGCCAGTCGTCGGCGACATGCCCCGGCGGCGGCGTGCCGATCCCGCAGGGCTTTGCCGCCGTGCTATGCGGATCGTAAACAGGAGGGACCGGATCGCTCGCCGCGGCGGCGCCCGCCGCAAGAAAAGCGACCAGCACCACCACACGTCTTAGATGGACCTGGGATATTCGCATAAAGCTGAAAAGCGGGTGGTACTTTCGACACCACCCGCTTTGCGTAACGGCACCGCGTTAGTTTTGGAAGAGATCCGACATGACGTTCACGCCGGCATCGCATGCATGGTTCAAGCAGGGCAGCCGAAAGGCCGCTTCGAGGGTCCGCAGCAGCGAGTAGTGGGTGTAGAACTGCGAGCTGCTAACCGGCTGCGAGCCATAGTTGGTATCGACGAGAAGCACGACGTTGTTCGAGGTGCTCGTGCTGTAATCGTTTTCGTCCCAGACGATGACGATCGCGCTCTTGGCCTGCGACCAAACGGGCGAGGCGTGGATCGCGGTGACGACGCGCTCGACCTCGAGATCGCCCTGCATAATAAGGCTCGGGTTGAGACCCGTCTGTGTCCCGTTGTCATCGGCATCGTAGTTGCAGAATGCCGTCCCGTTGCCGCGGCCATGCATGTCCGTGCATTGGTTCGGCGCGATGAAAGCGAGATTCGGCACGCGGTCACCGCCGGCGCGGAGATCGGCGTAAAGCCCGTTCTCGCTATCGAAACCGACCACTTGGCTCAGGCTTAGGCCCGGAGTGGCACCGGACTGCACCGACGCGAAGTAAGCAAACGGGTTGTGCTTCACCGCGTAGAGGTAGACGAGATTCGCTTCGGTAACCGGGTTTCCGGTGGTCGTGAGCGCCGTCCAATCGGTTTGGACCGTCTGGCCCTGCGCATTCACGCCGCCGTCGTAATAGAACCCATCGCTTACATTGACGCCGTCGGCACCGATCATCGGCAAGCCTTCCTGATAGCTCTTCCAGGTCTTGCCGGCCGCAACCAGCTGGTCGGCGATGGAGATGCCGAGAATATTGCTCGCGGCGGGGATCGAGGCTTTGCCGTCGATATTGGTGAGCGGCGGTGCCGACGTCTCGTTCGTCGTATTGTCTAAGACAGGCGTCGCCGCATCGGTGCCCGACCCGGCGATGGGGCAAACCCGCCCGGTATTCGGCGAATCGGTATTGGCGACGCCGGACTTGATGTTCGGCTGGCAGGAGCTGTGCCAGTTGGGATACTGGTCGGAAAGATTGTTGAAATTCGAGCCACCAACAACTTCCAGATAATTGGTCGAGCTCGGGTGCGCGACCGCAAAATAATTGGTCGCCAGATTCGCGTTTGCCATCATCGAATTGATGAACGGCGCTTGCGGGTTTCCGGCGATCTGGGCGTAGCCATGATTCTCCATCATGATGACGAAGACATGATCGAGAGAGGGAATGCCCTTGGGCATCGGCCCCTGAGCGGCAAACGCATTACCTGCCGACGCCGCAAATAGAAGCACCGATGCGACTGATGCGAATTTCATAGCTAGACCCCCAATGTTTTATGTGCGCGTTGTCCGGCAATTTTTCAGGCGCGCGTTACACTGTGATGAAAATATTGTGTGCGATCGGAGGCAGCGGCGCGAAATCGCTCGCCTCGGAGAACGGGATCGTCGCCATAGAAACGACGTCGCGGTCGACACGGCCCGCCGTCACGCAACTGCCGTGAAAGTGTCATTTCTCATCGTCGCGCCTACGCAGTGCGACGGGTGAGCTGTGCCGCGCACAGCCGCGGCTTTTAACCTGAAGGAAGCCTCACGCGCTCATCACAAAGAGCGCCAGCACGCAGATGAAGGCCAGCGACCAGACGATCGAGCGCAGACTCGCGAGATCGGCAATATAAAGCGCCGTGTAGGCGATCCGCAGCGCGACGAACGCGCCTGCGGCGATATCGATCTTCGGCTGCGGCACATGGGCGAGTTCGGCGATGATCACCGAAGCGGCGAACGGCGCGAAAGCCTCGAAATGGTTACGATGCGCCCAATCGGCACGTTGGCGCCAACCGGTGAGCGCGCCGAGTGTCGCGCGCGGTGCATGATTGCCGACGCCTCCGGATTTGGCGAGCACGACCGATGCATAAGGCAGGAAGATCGCGGCGACGATCATCCAATGAGCGAAGGTCATGCTCGTCTCCAGAAAATCCGGCGGATCCTAGCCTTTAGAAACACCGCGGCCGGCGCATCGCAGCGAAGCGATGGCCGGCCGGGCTTCTTCCATTAACGACGGCGGTTCAGTTCGCGTAGGAACTACCGTTCGCGCCGTTCAACTCGGACGCCGGCGTGTGTGCCGGCGTGGCCGCATGCGGCTCCTCACCGACGCCCGACAGCGCCTTCATCAACGCAGCCCGGCAATCGCGCCAGCCCGCCGCATAAGCCTCGCTCTCGGCCTTGGTGGCGGTTTCCGTCAACATCCGCAGCAATCGCTGCAGCTCAATACCCGCTTCGCTGCTCATCTTTCCCGTGCTCCCCAATAAATTTCCAGCCTCGATCCCAAAAACGCGGGTTGCGTGCCTCCTTCGCAATCCGCATAAGGCGCGAACCTGATATCGCACGGGTTCGAGTCGGGTCCAGGCGAATCTCATCCGAACGAATGATGGCCACAGCTCGACGGTGAGCATCGAGGAACCGCGACGCGCCGTTGCCGTTGAATAAGGCATGGAACCACAAGGGAAACCTGTCCGCTCGGAGATTGAGGCGCGGCAAGCAATTCGCGGCCAAGGCGTACGTTACGTGCTCGCTATTTCGGTAACACTTGCCGTTGCGGCGATGATCGTCGCCTATTTCGTCGCCTGAGATCGCGCGACTCGGCATCTCTTGCCGGCCATTCATGAACCGTGGCACGGCCTCGCCCGCCGAATATTTGCGTCACAGCCCCGTCATTCGTCGAGCAGCGCGCGCAGTTCCTGTCGCAGCTTGCGTGCGCGTTTTAGATGCCATTCGCGGCTCATCGCTTCGCCGCGCGTGGGGCAGCATTCGGCATAAAGCAATCGCCAATCGCGGCCGCGCGTCGATTTCGCACCTGAGCCGCTGTTGTGTTGCAGAAGCCGCCGATCGAGATCGAGTGTCCAGCCGACATAAGTACGCCGATCGCGCCCGCGCCGGCTGCCGAGGATATAGACGAAGCAGCGCGGCGCGGCTGCCTGGTCCGGTGCCGGCAACGTTTCGGGCATCGGGGGAGCGTCGGTTTTCAACGCATCCCCCTTTTTTTCCGAGAACGCGCGTTTAGACATTCAGAGACATATACGTCGCCAGGATATTGAGCCCCTCATGGATCGCCTGGGATTGCTCCGGCGATAATTGAGCGGTCAGCGCCTTCTGGCGCGCCCAGGTCCACCGCGCGATCTCGTTGCGCAATTCCTTGCCCTTTTTCGAAACCCGAAACCGCGGCGTTCGCGCATCGGACGTGTCGGCGATGCGCCGCACCAATTGCCGCTTCGCCAAGCTCGTCATCGCTTGGCTGACTTGCGGCTTGAAGATCGCGGTCTTGCGCGCGATACCGACGATCGTATCCGATTCGCCGGATGCGAGCGACGCCAGAAACGCGAGGACATACCATTCGGCATTGGTGAGCCGATAGTTGTCCGTGAGAAACTTTTTGGTCTGCCGGTCGAGCAGCCGGTGGATATAGTTGATCCGGTAGGAGATGCTGCGCAGCGCGCGAAAGTTCGGCACTTCCTCCAAGACAACGGACCACGGCAAGACGGCTGGATTCCTGGGGCCCCGAGTCGCTTTCAGCAAAGATCTTACTCTCGTCGCTTTTCGGCGAACGTTATATCGCGACAATGCCGGCGTGGCACGCGCGACGCCGGCATCGTCCGTCGAGCGATCCTATTCCGCTGCGATCGCCGGATGCGCGAGATAGCTCTCCGCTTTGGCGTAGTCGAAAGCGATCGGCTCGATCTTTCCGCTCACGATTTCCTCGATCCGCGTATCCGAAATCGGGTGACTGAACTGCGCGTTCCGCATGTAGATGCGATGCGTCGTATGCTCGACCGTGATTCGCTCCAGCACCTTCCAGTCCTCCGCCGTCAGTCCGGACCGATCCATGCCGACGACCCCATGCATCATGTGGTCGAATTCGTCGTTATAGATCCGCTGGCTGATGTTGCCGATTTCGCCGTCGATCCCGGGCTTACCTTTAAGCTTCAGCCCTTCGGAAAAGAGCGTGCAATATCCGCCCTCGCAAAATTCCGCCGCGAGCGGCCCGATGCGCCCATTATTCTTGCGCATGGCGCGACCATGCGCGGCTTTCTCCGACTCTTCTTTCCAACTGACGAGATCGGCGGCGACGAGCTTAGGCTCTCCCGGCTGAAGCAGCTTGTCGTAGACGCTCGCATAGAGACAGTAGTGCGTATATTCGGAGACGGCCTTCTCGAGCTCTTCGCGCAATTCTTCGCGGCCGACGGTAATTTCCAGCCGCGGCACCAGCTCGTGAAGCTGTTCTTCGAGACGGGACAATCGGCCACCCTCGGCTTTCTTCTTGTCCTCGCTGCCGCCGAACTCTTTCCAGCATTGCCGGCGTATCCAGAGCTTGTCGGTCTCCACTGTCCGAACCGGCGACGTCCAATAGGTGCGGACGATTTCCGCCTCGCCGGCCCACAAGGGCGCGTTCAAGTCGATCAGTCGCCGAAGGTTTTCGCTGAGAGGCATGATTTTCTCCTTGCCGTGAAAGGACTGGTGACCGCGTGCAGCTTTGCTTATCGGGGCGCATAGACCTCGGTATAGAGCTTTGTCATATCGACCTCGCCGTCGACGAGCTTAAGATCATAAAAAGACTGCTTCAAAGTCGTGAGGGATTCCGCATCGAAGCGACAATCCTTGGTGTGCATCGCGATGGTGAGATCGTATTCGCGGGCCATCACGTTCTCATCAAAATGAGCGATCGCGGCCGTGATCTTGACCGTCTCGGCCTTGTGGGCCCGCATGTAATCCGTCGTCTCGATCCAAGCCGCGATGAAAGCCCGGATCGCCTCGGGATCCTTCGTGATGAGCTCGCGGGAGGCATAGAGCACCCCGGAGGCGACATTGCCCGAATAACTGGATACGGGCGCGATAAGATGGCCCTCCTTTGTGTCTTCGAACGCGAGGAAGATCGAGGTATTGCTGATATTCGCGTCGACCTGATGCGTTTTGAACGCCGCTGCGACGGTCGCGGCACCGTTGCCGATCGCCACCGTCGTCACCCCGTTCTTACCCCAGCCGTATCGCTGCGCGAGTTGATGGGCGAGCCAATCGCTGAACGAGCCCGGTGTCGACACGCCGATCGTCTTGCCTCTCAAATCTTGCAGCTTTTTGACCGGCGAATCCCACGGCACGCCAACGCCAAGATAAGGGGCGGGTCCCGCGCTCTCGCATACGCCGAGCATGGGAGCGCCTTTCGCCACAAAGGCCATCTCCGTGCCGGCGCCGTCACCGATATCGACGCTGCCCGCGGCCACCGCCTGCGCCATCTTGCTGCCGCCGCTGAAATCGATGATCTTCAGATCGAGCCCATGTTTTTTGAAGATGCCGAGCTCGTCGCCGATATTGACGGGAAGAAGCGCATCGCCTGTCGGCGAGGACTTCCCGACGGTCAGCGGCGTCCCGGCGGCAGCGGGCATGAGCGCCGACGCGACGCAGCAAAGAAGGCTGATGATGAAGGCGCCGCGTCGGCCGCGGCGCAGCCATCGACCCATGCTCTTCCTCCCTCATCCCCGTGCGCTTTATACGGCGCGTCATCGGCGATTCGTTAATAACTTAACCGTCGTTAGCTTATTTACGAAAAGGCTATCACCGTGCCGCGGACGCGTCAAACCCCGCGGGAATTCTGCCGCCGCCAGGCGCCTATTCCTCTTCGGGCAGCGCGCTTTCGTGCCAACGCCGCAAGAGCGCGTTCGAGAGCCAGGAGAGTGCGGCGAAGATCAGGATGCCGGTGAGCGATAAGAGGAACAACGCCGCAAAGAGCCGCGGGATCTCGAGCCGGTAGCCGGCTTCGAGGATGCGCGAGGCAAGACCCGTCGAGGTGCCGCCGGTGCCGGCGACGAACTCCGCGACCACCGCACCGATCAGCGCGAGCCCGCCGCTGATGCGCACGCCGGCGAGAAAATAAGGCAGCGCCGCGGGCAGGCGCAGGAAGCGCAACGCCTGCCAGCGCGTAGCGCCGTAAAGCTGGAAGAGCGCGATAAGATTGCGGTCGGCGCTGTTGAGCCCCAGCGTGGTGTTCGCGACGATCGGAAAGAAGGCGACGATCCAGGCGCAGATCAGCAGCGATGCAAACGTGTCGTCGACCCAAATGATGATCAGCGGGGCGATCGAAACGATCGGCGTCACCTGCAAGATCACCGCATAGGGAAAGAACGAAATCTCGAGCAAGCGCCACTGCGCGAACATCACCGCGATCGCGCCGCCGAGGATCACCGCCGCGGCAAGCGCCGCCAGGGTGATGCGCAGGGTCACCGCGAGCGAGCCGAGTAAGCTCGGTCCGTCGGTCCACAGCGTCTGCGCAATGAGGATCGGCCCCGGCAAGATGTACGGCGGGATGGCTTCGATCCGGACCGCTGCCTCCCAGGCGATGAGAATGATCGCGCCGACGATCAGCGGCGCGAGGATGCGCGCGGGGCTTTTCATGCCGCCGCCTCCGCGAGAGTGTGCGAAAGACGGGCGCAGAGCGCGGTGTAGTCGCTCGCGGTGCGCAGCGCGGCTTCGCGCGGATAGGCGAGATCGATCGGCACGTCGGCGGCGATGCGGCCCGGGCGCTTGGTCATCACCACGATGCGGTTCGAGAGGAACACCGATTCGAAGACGCTGTGGGTGACGAAGATCACCGTCCATCGATGCGATTGCCAGAGCGCGAGCAGATCCTCGTTGAGCTTGAAGCGTGTGATCTCGTCGAGCGCAGCGAAGGGCTCGTCGAGCAGAAGAAGCTGCGGCTCGGTGACGAGAGCCCGCGCGATCGAGACCCGCATCTTCATCCCGCCCGAGAGCTCGCGCGGATAGGTCTTGGCGAAAGCATCGAGCCCGACCGAGGCGAGCGTCGCTTCGATCTTCGGCGCAGCCTGCTCGCGCGACACGCCCATCAGACGCAGCGGCAGATAGACATTGCCCCAAACCGTGGCCCACGGCATCAGCGTCGGCTCCTGAAAGACGAAGCCGATCTTGCCGCGCGCGACGCCGTTCAACGCGATGCGGCCTGCGCTCGGCGCCGTAAGGCCGGCGATCAAGCGCAACAGCGTACTCTTGCCGCAACCGGACGGTCCCAACAACGAGAGAAAGGCACCCGGCGCGACACGCAGATCGATGCCCTGAAGCGCGACCGTGCCGTTGCGGAAGCTTTTGCCGATACCGCTAACTTCGACGATGGGAACTTCGACGATTGGCGCCGCGGCCGCGCTCGCTGTCATTGCGGCGCGGTCATTTGGATGGGGAACTCATCCCGACGTGCTGATCGACGAAGCGCAGCGTGTAGCCCTTCTTCCAATCCATGTCCTTGGGATAGAGGCCTTCGTCGGACATGACCTTGAAGAAATCCTGCCACCGCGCATCGCTCATCGCGCCGATGCCGAGCTTCAGCGAATCGCCGCTATCGACGACACTCTGCGCTTTCATCGTGTCGTGCGCATATTTGAGAAGATCGTCCGACTGGTCGGGATTGTCCTTCTTGATAAGTGCGTAGGCCGGCGCCGGATCGCCGTAGAGGAAGGAATACCACCCCTCGATGCTGGCATTGACGAAGCGCTGCACCAGGTCGGGCTTGCCGTCGATCGTCTTCTGCGAAACCTCGATGATCGAACCGTAGCTCGTGTAACCCTCATCGGCGAGGAGGAAGACGACGGGCTTAACCTTGCCTTGCTGCTCGATGAGGAACGGCTCGCTTGTCAGATAGCCTTGCTGCACGGCGTTCTTATCGGCAAGGAAGGGTGTCATGTTGAAATTGTAGGGACGGATCTGATTGTCGGCGTAGCCGAACTTCGCCTTGAGGAAGAGCCACCAGCCGACGCGCGTATCGGCGCCGATCATGATCGGCTTGCCCTTTAGCGCCTGAAGGCTGTCATTGCCGACGCCCGGATGCGCGATCAGCACCGACGGATCCTTCTGAAAGAAGGCCGCGACGGCGACCATCGGGATTTTCTCTTTGGCGAAATTCATCGCCGTGAACGAGGCCGGCGCCTCTTCGAAATCCAATCGGCCGGCGGCGAGCAGCTGGGTCTGGTTCACCTGGGGCCCGCCTTGGCGCAGCGTGACCTTCAGCCCATATTTTTCATAGAGGCCGGTCGCGAGCGCCTGGTAATAGCCGCCATGCTCAGCCTCGGCCTGCCAATCGGTGCCGAAAGTCACCTGATCGAGCGCCCGAGCGGGCGCAACGACAGCCGTCACAGCAAGCGCGACGCCAACCGCACCGAGGGCTGCCGAAAAAATGCGTACCATCCCGTCCTCGCTTTTGTCTCGAAGAGTTCGCGGACTTTCTAGCGCAAGGTCCCGGCGTGCGGCGATAACAAAAACGAAAATGCCCGCGGGCCAAGCGGCGCCGCGGGCATTCGAGTGAGGCTTCGCTCGAGCGGCGCTTAGGCCGATTTGTCGGCGCTATCGGCGCCTTCGAGCCCGCCGATACGTTTGGTCATTTGCAATAGGTGCTCGCGCACTTCCTCGCTCGGGATCTGGCGGAAATGGCGCACCAACTCGATCTCTTCGCGGGTAAAACCCTTGCTCGAGCCGGTTGCGGCCTCGCCGCCGAGCTCTTCGAAGAAGAACGACACCGGACGATCGAGAAGCCGCGCCGCCTTGTAGAGACGGCTGGCGCTCAGCCGGTTCTCGCCGTGCTCGTATTTCTGCACAGCCTGGAAGGAAACGCCGATGCCGGCGCCCAGTTCTTCCTGGCTCATGCCGGCAAGGAACCGCGCCTGGCGCAGGCGGCGACCGACATGCACATCGACAGGATCGGGGCCGTGCTCGCGAATCGTACGACGCCGGCGCCCGGCGTTGTCATCGCCTTTACGGACTTCGGCCATGTCTAAGCTTCCCCCTCGTTGACGATCAAATTATTGATCAAGCGATCAATCTATACCGAATTTATACCGTGACACGCGCGCGATTACTACCGTTTCTCTATCGATGTCCGCCGGAAAAACGCTGTGGGCGGGCTCGGAACTCCTAGATTCCCTAATCAGGGTAGTTTTTTCGCTCGATTTTCACATGCCCGCCGGCTTCCTCGTCAAAGCCGCGGCGGTTGCTGATGAAGAGCAGCGCCATCAACGCCCCGCCCAGGGCCAGCGCGCCGACCGCCCCAAGGATCATGGCGACGATGCCGGATGCCCCGATCTGGACGTCCGCCATCGCGTTCCAAGCTTGCCAGGCGACGCCCATCGCGGCCAAGCCAAGCGCTGCCGCTATCACGTAGCCGAGCTTGCTCATGCCCCTGATATAGGCGCTAAGCGCCCCGCATGCGAGATGAGATCAAAGCTCGCGGCCGATCCAGCGATCGACCGAATAGGGGCCGCCGCCGCGGAGGGCGATCGCGAACATGATCAAGCCCCACATCAGCATGAACTCATAGCCGCCCTGCGACCAAACGAAGCCTTTGGGCCACAGCACGTCGAAGGTGATGACGGCAAGATCGATCGCGCAAGCCGCGGCGAAGAAGCGGGTGAAAAAACCGATCGCGACGGAGAACGGCCGATGGTCTCGCTGATGATCACGGTGTAAGCGGCGAGCACCGATAGCGACAGCGGAATGCCGTTCTTGATCATGTTGGCCGTCACGGCGTCGACGTGACCGATCTTGCCCGTGCCGTGATAGAAAAGAATGAGACCAGCGGCGAGGCGCACCACGAGCCATGAGAACGGCACTGTGTGGCGATAGAGCGGCGCGAGGCCCGGCAGGAGCAGCTTTGGCTCGGTCGATAGATCGCCCATATTTATTCCAATCGCATTTTGTCGGCGGAATGTAGCGACTAAGCTGGCGCCCATGACTTCACAGTTGCGTTAGAGCTAGGCTGGCCGCCATGAGCACCGCAAAACAAATGCTTCCGGTTCTAATTGTCGGCGGCGGGCCAGTCGGTCTTGCCTTGGCGGCCGAGCTCGGCTGGCAAGGCATTCGCTGCCTTCTCATCGAGCAAGGCGATGGCGTGGTGAAGACCCCGAAGATGAACGAGGTCAACACGCGCTCGATGGAATTCTGCCGCCGTTGGGACATCGCCGAGCAAGTTCTCGACACCCCCTTCCCGCTTTCCTGGCCCAAGGACGTGGTCTTCATGACCACGCTCAGCGGCTATGAGCTTGGCCGCGTCAAACGCCCGCCGCGCCAGATCCGGGCCTCGGAACATTCGCCTGAATACACACAGACTTGCTCGCAAACCTGGTTCGATCCGATCCTGCAACGTTTCGCACGCTCCTTCCCGCAAGTGACGTTGCGCTATCATTGTCGCTTCGAATCATTCGAGGAGACAGGTGGCGGCATCGTCGCGACGGTGATCGACGCGGTCAGCGGCGCGCGCGAGACGATCGAGGCGCAATATCTCGTCGGTTGCGATGGCGCGGGCAGCGTCGTGCGCCGCGCCAGCGACATCGCCCTCGCCGGCAAGGGCGTGCTCGGCCATGCGGTGAACATGTTTTTCCACGCGCCGCGCCTTCTCGATATCTGTGGTAAGGAGCCGGGCACCTTCTTCGTGCCCGTCGATCGCGGCGGCGTCTGGGCCAATCTGCGCATCATCGATCCGGCAAATGCGTTGTGGCGCTTGATGGTCAACGAGACCGGCCACGACACGACGGTCGAAAGCGTCGACAAAGCCGCCTATCTGCGCCGCGTGCTCGGCCGCGATCTCGCTGTCGACTGGGTCGACATCAATGTCTGGCGGCGGCAAAGCGTGCTCGCCGAAAGCTACGGCGGTGGCCGCGTGTTGCTGGCAGGCGATGCGGTGCATCAGGTCTCGCCGACCGGTGCGCTGGGTATGAACACGGGACTCGGCGATGCGGTCGATCTCGGCTGGAAACTCGCTGCGGTGGTCCGGGGCTGGGGTGGGCCACACCTCATTGCGAGCTATGACCGCGAGCGCCGGCCCGCCGGTGCGCGTGCCGTCGGCAGCGCGACACAATTCCACGCCGCGCAGACCGGCTGGGGCGACGGACTCGATGCGCTCGATGAAGCCGGCGACGCGGGCGACGCGCTGCGCCAGCGCATCGGCGACATCCTCGTCAATCAGGTCGGGCGCGAATTCCGCACCATGGGCTTGCAACTCGGTTATCGCTACGAAGATTCGCCGATCTGCGTTCTCGACGGCACCCCGGCATTGGAGGACGATCCCGAGACCTATCGTCCGACATCGCGACCGGGCGGACGCGCGCCGCATGCCTGGCTCAGCGAAGGTCGATCCACGCTCGATCTCTTCGGCCGCGGTTTCACGTTGCTGTGTTTCGACAATGCGGACGATGGCAACACTTTCCGCGACGCTGCTGCCGTGCGATGCGGCACGCCGCTCAGCATCGTTCACATCGAGGACCGCGACATTGCAAGCGCTTACGAACGAAAGCTTGTTCTTGTGCGACCGGACGGGCATGTTGCTTGGCGCAGCGACGCGCCGCCGCGCGAGGTCGGCGCTCTGCTCGAGCGTGTCACCGGCTTTTGAGCAAGAGGGTGTCCCCATGGCGATGATCACGAGAACGCGGCTCATCGTATCGAGCGTTGCGCTCATTCTGATGACGACGACCATGTTGCCGACAACGACCGATGCCCGCGGCGGCGGCGGTTTCGGCGGTCATGGCGGCGGGTTCCGTGTCGGTCGCCCGGGCACGGTGCACACCACCGGCCCATCGATCCCCGGCCCGGCAACCGTGCGACGCAGCTTCGCATCGTCGCCGAATCCCGTCGCGTCGTCGTCGACGCCGTTCTCACAACGCAACGGTTCGTTCCGCCGCTCCCGCCGCATAGGCTCGCATTTCCTCACGCTCGGTACCGACGGCGTATGGGTCGATAATTTCGGTTATGCACCGACGGTACTGATCGCGGAGCAGCCGATGCCCGTGCAACAGCAATCGGTGCACCGTCATACGCCCGTCGCGAGAACGCCCAGCGCGACGCAGGAAGGCGTCATCGTCGTCCGCGGCAACAGCAAGAGCTACGTGACTTTCTCCGCCGCCCAGAGCGGGTGAACACACGCAAGACGGGGAACGTTCCCACGGCCGTCTCCGTTCTCTCAATGTAGGGAAGGAGGGCGATCATGAAACGTGCCCTTGTGCTGACGATTGCGAGCTTCGGATGGACGGTAGCGGCATTTGCGCAGGCGCCGAACACTGGGGTTACGCCGGGTCCGCATAACCCGAATCCGCCAATGAACGCGCCTGATCTGCGGCTGCCGGCGCCGTGCGCGCCTGCCTCGACCTTGGCCGCGACCGGCGGCGTGTTGAGCCCGGTCGAGGCCCGCGCGCGCGCGCTTCCGAGCGCGCAAGTGACGCCGATCGAGACCGCCGGCGGCACGCAATGTTCGGCCAATACGATCACGCAAAGCGCAGAGCTCCCGGGCTTGGCGTCCGGTGTTCAGTAAGCCTCGGCGTTCAGTAGCCGGGCGCCTCGTCACGATCCGCGAAAGCCATTGACGCGACCGGCTCAGCCGGCCGCGCCTTCGACCGCCACGATGTCCGAGGCCGAATTCTCTTTGCGGATCTCTTTGAGCGCCGCGTAGTCCTGCGAATCGTACCAGCGGCGCAACTGCGCCATGTCGGGAAATTCGATGACGGTAATGCGCTCGGGCCGGCCGTCGTTGGTGCTGCTGCCGCTGTGCCACCGGCCTTCCAGCACGAGGAATTCGTCCGAGCGGATCAGGACTTTGCCGCCGAATTTGCCGATCGATTCCTCGACATGGTCGTACCGCTTCAGGCTCTCGGGATCTGTGATCTTGCGGCGATGCACGATGAGATAAGCGGGCATCGAAAACCTCCGTGGTCATTCGAAGGGTAAACCACCTGCGCTGCCCGCCGTTCCGAGCCTCGAAAACGAAGCTTTCCTGCTCTACAGTCGCCTCCAAGAAACGGGAGGGTGACCGATGAAGCTTGTCGTCTTCGGGCCGGATCAGCGGCTCGGCTATTTACACCAGTCGCAAATCGTCGACGTGTCGCTGGCTTTCGCGAAGTATCTCCGCGAGCGCCAGAACGAGCGTTATCCCTATAGCGCGGCCGAGCAGCAGGCTCCGCCCGATCTCATGCGTTTCATCGAAGCCGGTCCTCTTGCCCTGGAGAATGCGCAGAAGGCGGTCGATTACCTCTTCGGCCAAGCGCAGTCGAAGACCGGCGAGCGCGGCGAAAAGCTGATCCACGCGCCGGGCGACGTCGCTATTCACGCGCCGGTGCCGAAGGGCGCGCGGGTCGCCTGCGCCGGCGCGAATTTCGCCGACCATGCGTTGGCGATGGCGATCAAGATGCAAGGCAACAAGCCCGGCCCGGCGTTGACGCTCGAAGACGCGCGTGAGAAGCAACGCAAAGAAGGAATCCGCGGCTTCTGGAAAGTCGGCAAGGATCCGGTAGCCCCCGATGGCGACGTGATCCTGCCGTCGTGGTCGACGCGTTTCGATTACGAGGGCGAGATCGCCGTCATCCTCGGCAAGAAGGGCAAGGATATCAAAGCGGCGAATGCCCGCGAATATATCTGGGGCGTGACGCTGCTCGGCGATTGGAGCATCCGGCGCCCCCATGAGCCGAACAAGGGCAGCCGTTTCGCGACCTCGAAGAATTTCGATACCGGCTATTCGCTCGGTCCTTGCATCGCGGTCGGCGAAGTCGATCCTTTCGACGCACAGGTCGAGGTCTTCGTCAACAACGAGCGGCGGCAAAACTACTCGACCAAGACCATGGTCTACGATTTCGCCGAATACATCGAATTCCTGTCGCTGGATTTCACCTTCTATCCCGGCGACATCGTCAGCGGCGGCACCGCCGCTGGCACCGCGGCGGATTCGAGCGAGATGCTGCCCGGCGGCGAATATCCGCCCGATCGCTTCCTGAAGCCCGGCGACACCGTCGAGATCCGCTCGCCGGTCATCGGCTCGCTGCGGGCGAAGATCGTGCCGAAGCCGGCTGCGGGCTGACGCACGGGCGTCGGACGGCGATCACGGCGCGATACCGCCCCCGCCGGTGAAATCAATCGGAATTCGTGCGACGCTTGCAGGCGCGGCGCCTCGCGCCGCCTCGCGGCTAAATCAGGTTCCGACGCGCAGCGGCGTGCTGAGGCCGCGCAACGTGGCGATGATCGACAGCGGCGTGATCCGGCCGGTTGCCGGATTCTCGGCGCTCGGCACGTTCTCGATCGTCATGGTGAACCGCGCGCTGTCGGCTTCGACCTCGATCGTGTGCGTGTTGCGCGTCACCGCCGGATCGGCCCAGATCTCGAGCTCGGTCTTGTCCGGCCCGATGCCGGCGAGCGAGAGCGCCGCCGCGACATTGAAATTCGCCGGGAAGCCGCGCGCGCCTTCGCGGGCCGAGCCTTTGAAGACGCGCGTCGCGGCAACGATCGCGCCGACATCGATGCGATTGGCTTCGAGGTAAGGCGCGCCGCGCAACGACAACGGCGGCTTGCGGCTGATCATCCGCACGTAACTGACATCGCCCTCGACCGCAGCGCGGACCGCGTCGAGCCCGAGCAATGCGCCCGTCACCAGCGTGATGCGGCCATGATGGCGCTGCGCCAACTCGACCACGTCGAACGCTTCGAGCAAAGCGGCACCGCTGACGGTCACCAACGTACGGCCTGCCGTCAGCACAGGCTCGGCGATCGAGCGGAATTCCTTCGCCGGGGCGCATTCGACGACGACATCGGCCATGTCGACCATATCGGCCATCGAGGTCACGGGAACCTTGATGCCGGCAGCGGCGAGACGTTGCTCGGCCACGTCACGGCGCCGCGACACCACAGCCACCAAAGCAAGACCGGGAATGCCGCGATCGATTGCGCGCGCGACCGGCAGTCCGATAGTGCCGAGACCTGCGATCGCGATTCTCAACGTCATGCCGCGCACACTCTCAATCGCAAACGGTGGTCATATAGTGGGAACCATCGACCCGCGCTTCGATGACCACGGGATGATCGGCACCGAGCGCCTCCTTCACCGCCGCGCGCAAGGATGGCGCGTCACGCACGGCGACAACGGGGACGCCAAAATAATACGCCGGCAGCGCTTCGTCTTCGGCGCTGACGAGGTCGGTGCCGTAGACCGTGAGATTGCGCCGCGTTTGCTTGACCTGGATCAGCGACAGCCAGCCGTCGTCGAGCACCACGACCACCGATGCGCTTGGCGACCGCCAACTCGCCGCAAGTCATCTGGAAGCAGCCATCGCCGAGGATGCAGACACTCGGCCGATCCGGCGCGGCGAGCTTCACCGCGATGGCGGCAGGCAAGCCAAAGCCCATCGACGACCAGCCATTGGTGATGAGGAAACTGCGCGGCCCATGCGCCGTCCATTGCGATGCGATCTGATGCGTATGCGCGCCGACATCGAAGGAGAGGATGCCGTCCGCCGGCAACGCCGCGCGCACGGCATCGATCGCCTGGTGCGGCGCGAAAGCATTCACCGCCGGCCGCAAAGCAACGTTGAAGCGCGCGCGACGGTCGGCGAGTTCCTCGCCGTGCCAGGCCGGCTTCAGCGATGGGCGCGCCGCGAGATCCGCGAGGGCGGCATCGATATCTCCGATCGCCTGATGCGCGATCGCGACCTTGCCGTTGGTATCGGCCGGATCGAGCCCGACATGGAGCAACGGAACATCGCCGATCCAGGCCTCGTATTCGACTTCGACCGTATCGTAGCCTAGGCCGATGATGAGATCGGCCCGGCGCAGAAATTGGCGCTGCATTTGGCGGCAAGCGCGTTCGATGCAGCCAAGCGACAGCGCATGGTCTTCGTCGATCAAACCTTTCGCCATCGTCGTGACAGCAAACGGGATGTCGTGCCGCTCAACGAATCGGCGCAGCAACCCGGGATCGCGCATCCGCCGCGCATCCGCGCCGATAATGGCTATCGGCCGCCGTGCCTCGGCGATCCGGCGATACGCCGCATCGAGCGCCGCCGCGTCCGGCGGTGCGAGCCGCGCGCCAGCGGGAATGTCCGGTATCGCCTCTTGCATCTCTGCGAGCGCGACATCCTCAGGCAGATCGAGATGCACCGGGCCTTGCGGCTCGGAGAGAGCGATACGCAACGCTTCGGCCAAGGTCGCGGCGATATTGCCGGGTCGTAGCGGAAGGCTTGCCTTCGTGATCGGCCGGAACAGCGCGTGGTGATCGATATGCATCTGCAACCGGCGCCCAAGCTGGTCGCTGTTCAGGTTGCAAGTAATCGCGATCATCGGCGAGCGATCGAGGAACGCGGAGCCAACGCCCGTCGCAAGATTGGTCGCGCCGGGCCCAAGCGTCGCGATGCAGAGACCGGGAACACCGGTCATCCGCCCGGTAACCTCGGCCGCGAAACCGGCCGAGCCTTCGTGCGCGGTCAGGATGAACTCGATACCGCCGCATCGCATCGCATCGATCAATGACAGGACATTGCCGCTCGGGATGCCGAAGCCATGGCGAATACCGGCCTTGCGCAGCGTCGCGACGATCAGGTCTGAATTGTTCATGGAACAGTTCGGCCGGCGATGCTCCGACCTATTTTGCCGGAGCCGGTTCCTCTTCATCGACATTCTTCACGGCACCGACCCAGCCGTGCTCCGTAATGTCGATGATGACCCCATCCGGTCCGCGATATTTCACTTCGTAGAAGGTGTTGGGCGAGTTCGACACCTCGCCGATCATGTAGCTGCCGCCGGCATCCGATATCTGCTCGCCTGCGCTCTTCACTTCGTCGACCCAGAAGCCGACGTGGTGAATGCCGTACCAGTCGAGGCCCCGCTCCGGTCCTCCCGACGCCGCGACGTCTTTGTATTTGAGGATCGCGAGATTGATCACGCCATCCGAAAGATAGAGACCCCGCGCGATCGGCGAATCCGTACGCCCGACCCGCCGCATCCCGAAGGCCTGCTCGTAGAATTGCGCAGTCTTTTCCGGATCAGCCGTGGTGATCGCGAAGTGACGCAACTTGGCTTGCTGGGGCATGGGAACTCCTGCGTTCGGCGGGCTCACCCATATTCGCCCCCAGCCGATTTATTCGGCAATTCCTTTTTTGGCGATAGTTTCATACGATTTCTTTATCAGTCTACTTACGCGGCAATTCCTGCCAAAGGCGGCGAGGGCCTGCCGCGCCTGCTTTCGAGTATCGAGGACCTGCCCCACTGTTTTTTGGGTATTCGAACATTTCCGGTGTGGCGCCCATGTCAGGAAATGCGTCAAAATCAAGGCGAAGACAATTCGACTATTCGTGCGTGATAAATGTCCGCAACCGTAGAAAAGAAGGGACGAAAGCCGAGCGATTCGGTTGCTTTTCACACCTCTCGGACATTCGAGCTTTATCGAGCGATGTGCTTTCGGTTAGACTTGCATGTAACCTGCAAAGACAACCCACGCCCCCGAATTGTCGGGACTATCACAAGTAAGAAATCGCTCCTCGGGAGCGGTGAAATAATCATCACTGCGATCGCTGGCGGGAGGTATTCAATGGCCGAACAAGCTCAAGACAGTTGGCTTGGCGCACTCGGTATCGATGTCGACGGTATCCGCAACAAGGTCCAAAGCGTCGTTAGCAACGTCGAGACCACGGTCGACAATGGTATCAACACCGTCGTTCAGGGCGCGACCCAACTCTACAAAGATGCGGAGAGCGCGGTTACCCAAACCGTGCAGTCGGTCGAGAATGCGGGCAGGACGGTGGTCGGTGCCGTCACGCAAAACGTCGATGCCGCCAAAATGAAAGCCCTTGGCGATCAGTCGGGGCAGGCGGTGCCGCGGCCCGTCGAGGCGGATTGCAAGCCTCAGCATGGTTATGTGCCCGGTGCCAAAAATTATCTTCTTTGCGCGACCCATGGTCACGTGATCGACACGGACCAAGGCATGATCATCGCCCCGTCAGTCGCCGCTTTCCTGAAGCAAGGCGCAGCCTCAGTGGTCGACAAAGCGGAAGCCACGGCCAACACCGCAGGAAAGTTCGTCGTGAACGCCGAGGCGACGGTATTGGATGGCGCGAAAAGCGCTTACAATACGGTTACCGGTGCGTACGACGCGGTGGCACCGAACTTCACCAAAGCCAATGAAGACCTTGGTAAAGGGGTCGATTGGCTTGAAGCGGAGGCGAAGAAGGGAAATGACCAGGCCGCTGCCCAGTACAGCAATGTGCCGATCGTCGGTTCGCTGTTGAAGGCCTCGGCGACGATCGGCGACGCGACGACCGACGCTCTTGGCGGCGTCGTAAAGGGAGTTGGCGACCTCGCGACCGCAGCCGGAAATGCCTTTGTTCATCCGATCGACGCCGCTGGCTCGTTGGCCGAGGGAGCGCTCGGCGTCGCGGAGCATGTCCCGATTGCCCCCGGGCTCAACACGGTGGTGAAAGGCGCGCACGGACTTGTCGATCTGGCGGAGGGAAAGAAGGACGGCAAGTACGGCAGCAGCCTGAGCGATCTCGGCGAGAACCTGCTGAACGATACCCAGCAGGATCCGAACGATCCGAGCAAACGGACGAACACCGACGTCGACTTCCTCGCCGGCCTGGGCGGTGGAACAAAGGCGTGGAGTGAAAAACCCCTGGAAGCGGCGACGCGCACGCTCACCAATATCGCGCCGATGTTCCTCGGCGACGAAGCTCCAGGCGGAACCACGCCGGTCCCCGAAGAACCGCCGGTTCTGGGGGACGGTCCGCCTGCCCCCAAAGCTGTTGATCCGTTCGCGAAGACGCAGATCGATCCCTTCGGCAAGACACAGCCTGAAATGCCCGCCCAAGGCGGACAGACCGACGTCGATCCGAAAACGCAGGTCGATCCGGCAAGGCCGGGACCCGATCCCGACGCGCCGCAAGGAAACCCCGCAGAATCACTCGAACAGGCACGCCAGAACGAGATCGACGCGGGTAGAGCTCAGCACGCGGCAGAAAAAGCATCGTTCGATGCGACACAGGAATACACCCGCTACCGCGCGAATAAGCCCAACCCTGCTCGCGGCGTCGAAGGAGATCCATCGAAATGGGATCCCATCACCGACGAAGCGCTTCACGACCAGATGCTGCGGGCACAAGAGGTGAACGCCGAAGCGATCAATAGGTTGAATGCCGCAAGGCGGGCAACGACCGATGCGCTGGCTCGAGCGAAACGAGCGCAGGGCAGCGGTGGATTGAGATCAAAATGACAAGCCGCCCCCGCATTGCCGGGCCAATTGCCTCGAGCAGAGCCCGACCGAGCTAGTCGCGTGTCAGCGCAACGACAATCCGCTCGTAGGGTGCTTCGCGCTCGGGTGTCTGCATCGGCTGGATCGGCTCACGCGCGAGGACCCGGTAATTCAGCGTCGATAGACCGTCCTCGGTCACGGCGGCGCCCGGCGACCAGCGCTTTTGATAAAGCTCGAGATTCGCAACTGCCGCGGATGTCGGCGAGCCTTGAATGTCGAAGCCATGGGAATCGTGATCCAAAGGCGTGAACGTGCCTTTACGTCGCGACCAACGCAGATTGGCGGCAGCGAGGCGGTGCGTAAGATCGATGTCCTCGTACCCCCAGCCCCAATAAGCGGTCGCGTAGCCATTGATGCGACGGAAGAGCCCGTTCGGAACGAGCAGCGCACCGCCGACGAAGTGTTCGAGATTGTGCTGTATGTGGATTTCACTGCGGCCGGGTGCGACGGGCCTTCGCTCGGCCCCGTACCATACGAGCGCCATCGGCAATTCGGCCCAGGAATAATCGGCCCAAACCGGCAAATAATCGACATCGTGAAAACACGTGTAGTCGCTCGTCTTTTCGCGAAGGAGAAACCCAATGTCCAAGAGGGCACCGCGATTGAAGGGCAGCCCCTCCTCCTGCTCGATGATCGACACGCAGTAATCGATCCCTCGATCGGCTTTATCGCGCGCGAAGTAAACATTGATGTGTCGCAAAAACGCCGACAGCTGCTCGGGGCGTCCCCGATAAGGCACGACGATATGCAGGCGTTTTGACATGAGCGGCGGTATGGCTGTTCTCGCGGCGATCTCACGCCGGGTCAAACTGCCCCGTAATACTCCGCGCCTGGTCGGCGATGTCCTTCCGGTTCATCTTCATCGCGATGACCGTCTGATCTGCGACGGCTGAACGGATCGAGTTTTCGAGCCGCCGCTTGTCCTGTTCGATTTTGTCGATGCTCGATTTGAGGGCGGCCCATTGCTTTTTGTACTCATCCACCGCGGCCTTCATCAAAGCCACATATTGATCGTCGAGCTTCGCAACTTGATCGTAGATTCCCTTCCTCTCCTTATAGTAATTCGTCTGAACGGAGAGCAGCGTTGTGAAACGCTTGATGACATCTTCCGGCTCGGAGTCTGGGTTCACCGCAGACGAACTATTATCGAGGTCTTTGACCGCATCCTCTTTAATCTTCGTAAGCTCGTCTATCGCCGTGTCGATCTTCTTACCGACGTCGCCCCACTTGTCGCCGGCCTTTTCCAGAATGTCTACCAGACCCTTCTTTTTCTCTTGCAGTTTGTCCTTGGCATCATTGGCCTTGTCGTAATCTTGCGCAAATTTGCCGACGTCGCCTTTCGCCTTAAACAGTGGCGTGCCCAGCTCTTTGCAATTGCTCGTGATGCTACCCCAAGCCTTAGCGAGCTCAGACATTTACCCCCTCCCCTGGTGTACGTTCACAGGATAGAATAGTTGCGGTCGCCGCGCAGCTTTCAATTGCGCGACATTCAGCTTTGCTAGACGCCGGCGAATGATCTCGATCTCGTCCCTATGTCCCTGTCACCGGCGCGAGCCTAATGGTCGGTCGGTCGTGGCGCTTCGGGTTGGTCCCCCTGATCGCTCGCGCGTTGATCTGCTTCCGCCGCCGCAACCGTCGAATCGTTTGGTTCGATCTCTTCGCGCGGCTCGGCGTCACCCGCCGTCTCCACCTGCGGCGGTTCTTCTTCTGGCACCGCCCACCCGCGACCACGCCAATCGCCGTCGAGAAATGCCGTAAAGGAAGACGCGGGCGGCATTCCGGGGCTTATCAGCAAGCACGGAGCGACGCGTTCCGAACCCGTCGTCCACCACAAATTCAGCCCTTGTGCGAGCGGCTGGTGAGCGCGACGCAAGGCGGCGGCGTGCGCATTGGCCGCGAATGGCAGGTAGAGACCAGGGGACTCTAAGCGTTCGACCGCCGGCAGCGCGAGATTCGTGCCGTCGACGTCGAGCTCGATCGGTTGTTCGAAGGCCTCAAGCGAAAATCCGGGGTCGAGCGCGGCGAGCGCGAGCGCTTCAATTGCCCGATACCAGGGCGAGGCTTGAGCGATCAAGCTCGTGAGTTCAAGGCCGGATGGCAGCGCACATCCGACGATCAGCGGGAAATAGCGTCCGACTTTGTCGACGCTCGGTATGAGCACGCCCAGCATCGTTTCCGGGCCGCAGGCGCCGGCGCTGAGGGCAAAACGCCAAACCGGGCTTGTCAGATAAATGTCGCGCCAAAGCTCGGCCAAGCTTTCCTGGCTCGCGATCATGCCCTGCTGCAGCCATGCGTCCCACGGATCGAGAAAACTGCGCTCGAAGCGGCGCGTGATGAAGTCGCCCCGCGCCGGCAGCTTGCCATAGACACAAGGCGGCAAGTTCACGACGCTCACAGTCGCGGCGGGCACCGAAAGAGGTCGAGCTGGCTCGAGGCAAACGGATTGATCACACTGTTGGCGCGAATTTCGAAAGTTGCGACGCGATCGTCGACTTTGAACGTCGCGAGGTAACGATCGGCGCCCGTCGACTGCTTCAATCCTGCGCCCTGAAGCACGCGGAACCATGCCCACACGCCGTCCTTTTCAATAGCGCTGGACGCCCCTGCCGTCTGCGGCTGAAAAGCGATACGGACATGGCCGACCCCGCTCGGGCCCGGCCATACCATGTGGACAGCGCGCGGCGGACCGTGATCGTAGGTGATGGTCTGACCATCGATCTCGACCACGACTTGAGTCGATTTCGCATCGAGATCGACCGGCACGATATCGAAGCTCACGCCGGGCTTGCCGCCGCCGCCCGCGAACATGTTGTCGCGGAGCGTGATCGCGCGCTGGAATTGCGCGAGCGTGGCGGGAGGAATGCCAAGATCGACGTTGTTTACCCGCTGCCAAACCCACGGATTTTTCGAGATATCGACATATTGGCGAAGGTTGGTTGTGAAGAAAGTGTCGATCAGACCGCCTTTTCCGAAGAGGCGCGCGAAGTCGTCGAGAGTGATTTCGTTCGTCGCCGACTTGAAGGCAGGATAGCGGTTGTCGAGCGCGCTCGTGCAGAACGGCACGACCTGTGAGGTCCAAAGAGCGTTCAATTGCGAGCGCATATCGCCGGCGTTGAGCGACGCAACTTGACCGATGGCCTGAGTCATCACTGATTTCAGCGGGTCAGGCTGCCGCGCGGCATCGGCTTGTATCTTCTGCATACCGCCGGCGTCCACCAATGCATGCGCGGTGTCGCCCGTCGGGCCCGCGCGATTGACCGCCGTATACATATCGTTGAGGTCGGCGATTGCGCCGTCGATCGGCGGCGCGCTATGGCCGTCGCCGGCAACGAGTTCGTGCAATGCCTTAAAGCGTTGATCGGTGAACGGCCCCGCCGGATCGGTGTTTGCGACCCCCTGTGTTCCGACGACAGAGGCGAGTTGCTGTTCCGCAAGGCTGCCGCCTGCACCACCCGCAATCTGCGGCGTTCTCTGCGAGGCTCGGCTGGCGGCTTGCTGCGCGGCTTGCGTTGCCGCTTGCTGTGCCGCAGCGGCCGCTGCGGCGCTCAGGGCATTGGGAGAGGCGGACGTGATTAGCGGCTGCTCCGGCACGTGCGAGAGCCAGGTTTCGTTGGCGGCATTGATCAGCACCGTGCGCAAAGGCGAATCGGGTGCCGACAACACGTTGAGGATCTGCGCCGCCTGCGCCGGCCCGGCGAAAGGCGGGATTGATATATCCGAGAGCAGGCGGTCCCACTGCGCCGCGAAATCTTCGAGGTAGAGGCTGGTCACATCGTTCTTAAGCCGCGCTATCGAGGCGGGATCGTCGGCGACCTTGGTCTCGAGCCCGAGCACCCACGTTTCGCGCGCGATCTCGGTTGCCGCCTGCGGCAGGAGCGGCTTGAAGGCGAAATAATAGCCGTCATGCGTATAAAGCCCCGCGACCCCTTCGCTCAACGGCTTGCCCGAACGCAGCACGAGACCGCGCGCCGCCGCCGGCCCCGCGTGATCGGCGATACGCCATTCCGGCAGCGCCGTGATCGTAGGATGGGTTTTGATCAGGCTGTAAACCCGCTCTGCAATCGGAAGGCGCTGTAAGATTGCGCGCGTCTTTTCGACGAGATTGGCATCGAGCGGAATTGGCGTCAGCGGCCTCTCGAGCAGCGCGTCGAGATGGCCGGCAAGCGCGTTACGGTTGGCATCGTTCTCGGGGCCCGGAAAGATAAGCGTCCAATCGAGCGTCATCCAGCGTTTGACGAGCGACTTATCGAGTTTTCCCTGCGCCCCGAGCATGAGATAAACCTTGAGCGCTTCGTAAAGGAAATCGGGGCGCGACTGGTTCTGTGCGAGCTGCTGCTCGAGCCGGACGAGCATGCGCGGCAGCAACAGGCGGTTGAGATCGCGTCGATAGACGGCGGTCGCTTGTGAGCCGAGCTTGTTGCCTTGATAGAGGCCCAAATCCTCAAGCAGGGGTGACGTCTGATTGCGTTCGGCGTAGCCGCCGGGCATATCGCGCGCAATGGCAAGAAGCGGCAAGATCGGTTGCAGGCTCGCATCCGCGACGCGATCCACCTGCACAGTCCTGGCGAGATCGTTGTAGGACGCGATCTGCTGATCGATCTTCGCGATCGTCGATGCGTTGTTGAAATAAGCGAAAATCCAACCGGTCAGCACCAGCAAACTCACGAGCGCCGTACCGCCGATCACGCCGTAATGGATCAGGCGCGCGCGCTTCTCCACCTTGGCATCGGCGCTGACGAGATTTGCCTCGCCGAAAATGACCTCGCGCAAGAGTCGGGTGAGGAAATAGGTGCGACCCGTCCCGCTGAAGGCGGCGATCTGACGACGCGAAATCCCGAAATTCGCCGCCATCGCTCCCATGAGCCGATCGATCGGCGCGCCCAACTGGGTGCCGCTCGTGAAATAGACACCGCGCAGCCGCGCCGGCTTCTGGTATCGATTGGGCTCGAACACTTCGGCCAAAAACGACGCGGTGATGTCCTTGAGACCCGCGACTTGCTGCGGGAAGCCGAAAATCGTCGCGCGGCGCTGGATATCGGCTTCTTGCTGGAGCCGCTCGGCCAAGCGATCGCTCAGTCGCCCGACCAGCCCATCGAATTCGGCGCCGTAGCCCTCGACGACGTTGCCGGCGTCGGGCTGCGCGCCGAGCGGAAATGTCATGCCCCAGACCTGTTCGCGACCGTCCTTGCCGAGATCGTCGAAAAATTCAATGAAGCCCGCGATGAGATCGGCCTTGGTGAAAAGCACGTAGACCGGAAATTGCACACCCAGCTCGGCATAGAGCTCGGCAAGACGCGACCGTATCTTCTTCGCATCCTCGCTGCGCTGTGCTTCGCTCGCATTGAGCAAATCGGAAATACCGATGGCGACGATCGCGCCATTCACCGGCTGGCGCTTGCGATATTTCTTCAGAAGCTTGAGAAAGCCGTTCCAGGCGCCGGCATCGGCCTCCGCGTTGCTGTCCTGAGTCGTGTAGCGTCCCGCGGTATCGATCAACACCGCGTCGTCGGTAAACCACCAGTCGCAGCTGCGCGTCCCGCCGACGCCTTTCACCGCGTTCTGGCCGATCTGCGCGGCGAGCGGGAAGTTGAGGCCTGAATGGGTGAGCGCCGTGGTCTTGCCCGAACCGGGCGGGCCGATGAAAATGTACCAAGGCAGTTCGTAGAGCCATCCGCTGCCCCACGTCCTGCGCACCTTGGTCTTCTTCAGAAGGTCGAGCGCCTCTTTTAGCCGACCGCCCAGCTCCGAAGTCTCTTCGGCCCCGGCCGCCTTTGCCTGCGCTGCCGGCTGTTGGGTTAGGTCTTCCTGCAGCTGGCGATTGGTCCGCGCGTAACGGACGTTGCTGAAGCTCGCGCCCGCCCCCCAGATGGCCGGGATCAGGGTGATCGCAAGCGTTCGCTGGAGCACGCCTCCGAGCGGCGTCGAATCGCCAAAGCCGATCAGCGGCCCGATGAACCAAATCAGCAGCGCCGCGACCAACATCCCCACGATGTAGAGCACAAAGCGCGAGAAAAGCAGGCCTTTGATCGTTCCGAAAATCCGCTTCATCTGGGCTCCACTCCCATCCGCCCGCGCGCGCTTTTGATCACCTCAGGACGCTCGCGTCAGAACCACTTCGATACGGCGGTTCTGCTCGCGGCCCTCCGGCGTTGCATTCGACGCAATCGGCTCGCTGTCGGCGCGACCATCGGCCGTGAGCCGAGATCCATCGGTGACTTTTTGCTTGATCACGGCGAGCACCGCCCTTGCGCGCGCCAAAGAGAGTTCGAAATTCGATGGAAACTTGAGCGACCGGATCCGCTGATTGTCGGTATGGCCGATGACCTGTACCGCGCCCGCCTCGCCGTTTAAGGCCTCGCCGATACGCTGGAGCAGCGGCAAAAAGGCCGGCACCACATCGGCGCTTCCCGAGGAAAACATGCCGGATGACCGGATATTGACGACCACGGTCTGCGCATCCTCACGAACGGTGACGAGGCCCTGCTGGATTTCAGGCGCGAGGAATTTGCGAATGCCTTGCTCTTCCGGCGGTGGCGGCGGTGGCGGCAAAGCCGGTGCCGCGCGCGCCAGCGTAACGGGCGTCGTCGGCGGCATAGCATTAAGGGCTTCGTATGCGGCGTCGGACCGTCCGCTTAAAAGAAAAGTGAAGAGGACGTAGAAGACCGCCAGTACGCCAACGCCGATGAGGCCAACGAGCCAATTGGGGATGCGCTGGTGGACGCCGGCAAACCGGGCCCCCACCCCCTGCCAATGCGGCGAAAGGCTGCGTTCAAATTCGCCACGATTATTGCGGATGAGCCGATAGAGGTCCTCACGCACCAGGACGAGCTCGGACGCACCGCGCGGGATGACGCGGTATTTTCCTTCAAAGCCGAGGGTGATGCAGAAATAGAGCAGTTCGAGAAGATCGAGATTGACGGCGGCATCACGCTTCAGCTGATTGAGCAGGTCCCAGAAGCGATCGCCGCCGACGACCTCGTTATGAAAGGTCGCGACCATGCTCCGCTGGGTCCAGACGCTGCGGCTGCCCCAGGGTGTGTTGAGAACGATATCGTCGATGGTGGCACAAAGCGTGTAGCGCGCTGCACGCAGCGTCTGCGGCGCGAGGCCCAAAGGCGTGATCTTTCGCTCGAATGCGTTGATTTCGGCGACGACACGATCGCGCAAGCTCTCGATGTTATTGTGGACCGCGCGATTTTTGAACTGTACGGCGAGATCGAGAAGCGGCAGCGCCGCGTTCACGAGGGGATTGAGATTTTTGATCGCCACGAGCGCCATCGGGCGCTGCGGCGATGCGACCGGCGTCGGCGCAACGCCCGCAGGCATCGGCATGGCCTCGGCCATTGCCGGCGCAACTTCCGCCGGCTGGCGGCCGCCGGGGTTGGGACGAATGACGGTGCGCTCCGACTCCGGAGGCTCTCCAAAGGGATCATCGATGGACATTCGTCCGCTACCTTAATCCTGGAGCCTGAAGGACGCGGGACGCGCCCCCCTCGCCCGAAACGAACTGCTACTGCTTATCCGGCGCGACCGATACGCTCAGCTTGCTCAATTGGACCTTGAGTTTGGTGGTCTTGCCGGCAGCGACGGGAGCCTCGGCGCGCCATTGCGCCCGGTCGATATCGCGATAACCGGCGGCGATGCCGATCGCCGTGGTGCCAGGCTTCGCCGTGATCGAAATCGTCTGCGATGTGCCGGGTGTGAGCGGCAATTCCTGACGGTCCAGCAAGCTGGCGCCGAGGAGGGCACTCTCTTTGTCGTGGAGCTGGAAATAGTCGGCACTGTCGAACGCGCTCGTCGCCGCCAACTGGTAGTAGCGCACGAAAACCGGCTGCGGGCGCCCAGCGGGATTTGGATTGATGTCGGGTGCCGCGACGAATGTCAGCTCGACGACGGTCGGTGGCGGGGCACCAGGACCGCCGCACGCACTAAGGAAGAGCGTGAAGCCCAGCGACATCGCGCATCGAATAGCATTCTTGATACTCACAGTATTCCACCCCCCGATCGACCGCGCCGAGTATGCCGCAAACGCCTAGGATCGGGTACTGCTAGATCGTCCCTCCCGGCGCAACAATGTAAAACTTTATGCCTCTCCCACGGCTCTCGCCGATGCGCGCTCCTAAAGACGATCGATCTGATCGCGATAGGCGCGCGCGAAATCGGCCCCGAACGCCTTTTGAAAATCTTCCTCGAGCTCGTTGCCGATTTCCTTATAGAGCGATCTGAAGAGCTCCCAGTAACGGGCTTTGCGCGCTGCCGGAAGAATCCCTTCGATCAATGACTTCTGCTCAAGTCGCTTCTCGAGCTTGTCGGGATCGAAACGGCCGATCACCCGAGCGAGCGTCACTTGCATCCCGGCGAGCATCGCGAGCTGATGGCTCTTGATATCGCCCAACGCTTCCTCGACCGCCTCTTTTGCCGGCAGGAAGCCCTGGGCATTACCCAGCAGCATCACGCGAAGCGCCTCCTCGACATTTCCCGAAAACTTGAGCGGGTTGTTGCGGAGCGCCCCGATCATGGTGCGTTCGATACGGAACTCCTGCTTGGTGCTCGCACGCGCGGCGAGGATTTCGATCAACCCCTGGATCATCGTTCCCAAGAGGTCGCCGACCTGTCGCATCAAACGGAGCTTTTCCGCGTCGCTGAGCGTCACGTCGCCGAGCCCCACCGCGGCGAGGAAACTCGCGACAGCGGCGCCATCTCCGGCGCTTTCGCTCCTCTGGGGTGTCGGCGCCGCCGCAGGCATTACCGCTGGACGCGCGGCCTCGCGCGCGGGTAGCGGCTCTCCCACGGGCGGCTCGGGCAACAATTTCCGCGCCGGCGCTTTCGGTGCCGCCGCCGCGGCGAATTCGGATTCATCCCAATCATCCGGAATGAGGCTGGACGCCAGTTTGGGCGGCGTAAAGAAGACCTGGGCGGATGGGACGTGATCTTCCTGCGCTGCCGCGGGCCATGCCGGCGGCGGCGACGGCTCGCTTTTAAAAATATCATCGATATCGTCGGGCAGCATGGGCGCGGCACGGTCATTGCCGGACGGACCGAAGTCGAAGGGCGCCGCGTGCCGAGGGGACAATTGGTCAGCGTCACCGCTCAAAGGCGACCCTTCGAGTGGATCGCCGAAGAGTTCGTCATGGGGTGACGGCGGAATGGGGGTGACGCGGCTCGGACGGGGAGGCTCGGCCGATGCGGCCATCGCGGCAGGCGCGACCGCGACGACGCTGATCTGGTAGCCGCCGAAGCGCAACACGCTTCCTTCGGGAAGCGGCAGCGGCACATTGCGGGGCAGCCGATCCGAGCTGTCGTCAAGGAACACGCCGTTGGTGCTCGAATCGATGATCGTTCCACCCTCTCCATTGAATTCAATGATGCAGTGGGTCTTCGACAAGTACCGCTGCGGATCGGGGAGGACGATGTCATTGTCGGCGCCGCGGCCGATCGTCAGGCGCGTCACGACCTCAACCCGCCGCGGCGCTTGCTGGCCCAGAGCGGGATCAACGGTTTCTATATTGAGGACAAGTGGCATTGTCGCGCGCGGACGATCCGCTTAGCTCTTGACCAGCGCACGGCCGGTGCCGCCAGCGGCGATGTCCCGTCCCGCGGCGATGAATTTTTTATTGCGGGCCGTGACCTGCTGCGGATCGAGCGCCGCGGCCATCATCACTGCCCCGGCGACCGCCTTCCCGGTGAATTCTTCCGGCGGTTTGACCTCCGGCTTGTCAGGCGGGGCCATGCTACCTCCGCTCCAGAACGCCGCCATCGCCGTCCACTTCGTCGGATGCGATCCCTTGATCGCGGCAGCCGCTTTCTCGGCCCCGCGCCGGTTGTCCTCGGTCGGCCGGTAGACCCAGGCTTCGGCGGCGTCGAGCCCTGCGCCCAGCTCCGGCCGTTTCGCGTCAGGGCCCAGTTCGCGCGCACAGGTCGCCGACCACCACACCGCCTCGCGCTTTGGCAAGGCCCGCGCCAAGAATTGCAGCGCATCGGCGTACAGCTCGTTGGCCTCGAGGAGATCGAGGAAAGGAAGAGGCGCGATCTTCGGATCGAGATGCGGCCGCGCATCGCTCGATAGCTCGAACACAGCGCAAATCTCTTGCGCCGTCGCCTCTTTTATTTTGAGCTTAGGATTAGGCACGCCCGCCAACCTGTTCATTTGCCGCGCTCAGTCGGTCAGCATGCCGACTGTATCACGTGGCTCCCGAGACTGACAATCGGAACCACCCTTCAGCGCGCCGGCTTGGTCGGCGGCGTTCCGGGCCGAGCCTACTGGCCGCGGATTGCCCAGAGCTCCATTTCCAGGCCGGGAAACTCGGCTCCGGGGAAAATCGCGAGCCCACCCGACGTCTGCATCGCCTTCCAATGCGGACTATTGCGGTCGAGCTCGAAATAGGATTTGCCGACGTAATAGGGAATCTGGCGCGGCGCCACAGGCAATGCGCGCAACCCGATGCCTGGCAACGCGCTGTTGACCAACTCGCGGATATTCTCGACCGGGCCGAGCTTGACTTGAGCCGGAAAGAACCGACGCAGCCTTTCGGCCTCCATGTCGGCCTTAACCGCGAGGATGAAGGCCGCGCTCGTCAGCAGCGTTTTGTCGATAATCTGCGCAACATGCACGCCGTAGCGCCGCTCCTGCAGCGGGATCGGCACAGCGGTTTGCTCGAGCACAGCGCTGAGCGACTGGCGGATGCTCCGCATCACCGGCTGGAAGGTCGCCGCCAGGTCATCGTGCCGATAATGCGGAAACGGGGTCGGACGCTTGTTGGGTGTCGTGAAGGTCGCCAATTCGCCGGCAAGCTGTACCGCGACCCCATAAAAGGCCTCCGGGTGCACATACCGCGACCCGACCAGATGGGTGAACAGCGGCTCGTAGCGGTTGACCGCCTGCAATAGCATGAAATCGGCAATTTCGGCGGCCCCGCTCGTGCCGGAATCGGTCACCCTTCCCCCCAGCGCTTCGCCCCGATGATGGAGCAGCCCCTGAATCTCGGCGACGAACCCGGCAAGGTTCTTCGTCGCCGCGCAATCGAGGGTTGGCGGTATGAAGCTTTCATCAAGTACGATCTGCTTGTCCGCACGGATCTCGGCGATGCGACCGACTCCGAGGCAGATAAGGCCGGCCCGGTCGGCCCCTTCGAGGACCAAGCGGAAGCGCAGTTTGCCGACTTCGATGCCGACATTGGCGCGGCCGAGCGCGATCGTGTCGTTGATCTCCTGCTCGTGGATCGCGTGCCGCGCGACGCTTTCCGTCGCGCCGGCAGGGACAGCTTCGAGCGCGCCGGGCTGGTAGCCAGGCAGGGCAAGGTAAACAATGCTGTTGCGGGTGTTGTCCGGCACATCCAGCGGCGGCGGATGGTCGGCGTCTTCCGGTACGCTGAACGGGGTGCCGTCCTCCAGCACACCGCGCGCCTCATCGATCGCGAATTTGCCGAGCGCCAGCATCTCGACATTGAGCTTCAACTCGGTGATGCCCCAGGGATAGGGTCGCAACGCCCCGACGCGGCTGCGGATCAGCTTTTCGAAATAACGGTCGGATTGTTGGAAGTGCTGCGGCCGTAGGAATAGGCCTTCCGACCAAACGACCTTATTGTTCCATGACATCGGACGATCCATGACGCTGCGGGTGGCGCCGGCCTCACCCGGAACGCGGCGAGATTCACGTCATGCGCTCGTACCAGCAAAAGGCTGGAAATACAATCGGCAAAAAAGGACGCCGAATTATCAAGTTACCGTCGTTCGCTCGCGCGTCTTAATGCGCTCGATGATCTTCGGATTGATTGCCCATGGCATCTTGCCGAACTCGGGGTCGTCCCAAAGCTGCATCACCTCCGACCAGATGGTGCAAGTCACGATCGCAATCGGCAGGTCGGGCGACTCCCTGGCCGCCAGCATATCCTGAAGATGGCTCTCTCCCTGGACCAACCACCAGGTTTCATTGAAATATGCGATAACGACGTTCGATTCAGCGGCCTCAGGATCCGACATCGCAGTCCCTCCAATTCTAAAATCATGTTCCGGCACGGCAACAGCCGCGTCAATAGCCGGCTTCGCCGGTGTCTTCCGGACAAGCCGGGCGGGCCCGTTTCCGCAAGTACCGCTAGAATGCCATTTATTCTGGTTGTTGTCGCCGTAGCTCGATAATGGTAATGTTTTTCGTCGGCTTGGAGCGAATTTGAAGCTCAGGCAATCGGTTTAGGTTGGGTCGATTGGGGCGATTAGGGGCGCACCAATTCCGCAACGCGGATTGCCGCCTCCAGAAGCATCGCCTGAAAGGCCCGAACCAAACCGCGACGCACCAAAGCGCGAACGGAGGTTCACCATGGCGACAGTCGACCCAAAAGCTAAACAGGATCTGGCGAAGAACATCGCCATCATCAAGACGGCTTTCCGCAAAGCGGTCTCGACCAAGGGACGAGACGGCAAGGGAATTCCGGTCGCCTTCGCATTGGCGCGCGGCCAGAAAAAGGAGGAGCACAAGCTGCTGGTCGATCCGCGCAAGCGTGCCCAAGCGCTGCTCAACGACATTCAGAAAGCCAACCCGAAGATGAAGCAGCTCTGCAGTGGCACGGCCACGGTGGAGAAAGTCGGGAGCAAATACATCGTCTCCCTGAAGCTGATCAAGCGCCTCGGCAATGCCGATCGCATCATGAACGAAGCGCTCAAAGTGATGCAGCTCGTCCAATACAAAGCGCAGATGGCCAAGGTCAAAGAAGACGAAGACGTGGCCGATATCAGCGAAGAGGATCTCGCCGTCGAGGCTCCGGAGGCCTCGGATGACGACGAGCTCCAGAATGCACGCGCCGGTGATGTCGAAGAGGACGAAGACCAAGACGAAGACGAAGACGAGCGCGACACCGAAGCGTCGGATGACGATGATACCAAGGACGAAGACGAGGACGACGAAGAGGACGAGGACGAGGACGACGAAGAGGACGACGAGGACGAGGACGAAGACGAGAAAGCGGAAGACGACGAAAAAGCTCCGATCGCTGCCAAGGGCGGTGCGCCGCTGACGCCGGAGAAACTAGCGACCCTGCAGAAACTCCCTCAGCTCTATCGCGGCACCCATGCAGCGGTCACCAAGCAATTCGACAGTCTCAAATCCGCCATCCGGCAGACCTATGCCTCAGAAGCTCCCGAACTCATCGCCGAGATCGACAAGGGGCTGGGGCAGATCGACAAGGCGATCGATGGCTTCGACCACAGCATCGCCGAAGAGATGGAAAAGGCGCATGCGGCGAAGGACGAAGCAACGCGCCGCGCCCATCTCGAGAAATGCCAGGCCCTACACACGAAGAATATTCACTTCCTTGCTTCGAACCCAATGCTGAAGCACATCGAGGCCAACCCGTTCGGGGTGCAGGTGCCGGTGGTTAAGACCTACGCCGTGAGCTTCCAGCAAATTGATAAACACCTCAAAGACATGCTGAAAAAGCCTTAGATTCTAGGCGAATAACCCACCTCGAAATTAAGACCCGTTGGGTCGCGTCCGCCACAAGCAGACGCGATCCGAGCATCCAAACAGCACCGCTTTGCGCGCGGTTGAAACCGGCTAGAGATGGAGGAGCGACGGCGCCAGCCAGCCGAACATACCAAGCGCAACCGCGACGACCCCGATCGCCGCGGAGACGAGTTCGAGCAGCGCCAGTTCCGTGATGACAGCGGCCGATGCGACAACGATCGCGAGCTGAAGTCCGGCTGCGGCAAATTCAAAATGGTGATAGGCGTGTTCCTCGACATCCCGCTGATCCTCTAAGACGCGGGCGCGCTCGAGCAACTCTTTCCGTCCCTCTCCGGTCGACGGCTCCGAATCAAGACGGTCAGCGGTACTTTTCCAGGCGGCGGCGGCTTTCTCCACCCGCTCGTTGCGCGGCCCTTCGTTTGACAGCGCTTCGACACTGTCGATCGTCGTGCGCAGGAACGTCGAGCGAATCGTCTTTGCTTGGTAGAATGCGTATGTATCGGACGCGAGAATATTGTGGGCGATCGACGCGAATTGCGCTTCTTTGCCCGCCATCTCGATGACCGCCAAGACGACCGCCAGAATGATGATGAGAAGCGCGGCGCGCTTCCTCTCTTGATGCGACGCGTGCTCGGCTTGCTCGACGTGCTCTCTCGTCTCATGCAATTCCACGACAACCTCCAAGCACATTTCCGGTTGGCCGCGGCAACATACGCCGCCGGGGGCCAAAGCCGATTCGCTCACCAGAGAGTTTAGCCGCGCAAGTATAAAGTCTGCGTTTGATCGCGTCGATAACTATCCACGCGCCGCGCAGTCACCGATTTCTTCAGCGACACATCTGTGGCAAGATCGCCCTTACATCTGGGTTTCCCCGCAGATGAAAGACAACCGCACGACGCTAGGCAGGTATGACCATGGCCGATCCCCAAAGACTGATTCGGGTCAAGAGTTCGTTGGGAGAGAATAAATTCTACATGCATGAGATGCACCTGACCGAAACGGTCGGCCGGCCTTTCGCGATCGACCTGACGGTCGACAGCGACGATTTCGACATCAACTTCAAAGACATTCTCGGTGATCATCTCTCGATCGAGCTCGATATCGGGCAAGACGAGCACCGCTATTTTGACGGTATCGTGACGGGCTTCACTTATTGCGGTTTGACGAATAACCGCGCGACTTACCGCGTGACATTGCGCCCTTGGCTATGGCTCTTAAGCCGCCGCGCGCAGTGCAAGATCTTTCAAGGCAAGAAGGTTCCGGAGATCATCAAAGACATCTTCCGCGCGGCCGGCTTTGACGATTTTGAGGACAAGCTGCAGCGCAGCGACTACCGCACGCTCGATTATTGCGTGCAGTACCGGGAAACCGATCTTGCGTTCGTGAGCCGGCTCATGGAGCAAGAGGGCATCTACTATTTCTTCAAACACACCAATGGTGTTCACAAGCTCGTGTTGTGCGACAGCGCGACGGCGCATGGCAAGTTCGCGGACAAATACGGTGATATCAAGATCGGACGGGGTCCTGACGATCCCGATACCGGCGCCATTTGGGAATGGTCTCTCGGACAACAGCTTCAATCCGGCCAGTATACCCATACCGACTACGACCTCGAGAAGCCCAATGCCGATCTGAAGAAATCGAAATCGATTACACAAGGTCACAAGGAAGATAGCTTCGAACTTTACGATTATCCCGGCAAGTACACCGAAGCGAGCGACGGCACGACCTACGCCAATATTCGGATGGAAGAGCATGCGGCGCAATTCGAGCATGGTGCGGCGAAGAGTCAGACGCGATGGATTGCGACGGGCTGTCTCGTCACCCTCACCGACAGCCAGCGCAAGGGACATAATCGCGAATATCTCGTGCTCGAGTGCAAGACCACCGTCCAGGTGGCCGCCACGGCGGGCAGTCAGATGAGCTTTCAAACCGAATTTCTCTGCCTTGGCACGTCGCGCGCGTTCCGCTCGTCGCAAACCACGCCCAAGCCTTTCATTCGCGGGCCTCAGACCGCGCTGGTTGTCGGCAAGAGCGGCGAAGAGATCTGGACCGATAAATACGGCCGGGTGAAAGTCCAATTCCACTGGGACCGCGACGGACAGAACGACGAGAAAAGCTCGTGCTGGGTGCGATGCGCGCAATCGTGGGCTGGAAAGAACTGGGGCGGGATGTTCGTTCCTCGCATCGGCCAAGAGGTGGTCGTCCACTTTCTCGAAGGCGACCCGGATCAGCCGATCATAACCGGTTCGGTCTACAACGCTTCCTCGATGCCGCCCTACTCGCTTCCCGACAACGCGACGCAGTCGACGATCAAGAGCAATTCGAGCAAGGGCGGCAACGGCTCGAACGAGATCCGCTTCGAAGACAAGGCTGGGAGCGAGGAATTCTTCGTCCACGCCCAGAAGGATCAGAATATCGAGGTCGAAAAGGGCAACCGCTCTCTCAAGGTCAAAATGGGCGACGAGACCCACGAGGTCACCGAGGGCAAGCTCACGACCAATATCATGGGCGACACCTCGCTCACGGTCAAAACCGGCAATTACGATATGAAGGTGAATACCGGCTCGGCATCGATTACCGCGACGCAAGCCATCACCATCGAATCGATGATGTCGATTACGCTCAAGGTCGCGAACAACAGCATTACCATTGATATGACCGGCATCACCATCAACGGCACCATGGTGACAGTCCAAGGTCTCGCGTCGACCACCGTCTCTGGCACGACGGTCACGGTCCAGGGGAATGCGTTGACGACGGTCTCGGGGCTGATGACGGATGTCACCGCAAGCGGCATGCTGACGGTCGCCGGCAGCATTATGATGTTCGGCTAATCGCTGCGCGCAGCGCCGGTTTTTGGATCGTTGTCCGGCGGCGGTTAAGAGATCAGCACCGAAAAGCTGCCCATCACGATCGCCCCGCCATGGGCCGTCATGTCGCCCATGCGCGCCGCCGGCATCCCGCCGATCAGCGTGATCACGGAGCCAAGCACGATCACGTCGGGCGGGCCCACGCAGACCGCCATGTCGCCGATACGGGCGGCAGGCAGCCCCCCGATCAGCGCGATGCAGCCGCTTGGCAGCAAGGGGCCGCCGACATGGGGCACGACACCGTTGACCATCGGGCAGACATGCATGTCGGTAACGCGCGCGGCGGGGAGGCCCATGGGTGATGCTGCTCCTTCGATCTTCGCTCGATATTTATACGACGGTCCGGTCGGCGTCGACGGGTCAAAGGCCTTTCAAGAGCGCCGCGAGTTCGGGATCGATATCGGCGTCCGCAGCCGCTTCGCCTTCGGCCGGTGCCGCTTTGCTATCAGAGTCGCTTTGGAGACTCGCCAGCAAGCTATCGAGTTCGGCATTGCTCTCAGCCGCCGCCGCATCCCCTCCGCCGTCCGGTGCGGCTTCCGCCGTTCCTGACGCGTCCGCGGCCGGCTCGGCCGGTATCGCGGCATCGGCTTTCGCCTTTTTCTTTTTCTTCTTGGGTTTCTCGGTAGACGCTTCGGCTTCGGCCTCCTCCTCCGCCTCTTCCTTGGGAAGCGCTGCGCTGGCGCCGGCGGGCAGCGGCCACCGCCCTGCCAGGGGTCCGCCGGAAAGCGCGGTAAAGCTGCCCAAGCGCACCTCGGGCCGGCCTTTGAGGGAGAGCAGCGCGGCGAAATGCTCGGCGCTGATGCGGCCGGCGACGCGCTCGTTAATCAGCCGCTCGGTACAAGGTAAAGCGGTCTGATCGCCTTCGTTATCGACGTAAAAATAGTAGGGCACGTCGTCGACGGTCATGATCGAGCCGAGATTGGTCTTCGCACCCTGCTTCAGGTAGGTCTGCGCGAGCAAGAGTCCGGCGTGGAAGGCGGGGTTGCCCCACAACATCCCTTTCAGGCCCGTCTGCGGCGTAAACTCTTCGAAATCGTCAAAGGCTGTGATCGGGTCGGTGCGCTGCCCATAGGGTTGCCGCAACAAACAGCGCGGCGTCACCAGGGACAGATGGCCCGCCTCGTCGATCGAGCGCAACTCATCCCACGCTTCTTGGATCAAGGGATGCACGTCTTCGGGCTTCGTGTCGAGGAAGTCGGGGGCGATCGAGGAGATAAAGGGAGCGTTGGCGCGCGCGGCGAGCTTTGCCATGCGCCCCAGGAGTTCGGCTTGCGGCGGGGTCTGGTCGAAGACATAGGCCCCGATGATCGCCGAGAGCCCGCCTTGATTCGCATCGAGCGCGGGCTGTTCGACGAGCAGCTTGAAGAGCCCGGTTTCTTCGAGATCATCGCTCGCCGCGAGATCGGCGGCAAATTCCTCGGCGGAGACGTCGTAGAGTACGATCTGCATCTGCGTCGACGTTTCGATACGACGCGTCAGCATGTCGACGGAGCGCCACAGCGATTCGAGAATCTGGAAATCAGGATGGTGCAGCACCTTGCGCATCGTCACGGCAAGCGAGTTGTCGAGCGAAGCGAGTAGCGCGGCCTGCTGTGGATCCTTGCCTTTCACGATGTAGGGACGCACGACCGATTTAACGAGATCCTCGACGGCTATATCGGCAGCGCTTTCCGGCGCCGACGGCTGGCCGATAAGGGCCGCGAAATCACTCAGCTTGCCGCCGAGCGGCACCGTTGCACCGCGGGGCCGACGCGGCACGAGAGGCTGCTGCAGCGGCTCGGGCGCGTCCCGCCAGGCGACGAGCTCTTTTTGAGCCGCGGCGAAAGCCGACTTGCTGGTCAGCTTACGGCGCATATCGGCCATCGACGAGAACAGTTCGACCTTCTCGTAAATCTGATCGGGGTGGAAATCGTCCATGCAGGTGATCGGGAACTCGACGGCGCCTTCAGCCAGCGGCAGCGAGAGCGTGATCTTCAGCCGCTCGATCACTTGATCGATATTGTCCACGTCGATGCGCAGAGGTTTGTGGCGCGCGAGCTCGTCACCCGTCTCGAGACGTCCGCGGTTAGCGGCAGCCGCGAAATCGCCGAGCACCGCCAGCCGGAACGGCGCGCCCGTCGGAACCTTCCGCGCGAGGCCGCTCTCGCTCACCATGCCGAAATTAAGTTCCATCTCCCCTCTCCTATTCCCCGAAGCGCTCGCGTCCCGCTATTGCGCAGCGGCAGCCTCGGTAAACTCATAGCGAAACTCGTCGTTGACGGCGCTGACATGGAGGCCACTCACCTGCCGCCCCTCCAGCATGCGATTGAGCAACTCATGGCTGATCGCCGGCAGCATCGTGTTGGTCAGGATCGCATCGATCATTCTGCCGCCGCTTTCAAGCTCGGTACAGCGGGCCGACACGAGCGAGACCACCGACTGGTCGTAGGTAAAAGCGATCTTGCGCGTCTCCTCGATCCGCTTCTGGATGCGGCTCAGCTGCAGGCGGACGATGTTCTCGATCATCGTCTGGCTCAGCGGGTAATAGGGAATCACAATCAGCCGCCCGAGCAGAGCCGCCGGAAACACCTTGAGCAGCGGCGGACGCAGAGCTTTGGCGAGGCCCTCGGGATCGGGCAGCAGATCCGGATCCTTGCAGAGGTTCATGATCAGATCGCTACCGACGTTGGAGGTCAGCAGGATCAGCGTGTTTTTGAAATCGATCAGCCGCCCTTCGCCGTCTTCCATCATGCCCTTGTCGAACACTTGGAAGAATATCTCATGGACGTCCGAATGCGCTTTCTCGACCTCGTCAAGAAGCACGACGCTGTAAGGCTTGCGCCGCACCGCCTCGGTCAGGATGCCTCCTTCGCCATAGCCGACATAGCCGGGCGGTGCACCTTTCAGGGTCGAGACCGTATGAGCTTCCTGAAACTCGCTCATGTTGATGGTGATGACATTGGTCTCGCCGCCATAGAGCGCCTCGGCGAGGCCGAGTGCCGTCTCGGTTTTGCCGACGCCGGAGGGGCCGCACAGCAAGAACACGCCGATCGGCTTCGACGGATTGTCGAGCCCGGCACGCGACGTCTCGATGCGTTTGGCGATCATCTTCATCGCGTGATCTTGGCCGACCACGCGATGGCCCAACGTGTCGCTAAGATTGAGGACGGTCTGGATTTCGTCCTTTACCATCCGCCCGACCGGGATGCCGGTCCAATCCTGCACGACGGTCGCGACGGCCTGCTGATCGACCGTCGGTAGAATGAGAGGCGCATCGCCCTGGAGCGCCGCGAGTTGCGCCTGCAGGTCTCGGAGGTCGCCGAGAAGCTTCGCCCGGTCGGGCGCCGCAGCGGCAGCCTGAGGCTTCTCGACCGTGCCGCCCTCGCCACGCAATTCGGCGCGAAGCTTCAACAGACGGTCGACCAGGTCTTTTTCCGATTTCCAGCGCGCGTCGAGGCCTTCGAGGCGGGTTTTCTCTTGCTCGAGTTTCTCGCGCGCATCCTTCTCGCGGATATCGGTCTCAATGCCGATCGCCTTCTCGCGCGCGATGATCTGCAGCTCGGTCTCGAGCGCCTCGATGCGGCGCCGACTATCGTCGACCTCGGACGGCACGGCGTATTGGCTGATCGCGACGCGTGCGCAGGCCGTGTCGAGAAGGCTCACGGACTTGTCGGGCAATTGCCGCGCCGGGATATATCGCCGCGACAGCCGCACCGCGGATTCGAGCGCCTCGTCGAGAATCTGAACGCGATGATGTTTCTCGAGCGTCGAGGCAACGCCTCGCATCATGAGGATTGCCTTGGGTTCGCTCGGCTCGTCGACCTGAACGACCTGGAAGCGCCGGGTGAGCGCGGGGTCTTTTTCGATGTACTTCTTGTACTCGGCCCACGTGGTCGCGGCGATGGTGCGCAAAGTACCGCGGGCAAGCGCCGGCTTCAGAAGATTGGCCGCGTCGCCGGTGCCGGCAGCGCCGCCGGCACCAACCAGCGTGTGCGCTTCATCGATGAAGAGAATGATCGGCTTCGGCGACGCCTGCACCTCGTCGATGACCGATCTCAGCCGCTGCTCGAATTCGCCTTTCATGCTGGCACCTGCCTGCAACAGGCCGACATCGAGAACGAGGAGCTGCAGATCCTGCATCGGCGGCGGCACATCGCCCGCGGCGATGCGCAGCGCGAAGCCTTCGACCACGGCGGTCTTGCCGACGCCCGCTTCGCCGGTGAGGATCGGGTTGTTCTGGCGCCGCCGCATCAGGATATCGACGACTTGGCGGATTTCTTCATCGCGCCCGACGATCGGATCGATCTCGCGCTTGCGCGCCTTTTCGGTCAAATCGACGGTAAAGCGCTTCAGTGCCTCCTGCTTGCCCATTTGCGCCGGTGCGATCGCTCCCGCAGCCTCACCGGGCTCCGCACCGCCGCCGATATTGGAGTTGTCGTGCGCGCCGAGCTTCTCCTCCGGCGAGCCGCCGACGATCGCGACGAAATTATCCGCCAACATCTCCGGCTTGAGCTTCGCGAACTCCTTCGACATCGCAAGGAGTGCGTTTTTGAGACCGGTGGTCTTGAGGCAGCCAAGCACAATATGGCCGCTGCGGACTTGGCTTTCGCCGAACATCAGGGTGCCGAACACCCAGCCGCGCTCGACCGCCTCCTCGACATGGGCCGATAGATCGGAGATCGCGGTGGCTCCCCGCGGCAGGCGATCGAGCGCCGCCGTCATCTCCTTGGCCAGAGCCGAGGGGTTGAGCTCGAAATGCTTTACGATGCGGTGAAGGTCGGAGTCCTCGAGCTGCAGTATCTGGTGAAACCAGTGAATAAGCTCGACATAGGGATTGCCGCGCAGCTTGCAAAATACGGTGGCGGCTTCGATAGAGCGGTAGCAAAGACTGTTGAGCTTGCCGAATAGCGCGACGCGGCTGATATCGGTCATGAGCGCACACGGCGAGGAACGAGCGGGTTATGTGGCATTGAGGTAGGGCTCCAAGACAAGATCGGTTGCGTCCGTTTCCTTAAGCCTGGAGCCGGCCCAGCTCGTCCATCCGAGCATGCCGGCCTCGCCAAGCTTCACCGGAGGAACGTCCTCGCGGAAGAGAATCAGCATGACGTCCCAATTGAGTTCATCGCCGATATAGTTGCGCACCAAAGGCACGAGCCGCGAAAGGCTGCGCCCATCGGGCAAGAGGCGCTTGAAATCGGCAAAACTCATGGGACCGATACGAATGCGGAACTTGTGATGATAGACATGGAACTGCTCGCCGATCGACGCGGTCGACCCGAGACTGCCTGTCTCTTCGCTCGAACCGAGGGCGCAGAGCGAAGCCTTGGGCAAGCGCACCCATGACGGAAAAAATTGCTCGATCTCGACCGGGAGCTTGAAATAATCGCTGATGATGGCGCGCAATCCTTCGGCGGGCCGAGTCTGCAGGCCGAGCCGTCCGGCGAAATGCAGCTTCGCGAGATCGGGCATCCCGTCCCGATCCCTGAGGCTCGCCATGCCGAGACCGAAGAGCGAAGCGATATAGCTTCCGAAGCGATCCGCCTCAGGCCGGTCGAAGCCGACCGTCGCGCGCGCGCTCGCCCAGGTGCGGTAGTAGAGGGACAACATCCGGTGATGAAACAGGTCGACGAAGCGTCCGAAAGTCCTGTCGCCGAAATTGCGCTCACGGTCCCGCGCATACTCGGTCAGATGGATCGGCAGCGCGCCGTTGGGGCCGAACAAGCCGAAGAAATAGCTCAAGAGCCGCGCCGGTCGTTCTTCCGCCGCCGGCTCGAATTCAGCCAGGGTCGACGGCGCGAAAATCAGCGACGGAATCTGTCCAAGCCTTACAGGATCGTCCGCAAGGCGCACAGCCTCGCCGAAGCGCGGTCGCTCCGGAAGGCTCGCATCGATATGGCGCAGCGCCTGAAAAAAATCGAATTCGTAGGGCGCGGCGCGCAGCCGATCATAGAGTTCTTGGACGTTCGCTATGTCCGCGTCCGCCACGCTCAGAGCGTGTGGCGGCGTCCGATCATCATCGGCCATCGCATCACCTCGCCCCGCTCGAGAGTCTTCAAAACGGTCTCCGTAAAGGAATTGATCGACACATAGCGCGCGAAAAACTCGGCCAGCACCATCCCGAGAACAAAGACCCCGATGCCCTGAAAAGCCGTCTCGTCGAACGTCACATTGATCTCGATCCCGCGCGCTATCGCTGTCTGGCCTCCGCCGGGTAACCGCCGGATGATCGGGCCCGATGTGACCGATTTGATCCCTTCGATCTGCTTTAGCGTCGCAACGTCGGAAACGTCCGTGTACAGCGACAGAATTTCGCGCAACCCGGCAGCGCCGCTGTCGTCTCGTGCGTTCGTAATCGATAGATAGTTGAGCGCGAGATGGCTGATGAGCCGCCAAGCGATGTCGCCATGAGCGCGCGACGGTCTGGGACGCGTCGGTCCTCCGACGACGCGGATCGATTCCAATGGCGCGCCCATCTCGACCGTGAAATCGGTCCGGCCTTTGCCAAGCGGCATCGCCAGGGGCAAATCGCGATTGGTGCAGAGCGCACGGATCGACAATTGCCGCAGCTCTGCCGCGTAGGGTGCCTCGTGTGCATCGACCAGCGACAGGTACACCTCGCTCCCGACATAATTGGTGCGAGCGCCGGTTCGGCGCTGCTTGGCGGTGAGCATCCGCGGGAGCCGTCGCACCGTGTAGTAGGCGCCCATATCGGTGTCCCGAGTCAAATCGCTGCGCGCGTAAAACGGCAGGAATTCCTGCTCGCGTTCGAGATCTGCGCCTTGACCTGCGACGCTCAGAATCTGATAGACCTCGAAGTCGATCGGGCGGTTGCGATCGGCGATGAGATGATGCTCGTTGGTTTTTTCGGTGATGTGAATGCGATCCAACCGTCTGGGGAAGACGTTGGCTGCCGGCGCGCAATTCAGCAGAAGATTTTCCGGGCCGATGCCGCGCGCGAGGAGCTTGTTCTCACGATCGAGGAGAATGAAGATTTCGAGCTCGGTTCCGTTAGTACGGCGGACCGACGGTCCAAGTCCTGTCAGCGTGAAGAAGCGGAAGCGATCGGGAAACGCGAAATACTCGGTCAGCAGCCGGTAACCTTGAAACGAGCGCGGCGACACCGGCAATAAGGCTTCCTCATCGCGCATGCCGACTTGCTTGATCTCAGACTTCGGCAAGGTGACTTGCCACGGCACCGGACGCACGGGTGGACGCAGGGCCACACCAACGGGATTTGCCAGGACCTGCTCGAGGATGTTTGCCGAAGCATCGGCCGTGGCGCCGCGTACGAAAAAAGTGAGGCTCTGCAGCGACAAGGCCGAGAAGGGGATCTGACCGACCGTGCTGAGCCGGAGGCGAATGGCTGCCTTGGCGCCGCGCTGATCGGCAAGGCCGAGCGCCGACACTGCTGCTGTGCCGGAGAGATACTCGACCTCCGTCAGGGTTATCGGCCAGATGGTCACATCCTGCGCCGTCCGAAATTCGCAGGCGGTTACATCACCCCTGCCGAGTACGCCCAGCATTGCCGTGTCGCGCGGGATCGAATAGCCATTCTCGAATTTCCCGCCTTGCAAATCGGGCTTGAAGTTGACCACCGCCATCGACGGTGTTGGCGCAAGAAAATGCGGATAGACGATGTCGAGAAGGTTCTGGGTGAAGGTTGGGAATTCGGCTTCGAGCTTCAGCTGGACGCGCGCCGCGAGAAAGGCAAATCCCTCCAGCAAGCGCTCGACATAGGGATCGGCGCATTCGAAAGCATCGAGCCCGAGACGCCCGGCAATCTTGGGAAACTCGGCGGCAAACTCGCCACCGAGCTCGCGAACGAATTTAAGTTCCTGGTCGTAAAGGCGCAGGAGATTGGGATCCATCAGCGGCGCCTGCGGCCCCGCGCATCGACGCGGTCTGTCTCGGACTGCTCGACGATCTGGGCGGCGCCGAGCTCGAGATCGAGCTCCGTTTTCATGAACATCTGCAGCGGAAGCGGCTGGCACCACAATTCGGCATCGATCTCAAGCGCGACGCGATTGTGGGAGTCCTCACCGAGACCATCCTCGGCGAACGCTACCTTGACCGAGGAGGGAATCAGCCTTGGCTCAAAGCGTATGATCGCCTCTCGAATGGCTTGCTCCATGGTCTTCATGCCAAACTGATCGACCGAGCCGCCCGAAAAGCTCGGTATGCCGTAATTGACGACCGATCGATCGACTTCCGGAAGCTCGGAGAGATCTTCGGTAGCTGAAAGATGTATCGAGTTCAGGAGCCAGCTGAGATCGCGCAAGACGCAATTGCGTAACTTCGCTATGTTCAGCACGCGTTGATCGCGCGATTCCTGCTTCTTTTCCGGCTCATCATCAGTCAGACGATCGAGGAGCGCCGGCTGCAATTGCTCCTTGAGACCGAGCTCAGCCATTCGCCGTGCCCGCTGCGGCTCCGGACTCTTCGATCTCTATCGTGCGAACGTCCATCAGCGGGAAGTCATCGATGTCAGTCGCGAGCATGCGCTGCCCACTGCCGTACTGAGTTCCTTCACCCATCTCCATCCAAGCTGTCTTGCGGGCGAGACGAACGAGCGGGTCGGTGCTTTGCTCGGATTCGGGATAACGCGTCGGGATAAGCCCGACGGTCTCCCCGCCATTAGCCAGCACGAATTTCACCGGCATCCAGACCTGGTCACGCAGATCGCTCGGCGGCTCAATCGTAATGCGGGCGATGCGGATAAAGGGCAGCCAGAAATAACGCCCATTGATGATCGCTTCGAGCAGGGGGCCCAGGCGGGCGTCCGCGTCGGCGATCCACGCGAAATCCTTGCCGTCAATCCGCCCGCTTGATGTCGGCGCGGCATCGAGGGCACGATCACGCAAGTCAGCGGCAGCTGCGTGTTCGCCGCGGCGATCGAGACGAAGTGCCTCGTAAAGCTCGGCCATCCAGGGCTCCGGATCACCGAAGATCGTTGGAAATGCGTCGCCCGCGAACACTTTTTGGCGCTCCGCCTCGCACGTGAGCGCATCGCCGTAGATGCGGCTCATAAGCAGAGCGCCGTCATCCATGCCGGTCGCGACATCGAGTTGGGTCTTGGCGCGTGCCCAGTCGCCCATGATGCAACAGAGCTGGAACAGGAATACGCGAAGCTTCGCATTGGCGGGATCGCCGCGGACTTGATTGAGGAGCGCCGCTAAGGCTCCCTCGGGATCGTTCCGCCGCAATGCTTCCAACGCGTCCATCTCACCCCCGCGCTCCTATCGCAGCGATGCGGGCAGGGCTCGCGCCCGCCCGCTGCCTTTGGCCTCAAACCTATGAAACGACTTCGAATTCCGTCGTATTCAGCATCTTGCTCCAAGCCTGGTTATGCTCGCCGCCGCAGCTCTTGGCGTCAGCGCTCTTTTTGATCGGCTGCGCCGGGCTGCCGTCCTTTTTCTGGCGCGTATAGGTCACTTGCAGCGCACCATAGTCAAAGGTGACTTCTTCCTTCGGCGCTGTGTCGTCGTGGCTCCAGTTGATCTGGGTGACGAACACCATCTTGAAATCGAAGCGCAGATAGATGATGCCGCTGCGGGCGGCCGCGCCGCCGCCCTTGCGGACGAATAGCGTGCATTGCTCGTAATGACCGCCTTGCGCGCAGGTCTGGAAGAAGAAGGGCGATGACGTGTCGACCTGCTTGGTGATCTTGAACGGCTGGAATTCCACCTTGCCGGCGCCGATGCCGCTCGAGCTGCTGCCGACATTCACCTGCTGGCTCGCGCCGAAGGTCCAGGTTGAGATATCGAATGGCCGCGGCTTCAGATCCTTCATCTCGATGTCTTGCGTCTCGCCGTTGAGAACCGCAGCACCCGCATGCCCGCCGTCGTTGAACTGAAGAAATGAATCAAGTGCCATCTAACCCTCCTTCAAGGGGTGTGCGCTTATTCAGCGCGCAATCGCGATAAGGCCGAACTTAGACGATCTCCGCATCCGGCGGTGGCCATTTGCCCGGATCGGCATTGAGTACCTGGCTCCACTGCGAGTGTTTGTCGGCTCCCAGGGTGCCCTTTGACGTCTGTTGCTTGTACGTGAATTTGATCGCGCCATAGACGAACTTCACGTCCTCGGTCGGCGCCGGATCGTTATGGCTCCAGCTAATTTCTTGGACGAAGGCCATGGCGAACTGCCATTCGAGATACCACACTCCCGAAGCCTGGGACCCGCTCGTGGCATTGGCGGTATCACCACCCGCTTTGCGGATCCATAGAGTCAAAAGCGGATAGTGACCGCCGGTGCAAAGCGTGCGGAAGAGGAACGGCGTCGCGTTATCGATCGCCTTGGTGATGGAAAACGGATCGAATTTCGCCTTGCCCGATCCCGCGCCCATCGACGCGCTACTGATCGAAGCGTCATTCGTCGTGCCGAAGTTCCAATTCTGGAGCTCGAAGCACGGATCTTTACCGTTGGGCGGCTTTTGGAACGTCCGATCCTGCGTTTCGCCCGGAATACTGTGCGACGCGCCGGGGTCGGTAAATTGTAAAAAAGCGTCAATCGCCATCGATTACTCTCCCTAAAGATCGAGAATGCGCAAGGGCGGTGCCCCCCATCTCGCGCCTGGACCACCTTAGACTATTTTGATAGTCGGATTCTTAGCTTTGATACGTTGCAACACTTCATTGACAATCGATTGAGTCTGAGTCGAGTCAAGCTGCGTTGGGCCCTTTTTCTTTCCCGTCGACGTCGTGCCGATCGCAGCGTGGAAATTATGCTTCTGTGACTCAAGCTCGCCCGTATGCGTTTGCTTGCGATAGTAGACATGGATGCCCTTCGCCGCGTGGAGCGTGAGCGTCTCCGTCGTCTCGCCACCGTCGCTGGCACTCCACTGAATATTGGAGATAGAAACTTCTTGCAGCTCGATCTGCCAGAAGTAATCACCGGACATGCCCTTCTGACCGCCAGCCTTGCGCTGCGAAATCCATGCGTCGCTGTATTGGGTGCCCTGCCACAGCGCTGCAAGCAGGTACGGGCTTGCCGCGTCGGCCATCTTTGTGACCGTTATCGACGTGATCGTCGGATCATGCTGCTGTTTGTCATCAGACTCATTCACGTGCTCTTCGGTGAGATCGGTGTTGAGCTCGAAGCCCATCGTGTATTGCTGGATGGCCATGGACTTGCCATAGCCGCCCGAGGCCTCGCGCTCGATACGATCGGTGGTCTCGCCGTCGATCTGTGACGGCTTACCGCCTTTCAGTGAGCGCCCGAAATAAAGAAAGGCGTCGATACCACCACCGGCCATCGTTTCGCTCCCCCGACGGGTCTCCCTTTCTTATCTGCCGGAGGGCATCTTCGAGACGAGGCGCAGCGACGCCGTCAACCCTTCGAGCTGATAATGCGGCCGCAAATAGAAGCGGGCATTGTAGTAACCGGGATTGCCCTCGACCTCTTCAACTTCGACTTTGGCTTCGCGCAACGGCTTCATCGCCTTGGTTGCCTCGCTCGAGACTTGGGGCGAACCGTCGACATACTGCATGATCCAATTGTTGAGCCACGTCGACATATCGGACCGTTCCTTGAACGAGCCGATCTTGTCGCGCACGATGCATTTAAGATAATGCGCAAAACGGGCACTCGCGAAGAGATAGGGCAGCCGCGCCGAGAGCTCGGCGTTGGCGGTCGCATCCGGGTTTTCGTATTGCGCCGGCTTTTGCAGCGATTGGGCGCCGATAAAGGCGGCGTAATCCGTGTTCTTGCGATGGATCAGCGGAAGGAAGCCGTTCTTCGACAGTTCCGCTTCGCGACGATCGGAAATAGCGATCTCGGTTGGGCATTTCGCTTCGACGCCGCCATCGTCGGTCGGGAAGGTGTGCGTTGGCAGGCCTTCGACGATACCGCCTGACTCGACACCGCGGATACGCGAGCACCAGCCATAGAGCTTGAACGACCGGGTGATATTCGCGGCCATCGCATAGGCGGAATTGGCCCAGGCATATTTCGTATGATCCGTGCCCTCGACGTCCTCTTCAAAAGCAAAATCGTCGACCGGATTGGTCTTGGCGCCGTAGGGTTGACGCGCCAGGAACCGCGGCATGGTGAGCCCGATGTAACGCGAGTCCTCACCGTCACGCAGCGAGCGCCAAGCCGCGTATTCAGGGGTCTGGAATATCTTAGTCAGGTCGCGCGGATTGGCGAGTTCCTGCCAGGACTCCATCTGCATCACGCCCGGATCCGCCGCGGCGATAAAGGGCGCATGCGCGGACGCCGCGATCTGGGCCATACCCGATAGCAGTTCGACATCCGGCGGTGTGTGATCGAAATTATAATCGCCGACGAGACAACCATAGGGCGCGCCACCGAACTGCCCGTACTCTTCCTCGTACACTTTCTTGAAGATCGGGCTCTGATCCCAGGCCGTCCCTTTGAATTTCTTGAGCGTATTGGCGAGGTCGCGCTTCGTGATGTTGAGCACACGAATCTTCAGCATCTCGTCGGTTTCGGTATTGGTGACGAGGTAGTGCAGTCCGCGCCAGGCCGATTCGAGCTTTTGATAATCGGGATGATGCAGGATCTTGTTGATCTGCTCGGTGAGCTTGGCGTCGAGCGCGGCGATGATCGCCTCGATCGTGCGGAGCGAATCCGTGCCGATTAGCTTGGTATTGGCGAGCGCGTGCTCGGCCAAAGTCTGCACCGCCGTCGCGACCGCATCCTTCGCACCAGCGGTTTTGGGTTTGAATTCTTTTTGCAGGAGCGCGCCGAAATCGCTCGTTTCGATCTGGACGGCAGCCTGCCCGCCCTCGGTCAGTGTCTCAGGACCAGCCATGAGCTTTACTCCCCTTCCTTGCTCTCGTCAGTCGCCTCAGGCTTAGGCGCGGAGGCAAGCGCCTGCATGAGTTCGGGCTGAGCGAGAACCTTGTTGAGCAATTCTTCGGCACCCGTCTTGCCGTCCATGTAGGTCAGGAGGTTCGAGAGCTGCGTGCGCGCTTCAAGGAGCTTGTTCAGCGCGTCGACCTTGCGGGCGATCGCCGCCGGCGAAAAATCATCCATGCTCTCGAAGGTCAACTCGACCGAGAGATTTCCGTCGCCGGTCAGCGTGTTTTCGACGTTGAAGGCCACGCGCGGCTTCATCGATTTGAGGCGCGCGTCGAAATTGTCGACGTCGATCTCGAGAAACTTGCGGTCGGCGACAGGCGCCAGCGCCTCTTCCGGCTTGCCGCTCAAATCGGCCATGACGCCCATAACAAAGGGCAGTTCGATTTTGCGCTCCGACCCGTAGGTCTCGACGTCATACTCGATCTGGACCCGCGGCGCGCGATTGCGACCGATGAATTTTTGGCTGTTTGCCCTTGCCATCTTCGACTCCCTCCTTGCCCCTGTTCACCGCAAGCGCTTTCGCGTGAAAACGCCGACCCCAGTCTGACGACGCTATTCCTCTGCCCGATCTTCCTCTTCCTTAATGCCAGCGATCAGCCCGAATTCTTGCACGCCCCCGGGCGTCAGGTCTTTGAGAATATCGAGAAAGCTCATCGTGACCAAGCGCCTTGTCCGGTTCAAGATGAGCGGAACCGGGCTCGACGGCTCGTAATCCGAATAATAGCGGCAGATTTTATCCAGGAGGAGCAAGACATCATCCCGGCTGCGCACGGCCCCGCCCGCGGCCAATCCCCGCCCTGCTCCAGCCCCACGCTCCGCGGCTCCGTCGGCCATGGCTGGACCTTCCGATCCCTCCTCTTCCAGGCTTTCGCCGCCGCCGCGTTTCGCGAGTTCGCGATCCAGCAACCCCTTGATATCGCCGAGAAGCTTCTCCAGCGGCGTCAACTCGGGGCCATTACCCGGGCCAAGCTCTTGGTCGAGGGTCTTGTCGATCGTCGACAAGGCCTCGAGTGCGCCCGCTGCCGCCGCCTGGGATTCGCTGATGAACGCGATGTCGGTATCGGCGAAGGCGGCGTCGAGCCGCAACGAATCCGGCATCTTTTCTTCGTCGTCACGCCCATTCGTGGCGGCCGGCATCGCGCCGGTCGCCATCGCATAATCGCGATAGCTGATACGGCCGAACTGGCGTGATTGCGTCAGCGGCGTCAGACGCAAGGCGCGCAACATCGTGTCGTTGTCGCACAACGATGCGACCGTGTTCACGCGAGCGCTCGGATCGTTGTTGTCGTCCGGATCGAGCTGCGGGTAGACGCTCGACCAATGGCGCGTGAGATAGCCGCTCATGAGATCGAGCGCGTCGCGCAGCCCCGGCAACCCATCACGCGCGAGGGCGGCGCGAGCCAGATAGATCGCGACGCGAAGATCCTTCGTTTCCTGACACAGCTCGAGGGCGATCCGCTCGACTTCAGCCCAATCAGGAGGTTGCGCTTCACGAATGATCCTGCCCGCGGAATCCTCTTCCTGTGCGACCCCGCGCGCTAAAATCTCGAGCTCGATATAACGCGGGTCGTACTCGACGGACGCGCCGCTCGGCGCCTCGTCGGAATTCGGCTCGAGCAGCGCCTGAGTATCAATCGCCATGGCTAATTTCTATCCCGGCGCGTCCGCTGCTTTCGCGGACGGCAAAGCCTTCCAGCAGCGCTCGTTTGTCTGAGTTCACAGCAGCTCCCCCGGCAGCGCATCAATGACCGCGCGTTCTCATATCCAAGGTTCGCGTTTATGCTAGCCTACCCCGGCTGACAAGATTATTGGACTATACCCGGAATATACTCGAAAACCAAAGTTTTACCGCAGAGCACCGAGTATCTTCTTAGGGCACCGGTTTTTCGTCCGCCGGCTTCGTGCCGCTGCCCCGTGACTGTCAAAAAACAGCAATCGGCTAGCGCCATCTCATCGAGAATGAGAAGGCCGCTGCGACCGGTGGAATGTCTTTCGGGCACTTTCGCTCGAGAAGGGCACGAACGCGAACGTGACGCCTCCTGCGGGCTCATTGGCGCGAATGCGCGGAACAGTTATAACCGCCTCTGCCGACCAGCCGGCGCAAGCGCTCAGTCGGCACGGATTACGGTGGTTCGACGGGCGGGCCCATTTTTGCGTTTTCCGGCTCTGACACGACCGGTCTAGGGCGAGGCCGAAATGGTCGGTTTAAACGCGGTAGGAGACCGGTATGGACGCTCGGTCAATACATCTCAGCACAGGTCCCGCGGACGCCGAGCCGGATAACGTTCTCCATTGGGTGTCCGCGTCTGCGACAGACGTCGGCAAAGCGCGAAAACTCAACGAAGATGCGCTCCTCGAATATCCTCAAATTGGCCTCTGGGCCGTAGCGGACGGTGTCGGCGGCGCGAGCGCGGGCGATTGGGCGAGTGCATTTACGGTGCAAAGCCTTGGCCGCACCGCCAAGCCGGAAACGATGGCGAGCTTCGTTACGGAAATATCCGTGCGCCTCGGCACGATTAACGACGCGTTGCGTGAGCAGGCGGAAGCGGCGGCACGCCAAGCGATCGCGACGACGGTCGTCGCGTTGCTGTTTTTTGACCAAAGATTCGCCTGCGCCTGGGCGGGCGATAGCCGCCTGTATTTGCTTCGCCAAGGCAGCCTTCGTCAGGTCAATCATGATCACAGCGAAGTGCAGGAGATGGTCGATCGCGGCATTCTTGAGCCGGCGGAAGCGCGCCATCACCCTCTCGGCAACATCGTGACGAGAGCCGTCGGCGCGTTTGAACGGCTCGATCTCGAGGTGACCGAAGACCAGCTCCTTGCTGACGACGTTTTCCTTTTGTGCAGCGATGGCTTGACGAAGACGGCCGAGGACGCCGAGATCGCGGCATTGCTTGCGCAGCCCGTCGAGCAAGCCGTCGGCGCGCTCATCAACCTGGCTCTCGATCGCGGCGCGCCCGACAATGTCACCGTCGTCGTGGTGAAAGTGCTCGGCGCCGACAGCGGTCAGCGGTCGCCATAAGGCTCCAATTTGAGTGATAAACGGCCGGCAATTTCGCTTTAGTTGTCACAGCCCAATTAGGGACCGATGGCGAAATCCATAAGGATCGATCGAGCCACCTCCTCCCGCGAAAACGGACCATGCCTTCCTGCGCGCCTGAACAAATATTGCTTCCCTCGCCCTGACTCGGGCGACATACTTCCTGCGCTCGGACATTCGAACTGCTCACAGGGGGCGCGCCAGCCGTGAAACCCAATTTTGGAGCTCCGGCCTTCAAAAGGCCGTCCGTCGCAATCGCCCTTGCGATCGCGCTCGCCGGATCGTTTCTTGGGACGCGTTCCGGTCCCGCCTGGGCGCAGCAAGCCCCGGCGACCTCGGCAGCATCGGGCGCCAGCGATTTCGTCGTCGTCGATTGCCGCTTGCCCGGCCGAGTCCGCAAGCTCGGGAGCTCGATGGTCTACCAGATGGCGGGAAATGTGATCCGCACCGCCGCTCACGATTGCGAGCTCCGCGGCGGCGAATACACCTTGCTCGATCCGAGCAGCTACGCGTCGGCAATCAAGCTGTGGATCGGCGGCGCCGAAGCCGGCGACACGCAGGCGCAGACCAACGTCGCGATGCTCTACGAGAAGATCCAGCCGCCCGATTATGCCTCGGCTGCGAGTTGGTACGCGAAGGCGGCGACCGCCGGTTATGCGCCGGCGCAGACCGCCCTTGCGCGCCTCTATGAGGCGGGGCTCGGCGTGCCGCAGGACAAGGTGAAGGCGATCAATCTTTACCGGCAAGCCGCCGGCATCAACGATCGCCTGGTTTCGGACGTCGAAACCGCGGGAGCGAATGAGTCGGCCGGCGCGAGCAACGCCGAAGTGCAGAAGCTGAGGCAACAGCTCGACCAGAAACAGAACGAGCTCGACAAGCTGCACCGCTCGCTTCAGCAGCTGGAGAACCGGCCGGGCAGTTCATCGGCGCAGCCGAATCAAAAAGAGGTGCAATCGCTGCGCCAGCGCATCGCATCGCTCGAGCAGCAGATGCAGCAGGGACCGCAGGCGGCGCCGAGCGGCCTCGCCAATCTGCCGCCGCCGAGCATCGAGATCGTCTATCCCTTGGCGACGCGCGGGAGTGGCGGCGTGCAGCTTCAGATGCGGTCGGAGAAAGGCGCCGGCGACGTCGTCGGACGCGTTCACTCCGACATCGGCGTGCGCCGCCTCACCGTCGGCAAGCAGGTCGTCCCGGTAGATGACCAACTTCTTTTCGCCATCCCGAAGGATTTGCTCTCACCGGGTGCATCGACCAAAGTCGAGGTTACCGATCTCCTCGGCCGCACCAGTTCGATCGACGTTGCCGTGAGTGCGGCGCCGAAGGCTTCTGCACCGAGCGGAGGCAGCGGTTCGCTCAGCGCCAAGAACTTCTACGCCCTGGTCATCGGCGACGATGATTTCCGCTATTGGCCGCACATCGATAACGCCGTGAGCGACGCGCGCTCGATCGAAGAAGAGCTGCGTACGCATTACGGTTTCAAGACAACGCTGCTCGTCAATGGCACGCGCGAGCAAATTCTCGGCGCGTTCAACGATCTTCGCCAAAAGATGACGCCGGACGATAATCTGCTGATCTACTACGCGGGTCACGGTCAGCTCGTGCCGCAAATCGACCGCGGCTATTGGATTCCGGTCGACGCCCAGACAGGCGCCGATACCGAATGGATACTCAACGAGCAGATCACCGACTATCTGCAGATCATTCCCGCGCGCCACATCATCGTCATCGCCGACTCCTGTTATGCGGGCGTGCTAACGCGCAGCTCGGTCGAAGTGCCGAAATCCGGGCTCGATTCCGGCACGCGGCTCTCTGTCCTCCAACAGCTCAGCCCGAAGCGCGTCCGCACCGTGATGACGTCCGGGGGAGTCCAGCCGGTGCTCGATTCCGGCGTGGGCGGTCACTCGATCTTCGCTGACGCGCTTCTGCGGGTCCTTCGCGACAACGATGACATCTTGGAAGGGAACCGGCTGTTCGACGCCGTAAGCCCGATCATCACCGCACAATCGGCGAAGCTGGGTTATAAGCAGAGTCCCACCTATCGCGCGATTGTGTTCGCCGGCCACGAGGGCGGGGACTTTCTGTTCGTTCCGACCAAACACTGACGACCGCAGCGATGCCGTCCCTGCGGGATGAACGCGCCCCCGCTGATGGCGACGAAGGGGAAGCTTTCGAATTTACGGCAGACTGGTTCTCGGCGGCTGAGCCGACGTGGCGCGCGATCTTTCAGCAGCTCATTCCGGATGCACGTAAGATTCTCGAAATCGGCTGCTATGAAGGTCGCAGCGTCGTTTGGCTCATCAAGAACGGCTTCCGCCGCGGCATGGCCGGGGATCTCTATTGCATCGACAATTGGAAAGGCAGCGTCGAGCACAGCAGCGCGACGATGCAAGACGTTTTCGCGCGGTTCAAACGCAACGTCGAGCGTGCTTACAAGGCGGCGCCTGCCATCACTGTTCATCGCCTCGAAGCCGATTCGCGCCCGGCGCTCGCCAAGCTCTATCTGGAAGGACACGGCGGCTCATTCGATTTCGTTTATGTCGACGCGAGCCATCAGGCACCCGACGTTCTAAGCGATCTCGTGCTCGCCTTCGAATTGTGCCGGGTCGGCGGGATCGTCGCTTGTGATGACTATCTTTGGAATTTCGGCCGGAATCCGCTGCACACGCCGAAAATTGCGATCGACGCTTTTGTCAATTGCTATGCCGCAAAGCTCACGCCGGTCAGTGGCGTCCCGTTGTATCAGTTCTTTTTCAAGAAGATCGCAGCATGACGTGCGCCGGCGCGTAGCCCGCTCACAGAACCTGATCGCGCCCGCCACCAAGCCCGATCACCTGCCGTGCCAACTCGGCCGCCGGCACTACCATGTCGTAATCTTGCGCGCCCGCCGAGGCGCGCTGCTGTTGCGTCGGCAGCGGCCAACCCGCAAACGAATGGAAGCGAAGACCGAGGCCTGCCGCGAGCGACCGCATGAAGCTCGGCTGCTGGCGCCCCGCCGTCGTCAATTCGACGACAAGGGCATTCGCGGGGGCGAAGATTATGTTCGTCAGCCCCGACCCGTGAGGCCCCACGATCACCGCCGCCTCGGCAAACCGGCGGGCCTGTTCCGGAACGCTTAGTTCGCCGGGAACGACGACCTCGAAATCGAGCTTGCCGAGCGCTGCAACGATCTCGTCTTCGTTGACGACACGGCGAGACACGCTATCGCGACGGGAAACATAGATGCGGCTGCGCGCGCGCGCCGAACCGGTCGCCGAAAAAATGTCGCGCAGCCAGTTGGCAGCCGACGGATGCAGCTTTTGCTCCGAACACGCGATGGGCGGCGCGACAAGTTCCGTCGTTTGGATGATCGATGGCATCGGCACGCGCAGCATTCGTTCATCGGGGATCCTAAGCTGCGCGAAGCAATCTTTTTGAAACGGCGCGAGATCGTCGTTGATCAGGAGCGGCAGCGGCTGCGTGGCCTCGGGCATCCTGAGGCGCGGGAAATAGTCGACCATCCAGTGATAGTAGTTGCGGCTTCCGCCCAGCAGGAAAGCGCCTTGGCTGACCTCGATACGCGGCGCATCGAGTTGCAGGATCGTGCCGCCGTTCGCGGCGGAAACACGGACATAGTCCTCCAATTCCGGATTCGCATTCGACATCCCGTCGACATAGAGTTCGTTCTCTGCTGACAAAACGTACCAAGACCGCTCTCCCGCCAGCACGCGGGCATTCCTGAAGCTTGGTGCCGGCGCATTGGCGGCCCGGTGCATCGGCAATTCCCGGCGCTGCGCCATCATAAGTTTCGGTTTCGCCTGGCCGCGATACCGCAGCGCATCGCGGACGGCGGCGAGCGCGCCGTTACCATCGCCGCGCGACAACGCGCTGCGAGCGCGCTCGATCAGGGCGCGCGCCAACCCGTCGCGCGCGCCGGCGAATTTCGGCGCGATGCTGAGCGCACGACGGTAAGCCACGACCGCTTCGCTCGCCGTCTCGGCAGCCATCGATTGCGCGGCGAGGTTGCAAAGCGCGTTTCCCAGGTTGTTCAGTGTGCCGCTTGAATTGGGGGCAATATCAAGCGCCTTGCGATAAGCGGCTACCGCCTGCGTATCGTCGCCTATCTCGAAATAGATATTGCCGATCTCGTGCCAGAGTCCTTCGGATGGCGACGAAGAGAGCGTCAGGGCGTGGTGGAAAAGCTGCAACGCCTCGGCATAGCGCCGTTCGACCTTGCGGATCGTTCCCAGTCGCGCACGATGTAGGGCTTCCTGGGGTGCCAGAGTCGCGGCTCGCTCGGTAAAGCTGGCCGCGCTGGCAAGTCTTCCACGTTCAAGATCGAGCACGCCGCGCCCAGCCCAGGCCTCGGCTTTTTCCGGATGCGCGGCGATGATGGCGTCATACGCCGCTTCCGCCTCGACGATGTGGCCTCGTTGATGGAGGGACTGCGCGCGAGCCAGATCCGGATCGGCCGCATTCGCAGTGCCACGTAAATTTTTCCCGGAACGACGTTTTTCCACGCGCGCCTCAGTCAACGCGATAATTTTTGACACCCTTAGCTACCAGTTGTAGCTTGTTCTTCGCTTCTTGGCTGTTGATCGTGGGGGGATCTATGGTTGCGGCATTTGGCGCCGATCGCTCGGATACCGGGGTGGGGAAACGACCAGCGGCAGCGCGAAAGGCAGATGCGCTCCTTTGGTTCCGGCTCGCGCTCCTCGCATCGATCTCACCATTCTCCCTTGCCGTTCATGAAGCGTCGGCCGCAACGGCGGCGCCAGCCTCGGCGACTACGGCCGCAAATACGCCGGTCGCGATCAATCTCGCCCCCGACATTACCATTACCGTCGGCTACACGCCCATCGTATCGGTCTCAGTCGCTCCTGCCCACGGAACGACGAGCGTTGTCGGAGAGGTCGTGACCTACACGCCGGCCGCCGGGTTCTCCGGGGCTGACAACTTCACTTACCAGGTGGCTGGTGACCCGACAGATTTTAGCGGGCCTCCGTCGGCGGTTGTGACTGTGACCGTGACAGCGCCCGTCGCCGCCGCCACTCCGACCCTCGATCCGTCGGTCTACGGCATGATCGGTGCGATGCAGAGCACCGAATTGGCGACGGCAAACCAACAGACCCAAAATTTCAACCGCCATATGGACGAGTTGCATCGCCTGCAGCACGATCACAAGCAACTCGGCATCAGCATCAATGGTCAGTCGTCACAAGGCGTGCGCATCGCGAGCCTCGCCTCGCTGGTTACGCAACCCGGGCAACAAGTCGCCAGCGACGGGAGAATAGGCAGCGTGCAAGTGCCGCAGCAAACGGCGCAGACCGACGATGCCTCCAGCGCCGTGCCGATCGAGTTGCCGGATAGAATTGGCGTGTTCGTGAACGGCAGTTTCGCCCTGCGGAATATCACGGGAACGAATGGCCGGCCCAACGCCAGCCCGCGCACGGGAGCGATCAGCGTCGGCATCGATTACCGGCTCGGCGCGAGCACGATTATCGGCGTGGGCGGCGGCTACACCGGGACGACGGCCGATATCGGCGGCGGCAGCAAAACAACGGCCGATGCCTTCAACATCACCACCTACGGCACGACGCGGCCGATCGATCCGGTCTACATCGATTGGCAAGTGAGCTATGGCCATACGGCCTTTGACTCGATGCGCGAAGTCGGCGGAGCGGCTTTCGCCCACGGCGATCCGGACGCCAATCAAGTCTGGGGCAGCCTCTCGACCGGATACGAGTTCGATGTCGGCGCCTATACGTTTGGGCCCTACCTTCGCGTGGACGGTTCCCACAGCGTGATCGATGGCTTCACGGAAACCGGGCCGAGCACCATTACCGTCACGGCTGGGCAGCAGACCGTGGATTCGGCGCATTCTGTGCTGGGTTTCCAAGGCGACCGCGCGATCAGCATGGCTTCCGGTATTCTCTCGCCGCATGTGCGCGCCGAATACCTCCACGAATTCATCGGCGCATCAGGGGCCAGCGTCGGCTTCTCCAACGGCAGCGCCACCGGCTTCCAGGTGAGCGGCTATCCGGTATCGCGGAACTACTTCACGCTCGGCGTCGGGGCAAGCTACCTCACCGCCAATGCGCTCACCGTATTCGTCGATTACGACGCCCTTGTCGGCTACACGCATCAGACGAACCATTCGATCACCGGCGGCGTCTCGATGCGCTTCTGACGCCGGTCGTTTGCGCTGGCTAGACTGGCGCAAGCGACCCGTAACCTGCCGGCAAAGTTCGGCTCTCAGCTGCCCACGTTCACGACTTGCACCCGGCGATTGGCCGGGCTGGTCGGGTGATCGGGGTCGAGCAGATTTTCTTGGCCGCGTCCGGTAGCCTGCAGACGCGAAGCGTCGACGCCAAGCTGACCGATCAAATAGGCACGGGCCGCATCGGCCCGCCGCGTCGAGAGCGCCAGGTTGTGATCCGGCCGCCCCGTCGTATCGGTGTGACCTTCGAGCAAGAAACGATAAGGCTTGAGCTGATCGGATTTCATCGCCGCCGCCATTTGCGCGAGTGTCGCTTTGGCCTGACTTGTCAGCTCCGCAGAATTGAGCCCGAACTTGATATCGACGGCGACGCTAGGCCCGCTTGCGTCTTCTGTCTGACCGGTTGGATTGGCGTTTAGCACGCGCAGGCCTCGGAATTTGAGCGCCGGCGCACCCGGCGCTGGACTCAATCCCGAAATGAAATCCTGGGACGTAGCGTTGGGCCCGAGTTGTTTGACCTGGGCCGATGCGGTCGCCACGGAGGCAGCCAAAGCCAGTGTGACCAACCCCGTCAGAATCTGTTTCATCGCCCGTTCTCCCCTCTTTGAACGCTCGCCGGCCAGAGCGAAAGGATTGTCGCATCTTTTCGTCGTCCGCGCATTATCTAACCGCTGCCTGCCGCCGGCGCCGTCTATTTCGCCTCAACCGCCGCGACTTTGCGAAACCGCGGCGGTCCGAGCGCGAGGAGGAGACAGTCCTCGGTGGGACGGCGCGTTAAATCCGCAAGGAACCGGCCGACGAGGCGGCTCGCGCAAGCCTGAGCTCCGAGCACGCCGTGGCCGATACTCGGAAATTTGAAAAGGTAGGCGTGAGGCAGCCGCGCCTGGACGCTCTCTGCCCAGCGCGGCGGGGTTGCCGGATCGAGTTCGCCGGCAAAAAGCAGCATCGGGATATCGCGCGTCAGCGGCGCGTGCTCCGCCTCACCCGCGCGGCCGACCGGCCAGGCGGGACAGGCGGCGAGCGGAAGGTTGGAGAGCGCAAATTTGCGAAAACGGGGCACAGCGGCGGCGGCTCGCTCGATATCATCGCGAGAATTGAAGAAAAAATCGTCGTGGCATTCGACCGAGAGGAACAGACCGAGGCTGGCACCTTCCCGGTCGTAATTGTCGAGACCGAGCCGGACCAGCGGACTCAGTGCCCGGTCGTCGCCCTGCGCGAGCGCTTCAATAATCGCCGGTACCTCTTGGAGGCGTCGCCAATCGTAGAATGCATAGAACAGCGTCTCGACCAGCTTCGCGTCATCGAGTTGAGCGGCGAACGTACCGCCCTTCGAATCGGATACCGTCACCTGTAATGGCGCGACGGCAGCATGATCGACGATGCGGTCGAAATCGGCCGCGAGCGAGGGAAACGCGTCGTGACAGGACGGATCCGCCGCACAGCTTTGGAAAAGCGCCGCAAACGCCGCCGCGCCGTTCGCGGCGCTTTCAACGTAGTCGCGCGCTTCCGGCGGATCCGGCGCGTCGAGGATCATGCCCGCGATGCCGACGGTCGGATCGGCCGCAAGCCGCAACGCCACCCTCGTGCCGTAAGAGTTCGCGAGAAGGACGGGCGAGCGATACCCGAGTTCCGTCAAGAGGTCCTTGAGATCGGCTGCGATCGCCGTGGTGTTGTAGCTCTGAAGATCGATGCCGCTCGCAGCGAGCCGATCATGGCAGGTCCCAGCCGCCGCTGCCCAAACCGCGTTGCTCGCATCGAGCGGCAGCGATTTCTGGAGGACCGTATGCGCCGCCGTAACCAGCTCAGGACAATTCATACTTGGCTCGGAAACACCGACGCCGCGCTGATCGAAAAGGACGAGATCGCGATCGCGCAACCATGGCTCGCGGTCGATCCAGTTCCACCAATAGCTGATCGACGCGGCATCAATTTGCGCCGGCTCGCCCGGACCACCACTGATGTAGACAACGGGATCGGCGGTCGCAGCTGTTGCGGGGCTCAGCACCGTGAAGCGCAAACCGAGTTCGCGGGACGGCGCGCCATCGCGGCGCTCCGGCACGCGCAGCACGCCGCATTGTGCCTTGCGGTCTGCGGGAGGCGAGAACCAGCACGGCAAAGAATCGAGCGTAGCCCGCTGGGCACCGGCCGTAACCGCGAGAGTGGGCGCCGGCGGCGTCGGTACGGAATGAGTGGTCAGCAGCAGAAACGCGAAGACGATGGCCGCGCCCAAGGCGGCCACGCTCACCAACAAGGTGAGTCGCCCGCCCCTCGCCCGCGCGGGATGGCTGTCGGAATCGCGGCGCGTGCCCTTCGACATAAGACGCTTCGATTACGGCGCGTTAGCGATCAAGCTAATACCACGCAGCAGATCATCGGGCGCGCCAGCCTTTCACATGCATGTCACGTCTTACCCGGAAGCGCATAAACGAAGGCGTAAGTGACACTTGGACGGGTTGCCTGGGGGCCGCTTGCGGCGGCGCTGAGCGCACGAGACAGCACGGGAAAATATTGTTGCGCCTCCTCGTCCGCGCGAGGCGCCAGCAACCGTTGGGGCGAGAATATCGCCAGGACGAGATTCGGGCCAAGCGGCTCGGCGATCTCGAGCGCTGAATCCTTCGCGTCACCGAGCGTTACCGTCTGACCCGCGTGGACGGCGTTGGTGGGACCGTTGGGCCGTGGGAGGAGATGCGCCAAACTTCCTTTGCTGTCCATGAAATCGACATAGAGAAATCCGTCGACATTAGCCGTCGTGGTAACGCGCAAGACGAGCTTATCGCCGAGACGATAGTCGCGGCTCGGTACGTTGAACGCGAGTTCCGGCGCCAGCGCGGGATCGTCCACGGTGCCACTGTCGCGTACCGCCCGGATTGCCTGATCGCATTGTGGCCACGGGCGCACGGTGATCGCATCGGCGCCGTGCTCGAGGCTCGGTATATCTTGAACCATCTGAATGAGGCGGCTGCGTGCGGTAGCGCCGGTGACAAAACCCGTCAGGCGAGCATTGGTCTGATCTGCGGCGCTGGGCTTCAAATCGGCGCAGCCAAGGCTGTGCGCGAATGACGTCAAACGATTGCCCAGGGTGCGGGCATCGACGGTTGCGGGCGGCGGGAGAACGGCGAGATTCTCCGGCCGCGATGGAGCAGGAAGCGGTGGGTTCGGCGCGCTCTGGGGCGCTGCGACTGTTGCGTTCGACTGTACCAATGTTGCCGCGGGTGGCGAATTCGCTTCCACGATCGGCGGCGGGGCCGGAGACGGCACCGGTGCGGCGGGCTGGGACGGAGACGCACGGCTTGCCGTACTCGTCGGCGTAGAGGGCCAGAACAGATATGCGGCGCCGCTGCCAAGGGTAATGAGTAGAGCAGCCCCCGCCAAAATCAGCGGAAGAGACGACGACCGCGGCGTCGCTCGCGGCTCGAATGCTCCTTCGGACGAAGGGGCAACACGTGTCGCGGCTTGCGCCGCCGCAAAGCGGGTCGCTGGCTGCGGCGATGCCGAGGAGCCGACGCCGCGCGGGAGGTCGCGCATCGTTGCCGGGCGATTGGCGGGATCGGGCTCGAGCAATGGCTCGATCTCGGCCCGCAGATCGGCGTCGAGCGGTGACAGGTCGGGGACGTGCTGCCGCGCCTGGACCGCCATCGCAGGCGAGCTACCCATGTCGAGCGCTTGGCCGCGCCCCGCGGCTGCGAGGACCAGCCCGAGGCTAAAGATGTCGGAGCGGCCATCGACCTGGCCTCCGAACATGCCGAGTTGTTCCGGAGAGACCCAGGAGAACTTGCCGGCAAAATCATTCCCGATGATCGTCCGATCGCCGGTCGCACCCGATTTGGCGATGCCGAAGTCGATGATCTTCGCCTGGTCGACCATGCCGTTGACCAGGATGATGTTGTCGGGCGAGATATCGCGATGATAGATCAGCTTGTCGTGCGCTGCGCCAAGCCCTTGCGCCAGTCGATCGCGAAGCGCCCGCAATTCCTCCGGCGCCAGCGCACGCTCGCGGATCACTTTTGCGAGCGAGACCCCATCGACGAACTCCATGATGAGATAGAGCAGGCCATCCTGGTCGCCGATCATGCCGTCATAGCTGACCACCGCGTCGTGGCGGACGCGGCGGAGCTTGCGCGCCTCTTCCGTGAACATCTCGATGACGCGCTCGTCGTCGACAAGCTCGGGCGCGATCACCTTGATTGCATGGAGGCTATTGAGCTTGACGTGTCGGGCGCGATAGACCTCGCCCATGCCGCCGCGGCCGAGCAATGCTTCGATCTCATAAGTGTGCGCGATAAGCCGGCCCGCCTCGAGATGCTGTACGGTGCGAGCCGCAGGCGCGACGGGACGACCGCCCGGTGCCGTCGCCTCGTTTGCCGGCGCTCGAGACGCGCTTACGATACGCGTTGCATCGTCGGGGGCCGGCGAGCGCGGCTCCGTCGGCTCGTTCAAGGGATCGCTCGGTGCTACCATAAGACTTCGTTCATTCGCGGCCCGCGCTCGCGATTCTAGACGGCGCGCCGATCGTCTATCGCTCCAACCGGCGGGTCGGCCGAAGCCGTCCGATTGTACCCGAAATACAATAATGAATTGCCGAAAAAATACTGCGCTAGCCCAATCGCAGTATAGGGCCTATTCGGAGGATTGCTCAATACGGTTCTCCTTGTACCGGAGCAGCTTTCCGCAGTGCCGGCCGCAGGATCTCCAGATGGGCGCCGCCCCGTAACGGGGTGCATGACCTGCCCGCTCGATCGTTCGGAGCGGCGAAAATACGCCGCTCAAAAGAAGCGCCGTGTTATAAATTTCCGCGCAGCCAGCACTCCGAACGGACGCAATAAGGCGCTGCTCGCGTGGTCCGGCTCGCTCGGCAGATGCATGGTTTCTGTTAACGGGCGATGCCGTTTTGCAGGAGAAGGTTCATGCCGGGAGACGCGGAAGATTCTTGGCTCGGCGTACTGGGCGTCGATGTCGGTCAGATCCGCGCCAAAGTCCAAGGCGTTGTCAGCGACGTCGAGAACACCGTCGACAAGAGCATCGACACGGTCGTTGGAGGTGCGACGCAACTCTACAAGGACGTCGCGACCGGGGTCGCGCAGACCGTCCAGAACGTCGAGAATACCGGCGGCGCGTTGGTAAGCGCCGTCAAGAAGGTCGCGCAATCTTTTACGCCGGGCGCGAGTTCCGGGCCGATGCAGCCCGACTGCAAGCCCGTTCATGGCCAGGTGCCTGGACCGCCCGAGCATCTGCTCTGCCAAACCCACGGTCACATTCTCGATGTCAATTCGGGTCAGATCATCGCCGCATCCTTGGCGGAATATAAGAATCTCTCAAGCTCGGGAATGTTGGGCAAAATCATCAATCCGCTGGCGAATGCGGCCAACGGACTCATCCAGGATGCGAAAACCGGTCTTGATCAAGCGACCAACCTCGCCACCGATCTCGGCCATCAAGTGGTGCAAGATGTCAGCGCGGTCGCGGATACGGTGGCGGCCAACTTGCCGGACGCGAGCAGTCTCGTGGACGATATTGGCCGAAGCGGACCGCTCAATTCGCCGTCCTATGTCAACGGCAGCGGCGGCCCTTCCGGCGACGGCAACGCGTCGGCGGGCGATTCAGAATTCGTTACCGGATACAAAGACGACCTGCTATCGCGCGCGGCGCGGATCAAGGCGTTGGCGGAGAAGTTCTACAAGGTTTCAGAGGACCTCGACAGTAAAGGTCATCACTGGCTTTGGTCGAACGACACCGACGTTCTCGCGAGCGCGAAGACGATCAATGATATGGCCAAGGCGCTGGCGATCTTGGCCTCGGAAATCGATTCGTGGTCGAACTCGCCCAATAAGGATGCGATCAAGAAAGGCAGCGACGCCGCTAAATACGTCGGATACCTGCTCAATGCCGCAGACTTCGTGGTCGCGGCAAAAGACATGGAACTTTCCATCGACAATCTCAATGCGTCGAAGGGCGAAGCCACGGTCAATGCATGGGCCGACAGCATGGGCAATCTTTTCGACAAGGCAGGAGGGCTCATCGACCTCATTCCTGACGGCGCCGTCCCCGGCTTCATGAAGGATTATTGGAAAGGCCTGTTTTCCGCGCCCAAAAATTACATCGCCGCGTTCAAAACAATCATGAAAGAGCACTACGACATCGTGAACGAGGAAGGCCACGTGAACACGGGCGACGGCCAACAAGCCTATAATCTTGGGATGGCGCAAACCGAATGGCGAGGCGCTCTCACCGGGATCTATGTCGGCGCGTTCACGCTGCCAAAAAACACGGCCGGCCAGACGCTGCAGGAATTCATGAGGAAACATCAGGACGAGGATGGTCTCGATCTGTACAAAGCGCCGCTGCAAGCGGGAAAAGAGACGCTGTGCCATCGGATCGAAGCCAATCTTGCCGGTGACGATCCGGCCTTAGAGGCGTGGCTATCTTACGTCAGGAAGAACTGATCCAGCCAGGATCGGTGCCGCCGCACGTGGTTCCTTGGCGCCGTTATCCCCACAATGCGACCGAAAATCGTTGCGATAAATGGAACCCGCTTTCTGTGAGGCTGTTTCGCAATTGGCTGTACGGGACCAGCGGCGGTCTTAGTCCTTAGGCCCTGCACCGCGCGCTTGGCCCCTTTAGGGACTGCTCTCCATCATGGGCCAGATCTGCATCTGCGAACGTAGTCGGACATGGGAATGCCTCTCCACCTAGGTTGGGGCGACATTGCGCTTCGCCTCTTCCTCACCGTCGTCGCCGGCGTGCTGATCGGTTATGACCGCAGCGAGCATGGAAAAGCCGCCGGGATGCGAACCAACGTGCTCGTCTGCCTGGCGGCCGCGGTGGCGATGATCCAAGTCAATTTGCTGCTGCCGACCGCCGGCAAGCCGGCGGATTCCTTCGTCACGAACGATCTGATGCGACTGCCGCTCGGTATCCTGACCGGCGTCGGCTTCATCGGCGGCGGCGCGATCCTGCGTCGCGATAACATCATCGTCGGAGTCACCACGGCGGCGACCTTGTGGCTGGTCACGGTCGTCGGTCTGTGCCTCGGCGGCGGCCAATTAGGGCTTGGGATTGTCGCAACGGCGCTCGGCATCTTGGCCTTGCAGGGGCTACGCTGGTTCGAGAGCCAGCTCAGCCAGCAGGTCCGCACGCGGCTGTCCATCATGATCGCCGATCATGGTCCCAGCGAAAGCGCGCTCCGGCAAAGGCTGAGCGGCGCCGGGCTTTCGATCGTCGGCACGCGCGTGATCCTCAACCGCAACAAAGCCTATCGCGAGTTCGTCTTCGAGCTGCGGCAATCACGCATGGCGCATGACACCGTCACGCCACCCGCTATCGCCGAGCTTGCCGGCGAGACCGGCGTCATGAAGCTGCGCTGGGATGCGATGCGTTAGTGAGTGAGAGCGTCACTCTCACGGCGCCGGTGGCTCTGTCGCACCCGCCGCGCGACCGGCGGCCCGGGTCCCTTCCGTCTCTTGCGCTTTGGAAGCGCTGAATACCGGCATCGCCGCCAATTGCTGATCGTCGAGCGCGAGAACGATCGATTGCGATTTGTCACCCGAGATCGATTTCAGCTTCGCCCACGGCACGGCTTGCGGCGCGTTGCTGGCGCCAAGCGAGGGACCGGGCGGATTGACGACGATGTAATCGAGCGTACCGCTCGCCGCCTGCGCAACGACATCGCCGACGGTCCCAATCTTCTTGCCGCTCGAGTCGGTCACGGTACGGCCAATCAGCGATTGCTGAACATCGATTCCATTGGCTTGCTTTTGCGAAGCGGCGGCGACGTCTTGGGCGGTCATCGTCGTTTGAAATTCATCGTGCGGCTGGTGGATGGGCTTAATTTTCGACCACGGCAACTCGACCGTCTTGCTATCGGCGTCGACGCTCACCGCGACGACCTTTTTCTGCGCCGGGTCCAGCCACACCGCCGTCAGCGTGCCGATGGTCTCGGGGACTTCCGCCTTCGCGCCCTTGTCGGCACCGTAAAGGTTGGGATTCTCCTGCGCCAGCGCTTTGGTCGTGTTGTGGATCAGGCTTGCACGCGTAACCCCTGACAACGCCACTTCATTTGCACGCAAGGCGATAACGGCGTGGCCCGATTTCGTCTGGGGCTCGCCACCCATGGCCGGCGCCTCCGGTGCCTTTTTCGGCAGCTGCGGCGTTTGCGCGCTCACGCCGGCGCCGACGAGCGCAATGGTCAAGACGACGCTCGATCCCGTCAGAAGGCGTTTCATGCGCACCCCTTTCTTCTCTTGTGACGAGAAAATAATCCCATGATCGGCAACGCGTTCCGCGCGATCGCGTCGCGCGATTGGGCCGCAGCGAGTTGCGGAACTGTCATCGGGTAGCGGCATTGTCCCTTCAAGCACTCTGCAAAGGCTTCCGATGAACAACCGGACAAGATTTTCTCCCTCGCTGCGCGACGGCATGATCGGTTACATGCTGGCCCATGAACAATTCACCGTGCCCCAGCTGACCGATATCGGTACGGCCGCCGCCAAAGCCGGTTTCGATTTTCTTGCCGCCAGCGATCATTTCCAGCCTTGGCAAGCGAATGAAGGCCATTCGGGTGCGGCCTGGGTGACGATGGCGGCGCTGGGCGCGCGCGTCGGCAAGGCGACGATGGGGACATTCGTGACCTGCCCCACGCTGCGCTATAGCCCGGCTGTCGTGGCCGAGGTCTTCGGCTCGCTAAGCTTGCTCTATCCGGGGCGCATCTTTCTTGGCGTCGGCTCGGGCGAGGCGTTGAACGAGCAGGCGGCGACGGGCCTATGGCCCGATTGGGACGAGCGCTGGGAGCGGCTCGCCGAAGCGATCTCCATCATTCGCCGGCTCTGGACCGGCGCGCCGGTCGCGCATCGCGGGAAATTCTATTCGGTCGACGCGCGGCTCTACGATCCGCCAGCGGCGCCGATACCGATCCTCACCGCCGCCAACGGCAGGAAATCGATGCGGCTCGCCGGCAAGCATGGCGACGGGCTCATCACCGATCCGAAGACGTGGCAGGAGTTGCGCAGCGAATGGGAGGCCGGCGCACGCGAGGCCGGCAAGGACCTCGCCGCCATGCCGGTGGTCGCCGAAACCTTCGTCGTCGTCGGCGACGAGAACGATGCGCGCGAGAGCGCCGAGCTGTGGCGCTTCATTCCCAAAGCGTTCGAGAGCTATTTCGGCATTCGCGATCCGGCCGAGATTCAGCGCCGCGCCGAAGCCGAAGTGCCGCTGGACAAGCTGATTGCCGAATGGTCCGTCGGCACCAATCCGAACAAACATATCGATGCGATCCGCAAACTGTTCGACAGCGGGATCAAGTCCGTGAACATCCATGTCGGCCAGGCCGATCAGCACCGCGCCATCGAATTCTTCGGCGCCAAGGTGCTGCCGGCTTTGCGCGAAGAGATGAAGGTGAAATGATGCGCTGGAAACTGATCAACGCCGATCCGCCCGTCACTTACGCCCTCGCGCTGCAGACGGGCGACGATGCGGTCAAATGCCTGACCGGCTTCGTGCGCGAGCAGGAAATCGAAGCGGCGTCCATAACCGCTATCGGTGCGTTTCGCCGCGCCGTGCTGGGCTATTTTCAATGGGACAGCAAGCAGTACAAGAAAATCCCCGTCGAAGAGCAGGTCGAGGTGCTGTCGCTGATCGGCGACGTCGCCGTCTCCGAGGGTCAGCCGACGCTCCACATCCACGCCGTTCTCGGCAAATCGGATGGAAGCGTCGTCGGCGGGCATCTGCTGTCCGGCGAAGTGCGGCCGACGCTGGAAGTGATCGTCACCCAATCGCCGAGCTATCTGCGCAAGACCAAAGACCCCGAGACCGGTCTTGCCCTCCTGTCGATCGATCCGGTGACGCAATCATGAACCGAGAACGCGTCAAGAAGACGTGGCCGCAAACGCCCGGTTACGACAATCCGTCGCGGAACAAAGGCGATCTTTACGACGAGGCCAAGGGCCATCCGCAAGGCAGGGAGCACGTCGGCAAGCAAGGCGCGGCGGGACAGCACGAGCAACGTCCGAAGCCGGACGAGCCCGTCGGTCATTCGAGCGACAAAAAGCTCGGGCAGAAGCCGCCGGCGCGACGGGCACCGCTCGACGAGGGCCATTAGCGCAAGTCGATGGTGCCACCCGCGACGAGTTCGCGGATGCGATCGGCCGTGCGCAAGGCAATCGCTTGAATCGTCAGCGACGGATTGACGCCGCCCACCGTCGGAAATACCGAGCCATCGCAAATCCAGAGATTGGGAATGTCCCAGCTCCGGCAATCGGCGTTGACGACGCTGGTGCGCGGATCATCGCCCATGCGTGCCGTGCCGTTGAGGTGACAGGTATCGTCCGTCTCTTCCCATAGGTCGGTCGCGCCCGCGGCATCGAGCGCTTGCCGCATGAAGCCGAGCGAGTGCGCGATCAGCTTTTTATCGTTCTCGCCGTAAGAAAACGTCACGCGCGGGATCGGCATACCGAAGCGGTCTTTCTCATCGGCGAGCGTGACGCAATTGCGCTCATCCGGAAGCACCTCGCCGACGATCTTGAGACCGACGGCGTGATTATACTTCGTCATCTCTTCGATCAGCCGCACACCCCAAAGCCCCCGCGCAGCAGCGATGGTGCTGGCCCAGCCCACCGGCAGCGGCCCTTGGCTCATGTAGCAATAGCCGCCGAAGAAATCCTTCTTGTCCTCGTAATTCCAATGCTCGGTCAGGGCGAGCGAGGGCGGGCCTTTGTTCCAGCGTACCTCTTGCCGCATCGTGCCGTAGACCGCTTGATTGGCTTGCGTCATCAGATAACGGCCAACAAGCCCCGAGGTGTTGGCGAGACCATTCGGATGGCGCGCGCTCGCCGAATTGAGCAAGAGCCGCGGCGTCTCGATCGCATAGCCCGCCACGACGACATTCTTCGCGCGCTGAAAATGCCAGCGATCCTCGCGATGATAATGAACGCCTGTGACGTGTCCGGTGCGCGGATCGCTTTCGACACGCGTGACCATGGCAAGGTCGCGGATTTCGGCCCCCGCTTTGACCGCGCGCGGGATCCAGGTGATCAGCGCGCTTTGCTTGGCGTTGGTGGAGCAACCCTGAACGCAGAAGCCGCGATAGACGCAAGGCGGCGATTGACCGCGCGGTGCGGAAACGGTCGCGAGCGGCGTCGGCGTCCAATCGATGCCCATCGCTTCCGCACCTTTCGCCAGCACCCAGGCAGCGGCGTTGAGCTCATGCGGGCGGTAGGGATAGCGCGGCCGCTTGGGTCCCCAGGGATAATTCACCGGGCCGGAGATTTTGAGCGCGTCTTCGACCTGATCGTAGTAGCGCCACATCTCGCGCCAATCGAGCGGCCAATCTGCGCCATAGCCGAGCAGCGTACGCGACTTGAACCACTCGGGCCGAAAGCGCAGCGACACCATCGCGAAATGCACGGTACTGCCGCCGATCGATTGGCCGCTGTTGTTGGCGCCGAGCACCAGTGGATCGGCGCCGTCGCAGATTCGTTCGTCGGCCCAATAGAGTTTTTCCTGGTGGGTCTCGTCCGACGCGAAATCCTCGAGCGGCCGCCACCACGGGCCGGCATCGAGCGCGACAACCGAGAAGCCCGCTTCGGCCAAGCGGCACGCAAGCGTCCCGCCCCCTGCGCCCGTGCCGACGATCGCGAAATCGACCGGCTCGTGCTGGGGATATTCGCGCATCGGCATCCAGCCGCCGACGCGTAGCGGATCGGGCGCGCGGCCGTCCTTGCCGCGCGGCGCAGCTTGCGGATCATCCGATGCGGGCATTGATCTTCGCTGCCTCGGCCTCGCGGCCGGGTTTCGCTTCGGCGGCTTCCCACGGATCGCGGCGATCGAAATCCATCCGCACATAGCCGCGCGGACTGGCCGGACCGCCGTAGCCGATCTCGCTCCATGCGGTCGGATGGGCGTAATAGGCTTTGACGATATCGCTCAGCAGACGTTTGGCGAAGAAAACCTCGCTCGCCATGCCCGCCCAAGCGGGATTCGACAGCCTGCCGTCTTGCGCCGCACGCAGCAACGAATCCTGCTCGGCATCGTTCAGCGTGTGAAAACCACCACTGCGTGTGGCCCGCGCCTCGGCATCCAGCGCGCGCAAGCCGCGTTGCCATGCCTCGCGCAACGGCGGCAGCCGATGGTCGCGATAGCCATCGCCTTTATCTTCGAAAAGCTTCTGATCGATCAGCGCGGCGACAGGAACGGGCGGACGTGTCGCTGGTTGCGGTACGATGCGCGCGCAAACGGCGTCGAGGGTCTGGAATTCTTCGCCGCTCAGGAATCGCGGCTCGCGCGGGACGGCGAGACGCTGATCGATCACGCGCCGCGTCTTCTCGTTCCAGGACGGCGTATGCCGCTTCGCCAGCACGTCGTAGTTCGGATAGCGCTCGCTCATCGCCGCCGCTCGATCAGTGAAAGCGCGGCAAGACCGGCGATTGCCAACGCTGTGAAAGCCGGGGGCGCCGGCAGCGGCGGGCCGTTGAGGATATTTTGCGACCAGTTGCGCCAGCCGCCCATGTTGCGGCTAACGCCATAGGCATGAAACGCCGAGCCGAGAAAGCCGGCACCGGCGACGAGCCGCAACGCCCAGCGAGTCAGGGGATGCGACCGGCTTGAATCAGCGCTTGCGCCGACGAGCAAGCCGGCGGCGAGCGGCGGCGCGGTGACGGGAATGACCATCGCGGGATTGTGGTAGGCGCCGCGGAAATGCAGCAGCGCCGCTTCGGCACTGGTACCGAGCAGCCCGAGCGACACCAGCCAGGCGAGCGCTTTGCCGGGCAGCATGCCGGCGACCATGGCGCGCGTGCGGACGAGAAGCGCCATCCGACGCAGCAAGCCGGCGAGCGATAGCGAAGCCGGAGCACCGAGCGGCGCGGAATAGAAGAGGTTGAGCCAAGAGAAACCACTCGGCCGCTTGCCGACATTATAAAGATGGAAGCCGGTACCGATGATACCGGTCGCAACCGCCAGGGCGTCGACCACGGCGCGTTCGCTGCGATCCGCCGCGCCCGGCGCGATCGTGTCGCGCAGGCTGGCGAGCAAGGTCGCGGTCGCTGCGCCGAGCGGCACGTACATGGTCTTGTTGTGGAACGAGCCGCGATAATGCTCGACCGCGCTATCGGTGAGCGCCGCCAATGCCAACAGGGCGGCGGCGCCATTGAGCTGCCGGCTCGCCGTATCGAGGCGCGCTGTCCGAGGCGGCCGCCGCAGTATCTTCGCGGGCAAGAGAGGAACACGGCTGTCCTTATGCTTTGGCACCGCGGCGGCAACGGCGATCAAACCGAGCAGCGCCGCGACGCCGAGCGATTGCGTTCCGTGCGCCATCGCTAGCTCACCCGATAGCGCTCGATGTCGCGCTCTTTCAGCCGCAGGCCGAGCCCCGGCGACGACACATCCGGCGCGATCGCGCCATCCGCCGGTTGCGGTGCGCCATCGAAGAACAGATGCTCGATTCGCACATGATCATGAAACCATTCGAGATGCCGCAATCGCGGCGCGGCGCAGGCGACATGCTGATGGGCCGCCGGCGCACAATGACCGGAGAGATCGAGATGGCGTGTCTCGCAAAGCTCCGCCGCCTGCAGAAAGCCGCTGACGCCGCCGCAGCGCGTCGCATCCGCCTGCATCACATCGATCGACGGCCGCGCCAGGAGGCGCGCGAAATCGTCGAGATTGTAGCCGTATTCGCCGCCCGCGATCTCCATGCCCGTGGGCGCGTGCGCACGCACGAAAGCCAAGCCCGCTGGATCGTCCGACGTCACCGGCTCCTCGAACCAGGTAACGCGTTGCGGCGCCATGCGCTCGGCCAGCGCCACCGCCCGCTGCGGTGTCAATGCACCATTGGCATCGACGAAGAGTCCCGCCTCGCCGATCGTGCGCCGCGCCACCGCGACGCGCCGCGGATCGTCTTCGGGCTCGGTGCCGATCTTCATCTTGACCCAGCGACACCCGTCGCTTTCCACCCACGATGCGAGCTGCCGGCGGAGCGTGTCGTCGCTATAGCTGGTGAAGCCGCCGCTGCCGTAGATCGGCACACGTTCCCGCCGCCGGCCGAGCAGCGATGCGAGCGGAACATCGAGCAGCTTGGCCTTGAGATCCCAAAGCGCGATATCGATGGCGGAGATCGCCGTCGCGGCGAGGCCGCTGCGGCCGAGATTGCGCACGCTGCGCCAAAGCGCATCGCCGATGCGGGCGATGTCGAACGCGTCGCGTTGCCCGATCACGCTCGTGAGCTTGCCGGCGATCAACGGGACCAACGATGCGTCGGCATAGGTGTAGCCAAGCCCCTTCGCGCCGCCGGCTTCGATCTCGACGATGACGATCGTCGTCTTGTCCCAGGCCAGCGTGCCGTCGGCTTCCGGTTGGTCGGTGGGTATCTCGTAAGCATGCGCTGCCACGTGTCGGATCGCGGCGTCACGCATGCTCATTCTTTTCCCGGCACGACCGTGGCGAGGACCTGGCGCGCGGTGTTGAGGATGATGCCGCGTTCCTCCGGATCCCCTTTTGTCATCGTCGAAGCAAAGGCCTTCGCCTGCTTCAGCGTGATATGCGGCGGTAGCGGTGGCACTTCCGGGTCGGTCTTGAATTCGATGATCACCGGCCGATCTGCCGCCATCGCCTCTTCCCACGCGCGCGCGACATAGTTCGGATCGTCGACATAGATGCCCTTGAGCCCGATCAGCTCGGCGAATTTGTGATAGGGCACGTTCGGGATGTCTTGCGAGGCTTCGAATTTCGGATTGCCCTCCATCACCCGCTGCTCCCAGGTGACCTGGTTGAGGTCCTCGTTATTGAAGACGCCGCAAATCCAATGCGGGTTCGACCATTTCCGCCAATATTTCGCGACGGTGATAAGCTCGGCCATGTTATTCATCTGCATCGCGCCATCGCCGACGAGCGCGAAGACCGGCCGTTCGGGATAGGCGAACTTCGCCGCGATCGCGTACGGCACGGCTGCGCCCATCGAGGCGAGACCGCCCGACAGCGAGCACATCATGCCGCGACGGATCTTCAGATCGCGCGCATACCAATTGGCGCAAGAGCCGCTGTCGCTGGTGATGATCGCCCGTTCCGGCAGACGCGGCGACAATTCCCAGGTCACGCGCTGCGGATTGATCGGATTCGCCGACTCTTTCGCACGCGCCTCGAGCTTCTTCCACCAATCGCGCGTCCAGCCTTCGATGCTCTGCCGCCACGCGCGGTCGCGCTTGTCGTCGATCAACGGCAGCAGCGCCCTCAGCGTCTCGCTGGCATCGCCGACCAGATTCACCTCCATCGGATAGCGCAGGCTGAGCATTCCCGGCTCGATATCGATCTGCACCCCGCGGGCCTGACCTTCTTTCGGCAGGAATTCCGAATAGGGAAAGCCCGAGCCGATCATCAGCAGCGTGTCGCATTCGCTCATCAGCTTCCAGCTCGGCTCGGTGCCGAGCAGCCCGATCGAGCCGGTCACCCAAGGCAGCTCGTCCGGCAGGGCCGCCTTGCCCAGCAGGGCTTTTGCTGCCCCGGCGCCGAGCTTCTCGGCCACGGCAATGACATCATCGGTCGCATGCAGCGCACCGGCACCGGCGAGGATCGCGACCTTCTTACCCGCATTCAGCACATCGGCGGCGTGGCGCAGCTCGCGCTCATAAGGCACGGTCTTGGGCGCTGCGTATCCGACGCCGGAATGCACGGTGCCATGGGCCCGTGCCGGCGACTCATAGGGCAGCTCTTGCAGATCGTTAGGGAAAATAATTGCCGTGACGCGATGATCCGCCTGGGCGATGCGCACGGCACGATCGGTCAGGTGGCGTACCTGCGAGGGCACTTCGACCGTATGCACGAAAGCACCGGCGACGTCCTTGAACATCGCGGCGAGATCGACCTCTTGCTGATAATGCCCGCCAAGCGCAGCCCGGGCTTGCTGACCGACGATGGCAAGCACCGGCATGTGATCGAGGCGCGCATCATAGAGACCGGTGATCAGATGGGCCGCGCCGGGACCCGAGGTGGCGATGCAGACACCGAGTTCGCCGGTGAATTTGGCATGGGCCGAGGCCATGAAGGCCGCCATCTCTTCGTGCCGGCACTGGATGAATTCGATTTTACCTTTGGCCCGCTGCAGCGCACCGAACACGCCGTTGATGCCGTCGCCGGGATAACCGTAAATCCGCCGGACACCCCATTGATGAAGACGCTCGATGAAAAAGTCGCCGACGGTCTTGGCCATGGATGATCCTTGCGCGCGGATAAATTGAGACGGAAGAAGCGCTGCTCTCTCGGTAATTCGCCGACACTGCTGCAGTTCCAATCATCGCGCTGCGAGAGCGCTAAAAGCGACGATGGGCGAAGAAGCTGGCCAAGCCGAGGACAAGAAAACTGACCGCGACAACGGCCCCGACACCGCGATGCGTATTGATTGTCATCTCCATCGAACGATCGGACGCTGCGTCATCGAAGCGGCCATGCGCGGCGACATCGGCATCGACCGTCGCGAAGAGATTGGCCGGCACGCCCTGCGGCTGGGGCTCATCGGTCAACTGTCCGCGATAGCCGGCACCAGCGAGATACCAGTCAAGCAGTCGCGGCGCCAGCTTGTTGCCGATGATCGCCTTGATCGTCGACATACCGACCCAGACCTCGCGACGCTGCGGATGCATCGCTGCGAAATAGATCGCGCGTGCGGCCACCTCGGGCTGAAAAATGGGCGGTACCGGTTGGGCGCGACGGCCGGTCTTGTTGAGCGCCCAATCGAATTGCGGTGTGTTCACCGCCGGGAGGTGAACCATCACCAGTCCGATAGCGCTGCGATCATGGATCAATTCGGAGCGCAGCGCGTCGGTGAAGCCGCGCACCGCACATTTCGCGCCGCAATAGGCCGATTGCAGTGGGATCGCGCGATAGGCCAACGCCGAGCCAATGTTGACGATGGTGCCGCGATCCCGTGATCGCATCAGTGAAAGTGCAACCATTGTGCCGTAAACTTGGCCGAGATAGGTCACCTCGGTGCTGCGCTTAAATTCTTCCGGCGTAATGTCGGTGACCGGCGCGAACACCGTCGCCATTGCGTTGTTGACCCAGACATCGATCGGACCGAACGCCTCGTCGATCTCATCGGCGGCGGCCTTCAGCGCGGCGAAATCGGCAACATCCGCTATCACGGCGGTGGCGCGGACGCCGCTTTGCCGCAACTCCGCGACCGCCGCTTCGAGCCGGACCTGGTCGCGGGCAATGAGCGCCACATCCCATTTTCGCGCGGCAAATTCGCGGGCGACCGCCCGCCCCACACCCGCGCTCGCGCCCGTGATCGCAACGATCACAGCGCCGCCGGCTTCTGCTCGATCATTGGGAAGCGGTAGACGATCTCTTCCCGATAGGCTTGGCCGGGACGCAGGATCGTCGTGGGAAAGCCCGGCTGGTGGGGCGCATCGGGAAAGCCCTGCGGCTCGATCGCGAAACCGGCGGCTTGGCGGTAGAGGCCGCCGCGTCCCGGCGCCGAGCCGTTGAGATTGTTGCCGGTATAGAATTGCAGCCCGCGTTGGGTGGTGAGGATTTCGAGCACGCGCCCGCTTTTCGCACCGTGCGCCCGCACCGCCAAACGCAACTGACCGCTACTTTCTTGCGGCAGGACATAATAGTGATCGTAGCCGCGGCCGTAGCGGAGCTGGACATCCGCCGCACGAATGCGCGCGCCGATCGGCAAGGGCGCCGAGAAATCGAACACCGTTCCCACGACCGGGCGTATCTCGCCGGTCGGAATCTGCTGCTCATCCGTCGGCAGGAAAGCCGCCGCAAAAATCTCGATGCGGTGATCGAGACAATCACGCGCACCAACACCGTCGAGGTTGAAATAAGGATGCGCGCTTAAAGAGAGCGGGGTCGGCCGCGTCGTCCGCGCCTCGAAGGTGAGCGACAGCGCCGCGCCGTCCACGCGATAGGTTGCCGTGACGTCGACTTGGCCGGGGAAACCCTGATCGCCATCGAGACTGATGAGATTGAGGGTGAGGCGATCGCGTTCCGCCGCGGTGACGGACCAGAACTGCTTGCCAAAGCCGACGGCCCCGCCATGCAGCGTCGAACCATTCTCGTTCTTCGACAATTCGAACGTCCGGCCGTCGATGCTCACCGAGCCGCCGGCGATGCGATTGGCATTACGGCCCAACAGCGCGCCGAACGAGCCGCGATTGGCGACATAGTCGGCGACATTCTCAAAGCCGAGCAGGATGTGCTCGAGTTCTCCGCCTTGCGGCGCCGGCACCTCGAGCGACACGAGGATGCCGCCGTAGTCGGTGATGCGGGCGCGAAGCTGGTCGCTCTCGATGGTATAGAGACATGCGGTGCGGCCAGCCGCTTGGCCGAAAGCAACGCCGCGTCCAGGCTCTATGCGATCACCGTACATACACAGGAAATCGGCAATCGCGTGATGGGTTCCTCACACAACTCCAGATGTTCCATCCGAAGCCGGCACAGCCAAGCCTCGGCCTGTTGGTCCGCCATCGGCAAGCGATCCGCCGATATTTATATCGTAATCCGATATATTTAAGGGTGGCAGCAATTCGAGCGAAGCCGAAAAGGGGAACAAAGTCGGTGCCGCACGGTTGAGAGAGTGCCGCTTGGCACGAGAGGCGATGCGGGACAATGGCGGCAATCTTCACCGGCAGAGCGAATCTTTTTACCCAATTCGTCTTGCTGGGCCTTGGCTTCTTGTGCGTCGCATTGGCCGGTCTCGTGTGGGTCGCTCCGAACAACAATTATGCGAGCGGCATCGGCTTCACGCCGCCGCAGCCCGTGCCCTTCAGTCATCAGCATCACGTCAGCGGGTTGGGTCTCGATTGCCGCTACTGCCACACCGCGGTTGAGAAATCCGCCGATGCCGGAATGCCTCCGACGCATACCTGCATGACCTGCCACTCGCAGATCTGGACCAATGCCGCGATCCTCGCGCCGGTGCGCCAAAGCTTGGCGGACAACAAGGCGCTGCAGTGGAACCGCGTCTATACGCTGCCCGACTACGTCTATTTCGACCACAGCATTCATATCGCGAAAGGCATCGGCTGTACCGAGTGCCATGGGTCGATCGGCGATATGCCCCTCACCTATCAAGCAACCAGCCTGCATATGGGCTGGTGCCTCGATTGCCACAGCAATCCCGCGCCGCATCTGCGGCCGGCCGACGCCGTCTTCGATCCGCATTGGCAGCGCACGGCATCGACGCCATCGCCAGCCGCGCTGATGGCGCAATATCACATCCATGTTTCGTCTTTGACCGATTGCTCGGTATGCCATCGATGAAAGAGGCCAGGCAACCGATCGATCTTACCACCTTGCGCGAGCGCCTCGCGCGGCAACGCGGGCCGGCCTATTGGCGAAGCCTCGATGAGCTCGCGCAATCGCCGGTTTTTCTCGAATTCCTGAAGAGCGAGTTTCCGCCTTTCGCCGCGATCGGTGCGGCTTCCTATGATCGCCGCCGCTTTCTGCAATTGATGGCCGCGTCGATGGCGTTCGGCGGCCTTTCCGCCTGCGGCAAGGAGGTCGATCAACGCAAGCTCTCGCCCTATGTCGCGGAGCCTGCCGGCATCATCCCTGGACGCGCGCGCTATTACACGACCGGGATCAATGTCGACGGCTTCGGCGAAGGCGTGATGTTGCGGCATGAGATGGGACGGCCGCTCAAGGTCGAGGGCAATCCCGATCATCCGGCGAGCCTCGGCACCACGAGCGCCATCGGCCAGGCGACGATCCTCGGGCTTTACGATCCTTATCGCGCGCAAAGTCCCACCCAGAGTGGCCAACTCGAAAGCGGCGACCGGCTACGCAGCATGCTGGTCGAACGCGGCACCGCGCTGGCGGCGCGGCACGGCGAAGGATTCCGCCTGCTCACCGGCGCCGTCACCTCGCCCGCCTTGCGCCAACAGATCGACGCCTTGCAAAAGCGTTTCCCGGCGATGCAATGGCATCAATGGCAGCCGCTTCATCGCGACGCCGCGCGCGCGGGCGCGCAACTCGCCTTCGGCCACGACGTCGATGTGGTCTACGATTTCGCCAGCGCCGATATCGTGCTCGGCTTCGAGAGCGACGCCTTTACCTCGGCGCCGGGTCATCTGCGCTATGCGCACGATTTCGCGGCGCGACGTCGGCCGGACGGCGCCAAATCGCCGATGAGTCGCCTCTATGCAGTCGAAAGCACGCCGACATTGTTCGGCGCCAAAGCCGATCACCGGCTCATCATGAAGCCACAAGAAATCGACGCAGCCCTGCGTTACCTCGCTGGCTCACTGAACGCAGCACCCGCGGATTGGGCGCGTCAGGGGCCGCCGCACGTCGAGGTGATGGACGCGCTGATCGCCGATCTACAGGCGCATCACGGTCGCGTCCTCGTTCATGCCGGATCGGAGCAGCCGGCGAGCGTCCACGCGCTTTGTCACGCGATCAATCATGCGCTGGGGACTTTCGGCACCGCCGTGCGCACGGTCGCACCGATCGCCGCGGCGCCGCCAAGCCAAACGGATTCCTTCGCCGCGCTGGTCGCCGACATGGAAAACCGCAAGGTCGACACGCTGCTGATCCTCGGCGTCAATCTTGCCTATGACGCGCCGGCGGATATGGACATGGCCGCGGCGCTCAAGAAAGTTCCGCGTACGATCTACTGGGGTGAATATCCCGACGAGACAGCCGCGCTGTGTGCCTGGCATATTCCCGCCGCGCATGATTATGAGAGCTGGGGCGATATTCGCGCCTATGACGGCACGGTCACGATCCAGCAGCCGCAAGTCCGGCCGCTCTATGGCGGCTATACACGCCACGAAATCCTGGCGCATCTCCTCGGCGCGCCGAAGCCCGACGATTATGCGCTGCTGCGCGGCCACTGGCAGCAGGAATCCGGCGCAAGCGATTTCGAGAGGTTCTGGACAGACGCGTTGCGCAAAGGAACCGTGCCGAACAGCGCCGCCGCACCGATCAACGTCACGTTGCGCAACGATTTCGCGACGGCGTTACCTCCGCCGGGCGCCGCGACCGGCGGGCTAACAATCCTCTTCCGGCCCGATATCGGCGTTAGGGATGGACGCTATGCGAGCAATGGCTGGCTGCAGGAAATGGCGCGGCCGTTCACGCGTCTCACCTGGGACAACGCCGCCGAGATTTCGCCTCGTACCGCGGAGCAGCTCAACCTGGCTGAAGGCGATCTGGTCAAGCTCGGGGTCGATGGCCGCGAGCTTTCGATTCCGGTCTGGATCCAGCCGGGACAGGCCAACGATTGCATCACGCTGCGTTTGGGTTACGGCCGGCGCGAGGCTGGACCCGTCGGCACCGGCGTCGGCGCGAATGCTTATGCGCTGCGCACCGCGACCTCCGCATGGAACGCCGCCGGCGCGCGGCTCCAGAAATCTTCGCCGCATCATGACTTCGCGAGCGCGCAGCATGAATGGCTGATGCAGGGCCAGGACCTCGCGCGCGAGGCCGTGCTCGCGGATTTCCTGCGCGACCCCGAAGCGCTGCGCCACAAAGAAAAGGATGAGAGCCTTTACCCGGCTGTCGCCTATGACGGCACCGCGTGGGCGATGAGCATCAATCTCACCGCATGCATCGGATGTCAGGCTTGCGTCATCGCCTGTCAGGCCGAGAACAACATCGCCATTGTCGGCAAGGAAGAGGTCGGCCGCGGCCGCATCATGCATTGGCTACGCATCGACCGCTATTACAAAGGCGATCTCGACACGCCCGACATCCGCTTTCAGCCGGTGCCGTGCATGCATTGCGAGAACGCACCGTGCGAGGTCGTGTGCCCGGTGCAGGCCACGGTGCACGATTCCGAGGGCGCAAATGTGATGGTCTACAACCGCTGCGTCGGCACGCGGTTCTGCTCCAACAATTGCCCCTACAAAGTCCGGCGCTTCAACTTCCTCGCTTACAGCGATGCCGACCCGCGGCCGCGCGCATCCTGGAATCCGCAGGTGACGGTGCGCGATCGCGGCGTGATGGAGAAATGCACTTACTGCGTCCAGCGCACCCGCGCGGCAATCATCGAAGCCGACAAGCAGAATCGCGGCATCATCGACGGCGAAGTGCAGACTGCATGCCAGCAGGTCTGCCCGACGCAGGCCATCACTTTCGGCGACAAGAACGACAGGCAAAGCGCGGTGGCGCGCCGCAAGGCGAGCCCGCTCGACTATCCCATCCTCGACGAACTCAACACACGGCCGCGCACGACGTACGAACTGCTCGTCACCAACCCCAACCCCGACATCAAGACGAGCTGAGATGGTTGCGACCACCCCGCAGGCATTGCCGCAGCCGGTGATCGGACCGGAACAGAACGACACCAGCGTCAGCGAGCATCTAAGCGATCTCGTCTTGGTCAAGCGCACACCGATCTGGTGGTATGCCGGTATGGGCATCTCGGCCGCGCTGATGCTCTGGCTCGTGATCGCCGCGGGATGGCTGCTCTATTTCGGCGTCGGCGTGTGGGGTGTGAACATCCCCGTCGCCTGGGGCTGGGCGCTCGCCAATTACGTCTGGTGGATCGGCATCGCGAGCGGCGGCACGTTCATCTCCTCGCTCTTCTATCTCGTCGGCGCCGATTGGCGGAACGGCGTCAATCGCTTCGCCGAATCGCTGACATTGTTCGCCGCGGCGGCAGCCGGACTCATGCCGATCTTCCATCTCGGGCGACAAGGCCTGTTCTACTGGCTCTTCCCTTACCCCAATGTCATGCATATCTGGCCGCAATTCCGCAGCCCATTGCTGTGGGATTTCTTCGCCCTCGCCGCTTACATCCTCAATTCGATCGCCTTCTGGTATATCGGTCTCATTCCGGATTGCGCGACATTGCGCGACCGAGCGACAACGCGCGGCGCGCAGATCTTCTACGGCATCCTTGCCCTGGGCTGGCGCGGCTCGGCGCGGCATTGGGCGAATTACAAAATCGTCTATCTCGTGATGGCGGGCTTCATGGCTCCGATGGTCGTGTCGGTGCACAGCATCGTCGGTCTCGACTTCGCGGCGGGTATCGCCGCCGGCTGGCACTCGACGCAATGGCCACCCTATTTCTTCATCGGCGCGCTCTATTCCGGCTGGGCCGCGACCTTGCTGTTGATCATCCCGATCCGACGGCTCTACCGGCTCGAGCGCATCGTCACCGAGCGTCACCTCGACATCATCGGCAAGTTCATGCTCGTGACCGGGTTGATGCTGACCTATTGCTACTCGCTCGAGGCTTTCCAGCCTTTCTATCGCGGCGATGCGGCCGAGCGCCACTTCTTCCTCTACAGCGTCTTCGGCCCGCAAGGCGGCTCGTTTTGGACGCGCAATGCGCTGAACATCTTCCTGCCGCAGCTCCTATGGCTGCCGGCCGCCCGCCGAAACACGATCATCCTCTGGCTGCTATCGCTCGGCGTCGTCGTCGGCATGTGGTTCGAGCGCTTCAACTTTGTCGTGACCGCGCTTGCGCATGACTACATGCCCTCCTCCTGGTTCGATTTCAGCGCAACGATCTGGGACGAAGGCATTCTTTATGGGTCGATCGGCCTCGTCCTCGTCGGCTTCTTTCTCTTCATCCGGCTCTTGCCCGTCGTGTCGATTTTCGAATTGCGCGAAGTCATCCACCGCACGAGGAAATCATGAGCGCGGCGGAAAACCCGATCTATGGTCTGGTCGGCGAATTCGCCGAGCCTGCAAGTGCGATCGAGACGGCGCGGCACCTCCATCGGGAAGGCTTCCGTCGCTTCGATGTGTACTCGCCTCTGCCGCTGGAAGAGCTCGAAGAATTGCTGCCGGCGCGCCCGCGCGTCTGGCTGGCCCTGATCATGTTCGTCGGCGCGCTCGTCAGCCTCGGTCTCGCCTTCTTCATGCAATACGCGATCGCGGTGCTTTTCTATCCCCTCAATGTCGGCGGACGTCCCCTCGGCAGCTGGCCGGCTTTCGTGCCGAGTGCCTGGGAGATCTGCGCCTTTTCGACGGTGTATATCGGCTTCATCGCTTTTATCGCCTTCTGCCATCTGCCGAAGCTCTATCACCCCATCTTCAACGCGCCGCGTTTCGAGCGCGCTTCGCAGGATCGGATTTTCGTCTCCGTCGCTAGCGACGATCCGCTATTCGACAGCGGCCGGGTCATTGCGATCTTCCGCGATTGCCGCGCCGCCAGCATCGCCGAGGTGCCGCCATGATGCGGCGCGTCGGCGTGCCGATTTTGCTCGCGCTCGGCCTGCTCGCCGGCTGCGATAAGATGGCGAATCAAAAAAAGCAGCTGCCCCACGAGATATCACCCGGGCAGACGAGCAATCCCAACATGGAGCCGCCGGCCGGCATCGTCGCGCGCGACGAGGAACCGCCGCCGCCACCGCCGCCTGTCACGCTCGCATTGCTGCAACGCGGCCAGGAACGCTTCAACATCTTCTGCTCGCCGTGTCACGGCCGCGTCGGCGACGGGCACGGCATGATCGTCGAGCGCGGCTTTCCGGCGCCGCCGTCTTATTTCATCGACCGCCTCCTCGCCGCGCCGTCGCAGCATTTCTACGACGTGATCACCAACGGGTACGGCGCGATGTTCTCTTATGCGGATCGCGTTACGCCGGCCGATCGGTGGGCGATAGCGGCCTATATCCGCGCCCTGCAAGCGAGCCAGCACGCCGCAATCGCGCAACTCTCGCCAAGCGAGAAGGCGGCGCTGCCATGACGATCGCCGAAGTTTTTCGCCGCCGGCGGCTTCTTGGTCTCATCGTGCCGCTTGCCGCGGGAATCGTGACCGTGATCGGCGCGATCTCAGATCCTACCGCCTTCTTCGCCGCGTGGCTGGCCGCTTTCTGGTTCTGGCTCGCGTTACCGTTCGGCGCACTCGCGCTGCTCATGATCCACAACATGACGGGTGGGCAATGGATGGCCAGCGCCCGCCTGCCGCTCGAGGCGATCGCGGCGACCATGCCGCTCTTCATTCTCGCTTTCGTGCCCGTGCTCATCGGCCTGCAGGATCTCTATCCCTGGTCGCAGACGCCCTCCGCGAATCACTGGTACCTCAACCTGCGCTTTTTCGGCATTCGCGCGGCGATCTATTTCATCGTGTGGAATTTCTTCGCGCTCTGGCAGCTGCGGCCGGCAGCGACCGGCCCGCGCTCGCAAGTCCTCAGCGGCATCGGCCTTATTCTTCTCGGCTACTCCGTCACCTGGGCCGCGATCGACTGGATCATGTCGATCGAGCCGGATTGGTTCTCGAGCGTCTATGGGATGATGGCGGGCTCCGGCGAGTTCTTCATCTCTCTTGCCTTCGCGCTCGTCGTGATCACCGCTCGGCGCGGCGCTCTCCGCATCGAAGACGATTTGTTCTGCAATCATCTCGCGAGCCTCGCGACGATCCTCATCGCCGTCGACATCTTCTGGGCTTACACGGCGTACAGCCAGTGGATCATCATCTGGGAAGAGAATCTTCGCAGCGAGATCGGCTGGTATCTCGAACGGGGCACAACGCTGTGGCGTACCGCGATCGCGGCCATCATCGTCTTCGATCTCATTATCCCGCTCTTCACGCTGGTCTGGGGTCCGGCCAAGCGCCGGCCGCGCCTCGTGTGCGCCGTCGCGATCCTGTTGCTGCTGGGCGGCATGATCCACAGTTGGTGGCTTGTCCTGCCACCCTTCGGCGATCCCGGTCTCGTTTGGCGCGCACCGCTCGCATGGCTGGCGCTCGGTGGCGTTTGGCTCTGGCTGTTCCTTTGGCGTCTCGAGCGTGGCGGCTGGGTTTCCATCAACACGAAGCCGCATCTCACGGAGGCCCAATCATGAGTGGGATGCGCTCAAAGATCGGGGCGATCGCTCTTCTGACACTTACGGGCTTCGTCTCCTTCTGCGTCGCGCTGGTTAATCGTCAAGGGAAAGCCCTGTCGCCCCAGAACCAAACCGCAATGGAGGTAAGGCAAGCCAACATCCGCAATCACGCGGTCGATTTCGAGCGATCGGATATGAATGTCGCCGTGATCGCCGTACTGGCGGCCGGAATCTTCTGCTGCGTCTGCCTCGCGCCGTTCGTGCTAACGCGGATCTACCGCTCGGCGCTCAGCGACGCCGGCCGCCAGCTCAGGATCGATCCGCCGTCACCCAGGCTACAGCTCGACGCGCCGGCCGATCTCGCCGCTCTCGATACCCGCGAAACAAGCCAGCTTGCGAGCTATGGCTGGGTCGATCGCGAGAAAGGCATCGCGCATATTCCGCTCGCGCAAGCGATGCAGGATATCGCGGCGCGCGGCATTCCCGATTTCCCGAAGGCGCCGCAATGAAGCCAGCGGCAATCGCAGGACTGGCGCTATTGATCGCCGCAACGATGCCGGCGACGGCACAGCAATCGTCTTTCACGACGGGCCAACTCGCCGATCTCTCCTTCCATCAGCATCCGGGAGCGACGCTGCCGCTCGACACCGCCCTCGCCGACGAAGCCGGACGGACCGTCACGCTCGGCTCGTTCTTCATCGATCGGCCGGTGATCGTCGTGCTCGATTATCTCCATTGCAAAACGCTGTGCGGCTTTGTGCTCGATGATCTGGTACGCACGACGGCGCAGGTTCCGCTAACGCCCGGCCGCGATTACGACGTCGTCGCGATCAGTATCGATCCGCATGACACACCGGCGGATTCGCGCGCCGCGCGCGAACAATTTCTCGTGCGGACGGCGCATCCCGGCGGCTGGCATTTCCTCACCGGCAGCGACGCCTCCGTGCGCCAGATCGCCGACGCGATTGGCTTTCCCTATCTCTATGATGCGGGCGCCGGTCAATATGCGCATCCGGCCGGAATCACTATCGCTTCGCCTGACGGACGGATCGCGCGCTACCTCCTCGGCATCGATTATCCGCCGCTCGATCTGCGCCTTGCACTGACCGAAGCGGCGCGCGGCGCGATCTCGAGTCCGGCCACCGCGCTGCTGCTGCTCTGCTATTGCTACGATCCGGCCACCGGCCGTTACAGCGCGCAAATCAACACCGTGCTGCGGATTCTCGGCGGCGCGACGGTACTCGGCATCGGCTTCATGGTCCTGCGCCTTTCCGGCGTCTCGCTGCGCAAGAGCTGAGACATGAGCTGGCTGCCCTTCTGGCCCCCGAATGCCTCGACGACCGCCGCCACGGTCGACGCCATTACCTTCGGCGAGCTCGCCCTCGTCGTTCTGGTGCTGCTGCTCGTCTTTGGGATGATGTTCACCTTCGTTATCCGCTATCGCCGCGGCAGCAAGGCCGATCGCAGCCATCGTGTCGTCAAGACCTGGTATTTCGAGATTGGCTGGACCGGCGCGACGCTCGTCGCCTTCCTCGTCCTCTTTGCCTTCGGCGCGAAGGCCTATCTCTTTCTTTATCAGCCACCGAAAGCCGATCTCGAGCTCTACGTCGTCGGCAAGCAATGGATGTGGAAGGTGCAATATCCCGGCGGACAGCGCGAGATCGATTCGCTGCATCTGCCGCTCGGCAAGACCGTGCGCGTGGTGCTCGGCTCGGAAGATGTGATCCACAGCTTCTACATTCCGGCCTTCCGCGTGAAGCATGACGTCGTGCCCGGCACCTACGAGACATTCTGGTTCAAGCCGACCCAGCTCGGCGATTACCAGCTCGAATGCTCTGAGTTCTGCGGCACCGATCATGCGAAGATGATCGGCACGGTCCATGTCGTGACCTCGACCGACTATGCGCAGTGGCTCTCGAACGAGAGAGGCGAGCCGACGCTGGCGCAGCAGGGTGAAGCGCTCTTCCGCCAATATGGCTGCAGCGGCTGTCACAGCGCGCGCAGCACGATCCACGCGCCGCTGCTCGACGGGCTCTACGGCACCTACCAGCACATGGCCGACGGACGGACGATGCTCGCCGACGAACGCTACATCCGCGACTGCATTCTGTTGCCGGCGAGCCAGCGCGTCGCCGGCTATCCGCCCGTGATGCCGTCTTTCGCCGGCCAGATTCCGGAAGACGATCTGATGAAATTGATCGCCTACATCCAGTCGCTGAGCGCAGCAAAGGAGCCCGCACCGTGAGTGCCGTTACCGCTGGGCCAGCCGAAACCTATCTCACGAACGAATCCACGATCGCCTCGTGGTTTCTCACCAAAGACCACAAGCGCATCGCGCTGCTGTTCTTCGGCTCGGTCACGTTCTTCTTCTTTGTCGGCGGCGCTGCCGCCACGCTGATTCGTCTCAACCTCGTCAACCCGTCCGGCACGCTGCTCGGCGCCGATCTCTACAATCGCATGTTTACGATGCACGGCATCGTGATGGTGTGGTTCTTCCTGATCCCGTCGATTCCGGCGACGCTGGGCAATTTTCTCGTTCCGTTGATGATCGGCGCGCGCGATCTCGCCTTTCCGCGCCTCAATCTCGGCAGCTGGTACGTTTTCAACATCTCGGGGATTCTTGCGCTCTATTTCATCATTGCCGGCGGGGTCGACACCGGCTGGACCTTCTACACGCCTTATTCGACGCTGTTCTCGAACTCGCACGTGATCGCCGCCGCAGTCGCGGTGTTCGTGAACGGCTTTTCGACCATCATGACGGCGCTCAATTTCGTGGTGACGATCCATCGCCTGCGCGCGCCCGGCATGACATGGTTCCGCTTGCCGCTGTTCGTGTGGGCGATCTACGCGACCAGCATCGTGATGCTCCTGGCGACGCCGGTCCTGGCGATGACTTTGCTGCTGATCGCACTCGAGCATGGCTTCGGCATCGGCATTTTCGATCCGAAGCTCGGCGGCGATCCGCTGCTGTTCCAGCATATGTTCTGGTTCTACTCGCACCCCGCTGTCTACATCATGATCTTACCGGCGATGGGCGTGGCGAGCGAGCTGATCCCCTGCTTCGCGCGCCGCCCCGTCTTCGGCTATCGCGGAATGACCTATGCCTTGGCGGCGATCGCGATCATCGGCTTCTTCGTCTGGGGTCACCACATGTTCACCGCCGGTATATCGGTGTTCTCCGGCATCGTCTTTTCCTTCATGAGCTTCATCGTCGCCGTCCCGTCGGCAATCAAGGTCTTCAATTGGACGGCGACTTTGCACCGCGGCAGCATCTCTTTCGACGCGCCAATGCTCTATGCCCTTGGCTTCGTCGGCCTGTTCACGATCGGCGGGCTGACCGGCCTGATGCTCGCGACCTTGCCGATCGACGTCCACGTGACCGACACCTATTTCGTCATCGCCCATTTCCATTACGTCATGGTCGGCGGCACGGTCAGCGCCTTCTTCGGCGGGCTACATTACTGGTGGCCGAAGATCACCGGCCGGCTTTATCCCGAAATGTGGGCGCGCGGCGCCGCCATCCTCACTTTCGTCGGCTTCAACATCACCTTCTTTCCGCAATTCATTCTTGGCTATCTCGGCATGCCGCGACGCTATTTTTCCTATGCGCCCGACCTTCAAGCCTGGAATGTGCTGTCGTCGGCCGGCGCGTCAATTCTTGCCATCGCCTATCTCATGCCGCTCGCCTATCTCGGCTGGTCGCTGCTTTGGGGCGCGCGCGCCAACGCCAATCCCTGGCGCGCGACCGGGCTCGAATGGCGCACAAGCTCGCCGCCGCCCGAGCATAATTTCGAGCGCACGCCGGTCGTGACGACCCTGCCTTACCAATACAATCCCGAGGACGGCAGCTACGTCGCGCAGGACGGGGCAGCTGATGCCTAACCCTCGTCCCGAAGTTCAATTCGCCACGCTGGAACAGCAGACCGAGACGGCGCAGCTCGGCATGTGGGTGTTCCTCGCGACAGAGGTGCTGTTCTTCGGCGCGCTGATCTTCAGCTATTACGTCTACCGCGTCAGCTACCCGGATCAATTCGTGCTTGCCGGCCACGACGCGAAGCTGCTGCTCGGCTCGATCAACACGGCGATCCTCGTCACGAGCAGCCTCACCATGGTCGCGGCGATCGAGCTGGTCAAACGCAACGAGCCGTCGCGCGCAACGACGCTGCTGTTGATCACGGCGCTGCTCGGCCTCGCCTTTATCGGCGTCAAAGGATACGAGTATCTTGAGGATTATCGGGATCACACCGTGCCGCTGCTGAGCTTCATCTTGAAGCCGGGCGAACAGCCGGTGGTCGAGTTGTTTTGGCTGTTCTATTTCGTCGCGACCGGCATCCATGTCCTGCATCTGTCGATTGGCATCGTCGCGGTGCTCATCTACGCGCGGCACACGCGGCATGGCCGCTATTCCGCCGCCTATTACTCGCCACTGGAGGTCCTCGGCCTCTATTGGAGCTTTGTCGATACGGTGTGGCTCTTTCTCTTTGCCGCGATTTATCCGATCGGGCGGGCTTGAGGAGCGCGCGCCAGATGCTGCTGCCGTATCTCATCGCCTGGATGGCCCTGCTCGCGCTGCTCGGCCTGAGCGTGCTCACCGCGTACCTGCCGCTCGGTCATTTCCATCCGCTGGCGAATTTCAGCATCGCCATTGTGCAGGCCGCGATCGTGTTCACGATTTTCATGCGCTTGCGAGAGCCGCCGCCGATCAAAAGGGTCTTTGCCGGCGCGGGCTTCTTCTGGCTCACGTTCCTGTTCGGCATCGGCATCATCGACTACCTGACCCGCGCTCATTAGGTTCGCACGTCATCCCCAGCCAATCGCCAAACTTGCGGATCACCCAGCGAAGCGAACAAGAGGGGTGCGGAATTGAACGTTTAATTCCGGAAATGCGAAATCGCTTGCAACGATTTCCGCCCAGCGCATGCAGAAGCGCGTTCGATTATGTAGAACAAAGCCAACACTACTGACGACAAAATCACGTGTGTATCAACGCAAGCAGCCCTTCGAGAATTCGTTGCGGCGCTGGCGGACAGCCGGGAATGTGAAGATCGACCGGCACGACCGCGCCGACCCCACCGACGCAAGCGGCGCTCGCCGCGAAAAGCCCGCCGTCCCGCGCACAATCGCCCAATGCCACTACCCATTTTGGGTCAGGGGTGGCGACATACACCCGCTCAAGCGCCTCCCGCATATTCTTCGTCACCGGCCCGGTCACGAGCAGCACGTCAGCGTGGCGCGGCGAAGCGACGAAACGCAGACCGAAGCGTTCGAGATCGTAGAACGCATTGCTTAGAGCGTGGATCTCGAGCTCGCAGCCGTTGCATGAACCCGCATCGACTGCCCTGATCGACAGGCTTCGCCCCAGGCGTCGCCGCGCCGCGTGATCGAGCGATGCGGCCAGCTCCTCCATCGCCGCGTCGTCCGGCTTGGGAACGGCTTCGGTCAGCGGCGCGCGGAAGATGCCCTGGAAGAGATGTTTGCGCATCAGAGATCGTGCCCGGAATAAGAGCAATTGAAGGACTTATTGCAGAGCGGAAAATCCGCGACGATATTGCCTTCGATCGCCACTTCGAGCAACGGCCATTGGAACCAGGATGGATCGCGCGGATGGCAGCACTCAATCGCCCCGTCGACGCCGACCCGCAGCCACACGAGAATGTCGCCGCGGAAGCCCTCGACGATCGCGATCCCCTCGCCCGCCATGCCGCTCGGCACCCCGATGCGCGTTTCGCCGCCCGGCAATCGGTCGAGGATTTGCGCAATGAGTTTTAGGCTTTCCTGGACCTCGCGGATACGGATCCACACCCGCGCGTTCACATCGCCCTCGTTGCGGACCGGCACCTCGAACTTCAGAGCGTCGTAGGGCGCATAAGCAAGATCGCGCCGCGCATCGAAGCTGCGCCCAGAAGCGCGGCCAACATAGCCGCCGGCGGCAAATTGCCCGGCGAGCTCGGCGCGCAGAATGCCGGTGCCGACGGTGCGGTCCTGTAGCGAGGCCGTGTCGTCATAAAGCTTGATCAGGGGCGGAAATTTCTGCTCTGCCTCGGCGATCAGCGTGCGGATCGCGGCGATACCCGACGCGTCGATATCCTTCGCGACGCCGCCCGGCACGACGACATCGCGCATCAGCCGATGGGCGAACGCCGCATCTGCCGCGCGCAGCACACGCTCGCGCAGTACCCCGCAATGCGCCAGCATGATCGCAAAGGAGGCGTCGTTACAGATCGCGCCGATATCGCCAAAATGGTTGGCGATGCGTTCCAACTCCGCCATGAGCGCGCGCAGCCACACCGCCCGCGCGGGCGCCGTGATACCGAGCGCCGCTTCGGCGGCACGCGCGAAAGCAATGGCGTAAGCAACCGTACTGTCGCCCGAGACGCGGCCGGCGAGCTGGGCCGCGCGATCGAGCGGTGCCCCGGCCATCAGCTTTTGGGTGCCTTTATGCACATAGCCAAGTCGCTCTTCCAAACGCACCACGGTCTCGCCGCCGGCGGTGAAACGGAAATGCCCGGGCTCGATAATGCCCGCATGCACCGGCCCGACCGGGATCTGGTGCAGATGCTCGCCCTCGGCGGAAAGAAATTCATAAGCGCGGCTGTGGTCGAGCCAGGGACGCCGATCGAATGCGTCCTCGGCGTCTAATCCATAGAGGTCCCGGATCGTGCGCTCCAGCCGGATCGCGGGCGCGTGCAGGCACCCGATCGATGGGAACCGGCCGGAGGGACAAGCGAGACTCAACACCGCAAGCGCTTTCGCCGCCGGATCGAGCAGCGCCATGTGCACGCTGCCATTTACCGGGCCGTCTTCGCCCCACAGTCCGAGCAGGTTCAGGCGGCCGTCTTGCAATTCACGGCGGGCAGAAATCCAGCTCGACGTGTCGACCTCAGCGCGCGGCGCACCACGATGCGCGTCGATGCGCGTTCCGTTAGCTATGAGCTCCTGAAGCGATGCCATGCGCGCCTTCAGCCCAACAAAGCCGCAACTTGCTGGAACCATGCGACGAGCGGCGCCGGCAAATAGATGCCGATCGCCAGTACCAACGCGAAATGCGCGATCAGTGGCGCGTAGGAAGCTCTGACCTGCGCCGACGGCCCGCGCGGCGCGCCGAAGGCGATGCTGTTTAGGCGCAGGATTAGCGCGCCGAGCGCAATCAACAGGCCGAAAACGAGCAGAAGCGTGAGCAAGGGCGAGCGCGCGAAGCTCGAGCTCACCACCAGGAATTCGCTCATGAAAATGCCGAAAGGCGGCAGGCCGGCGATCGCGACGACGCCGATGACAAGGCTCCAACCGAGCCAGGCATGGGTCTCGGTGAGGCCGCCGATCTCGGCGATACGCTGCGTACCCTTTACCTGCGTGACATGGCCGACGGTGAAGAAGATGCCGGACTTGGTAAGGCTATGCATCGTCATGTGCAGGAGCCCGGCGAAATTCGCCAAGGGCCCGCCCATGCCGAAGGCGAAGACGATGATGCCCATATGCTCGATCGAGGAGTAAGCGAAGAGCCGCTTGATGTCACGCCGGCGGTAAAGCATGAACGCGGCGAAGATCACTGAAAGCAAGCCGAGCGTTACCATCAGGGGGCCTGGCGCGACCGCAGCCGCGTTCGCGGTCATCAGCATCTTGAAACGCAGCACGGCGTAGAGCGCGACGTTGAGCAGCAATCCCGAGAGCACCGCCGAGATCGGCGTCGGACCTTCGGCGTGCGCATCGGGCAGCCAGGCATGGAGCGGCACGAGACCGACCTTGGTGCCGTAGCCCAACAGCAGGAACACGAAAGCGACATTGAGCAGCGCCGGATCGAAACCCGCTGCCCGTGCCACGAGCTGCGTCCAGACCATCGAGCCGACCCCCTCGCCGATCACCGGCTGCGCCGCGACATAGACGAGGATCGTGCCGAACAGCGCAAGGCCGATGCCAACGCTGCCGAGGATGAAATATTTCCACGCCGCTTCCAGCGCCTCATGCGTGCGATAGATGCCGACCATCATCACCGTGGTCAGGGTCGCAATCTCGATTGCCACCCACATCAGCCCGATGTTGTTGGCTAGCAGCGCAAGATTCATCGCGAACATCAGGATCTGATACATCGCGTGATAAAAGCGCAGATAGGTCGGCGTCAGCCGCTCGGTCTCCAGCTCATGGCCGATATAGCTCGCGCTGAAGATGCTTGTGGTGAAGCCGATGAAGCTGCTCAGGGCAATGAATACGATATTCAGCTCGTCGACCAGCAGATAATCGGTCGAGGGCGGCGCCGGGCCCACAAGCAGCGCGACGGCGGCGAGCAGCGTTAGGAACGTCGCACCGATATTGAGCAGCGCTGCCGCCCGGTAATGGGGCAGTAGCGCAAGGATGCATGCCGCGAGCAATGGGATAAGCAGCACCGCCGCAGCCGCATCCCATCCCGTAACGTTCATCGCCGTTCTCCACGGAACTGATCGAGCACGATGATATCGACGGTGTCGAAGCGCTCGCGTATTCGGAAAAGGAAGATGCCGATCACGATAAACGCGATGAGGATCGAGAACGCGACGCTGATCTCGACGACCAACGGCATGCCGCGCGCGCCGGTTGCCGCGAGGACCAGCCCGTTTTCGAGCGACATGAAGCCGACCACCTGGCTCACCGCGTTCCGCCGCGTGACCATGACCAGGAGGCCGAGCAGCACCACCGCGAGCGCGAAAGCCAGATCCTCGCGTGCGATCGGTGTTGCGCCGCCGGTAACTCGCAGCATCACCACCATGGCGAGCGCGACGAGGCCGATGCCGACAAGCATCGTGAGCCCGATGCCGACCACGGTTTCGATCTCGCGATGGATGCCGAGCCGCTCGATAATGCGATGAAGCGCGAGCGGAATGACGACCGCCTTGAAGCCGAGGGCGATCGCCGCCGTCACATAAAGATGCGGCGCGTCCTGGATATAGGCCTGCCAGGCAACCGCGAGCGCTAAGACGATCGCGTGCAGCGCGTAGACATTGAGCAACGAATAGAGGCGATCCTGATAGAGCAGCATGAAGCTGATCACGACCAAGCCACCCGCCAAGAGATGCGAAACATCGAATTCGAGCGGAAGCATCTAGAAACTCGCCGAAACGAAGCGGAGCAAGGTCGCGAGCAGGCCGAGCATCAGCGCCGCGCCCAAAAATTGCGGAACGCGGAAGACGCGCATCTTGGCGATCGAGACCTCAAAGAAACCGAGCAACGCGCCGCCGATCCCGAGCTTGAGAACGTAGGCGGCAAGGCTGGCGGCCAGCGCCGTCACCCCCGCTTCGGCGCTCGTCAGCGCCACCGGAAAAAAGAGGCAGCCGATCAGCGAGACATAAAGGAGCAGCTTCAGTGCCGCAGCGAGTTCGATAAGCGCGAGATGGCGGCCGGAATATTCCAGCACCATCGCCTCGTGCACCATAGTGAGCTCGAGATGCGTCGCCGGATTATCGACCGGGATGCGCGCATTCTCGGCGAGCGCGACGATGACGAGCGCAATCAGCGCGAGGCCGAGCGACACCCGCAGGCCCACTCCGGGCGAGCCCATGAACTCGGCCATGGTCGAGAGCGAAGTCGACCCGGCGATAAGCGCCAACGAGAAAACGATCATCAGCATCGCCGGCTCGGCGAGCGAGGCGATCATCATCTCACGGCTCGAGCCGATACCGCCGAAGCTGGTGCCGACATCCATGCCGGCGAGCGCCAGGAAAAACCGCGCGCTGCCCAATAGCGCGATGATGGCGATGATGTCGCCCGACCAGGAAAACAGCAGCCCGGTCGCGAAAGTCGGAATCAGCGAAGCCGCGACCCATATCGCGGCGAAGATCATGTAAGGCGCGACGCGGAACAGCCAGCTTGCATTCTCCGCAACCACCGCTTCCTTGCGCAGCAGCCGCATGAGATCGCGGTAAGGCTGGACGACCGGCGGGCCTTGCCGGCGTAACAGCCGCGCCTTCACTTTGCGCACAAGCCCGATGACGCCGGGCGCCAGCGCTAGCACCAGCAGCATCTGCATCAGTTGCAGGCCGAGCGCGGCGATCAGAGCCATAGCACCAGCACTATTAAGAGCACGACGAGCACCACGAAGACGACGCTGAGATAGCGGCGGATCGTGAGGAATTGCAGACCGTTGAGGCGCTCGGCCGCAAAGGCGACGCAGCGCCCGATCGGCGCATAGATCTCGTCCCAGATGGGATCGCGCAGGCTCACTGTCAGGGAGGCCGCGCGGATATCGCCCGGAGGCGGCATCACTACACGCTCGCGCGCGGCGAAGAACACGGTACCGAAGACGCGGCGGATCGGCTGTGCGAAGCTGGTGGCGCTGTATTGCGTCACGGGAATCGGCACGGGGAACCCGCAATCCCAAGCCGGGCCGCGCCGCAAGCGCCGCGAAGCAAGGCGGTGGATCGCAGCCGCCGTGAGCAGCGCCGCGAGCGTGATGAAGAGAAAGACGAGCAGCCCGTCATAAGAACTGCGGCTCTCGCTGATCGGCGCGATCGCGAACCAGGCAATGCCCGCCTGCGCCGGCATGCGCCCGTCGACGAGACTTTGTGTCAGCGGCGCGAGCGCGTCGATGATGAAACCGGGCAGGATGCCGGCAAGGAGGCAGAGCGCCGCGAGCATGAACATTGCAGCGAGTGAAAAGCGATCCGCCTCATCGGCCCGGGCCACCGCGTCCGAGCGCGCGCGGCCGAGGAAGGTGACGCCGAAAGCCTTCACGAAACACGCCGCGGCAAGGGCCGCCGAAAGTGCGAGGACTGCGCCGACGCCGGGAATCAATATCTTCAGCCCCCATTGCGGCAGCGCCGGGCTCAACAGGATTGCCTGAAAGGTGAGCCATTCCGAAACGAAGCCGTTGAGCGGCGGCAGCGCCGAGATCGCGACACAGCCAACGAGAAAAGCGAAGCACGCGAGCGGCATTCTATGGATGAGCCCGCCAAGTTTCTCCATGTCACGCTGGCCTGTCGCGGTGAGCACTGCGCCGCTGCCGAAGAACAAGAGGCTCTTGAACAGTGAATGGTTGAAGACGTGGAAGAGCGCGGCGGTAAGCGCCAGTGCGGCGGCCCCATTCATGCTCGCGGCACGAAAGCCGAGCGCGAGCCCGAGCCCGATGAAGATAATGCCGATATTCTCGACCGTGTGATAGGCGAGCAGGCGTTTGAGATCGTGCTGCATCAGCGCGTAGAGAACGCCGAGCAAAGCCGTCGCCGCGGCCAACGCGAGCACGATCATGCTCGCCCACCAGCTCGGCGCGTTCAGCAGATCGAAGACGATGCGGATGAAGGCGTAGACCGCGACCTTGGTCATCACGCCGCTCATCAAGCCGGAGACATGGCTCGGCGCCGCGGGATGCGCGAGCGGCAGCCATACATGGAGCGGCACGATGCCGGCTTTCGATCCGGCGCCGAGCAACGCCAAGCTCAGCACCAGTGCCGCCATCCCCGGCGAATGCGCGGCCGTGCGCATCGCGGCAAAGCCATATGCGCCATCGGGTCCCGCGAGCAAGCCGAAAGCCAAGAGCAGCGAAAGCGTGCCGAAGCTGGCCATCACGAGGTAGATGTAGCCTGCGCGGGCATTATCGGCCTCCCGGTGATGCGCCAGCACCAACGCCCACGACGCAATCGACATCACTTCCCAGCACAAGAGGAAGGTGAACGCGTCATCGGCGAGCACCACGAGCATCATGCTTGCGAGGAAGAGCGGATAGAACGGGAGCACGCGATGCGGCTCGGCTTCATGGCGGCCGTAGCCCAGTGCATAAAGACTAGCGAGCGCGCTACCGAGATCGACGATCACCAGGAAAAACGCCGCTAGCGCGTCCATGCGGAAATGCATGCCGATCCAGGGAAGTCCCAACGGCAACACCACTGAGGATGGGGCTAACCGCGCCAACAGGTCGAAGAGCGCAACCGCGAGAGCAATCGTCGAAATTGAAAGGCACGCGGCATAGATAATTGTTGTGGCGGCGCGGCATCGGCCCATCGCGACCCCCGCGACAGATGTTGCAAGTAAGCCTGCAATACAAGCCAGCTCGATCGGCACGAACATCGGATTATGGATGCCGCATGGGGAAGCGAAGGAGATCCATACCCGTCACGAGACGCCAGCCGGTTTAAGACGCACGCCACGACCACCGCCGTAACTCGCGGCGCCCGCGCCAATCAGCTCAATTCCCGCGGCGTTCAGTGCGCCGATGAGTTTCATCAGGGAGTCGACGTTGCCGCGGATGACTCCCTCGCTAGCCTCCATCCGTTGAATCGTCGGTACCGAGAGGTCGGAGATTTCCGCGAGCTTGCGTTGATCGATACCGAGGAGCGCTCGCGCTGCCCTGAGCTGTCCGGCCGATATCATGTTTTATACATCAGTTTAAGTCGTTTAAATTTGAATAACAGTGTTTAATCAATATATAATCATGATTCAAGCATTAAAATTCCGATGCCTCTCTTGCTCGGAGGAAGCCTGGCCCTTCTTGCGGCAGACTTACCCAGCGCGCCGCATCTCTCGGGCTTTCGATTGATGATGCGATCAAACTCGGAGCAAAGAAACGGAAAGCAATTATGCGAGCCGCTGGGATCTGTAACCCGACATCCAACGATGCCGTCGCCGAGGCGGAATCACCTTCGACTTTGAATGACGGCGCCAAACGGACTTGACCACGCACAATGTTCTTTTTCACCGGCGGCAATTCGATCCGGCCATCAGCGAAGCCTTCGACGACTGCGCGGATCGTCTCTTGCTCGATGCTGGCGTCGTGCGCCCATTCTTCCATGTTCTCATGCGCCATAATCCGCGCCATCTCCTAAAAAGCCTCTGGGCGATTGACATGGATCAGTGCGCTTTCGTTGCCTCATGGCACGATTCACGTCATGGAAAACGACGACCCTAAGCGCATCCGCGAAGATATCAATCGCTACCGACTTCTGCTCGCACAGAACTATGACCGCACCGCGATTCGCGTGATCAAAGAGCTTATTGCGGAGGCGGAAGATCATTTGAAGGAGATAGCGAGGCAATCCTCGGCGGAGTTCTAAGGTCGATGACGTGGCGATCCCGCTACGAGCGGTCTTTTTCCTCTGGCCCACCGCGCTCGATTAATTTCCCTTCGGCATCCCGAATCAGTTCGCGCAGCGCCCTGCGCGCCGCCAAGTCCGTTACCCATTGGCGCAGTCTGCGGTAGTGTTGGATCGTTCTTCGAACGGTTTCAGAGTCGTCCATTGATGGGGAACTCTGTCGAAAGCCCGTGTTATGGGCGCAGGCGCGGGCTTCTCATTCGCGGTATTAGGGGTAGCAAGCGCACCTAGCGGCTTTGATCGTCCTGTTCGGCGTCCTCGGCTAGGCGCTCATAAATCATAGCCGCCTGAAACAACATTTCGCGGGCCTCTGGGGAAGGCGTGTGCGTCGCCTTGTCCAAAAGATCGTCAGCTTGACGGTGGTAGAGGTCCGAAAGCGTTTTCATGTCGGCGGAACGCGAACAGGTACACTTGGTTCCGATGATGCGCCGCTCGCAACCCTCAGCTCACGCTTGCTCCCCGAATTGTGGGGCCTTGCTTCCATGAGTTGTTCCCCCACATGCCAATGACTGGCGCGAAACGTCGGGGATCGGGGTAACGCTTTCTCGAAAGCCGGACCGGACCGATGAATTTCTACCGCTGTTACTTCTTATCGGCATCGGACGCGATCAAGAACTTCGCGGAATTCAGCTCGCGAGACGACAATGCCGCGCTCGATCATGCGCGCAATTTACTGAAGACGCAGTTCGGCTTTTATGGCTTCGAGCTCTGGCAAGGCGCGCGCCGCATTCATCGCGAGACCATCGATTCCGGCGACGCGATCAAGACCCACAAGTAAATTTTCTTTCATTTCACAGTCTCGCTCGCTTATGATCCCATTAATGAGCGCCCGAACATTAAGGGCCGAAACGTCGGAACGTTGGGGTGGGGACAATGTTGCCTCATACGGCGGCTAACGATCCGAAGCATTATCGCGGCCTCGCGCTCGAAGCGCGGCGGGCTGCGGAAACTCTGACCGATAGCAAGGCACGCGAGCACATGTTCGCTTGTGCCGAGGCCTATGAGCGCCTTGCGAAGTTGGCCGAGCGGCCGCCTGTCACGCCGCTGCAGCCGGACGCCGCGACGTCGGGTTAGGCGCTCCCCGGGGCGGCTTTGCGTCTGCTCTAGCTCCGCTTCTTCTTAGCGCAGCGAGCCCGCATCCCGTAAAGGTCGGAATCAGGGCGTTGGTTCGGCACTGCGCTTGTGGCGTTGACGCATGTCTTCGATGAATTGGACCAATTCGGGAATACGTTGACCGTCTTCGCCCACAAGAACCGCAGTAAAGCACACGGAAGAACTGCCGCACGTGAGTGCTATATCTCCCGATTCACGCGAAGAAACTCGTGAGCGAGCTTTGTGTGCCGCTTGACGTAAGCGCCGACGATCTCGTCACACGTAAGCTCTTCTTTGGCAACGAAGCACTGCAACAGCTGGCTTAATTGCGCCTCGGTAATCGCGCCTGCCGGAATCGTCTTGTCGAAGGTGGTTTCGAAACCGTGTTTCCCACCATACCCGCGTATCCGCCAAAAGCGTTTTGGTTTGGTCGTAGTCGCGCGAGTTTCGATAAATCAGGACAGAGTTCGCAGCGGGAGCCAAGCGCAATTGTCGGATCGCCGCGCGTCACACAATCGCGCGTGATGTCGTCTTGAAACTGCTGTATCGAACTCTCGGCGCCGTATTCCTTCACCAGCCGCGCGATGCCGTATCGGTCCGCTCGCCCGCAGCGGTCGCATGTGACATGCAGCATGCGCAACTTCGCCGCGATCTCGCCGAGGGTGATGATGCCGTTCGTCATCGCCGATCCGGCTTCACAAGCAACGCGGCAAGTAATAAAGCCGTACCGCCAATGGCGCAAACAAAGGCTACGTAGTGGACCAAGCCCCATCCTACCCATGGCAGCAAATTCCAGCGTGTTGCCGCGTAGGTCAGCACGAACTCCAGCCAACCAAGACAGCCAGCAATAGCGAGAGCCAGTCGCGGATTGCTCAACGTCGGCCTAGGGTCATTCGGATTGGTGGTCGGCATCGCAGCCGGCCAATTTACCCACGCCGGAAGCGGGTGGCGAATCGACCGCTTCGGCGGGGCTTTTCTTTGAATGCGCGCGGGGCGGACATGGTATGGGCGCAATTCACGCTCAGCATGGCCTAGCATATGGGAGTGCAGCACGCATGACTGGTCGATCGGCACTCGAACGAGAAGTCCTCCAAGCGTTTCGCGAGCAGAGCCTTAAATCAGAACAGCGGTACTCTGATTCTGTTGCCGGTATGCAGGCGACGGCGGCAACGCTGCGCCGTAGCGCGAGCGAGATGATGGACAGCAACGATCGCGATCTGATGCTGCGCTTGGCCGCTGGATACGAGCATCGGGCCGATGTCGCTTTACGGCGCCCGTAATGTAGGATCATAGAAGCGCGACCCCGCGTCGTCGCCCAGCATCAACCCAGCGGCACCGGCATGGGCCAACAACGCGATCTGGCGCCGGGCGCTAGGCGAACATGCCCGCCCCGGGGCTAATTTCGGGCTCTTTTCACGCTGCCAAAAAATCCGGAATTATCGTTTGTTTTCAGCGTGTGGACCAACCAGAGTCAAACTGGGCACTGGGTTCTGGCCATTCTGTTGCCGCGCAGAAAGTGACTTTGGCAGAGGCTAATCCAGGCTTGCTCGATAGACGTTGAGGTCATCGAAGAAGTAAAGATGCGGGCCTCGCCCTAGCAGCCGCCCCTTCGGTAGGCTGGAGCCATCTGGCAACAATAATCGGACCCTCCTCGCCTTCATTTGGCCGTCCGCATCAAATCCTCCAAGGTAAGCGGCATCTGTCGGATCGTTGTATTGGCCTGAGAAAAGTGCCGCACTCCGCGAGATTGCGAACGCGTGGCAGCCAGCCAATTCCGTCTTCCAATAGGTAAGCTCAAAGTCACTCGATATCCGACAGACAGGGAAGTCCGTGTAAAAGAATATGGCTGCTTCGGAGCCAGAGACGTTGAGCGCGTAGCAGTCAGCCATCATGCCGTTTGCATTGGCAGGATACTCCCAAATCTTCTCTCCCGTTTCGGCGAAGCACACGAGCCCTGCGGCGCCAACCGGTGTTGGACCGGGGCCTCCCCAACCGAAGTTGCCGAATATTCCCTCGTCGCCGTACGCGACCCAAATTCTGCCGAGAGCGTCCACATGTGCGCTGTTTATTCCGTCGCCCAAAAGGATGCGCGCCACGTTGGCCGTCTTCGGATCAAAAATGGCGCCGTTTAAATCGTAATCCTCGTTCCCTTGCCACGAGCATCGCGGACCGACAACCAGAATCCTGCCATCTGGGAACATATCGACCAACGGGAAAGTCAAATCGAGTTCCGGCAGATTGATTGTTTGGAGCGGACTGTTCGCTCGCCAAATCGACAGCCGAAAACGCTTTGCTTCTTTCATCCGTGCTTTGGGAAAAATGCCAATACCGCTTGCGTAGGTCTCCTTAACCGCGTCGGTGCCTGTCTGCTCAATCGAGAGGAACAGGAGCGAACCATCGTTCGCGACCGAGTTGGCGACGCGCGAATAGCCATCCGAGGGAGCAGGCATGTCGGTGAGCGTTTGAAAGCGGATGGAGTCCATGCCTTAAATTATCGTGCAGCGGTGACGATGTGCGCTCCCCATGCAGACAGACGAATCGTGGTGCCCAGTTTTGTCCGAGGGCGGATTCGCTAAGTAGCTGAACTAAAAAGCGATTAGCGGTGGTGGGCGCACAAGGACTCGAACCTTGGACCCGCTGATTAAGAGTCAGCTGCTCTACCAACTGAGCTATGCGCCCGCCCATTTTATTCCCCGATCCGGCCCGCAATAGCTGGTGCCGCCGGATCTTCGGCTTCGCGTTGGTAGACCGAGGCCCGGTATCCGGCGCTCGGCAGCGAAGCTTGCGGAACCTAGCAAGCACGCCGCCCGCATTCAACCGCCAGCTTCACGCAAACGGCGATGAAAAAGGCTGGCGCCGGGCGGCATGTTTTGTCACAAGCTTCACGATGGCTGCGGATCGCCTTCTGGGCCCGAAATCGCTGCGCAATCGATTACGCGACGGGCACGGTGCCGATCTCATCGTTATCGGTCTCGCGCTGTCGCTGCCGCCGCTGGTGGTGCTGGCGCCGCTCGGCATGGCGCCGCTCCTCGCGCTCGCGGCGATTGCGGTGGTTGCCGTCGCCGCAAAAAGTATCGTCCAAACGCTGCCCCGATTCGCTGTGATCGCCCTATTGCTCGTCGCGCTCGGCGGCTGGGGAGCGGCCTCGGCGCTCTGGTCGATCATCCCGGGCCACAGCCTCTTCGAGGGAATCCGCTTCATCGGCGAGAGCGCCGGCGGGATTTGCCTGCTCGTCGCATCGACGCGAATCGAACCCGCCGCGCGCGCGCGGCTGGGACGCGCGCTGGCCGGCGGGATCGTCGTGGCATTGGCATTGTTGTTGATGGAACGATTCGCCAACGCGCCCATCATGCATTGGTGGCATGGGAGCGCGCCCGACCGATTCGAGACCCTGGCGCATTACGACCGCGGCATCACTGTCCTGGTCCTGCTGATGGCGCCCGTGGCCATCGAAACGGCGGCAGCGTGGCTGCGCGCCGCGCTTATCGCCGCGATCGTCGCCACTGCGGCGCTCATGCTGAGCGCGTCGGCGCTGATGGCAGCGGTGGTCGCGCTGATCGTTTACGCAATCGCGCGGATCTCGCCGCGTTTCACGGCCGGTGCGCTGATGGCCGGCATCGTCGTGATCGGCATCGCCATTCCGCTGGCGACGCCGAGCTACGAGAGAGTCCAGATGCTGCACGCCGAGGCACCTTGGATCAAATGGTCCGGCATTCATCGGCTGCTCATCTGGCGCTTTGCCGCCGACCATGTCGCCGAGCGCCCGATGCTCGGCTGGGGAATGGATGCGTCGCGCGCCATCCCCGGCGGCAAGACCGACTTCAACGACATCCTGCCCACCCTGCACTACCCCTCGAACGCCGAGGCGCTGCCGCTCCATCCGCACGACGCGGCGATGCAATGGCAACTCGAGCTCGGGGTTCCGGGCCTTGCGCTCGGTCTCGCGATCGTCGTCTTTGTCCTTTACCGCATCGGCTGGCGCGACGTGCTGCCGGCGCACGAGCGCGCCGCGGCGCTGGCGCTCTGTAGCAGCGCCATCATCGTCGCTTTGCTGAGCTTCGGTATCTGGCAGGCGTGGTGGCAGTCGACGTTGTGGCTGGTCGCCGCGCTCTATGCCGCAAACGCTCCTGCGGAAAGCAAGCCGAACCGGCTTGCTGCCAAGAGCTAGTTCCTTGCTGTCGCGGCCGGCAATAAATCTCGCACCACGTCGTCGAGATTTTTCTGCCCGTCGAAGAGCACTCCCGCTACGCCGGCCGCTTGGGCCGCCGCGACATCGATATCCTTGTCGCCGATCATAAAGCTGCCCTCGCGGCGAACGGGCCAATCGCCTATCGCCTGCAGCAGCAAGCCGGGCGCGGGTTTGCGGCAGTCGCAGACGACACCATAGCCTTCTGCCGTGCCCTCGGGATGATGGGGGCAGTAATAGAACGCGTCGATATGCGCCCCGCTCGCCTTGAGCTCGTCGTTGATCCAGCGATGCAGCGTCTCGACATCGTCGGGCTTGTAGAAGCCACGCGCAATCCCCGCCTGGTTCGTGATGACAAAGACGAAGTAGCCGCGATCGTTGAGCCGCTTGATCGCCTGCCGCGCACCCGCGATCCAAGCGAAATCCGCCGCGCGATGAACATAGCCCGTGTCGCGATTGAGCACGCCGTCGCGATCGAAGAACGCCGCGGGCCGCCGCTCCCATTCGGGCAACAGCGTTCCGCCGCGCGCCAAATCCTCCGGTGTGCCGATATCGACGAAGGGGCCGTCATAGGCCGCGCCGCGCACCAGGCCGCGGGCCACGAGACGCGGTAATAGATCGCGTTCCATCGATACCGGCGGCGGTCCGATTTCGCCGAGGATCTTGCGATCGAGCCAATAGATGCCGGCGTTGATGAGCCCGGGCCCGGACGCGGCTTTCTCGCCAAAGGCCACGACGCGATCGCCGTCCAACACGACGGCGCCGTAGCGGCCGACATCCGGCACCGCGCGCAAGGCCAGCCAGGCGAGCCACGGTTCCGCCGCCGCGCGGGAAGCGAGATCGAGAAAGTTGAAGTCGAGGAAAGAATCGCCGTTCAGCATCAGAAAGCGCTCGGCGAGATAAGGAGCTGCGAGCGTCAATGCCCCGGCCGTATCCGCGGGCGGATCTTCGGCAACCAGCCGTACGTGCACGCCCAGCGCCGCGCCATCGCCGAGCGCTTTTTCATAGGCCGCGGCAAAGGGCCCGACGAGCAGGACGATGTCGGTGAAGCCATGGCGGTGCAGCGCGGCGATGAGATAGTGGATGAATGGCTTGCCGCCGACCGGCACCAAAGGCTTCGGCAGCCCCGCGGTCAGCGCGCCAAGCCGCGTACCCTTACCGCCGGCGAGGATGACCGCCTGCATGCGAACCGGGTGACTAGCGCTGCAGGAAGCGGTCGCCTTCGCGCCGCACCCGATCGCGCCAATAATCAAGCAGGTCGCGGATCGTCTGCTCGAACGGAATCTCCGGCTTCCAGCCCGTGTGTTGGGTGAATTTCGCCGTATCCGGCACCTGGAGATCGGCATCGATCGGCCGCAAGCGATCGGGATCGATCTCGACCTTGATCGAATCCTTCTGGGGCGACAGCGCGATCAGATGGTCGAGCAGCGCGCGGATGCTCAGCGACTGCGTGCCGCCGATATTGTAATAAGCGCCTGACACCGGCTTTGCCGTCACCAGCATGTAATAGGCGCGCACGGCGTCGCGCACGTCGGCGATGGTGCGCAGCGAATCGAGATTGCCGACCTTCACGACCGGCGGCAGAATCCCGGCTTCGATCATGGCAATCTGCTTGGCGAACGTCGATTCGGCGAACACGTCGCCGCGTCGCGGCCCGGTATGGGTAAACATTCGCGTCGTCATCACCATCATGCCATAAGCCTCGGCATAGAAGCGGCCGATGAGATCGGTGCCGACCTTCGAAATCGCGTAGGGCGACGCCGGATGGAAGCTGCATTCCTCGTTGATCGGCAGCTTATCGCGCGGCACACGGCCGAAGACCTCGGATGAGGCGCAGACATGCGTTATCGCATCAGGCTTCAGCACGCGCAGCGCATCGAGGACGCGCGCCGTGCCTTGGATGTTCGTCTCGAACGTATCGAGCGGCGCCTCGAAGCTGGTGCGCGGGAAGCTTTGCGCCGCGAGATGGAACACATAATCCGGCTGCGCCTTGCGCACGACATCTTGAATCGCGAGCGTATCGCGCAGATCGCCGTAAAGCAGATGAACGCGATCCTTGCGATTGATGCGCGGGATGAGCTTCTCGAGATTATCGAGCGGACTGCGCCAGCGGCACATGCCGTAGACATCCCAATCGGTCTTTTCCATCAGGAACTCGGCGAGGTGGGAACCCACCATGCCGGTGATGCCGGTGATCAGCGCTTTCGGTCTGGCCATTGCCCTTCCCGTCGACGTTACCCAGCGGCAACGCCTATCAGATGACGCCGCGACCTTTGAGGAAGGTGCGGAACTGCTCGGCAATATACTCGCGCGCGCCGGTATCGACATCCTGATGGATGCCGAAGGAGAAGCTGCGGTCCATCACGGCGTTGGCGTGCGTGAGATCGCCGACCGTGCGATGCGGAAAGAGCTTCATCGCCGGCTGACGCGCGATGTTGCCGCAAATGATCGGCCGCGTCTCGATATGCGCGGCCTCGAGCGCCGCCATCAGCTCGGTCACCTTGAAGGGCGCCTTTTCGCGGATGGTGATCGGGAAGCCGAACCAGGAATGGAGGCCCTTCGGCGTCTCGTCCTGAAAATCCATCACGTCGCCATATCGGCCAAGCGTACGCCGGAACCAGGCGGCGTTGTCGCGGCGCTTTTGCACATAGCCGTCGAGCTTGGGCAATTGCACCGAGCCCATCGCGCCCTGCAATTCGGTCGCGCGCAGATTGTAGCCCTGATTGACGAAGAGGAAGCGCTCGTGGATTTCGGGATAGCGGGCGGTCCAGCGCTTCTTGTCCTCGACCTCGCGGATCCAGCCATGGGCACGGAGAATGCGCATCATCTCGGCCAGCTCGAAATCGTCGGTGACGCAGATGCCGCCCTCGAGCGTCGTCATATGATGCGAGAAATAGAAGCTGAACGTCGCGACGCGGCCGAACTTGCCGACCGGCTTATTGTCGTAGAACGCGCCCAGCGCCTCGCAGCAATCCTCGATCAGGGTCAGCGAGCGGCGCTTGCAGATATCGACGATCGCATCCATGGCGCAGGGATTGCCGTAGACCGGCACGATCATGACGCCGCGGGTCTTCGGGCCGATGGCGCTCTCGATCTGGGCCGGATCGATGTTGAGCGTTGCCGGATCGATGTCGACGATCACCGGCACGAGCCCCAACTGAACCAGCGGCCATACCGTGGTCGACCATGAAAGTGCCGGCACGATGACCTCGTCGCCGGGCTTCAGTCCATCTTTGGTCTCGGGATTGGCGATCGCGGCGACGGCCAGCAGATTGGCCGACGAGCCGGAATTGTTCATCACGCCATGGGCGAAATGATATTTGTCCGAGAATTCTCGCTCGAATTTCTTGACCTTCGCACCCATGGTGACCCGCGTCGACACCATGCAATCGATGGCGGCGTTGATCTCCTCGGCACCGAAGGTCGGTTCGTGCAAGCGCACGATCGGCGATTTCGCATCGAAGCTGAAATCGTGCTCGGCCCTGCAGTAAGCGGCGACGCTCTCGTGAATCTGTTGAAGAAGCTGCTCTCGTGAGGCCATCGCGTGGGGGTCCTTGATTCTGAAAGCGGGCCCTAGAACGGCCCTCTGAATTCGGCGATCTCTTTGGCTTCGGCCGCCGCCGGATGCCAGTCGCCGCGCTCTTTGACGAGTGCATAAGCCTGCTCGGCGATCGTCACGGCCGAGGGATAGAAGATGTTCTCGAGCGGCTTGGTCGTCGGGCACGGCGTCGGCGCATAGCCGAGACGCGCCGCGCGGAAAGCGCGCTTGGTCTGCAGCTTCTCGTGCAGCAGCGCGATGATCTCGCTGCTGGCGCCGCACATCGTCCAGCTATTGTCGACAACGAGGATGCGGCCCGTGTGTTCGACCGAGGCGGCGATCGTTTCGATATCGAGCGGCGCGAGCCACACCGGATCGATCACCTCGGCCGCGATGCCGACCTGCTCGAGCAGATGCTTGGCGCGGAGCGCCTCGACCACCATGTGGCTGATCGCCACGATCGTGACGTCCTTGCCCTCGGTCAGAACACGCGCTTGGCCGGGCTTCACCTCGAACGGCTCTTCCGGAACGATGCCGGCATTCTGATAGAGCATGCGATGCTCCATCAGCACGACCGGGTTGTTATCGCGAATGGCAGCGATGGTGCAGCCCTTGGCGTCATGGGGCGTTGCGGGCGCCACGACTTTGAGCCCCGGCACGTGCATGAAATAGGAATGGAAGGCCTGGCTGTGCTGCGCGCCCTGGCCCCAGGAGCGGCCGATGACGGCGCGCTCGACGATCGGCACCGAGACCGCGCCGGCGAACATGTAAGAGCTCTTCGCCGCGATGTTGACGAGCTGGTTCATGCATAGCAGCAGGAAATCCATCCGCTGATGCACGTGGATCGGCCGCATGCCGGCGAGCGCCGAGCCGATCGCGACGCCGGTCATCGCGTCTTCGGAAAGCGGCGTATCGAAATTGCGGTCGGGCCCGAAGATTTTCTGCAAGTCGAGCGTCGTGCCGTACATGCCGCGCGCGTCATCGACGCCGAGACCGAGGATGTAGACGTTCTCGTCGCGCTCCATCTCCTGGCGCGTGCCTTCGTAGAGGGCCTGCGCGTAGGTGAGCGTGCGGTTGGATTTAGCGGGCGAAGACATTGGTCGCCAGTTCCTCGGGTCCCGGAAAAGCACTCGCTTCGGCATAATCGAATGCAGCGGCAATCTCGGCGTCAGCCGCCGCCTCGATCCTCTGCCGCTCGGCCGGATCGAGCATGTCGCCGAGCCGCTTCAGCTCGTCGCGACGGATCCAGCCGTCGAGCTCTTCATCCGGGCGGTAGTTCCATTTGCGATCTTCATCGGGCCCGACATGGTCGCGCCAGCGATAGGTCATGCATTCGATGAATTGCGGCCCCTCGCCTGCCCGGATCTTGGCGACGGCGCGTTGGCTGGCGTCGCGGATCTTCTGCGTGTCGCCGCCCTCGATCCGCTCGTTCGGGATGCGGAACACGGCGGCACGCTCGCACGGATCGGGATGCGGCATGCGATCGCGGATATGCGAATAGATCGCGTAGTGATTATTCTCGCAGACGAAGAAGATCGGCAATTTTTTGAGGGCGGCGAAATTGAGGCTTTCGTAAGCGACGCCCTCGTCCATCGCGCCTTCGCCGAAGAAGCAGACGACGATCTGCTTTGCCTTGCGCACTTTCAGCGCGAAGGCATAGCCGACGGCTTGCGGGATCGTCGTCGCGACGATCGCCGAGGTGCCCATCATATTCGCGCTGAGATCGATGAGATGCATCGAGCCGGCCTTGCCGCGCGACGCGCCGTCGACCTTGCCGTAGAGCTCGGCGATCATGCGCTTCATATCGCCGCCCTTGGCGAGGTAGAGCGCGTGGCCGCGATAGGTGCCGAAAGCGATGTCGTCGGGGGCGAGCGCGGCGCACACGCCGACCGAGACCGATTCCTGGCCGATCGACAGATGGACGGGGCTCTTCACCCGATCGCTCGGATAGACGTCGATGATCTTCTCTTCGACTCGCCGGATGCGATAGAGGCTGCGGTAAAGAGCCGGCAGGGAGTCGTCGCGCGCTGCAGTCATGCTCAATCGCTCAAATGCGGCTGCGACCGCTCGGGTTGGAGCACCGTAATGGTGCGTTCAATCGGCTTGATTGTTCCATACTGGCCGCGGTCAACTAACATATCGCCGCCCTCGCTTCAACCGGCGAATCCGCGCGAAAATCGTGCTATTCGCGGGGTTTTCAGCCGTGCGGGACATTCGCCCGCCACCAATCGATCGTCCGCCGAATCCCCTCATCCAGCGAGGTCCGCGGCCGCCAGTCGAGCTCACTTGCCGCCTTGGCGCAATCGAGCGCCAGCGACGTCTTGATGGTCGGTTTGCTGAGGTCGTGCGCGATCTTGAGGTCGCGGCCCGACGCCGCGACAATCTTCGCAACGACGTCGTTGATGCTGACAGCGCGCCCATAGCCCGCATTGTACAGCGCGTAGGGCGTCGTCTGCCGATCCACGGCACGCGAAACGAAATCGACCAGATCGCCGACATAAAGCAGGTCGCGCGCTTCCTCGCCGCTGCCCCAGACCTTGATCGTCCCGTCCGTTGCCGTCATCACCTTGGTCATCGTAGCCCCGAAGACGTGGCTGCGTTCGAGATCGAACTTGTCGTAGGGGCCGTAGATATTGGAATGCCGGATGACGGTATGTTTGGTGATGCCGAGACGGGCGTAAAACTCGCACATCTTTTCGATATAAACCTTGGTCCAACCGGCGGCGAAATAATTGGGCGCCATCGGCACGTTGGCGTCCCACGCCTCCTCATCGAGCGGCGTCTCGCTCGATTGATGCATCACCGTGCAGCTGAAGAACACAAAATGCTTGACCTTGGCTTCATAGGCCGCCCGCAGCAGCAGCGAGTTCATCACGGCGTTATCGGTCGTGTGGATATAGGGCCTGGTGACGATGTCTTTGGCCCCGGACGTCGTGGCCGCCGCCTGAATGATCACATCGCAACCGGCGACCAGCGCCTCGACCTCCTCGATGCGGCGCAGATCGGCACGGTGCCACGTGACTCCAGGACAGCGATATTCCTCGCGCATAAAGCGCACGGCGTGAACATCGCAATCGGCACGCGCCGCGAAATGTTCGATCAGATTGCGGCCGATAAACCCGGTGGCGCCGCAGATGAGGATCTTTTGCGTCATGGTGAGTGGCCTCGGATGCCGATAGTATCACGGCCAAGTGCAGAGCACGAAGGACCGGACAAGCGATGATCAAGCCCTGGCGCATTCTTGGACAACGCACTGTCTACGCGGCGCCGCCCTTCGTCGAGGTCTCGGTGGAAAAAGTGGCCCTGCCCGATGGCCGCATGATCGACGATTACCACCACATCGCGACCGGCGAATTCGTCAGCATCATCGCGGAAACGCCGGAGCATCGCATCGTCACTTTGCGCCAATACCGCCACGGCGTGCGCCGCGTCGGTCTCGCCTTGCCCGGCGGCAAGCTCGACCCCGGCGAAACGCCCGAGATCGCAGCGCGCCGCGAACTGCTCGAGGAGATCGGCGCCATCGCCCGGTCCTGGCGGCATATGTCGAGCTGGCCGACGAGCTGCACCTACGGCTTCAGCATCAGCCATTATTTTCATGCTGTCGACATCACGCGCATCCGCGCGCCGATCAGCGATGATTTGGAGGAAGCCGAGCAGGTCGAGTTGACGCGCCCGGAAATTCGGGCGGCGATGCGCGGCGGCGCGTTCGTCTCTCTCGGTCATGCCGCACCGCTTGCTTTCCTGCTTCTCGAGGAAGCAGCGCCGGACGTACCCCTCAGCGCGCAAACAGCTCGATCTCGCGATTGAGCGCAACGATCCGGTCGCGCGCGGCCTCGTCGAGCGGACCGAAACCGCTCGCGGCAGCGTTGTCCGCCGCTTCCTCGGGCGAGAGGATGCCGGGAATTACGGCAGACACCGCCGGGAATGACAGACAGAAGCGCAGCGCCGCCTGACTCGGCGACTGGCTTGCCGGAGCGTTCGTCGCTGCTTGCATCGCCGCAGCCCCTTTCACCCAGCGCTCGATCTGCGCGCGCGGCCAAGCGCGGCGATGATCGCCCGGCGCAAATTCGGTTGCCGCCGTTACGGCGCCGGAGAGGAAGCCGAAACACAGCGGCGTGCGCGCGATGACGCCGACACCGATCTCGGCCGCACGTTCGAGCAAGCCCGATTCGACGGCGCGAACGTCGAGCATGTTGAGATTCACCTGCACGGCCGCGACCGTGTGGCTCGAGAGCATCGACAGCGCTTCGGCCGGCGATTTGACCGAGACACCAACCGCGCGGATCTTGCCCTCGCACCGCAACGCCTCGAGCGTTGCGTAGCTTTCCGGCGCGCTGCGGAACAGATCGGGCGGCGGGTTGTGCAGTTGGAAGAGATCGACGTAGTCGCTCTTCAGCCGCTGAAGGCTGCCCTCGAGCGAGCGGCGGAGCGCTTCCGGCGAAAAGTCGGACGGCTCGCCGAAGCGCGGCAGCCCTGCCTTGGTCGCGATCGCGACACGATCGCGCCGGCGTGCAAACGCCTCGCCGACCAATGTCTCGCTGTGTCCGTCGCCATAGGCCGGCGCTGTATCGTAGAAGGTGATGCCGAGATCAAAGGCACGATCGAGCGCTGCCAGCGAGCGGCGGTCGTCGGTGTCGCCGTAAGACGTCTCGCCCCCAGTGCGGCCGCCGATGCCCCAAGCGCCAAAGCCAATCTCGGAAACGGCGAACCCCGACCGGCCGAGCGTGCGGCTGCGCATCGATCAGAAATGACCGGCGAGCTGCGCTTCGACCGTGCGATTATTATAGAGGTAGGCGCCCTTCTTATTGCCCCACCACACCACTTCGCGGCACCAGGTCTGGAAATCGTCGTAACGCTTGCTTTGACGATCGATCTGCACCGCGGTCGGCACGTAACGCAGCGGCCGCTTCTCGCCTTCCCGGACGCCCGTATAGAAGCCCATGAGATCGCAGCTCAACTCGATGACTTCGTCTTCTTGTGCGAAAGGCTGCCGCACCAGCGCGCCGTTGAGGCGCAGCGCCTCGTCGAGCACCTTGTCCACCTTCGCATCGCCATGAAGGGACGCGAGCTCTTTCAAAAGACCGCCTGCTTGGCGATAGAATTCGCCGAATTTCTTTTCCGCCGTCAGCTTGATGAAGATGTACTCGTCGGCCGGCCAGAAGATGCCGAGATATTCCTTCGAGAACACGTATTCGGGCGCGCCCTCTTGAATGCGTCCCGCCTCGTCGATGAAGAAATCGCGGATCTCGCCGAGCAGCGGATAGGAAGCGGAATCGACGGTGAGGAATGCTTCCAGCATCTCGCGATAGCCGAGCCCCCCGAGTTCATGCGCCACGATCAGCGGTATCTGGAAGAGCTTGTCGAAATGGAGCAACGCCGTGATCCAACAGAACGCCCGCGTCCGGCGCCAATCGGCGAGCGGCATCGCGGCGGTCGCGATGACGAGCTGCTGAATCTCGGGAACATCGTCTTCGAGCTCGACGCGTTCGCCGTGGATGTTGATAATCTTCGATTCGACCGTCTCCATGCCGAATTCCTTCTGATAGGCGGTACTGCCCATCTCGGCATTGGGAAGGATCGAGAGATTGTTGAATTGGATACGGTTGTGCTGCCCCGTCTCGATCAGGAGCCGCACACCCTCGACGAAAGACTCGTAGGTCTCGCCGGGCAGACCGAGGATCAAATCACTATAGGTTTCGACCTTGTCGCGGGTGAAGCGGCGTTGCAGCTCCATATACGTATCGATCGAAATGTTGTCGCGCTTGATGGCCTCGAGCGTCGTCATATCGACACTTTGCATCGACAGCGCCACGCCTTTGTTGAGGCCCGCATCCGACAAGATTTTCTGCGTCTGATAGGCGCGCTCGGTCGCGTTCTTGGTGTTCTGCACCGAGAGCGCGACGGGATAGCCGGTCTGTGCCTTCACCTGGGCGACGTATTCGGCGATCTCGATATCGCGCTTCTGAATGCCGAAATTGGCGTCGCAGCAGAAGATGTACTCGATCTTGTGCTTCGAGAACCAATCGACTTCGGCGACGAGACGGTCCATGCCGAACTTGGTGACCTTGCCCGCAGTCGCCGAGCCCCAATCGCAAAACGTGCATTGGAACGGACAACCGCGATTGGTCTCCCAAAGGCCGATCCAGGTCTCACCCGGATTGGCCGCGACCACAGCGTCAAGCGTGCCGCCGAGAAACGGCGACGGCACCTGGTCGAGGTCGCGGAAACGATCGCCGTTGGGATTGCGCACGAAGCGGCCGTCGGGCGCGACGAAACTGACGCTCTGCACCGCTTCCCAATCGCGGGACGGGTACATTTCGAGAAGCTTCAGAAAGATTTTCTCACCCTCGTTATGCACCGCCACATCGATGAACGGATGGGCGCGCATGAACTCTTCGGGCTGGTCCGGCACGTGCGGGCCGCCGAACATGATCAGCATATCCGGGCGGCGCACCTTCAGCCGGCGCGCGATCTCGAGCGAGATCTGCGCATTCCAGACATAGGTGCTGAAGCCGACGACATCGCAATCGACCAGCTGCTCGACCGCCGTGCTGATGGCGAGGCGCTTATAGATCGGCAGGCGGAAATGATAGCGCGAGGGATCGACCGCTTCTTGGCGGACGTAGCCTTCCAGCAGTGCGACGGAATAGGGCAGATAGTTCTGGCCGGAGAAGCTGTTGTTGATCTGGACGAGACCAATCTCCAGCGCCCGCGTATTGCCGGTCGCAGCCTCGCGACGTGACATCACCGACCGCTCCATCGGGCCCCTAATTCAACGCGGTTGAAAGGTGCGTAACTCACCGACGCTCATTGGTAGTACAGGTTGAAGGCGCTGGTGGCAAGATTATGTTCGCGAGAAGTACCACTGGTCCCCGCCGCGCTTAAGCCGTGAGGGTCTTCTCGTAGGCCGCGATGACCTCCTCAAGCGGCCCCATGGCGACGATATGGCCCTGAATCAGCAGTATCCCGCGGTTACACCATTCACGCAGCAAATCCATCGAATGCGACGCCAGGACCAGGATACTGGAGCGGCCCACAAAATGGGCAGTCCGCTGCTGCGCTTTGTGGAGAAAGCGCGCGTCTCCGGCCGACAGCCACTCATCCATAAGGAGTATCTCGGGCGCGACGCAGGTCGAGATTGCGAAGGCGAGCCGGATATTCATGCCGGCCGAGTACGTCCGCACGGGCATGTCGAGATAATTGCCGAGTTCGGTGAACTCGGCAACATCCTCAATACGGCTGCGCATGTCTTTGGGATGTATCCCCATATACATGCCGCGCAGAATGATGTTCTCGCGCCCGGTCGCGTCGGTATTGAGCCCAACCGAGGCATCGAGCAAGGCGGAAACGCCGCCTGACGAATGGAAGCGACCGCGCGTCGGCTCGTAGATACCCGCCAACACCTTGAGGAGGGTCGTCTTACCCGCGCCGTTCGGGCCGATCAGCGCGACCCTGTCGCCCTCGCCGATATCGAAATCAAGATTATCGAGCGCGTGAACGGTGATGCGATCGAGCGCGTCGCGGGCGATGTTGCCCTGCAAGGTTGTCGCGAACAGCGCTTTCTTGAGCGAACGGCTGCTGCCCTGATAGAGCGGAAAATCGACCGACAAAGATCGCGCGCGCAGGAAAGCCATCGCTCAGATCCAATAGGCGATTCGTGAGCGCAGCCGAGAAAAGAAAGCAAAGGTCAATGTACCGCCGACGACCGTCGTGCCGATCAACATGATCCAGGAATACGGTGCGAACGGAACGCCCAACAGCGGCGCGCGAACGACGTCGATCGCGGCAAAGAGCGGATTGAAATCGACGATGAATTGGAAGGATCCCAGCGCCGCCGCCGGCCAAAAGATCGGCGTCACGAAGAACAGCACCTGCACGAAGCTCAAGACGATCGGCGGGATGTCGCGGAAACGCGCGCTCAGCATCCCGATGAAGATGCACACGCAGACCCCATCGATCGCGAGAAGCACAAGCGCGGGGACGATCAGAAGGATGTCCCAGGTGAGATGTGTTCCGAAAATGGCCAGAACAACAACGATGATCGCGGCATTGTGAGCCAACACAATGAAATTCCGGCAGACGACGCGATAGATATGGACCGAAAACGGCATCGGCGCTTGCAGGATCACCGACTGCACGGCGAGAAACGTCTGGCATCCCTCATTGATGAGCGCTGAGATGAAATTCCACACCACCAGTCCGATCGCCAAATACGGCAGGTATTCGACGATGTCCGTATGGAAAAGACGCGCGTAGATGAATCCCATCGAGGCAACCAGAATGCCGGTGCTGAGGGTCAGCCAGAACGGGCCGAGCAGCGAGCCGCGATAGCGCAGGCGGATGTCCTGCATCGCCATCGAGCTCCAGAGCCAGCTCAGACGGAGCCCGGACCAGATATCGCCAAGCGCTTTCGCCGACCGCGAGGACGGCTTCGGCAATTCCTCTTCATTAGGAACGGCTTGTGACTGCGTGACGGCGGGTGAACTCATCCCAGCTTTTTTCAGCATGCTGGCGGCGCTCGCCCCGACCATCGCCGAGTCGGGTCCGCGCAACCATCCTTGTCGCGGCATCTGGCACGAACTAGGCCTCATACCATTGCCTCTTTCGGCTGTCCAGCCGCCACGGCGCCGCAGGACGCAAAGCATTGACTCAAACTTGTGGCTCCAGGCTTAATCGCCCGTGTGCGGCAACGCCGCCTTGCCGTGCTTTGGCTTCATTCCGGGATGTCCGCAATCATCGCAGCCGCGCCGCTCGTCTCCATCCTCATGTTCTGCCGGAACAATGTCGGGACGGTCGGCCGCGCCATTCAAAGCATCCTCGATACCGGTTACGGGAATTTGGAGATCGTCGTTCAGGACGGCGCGTCGACCGACGGCACGCTCGACGTTTTGCGCGGCTTCGGCGATCGCATCAGCCTCCTCTCCGAACCCGATGACGGCCCGTCCGACGCTTTCCATCGCGCGCTGTGCCGCTGCCGCGGCGCGATCATCGGCTCGTGCCTTTCGGACGAGGAACTTCTTCCCGGCGCGATCGACGCCGCGGTTCGCGCGTTCCAGGCGAGCGGCGAGACGGGCGCAATCATCGGTGACACGCTCCTGACGGATGGCAACGGCGCAGTCACAGGCCGTGCCGCGGGCCGGGAATTCGACCTCGTCGACTATCTGTTCGACAATTATGCGCCCTATTTCTGTTCGTGCTTTTTCACCCGCACCGCGCTCGCTGAAGTCGGCGCTTTCGGCGCCAGCATCGAACGCGAATGCCTCGAATTCGAGATCTGGACAAGATTGGCGACGCATTTCGAAACAACGCACGTCGCGGCCGCGCTTGCAAAATATGCGATCCGCGAGACGCAGCTGAGCAACACGGCCGGCGCCATGCTCCGGCACCTGAATGGACGTGTCGCAGCGATCGATCGTTTTTTTTCGCGCGATGGCTTCTTCGGCGACAACCCGCAGCTGCGCGATTACTGCCTCCTCTGCCAGTACCGGCAATTCTATGCCCATGCGGTGACCTACGGCATCGAGGACGTACGGCGCGAATTGGAGTCACGCATCGCTGAACTGGGGGGCGAAGCGAACGGTTTTGCCGCGGACTGGCTCGATCAGCAAACCGCGCGCCGTTATTGGCTCGCTTTCGGCAATCTGTTTCCGCCGCGACTCAAACGGCGCGTGCTCGAACTCGGCATTCATCGTCTTGTCCGCCCTTTTTTCATGCGCGTCGCACAACGCGCGGTCAGGGGCAGCCCCTCGTCCGCCCCGCAAGCGAAAACGGCAGTCGCGGGCGACGAAGCGTCGCGATTGATCATCTGTCACGAGATCGCGAAACGCTACGAGGCGCGCGGCCAGACCGAGACGGCGCTGCGATACTGGCGGCGTGCCGAAGCGCTCGGCGATCCGGCGATCGATTCCTCTGCCGTCCAGGCGATGCAAAAAGCACCAACCTTCGGCGCCCGCGAGATATTGGCCGGCCAGCGCCGCTGGGTCGCGCGTCATGCGGCTCTGCCGGAGCAGGCGCTGCCGCCTCGACCACGCGCGGACCGTCGGCTGCGTATCGGCTATCATTGCGTCTGGTGGGATTCGCCTGTCGCGCGCCACCAGTTACTCAACTTCATCCGCCATCATGACCGCGCGAAGATCGAACCGGTATGCTACTCGCCCGTGGCCGTGCCGCACGACATCGAGGAACGGTTTGCGCTGACCCGCGCCACCGGAAACCTCTCGGACGAAGCCTTCGCCGCCCAGGCTCGCGCCGACGGCCTCGACATCTTCGTCGAAACAACCGGTTTCTCGCCCGACCATCGCTACGGCGCCATGGCTCGGCGCTGTGCGCCGATACAGGTTTCCTATGTCAATCATCACGCGACGACGGCGGTGCCCAATGTCGATTACGTGTTGGGCGATGCGATGTGCGCCGGTGGTGCGGATGCGGGCTTTTTCACCGAATCGGTCTACCCGCTGCCGGGCTGCTTCTTCTGCTTTGATTTGCGCGGCGACGATATTCCTTATGCCGCGAACCCGCCTTCGGCGGCGCGAGGCTACGTAACTTTCGGATGTTTTGGCTCCGGCGGCAAGCTCAACGCCGAACTGATTGCGATCTGGGCCGAAATCCTGACGCGGAATCCGGACACGAAGCTGATGCTGCAAAACGCCAGCCTCACCCCGGCCGACAATCACCGCTTTGCCGCCGACCGCTTTGCCCGCCACGGTATCGGCGAAGACCGGCTCTTGCTGCGGGGCGGCGTTGATCATGCGACGATCCTCGCGGCGTACGCCGATGTGGACGTCTCATTGGATACCTGGCCCTATTGCGGCGGCAATACGATCGCGGAATCGTTGTGGCAAGGCGTGCCGGTTGTCACGTTGCTCGGCGACCGCTTTTCGGCGCGATATGGCGCATCGCTGCTCGAAGCGCAGGGCTGCACCGATCTCATCGCCCGCTCGCCGTCAGACTATGTCGCCATTGCAAGCAACCTAGCCGCCGACCCGCGACGCCTCAGAATGTATCGATCGCAATTGCGTCAGAAGGTCACGCAAAGCGGCTTCAACGACTCCGAGCTGTTCGCACGGCGGATCGAGGCTGCTTATGAAGACATCTATGCTCGTCGGATGGCGAGCCCGTGATGCGCTGTCTCTGAAGGGCACCGCCAAACTGGCCGAAAGCGCGACGTGCCGCTAAGGTGCGTTCCGTTCCGGGACCTCGCAAGGAACCTGCATTGCAACTGCGTCGGCTTCGGCCATTCTTGCGCCGTATCAAATATGCGTGGCTCGCGCCGCAGCGGCCCGCTGCCGCGCCGACGGCCCCGCTCCCATCCTTCGACGTGCACGACCTGACGAAGAACATCGCGCTCAGCGCCGAGGATCACGCCTATTGCGTCGCTCTCGGCCAGGAGCTGCAATCGCTTTACGACGGCGCGCCCGCCTATATCAAACAACATGATCTCGATCTCGAGATTTTTCTGCCTGGGAATGAATGGGCGGGGATCGTTCCCACCAGCGGCTTGAGGTTCCGCACCGATTACAATTGGATCAACTATCTCCGTCTGCACGCACCCTTCGCCGGATTCCACATGCCGATCCTCGATCGTCTGGATGGCGGCGCAAAGTTTCCGAGAGAGGGAGCCGTCGAGTTCGTCACCAAGCTCTCTTCCGAGGGAATCCCCGACGATATCGCCGAGCAGCAGCAAACGCGCTTTCCGGCTGCGGAGCGGCTGCGACACACGATCCCCGAATACCTCGATCACATCCGCAACGTGCCCTCGCAATATGTCGTGCGGACCCCGCGCATGTTCGGCGAGATCGGCCTCGAGATCGACGGCGTGCTCGTCAATCCCGACGTCACGCTCTGCCAGTCGCGGATCAACGCGCTTTACTGCAGCGGTATTCTCGAGAAGCTCGCATCCGATATCGAACGTCGCGGTCACGCCCGCATCATCGAGATCGGCGCGGGTCATGGCGGCCTCGCTTATGCGTTACAGCAGATCTTCGACAATCGCGTTGAATATATCGTCGTCGACCTTCCGAGCTCTCTGTTTTACGCGGCGATCTACCTCTCCGTACTCGGCGGCCGCGAGGGCAGCCATCTTCTCGCGGCCGACGAGACGCCGCCCGACCATTTCACTCATCTTTTCGTCGCCAACCATCTGTTCGAGCGCGCGCTTCCGCATCTGGGCCACGTCGACTTGGCGATCAATTGCATGTCGTTTCCCGAGATGTCGGAAGGACAAATCCGCTACTACGGCCATGCCATCAAACGCCTGATCGGCGATGACGGCGTATTGTTCGAGGAGAACGCAGCGCTCGCGCCGCATCACACGGATTGCAAGGCGATTTTCGCGAAGATATTTCCCTACCATCTTCATATCGCATCACAAATGGTGACAACGAAAAACTGGTGCCAAGATCTCTGGGCAGCGCGCTACATCGGCAAGATTTTCGATCGCCGCGACGTCGCCGCTCTCCAGCCGCAAAAGCGTGAGGCATTCCGAAACCGTGGCACCGATTTTCTTTGATCCGTCGATAATCGAGGCCTACGGCGCCGGATTTATTCGCGACGGATCGCCGGCGCGCTCAACATCTATCGCCGCGATGGCAGGAAGATCATCCTTGACGGGGATTTCGAGTTCTATAATGAAAGGCCCCGTCGCGGCGCCTCCGGCCACCGGCATCGCCGCGTCGCATGCGATCGAGACTCGCGGGGGGCATGAACCTTTACCGCAGATCGCCTTGTGCGACGCGCATGGCGACCCTGGGCCTTACCGACATCCTTTAGCGCATTAATGGCTGTTAAATCACGATGACCTTTTCCGATACGCTCGCCACGCGCGGTTTGGCGTCGCTTCAAAGGGACGAGCCGCCGCTCGTTTCCGTCATATGCTTTTGCAAGGATCGCGTCGACCTCATCCGCCGGGGCATCGACAGTGTCCTCGGCCAAACTTACCGTAATATCGAATTTGTCGTTCAGGATGCAGCCTCAACCGACGGCACGCTGGAACTGCTCCAGGAATACGCGGCGCGCGATCCACGCGTGAAGATCGTATCGGAGCCCGATTCGGGTCCGGCCGAGGGCTTTTGGAAGGTTCTCCATCGCTGCCAAGGCGACTATATCGCCACCTGCCTGTCCGACGAAGAACTCGTGCCGGACGCGGTCGAGAAAGCGGTGCGCTGGTTCGCCGCGGCGCCGGAATTGGGGGCGATCACCTGCGACGGCTATACAACAGATGCCGACGGCAAGGTCATCGGCGATTTCTCGGCCGGTGACTTCGATTTCGTCTCTTATCTCTACAACAAGTATTGCCCTTTCTGGCCGGGCAGCTTCTTTCGTCGCAAAGCGCTGTTGGATGTTGGCCTCGACCGGTCGGATTGGAACATCGGCTGCCTCGAATTCGAGATCTGGTGCCGCCTCGCCACCGGCCACGAGGTCATCCATATGCCGGAGCGCGTTTCCAAGTACGCGATCCATCCTGGCCAGCTCAGCAATACGCCGAAAAACTTTCATGAGCACATCGAGAACAGGCTCGCGCTGATCGAGAAGATGTTCTCGCGCGACGGATTTTTCGGCGACGACCAGATCGGCAAGCTGGAGGCGATGATCAATCAACTCTCGCTCTTCGAGTTCCACTGCCGCGCCCATGGGCTGATCGAGGATGAGAAAACCTTCGCCGCAAGGATTGCGACGCTTAAGAAAGACTTGGCGAAAGCCTTTGCGGAAAAAGGGATCCGCCTTGGCTTGCGCGACATCCTTCCGGCCGAGCGCCAACATAGCGCGGCGCAAAAGATTGCGCGCTATTGGAAGATATTCGTGGCGCCGGTGCCCGACAGCCTGCGCGCAGCCATTCCCCTGAAGGCGAAAATCGCGACACGCAATCTGATCGAGAACACGCTCTTCTTTCTCCGCTATGGTCATCACTATCTGTTCGGGATGCTGAAAACCGGCGCGCGTGCTCCGCTCGCGGACGAAGGCATCGCGGGCACGTCCGCCCACCACTATGCGTCGGTTGCAGCCATCTACGAGGGGCGCGGCCAGATCCGGCAGGCGCTCGAGATGTGGAAGCGCGCCGAGGTGCTGAATGATCCGATGATCGACTCGCTGGCCTGCCAGGCTATCTTGAAATTGCCGGGTGCGACCTATGACTCGATCGCCGCCTATCAGCAGGGTTGGGCGGACCGCCACGCGCCCGCCAGCAGCAACGCCGCCGCGCCGCGTTTTCTCCCCTATGACGGCCGTCGCAAGATCCGCATCGGGTATCACTGTTCGTTCATGGATAGCGACACCATCCGCTTCATCATGCGGAATGTGATGACCGCTCACGATCGCGCGCATTTCGACGTGATCGGCTATGCGCCGATGAAGCTGCCCGACGATATTGCGTCCGCCTTCGACCTGGTACGCAACACCAAGCTGATGGAGCGCGCGAAATTCGTCGACCTCGTCCGCGGCGACAAAATCGACGTCTTCGTCGAGCTCTCCGGCTTTTCCCCCGGACACCGCTTCCTCGAGATGGCGTCTCGCATGGCGCCGGTGCAAGTCTCGTACCTCAATCATCACGGCACGAGCCGCTTGCCGAATGTCGATTACATTCTGAGCGACGCGATTTGCACTCCGCCGGGCTCGGATGCCCAACGCACATTCTCGGAAGAAATTTACCTCTTGCCGGACTGCCTTTTCACATACGATTACAGCAAGGACGAGTGCCCACCGATCGTCGATCCGCCGTCCCGCCGTGCCGGCTTCGTTACCTTCGGTTGTTTCGGCAGCGGCGGGAAGATCAACACGCAGCTCATCGGATGGTGGGCAGAAATAATGCGACGGGTCCCCAACTCGCGCATCGTTATTCAGAACCCTCAGCTCAATCCGCCCAACAATCAGCGTTTCATGATTGAGCGCTTTACGCGTCACGGCATCGACGCCGACCGCGTCTCGGTGCGCGGCGGCACCGATCGGATGAACCTGATCAGAGCCTATGACCAGGTCGATATCAGCCTCGACACCTGGCCTTATTGCGGCGGAAATACCGTCGCTGAATCGTTATGGCAGGGCGTCCCGGTGATCACCTGCTTCGGCGACCGGATTTCATCGCGCTATGGCGCCTCGTTGCTCAAAGCCGGCGGCTGCCCTGAGCTGATCGGAGAAACCCCTGAGGAATATATCGAGATCGCCGTCGCTTTGGCGCAAGATCCCGAGCGGCTCCTCTTCCTTCGCCATAATCTGCGTCGGCTTTATCAGGAACACGGGCTGGGCGATTCCGGACGCTTCGCCCGGCAGCTCGAAGATGCCTACCGTAGCGCTCTGACGAAGCTTCCGGCCTCGCCGGCGCGCCAGTGAAAAGCGAAGCCATCGACGACCTCGGTTCTCGGCCAGACCAATATTTCGCGCCGGTCTCGTTCGCGATAATCTGCTCGAATAACCCGACAAATAGATAGGCGGGAATGGTGGGTATCGTCACCGCATCAGAGCCGCTGCTGACACGCTATCTCGTCCAGGAAACGACGGTTCTTCGCGACGATCCCGTCGTTATCGTCGACCTCGGAGCGCGCGGTGGTTTCAATACCGAATGGCGTGCTTTCGGTGATCATATACGCATTTACGGCTTCGAGCCCGACGAACGCGAATGCGCGCGGCTCAATGCCCAAGCATCGCCCGGTGTCGTCTATTTGCCCTGGACTGTCGGGGGAAGATCAGGCACGGCAACGTTCTACGAGACAAAGCTGAACGCGAGCTCGGGCCTCTACAAGACCGATATGGATTATTTCGGCCGGCTCTTGAATCGGGACAACGGCGTCACGGTCGGCGAGCAGAAGGTCGCGGTGCGCGCGCTGGAAGAAGCCCTGGCGAGTCACGGCGTGGCATCATTCGACTTTCTCAAGCTCGACGTCGAAGGCGCGGAGCTGGATGTTCTCCAAGGTGCCGCTTCTTATCTCAAGAATCCGAAAATGCTGGGATTGCTGAGCGAAATCCGGTTCCAGCGTGAAATCAACGGCTCGCCGGGTTTTGCCGCCCTCGACAACTTCGTGCAAACCTACGGTCTGCGGCTCTACGGCCTCGACTTCTCGCAGCAGAGCCGGATAGCGCTGCCCTATCCCGGCACCGCCGATTACCGGCTGCCGACGGGCGAGCGATTCTTTGCCTACACCACTCACGGTCAGATCCAAGACGGCAATGCGCTCTATTTCCGCGATCTTCTGATCGGGCCGAACGCGGAAATCTTCGCGCAGGCAACGCCGGCCCAGTTGCTGAAGCTCGCCTCGCTTTTCGAGATCTATTGCCTCAATGACTGCGCCGCCGAGCTGATCCAAGCCGGCAGAGAACGGCTTGGCGGGTTGATCGATTGCGACCGGCTGCTCGATCTTCTGGCGTCTGGAATCGCAGGCCGTACGATCCGTCATGCCGATTATGTGGCCGGCTATTTTGCCGCGGAATCCGGCAGCGGACTGGCCTCCGGCAGTCCGAGAATATCCGTCGTTACGCCTGCAATCGACAGTTCGATCTTCATCGACGAGGCCGTCGCCAGCGTCGGCGCTCAGGACTATCGCAATGTCGAGCATATTGTCGTCTACGACGGCAGCGAGGCATTCGCGACCTCGCTGCGCCATCGACATCCGCATCTCAACATCATCCGTGGTTCGGGTACTGGGCCGACAGGCGCGGGGGCGGCGGGCATCGCCGCGGCGACAGGTGAGTTCGTCATTTGGCTGAACAGCGACGATTGGCTTTTGCCGGGAGCGTTTCATCGACTGGCCCAATGCGCGGCAGAATCGCCGGCTGTCGATATATGGACCGGTGATTGCCGCATCGTCACGAAAGATGAACCCGATCGGACGACCACCGTTCGCGTGATCGCCGGGCGCGACATGACTGCGCTGACCCTCGCCAACATCCTCGATGACATCCCCCTGCTCAACGCCAGATTTTGTCGGCGAACGCTCTTCGATCGCGTTGGGCCGGTCGACCTTGCCTATGCGGAGAGCTCCGATCGAGAATGGCTGCTGCGCGCCAAGCTTGGCGCTGTCCAGGAAGCATCGCTCGGGATGTTCGTCTCGGAAATGCGCATGCATGAAGGCTCGCGCACGATCAACGGACGCAAAGACCTCGTACCCGCCTATATCTGGGAGCATATTCGCCTCGCCGACCAGTGGCTTTCGCCCCGGGCACCGGCAAGCGCGCGCCGCTTTCTTCGCTCTTGGCGCGCACGCGAGATACTGCGCTCGATTGTCTTCCTGTTGCGCGCAGGTCGATATCTTGGGGCCGCCAAAGTCGGGCTGCGTGAATGCGTCGCGCACCCATTCTGGCCGGTCTCCGCGCTCAGCGCCTTCAGCGCATCGCGCCGCCGGCATCGGACGGCCGCGGGCCGCTAGCCCTCGGACATGTCGTCGATGGCAACGACCGACAGCGCTTCACGCGCGACGGCTTCGCCTTTGGCGCGGCGCTGGAAAGCGTCCAACGGGTCGCCGCTGGCGAGAATGGTCGTCAGTCCCGCCGCTTGCCAAGCCTCCGGCGCGACGTAAACCGCGCGCGACGTGGAATGATCGGCGGATTCGCCCGCCAGCAGCTCGCGAGAGATCGCCCGAAAATCCAGCGATACGCGCAGCGTCGGCTGCACGCGCAGAGTCCGATGCAGCGACAGCGCATCCGACACATAGATGTGGCCCATCTCGAATTTTGCCGGATACTCAACCGCGCTATCCGTCACGCCCCGACCGAGTTCATAATCGCGCAAGCCGACACGGAGCTCTTCCGGGAACGAGCGCGGTTCGTAGAAGCGCAGATCGACCGCTTTCGGATCGCCAAGCACCGGGATATTGAAGAGGATCGAGCTCACCGGTTCGCCGTTCCAGACGTCGGTGTGCATCTTGGCCGAGGCGTAGCTCCTGGCATCGGCTTCGGGATCGGGCGCCCCGCTGACAATCCGGACATTGCAGGGAATCTGAAGAGAGGCGAAAGATTTCAGCATCCCCGCGGCATCGAGGACATTCGTCAGCGCCTGGTGGATCATGTTGAACGCGTGAAACGTATCGCGACGCGGCAACAGAACACCGTTCGGGGTTCGATTCGGCAGGGTCAGTATCTCGTCGACGTGCTCGCGAAGCACGTTCGGCGACAGCGTGAAGTGGCGGTGCGGATGGGCTCGACACAGGCTGTGCCAAATATAGATCAGCGCCGTGCCTTCAAGGCGGGCGAATATCTCTTCCGGCATGCGAACGACTTTGAGCAGCGGAAAATCCGCCACGACATCGGCGCGCTCGACAACGCGTGTAAGGCGCCCGGCTCGCTCGCTTAAATTCAGAGTTGCTGCAGAAGCGCTCAAATCACGACCACAATAAGATCTTAAGTTCCTCAGATTCTACTGATCCGGCGATAACGCTGCAACGTTGGTCACGGCTTCGGCGCGGCGACGCCGGCGATCAGCCCGTGCCCGACGGCTCGTTATGCCCTTTCGACCGTACGCCCCAACAATCGCCGCTTTTCGCCGAAGTGCCGCTGCAAAGCCGCGGTGAGCGCATAACCTCGGGCACGCAACGGCATCTCGATGGCACGATAGGTGAGTTCGGCAAAGCCGGCCAACAACATCGCCCCCGTCAGGCTTAGGGCAACGACATAGCGCAGATCAGTACCAAAGCGGCCGATGACGCTGATCCATAGTTCCTGAGTCGCGCAATAGGCGACGAAATGACAAAGGTAAAGCGCATAGGAACGCGACCCGATCCATAGAACGATCGGCCGCAACGGACCAAAGCTGCCCAGATAGCCCCGGGCAAACGACGCCGCGAAAACCAGGAGACCGGCGATAATCGGCAAGCTGCTCGCCGCGAGAGGCCAGATACGCATGGCGTCTGGCGATGACAGCAGCCCGAGCGACAGGACAAGGATCACCGTCGCGATGATCTGTGCCGCCGGAAACCGCAAGATCGTCGGCTCGAATCGGCCGCGCACAGCCTCGGGCATCAGCGCCAACAGGACGCCCGCGATGAGCCCATCGGAGCGAATGAACCATAGCAGCCCGACCTTGACCGAGGCCATCTGCACCACAAAAAACGCGGCGAAAAACAGTAGACGAGCCCGGCCCTTCAGCAACAAGGCGACGAGCGGAAAAACAAAATAGAACTGTTCTTCGAGCGAGAGCGACCAATAGATCCCGGTTGGAACGCCGCCATTGGCGCACGCTACGGCGTGCAATACGTTGCATTGCCAAAGGTGAATGTTCGCGTATTGGAAAAAGGCCGCGATCGCGTCGCCGGTGTTTATTCGCAAATCGCCGAACACGCCAGACCGATTGAAAAACGCCGTGAAGAGCAAAGAGACTGCGAGCCAGAACCACGCGGCGGGCCAAATACGGAATATTCGTCGCACCCAAAAGAGCGCGAGTTGCTGCCCTTTGCTCGTTTCGAGATTTTTTTCGGAGAAGAACGACCGCGCGATCACGAAGCCGGAAATGACAAAGAAAAGATCGACGCCACTCCCTAGATTGAAAATCTGCTCGAACCGCGTGAGCGGAACGCCGACCTGACCGAGCAGGGCGGGAAGGTGGGCCACGAGGACATAGGCGATCGCAAGCGCCCGAAGGACTTCGATATCTTCGATCTTGCGAGGCGGTTGAACATCGCTTCCGAACGCATTATCGATCACAACAAGCGCCACCCAAAAAATACGAGACAACCGATCTCGAATCGTATTCGTAATCATCTCGCATCGCAGTGGAAAGATCGCGCGGGGGAATTATTCCGCGAACGATGACAAAAAGTGACATCCCGGCTCGGCAATTACGCCTCAGCCGTTGACCCGCGTGCATACGGTCACCGAATCGATCGGACGCTTCCTCAGGACCGTCACGCGCCGAAGATAAGGCCACGCTGACGCCGGCGCCGTGCGATGCTCGTCGTCGCGCGCTCATTTATGCGTTGATCGATATTGGCGGCGACCCGAGAATGCATCGCGCCGCGACGTGCCGCGCCCGACGGCTTGTCAGGCGCAAACCATTGAATTAGAAATATTCTTTGTTTTCGGGCCGGAAAGCACGAAGCACAATGATCATTACCTCGACACCCTATCGGATTTCGTTCTTCGGCGGTGGCACCGACTATCCCGTGTGGTTCCGCGAGCATGGCGGCGCCGTGCTTGCCGCCTCGATCAATCGCTATTGCTACATCAGCTGTCGCTTCTATCCGCCTTTCTTCGAACATCGCCACCGCATCGTCTGGTCGAAGATCGAATTGGTGCAGGAAACGTCGGATATCCAGCACCCGGCCGTGCGCGAAGCGATTCATCATTTGAAGATCGATGGCGGGTTGGAAATCCACCACGACGGCGATTTGCCGGCGCGAACCGGCCTTGGCTCCAGCTCGGCTTTCGCCGTCGGGATACTGCACGCGCTCTATGCTTTGAAGGGCGAGCTCGTCTCGAAACGCAAACTCGCCACCGAAGCGATCTATCTCGAGCAGGAATTGCTCAAAGAAAATGTCGGCATTCAGGACCAGATCACGACGGCGCATGGCGGACTCAATCTTGTCGAGATCGATCGCTCGGGCGCGTTCCAGGTGCGTCCAGTACCGATCTCGGCGCCGCGCCAGAAGGCGCTCGAAGACCATATGCTGCTCATCTATACCGGCGTCGCGCGCACGGCTTCGCAAGTCGCCGCAAAGCAGATCGAATCGATCCCGAACAAGACCGAAATCCTGACCCGCATGCATGCGATGGTCTATGAGGCCGCCGATGTGCTAACTGGCGCGGGCGATCTGCGCGATTTCGGTGCTCTGCTGCACGAGACCTGGGAACTGAAGCGAAGCATTTCGCCGGAAGTCTCGACACCGATGATCGACGAGATCTACGAGCGGGCACGCGGCGCGGGCGCCGTCGGGGGCAAGTTGCTCGGTGCCGGCGGCGGTGGGTTCGTGCTGCTTTTCGTCGAGCCGAAGAAACGCCAGACCGTGCTCGACTCACTCAAGGATTATCTGATGGTGCCGTTCGAGATAGAAACGAACGGAACGCGTATCGTGCTCTACGAGCCGGAGAGCTATTCTCAACTCGCGCGCGCTCGGCGCGGCTTCGTGCGATAGCGCGTTCGGAAGCGGCAACAGACGTCAGCGGCCGCCCGTTATATCGAGCACGGCGCCCGTGACGTAAGCCGCTTCCGCCGAAAGCAGCCACATGATGCCATCGGCGACCTCGCTGGCGCTGCCCAGCCTGCCGAGTGGCACGCCTGCGGCAGCCCGCGCACGCCAGGCTTCGTCGGCAGGCTGCTGATCGGTGGCGATAATGCCGGGCGCAATCGCGTTCACCCGGATCCCTTCCTCGGCAAGCTCCAGGCTAAGCGCTCGTGTCAGCCCCTCGATTCCGGCCTTGGCGGCGACATAGGCCGCGATCTGGCGCCCGCCCGTGCGCACCGCCGCCGTCGATAAGTTGACGATCGCGCCCCCCGCCCCGCCCCGCGACCGCGCCATCCGGGCGATGGCGGCCTGGCTGCAGAGGAACGTCCCGCGTAGATTGATATCGACGACGCGGGCGAAATCTTGTGGCGGCATATCGACGATCGGCCGGCGCCCACCGCTGATACCGGCGTTGTTCACGAGCGCGGTCACCACTCCCAATTCGCGGTCCACCGCCGCAAAGAGCGTCGCGACGTCGGCGGAAGAACTGACATCCGCACGAATGCTGATCGCCGCGCCGCCCCGATTGCGGATGTCGGCGGCGACACGGTCGGCGGCGGCCTGTGCATCCACGTAGTTGACGCAGACGGCGTAACCGCGCCGCGCCGCCGCAAACGCCGTTGCCGCCCCGATACCGCGCGCGGAGCCGGTGACGATGCAGGCGCCTTTCGACTGATTCGGCAAGCGGACCCCATCGGAATCGGATCGAATGTGGGCCTGATGATAGCGGAAACGGGCTGGCCGGCGAATTGCCGTTGCCCGGCGAGCCGCTATAACGAGCAAGGTCTTACGGGGTGCGCGTGCGATGGGTGATTTGCTGGTAAGCCACGACGATCTCGCTCGATTGACCGGCCGCAGCCGCGCGCAGGTGGAAGCGGCCCTCGGGCGCTCACCGCTGCCCGCTCTACCGTATCGCGAGCTCAGCGAGCACGAAGCCGCCGAGGTGGCCGAGCGCGTCGAGCGGACAATCCGCGAAGAAAATCTGCGCCGCTCCGGTGAGGACGATCCGACAGTCTGGATCCGCGGATGGGGCGAAATCGCGGCCGGACTAAAGCAGACCGGCATCAGCCGCGAAACGCTGCGCCCGCAATATTTTCACGACGAGCCGCTCTGCCGACTCTTCGGGCGCTATATCCGCCCGCTCGATCGGATGTTCGAATACAATCTCGGTCTCGCTTTGCGCGCGATCATCTTCGACGAATTCCTCGGCGGTTCACCCATGATCGCCGAATTCGGCGCGGGGACCGGCATCAATATCTTATTGCTGTCCGAACTCTTTCCAAACGCCTCGCTGGTCGGCGCCGATTGGGCCCCGGTCTGCGTCGATATCTACACCCAGATGGCCCGCGAGACCGGCAAAGCCATCCGCGGCGAGGTCTTCAATATGCTCACGGCGAGCGGCTGGGCCCCCACCGAGCCCAACTGCGCGTTGCTCACCGTCCATGCGATGGAGCAGCTCGAGACACGCTGGCAGCCCTTCTGCGACTTCATGTTCGAGCGCCGGCCGCCGCTCTGCCTTCATGTCGAGCCGGTATACGAGCATTACGACGAGCAATCCTTCTTCGACGATCGGGCACGGCGCTATCATTTGAAACGCGGTTATCTTCGCGGCTACCTGCCCTATGTTTTAGCGAAGTGCCGCGAAGGCAAGGGCGAACTCCTCGCCTCGCGCCGCGTCGCGTTCGGCGGGCTTTATCACGAGGCCTATTCGGTTCTCGCCTGGCGCCCCGTTTGAAGACGGGTCTCCGCCGATAAAAGCCTAGCTCGCGTTGTGAGGCGAATGTTCCAAGGCCAACATTTCGTCATCTTCTTAACCGACCATATCTCGTTCCTCAAAGAAAGGGGCGCCGAATATGGCTCGGTTTGTCGTGGCGCTTTTCGCGCTCAGCATCTTAGGCTTGACCCTTGTTCCGAATGCATCCGCCCAAACCTGGAACACGCCCGGCCTCACGCTGCAGCAGCAGACGGCTTTGGTTTGGCGTGAGATGTCGGATTGCGCGCGCCAAGCGCAAAAGCAATTCGGCGATCACACGAAGGAGGGCAACGCAAAGCGCGAAGCGGCGCGATTGGATTGCCTGCGCCGCAACCACTTGCCCGTGACCACGGAGCCGCTCCCCTATTATTAGCCGGATGACCTCTTCGTTTTGGTCGCCGAGACGCTGTTCGAGGTTACAGACGGCGGATTGACTTAGCGAATTTTGGTTCGCTACGGTGTCGCCGCGTCTCCACTAACCTTCAGAGCCTTCTGCCCGGCTGCGATAATGAGCGAACAACTTGCGAGCCGCGACCGCCTGATTTTCGACAATCCGCCAATCCGGATCAAACACTGCCGGCGCGGTCCGATGATGTATTTGGCGCGCGACCAATACATGGGCCGGTCGCTCGATCTCTACGGCGAATCGTCGGAGCTGGAGTTCGAACTGTTCGGCCAGTTCCTCAAGCCGGGCATGATCGTCGTTGATGCGGGCGCGCATATCGGAACACACGCCATCTATTTCGCCCAGACCGTCGGCAACACCGGAACCGTCATCGCGGTTGAGCCGCAACGCATCATCCACCAAATTCTCTGTGCCAATGTCGCGCTCAACGCTTTGATGAATGTCGTGACGCTGCACGGGGCGCTCGGCGACAAACCAGGCACCGCCAAGGTTTTTCCCCTCGACTACCGACTCGAGAACAATTTCGGCGGCCTTGAGATATGGAAAGCGGAAGCCGGCGAGCCGGTGAAGATTGTGACCCTCGACTCGCTGGGCCTGACCCGGTGCCATTTCATCAAAATCGATGTCGAAGGCATGGAAGGGAACGTCCTGCGCGGCGCCCGCGAAACGATCACGCGTCATTGGCCGCTGCTTTACGTGGAAAATGACCGGCAGGACAAATCGGCTGCGCTGATTGCGTTGCTCTTCGAACTCGGCTACCGGCTTTATTGGGATATCCGGCCGATGTTCAACCCCGCCAATTTCGCCGGAATCGGCGAAAACGTTTTCGGCCTGGGCGCTTCCTTCAATATGCTCTGCGTACCGCGGTCCGCGGGGGCGGCGATCACCGGGTTTCGAGAAATCATGTCGCCGGACGACGTGGTGGGTCCGGCGGCCGAGCGCCCTTAAGGCGGCTGCCCGGTCAGCAAGGCGTTACCCATCTTGTTGGCTTCTTCCGGCGGCAAAACGAAGGTCACCCAGCCGAAGCCGGGATGCCGGACGAACAGCGTCTTCTCCTTGGCCGAGGGGTGACGGGCCACGGCCCAGGGCGGCCCGAGAACACCCGTTTTATGCGCGCTTTCCGGCACCTCGCGGACGATCTCGGGCGTCATCGTCATGCGCAGTTGGGCGAGACCGGCAATGAGCGCTTCGACATCCGCCAGGGTCAGGGTCAGCTTTGACGCAGCTATTTCCCCGTCGCGCAGCTCGATTGTCACCTCCGTGCGCGAGACCAGGGCTAGAACGACATTTGCTTCCGACATCGCAATCCGCTCGAGGGTTGGTGAGGCAGTGTAGCGAGGCAATGGCTTTCCGCCCATCCCGATGCGGCCAGTCGCAGGCCGGCTCGTCTCGTCGGACGATTCGTCCCATGCCAACCGCCTTGCATGATGGCGCGTGGTATGGGAGATATGGTCGCGCTAGTTTTCGGGGAGCGTGAGCGCAGCGATGCGTGTTCGATGATCAATTTCGCGTGCCGCCACTACAAGGCCGCCAAGCCTTGCAGCTTCAACAAGATCGACGGATCGGAATGTCCGTCTTGCCGGCACGTTTCGGAATTCGAGGATCGAATCCTCTTCATCAAGCTCGATGCGATCGGCGACGTACTCCGCTCCGCGTCCCTGCTGCCGCTCATTACCCAACGCCACCGGAAACCCTACATAGCGTGGCTGACACGGCGCGAATCGGTCGAGCTCGTGCGCATGATAACCGGCGTCGATGAGACCATCGAGCTGTCGGAGACAGGACTAGCCCGCGCCCTCACCGGCGGATGGCAATATGTCTATTCGCTTTCGAACGACATGACGAGCGCCGCGCTCGCCACCATGATCCCCTGCGATAACCTGCCGATCGGCTTTTTCAGCCGCGGCGGCGTCATCGCCCCCAGCAATCCCGCCGCCGAACGCTGGTTGGAAATGGCCGCTTTCGATCGGCTGAAGCAAGCCAACACGCAGACCTACCAACAGCGAATGGCGGCCATCATCGGACATGAGGGGCCGGTTCCGGCACCGGCACTTGCGGTGAGCGAAGCGGTGGAACGCGCCGCGCGCGAGCGCATGGCGGGGCTCTTTTCCGATTCCTCGCGGCGCCGGCTCGCCGTCAATGTCGGATCGGGCGCCCGGTGGCCGAAGAAGATGCTCGATGTCGGACGCACGGCGGATTACATCCAGGCCGCACAAAAAACGCTCGATGTCGACGTGATGCTCGTCGGCGGCGAGGCCGAAATCGCGAAGTCCGACGCGATCAAGGCACAATTCGCCGGCGATGACAGCGTCCAATTGGCTCTGACTCCGGAATCGATTCCGGCGTTCGTCGCGACGCTCATGCAATCCGACACGCTGTTTTGCGGCGACACTCTGGCGCTCCATATCGCAAGCGCGATCGATCTGCCGACGGTAGCGATTTTCGGACCGACGAGCGCGCCTGAAATCCCGGACTTCGACGGGCTCGTCGCCAAGACATGGACCCGCGACCTCGATTGCCTCGGCTGCTATGGGGATTGCGGCAAAGCATCCAACTGCATGACCCAGCTCGATATGGGCCAACTCGTCTCGCTGACCGCGCAGCAATTGTCGCGCGCGCGCCGCAATTCGAGCTCGGCCCTCGCCGCGAGCCGCTAGCTCGCGAGCAACTCCCGATACGTGTTGACCATCGCTGCGGGATTGTAGCGTTTCAGCGCGCGCTCGCGATTGATCCGCAGGTCGTTCTCGAAATTCCCGAACCGGGACAGCGATTCGGCGAGCTCGACGAAGTTGCCGATGTTGAAGAACTGCATCGCGCCGTCGAAATAAAGGTTCATTTCGCGGAAGACCGGCGCGTTCGAGAACAGCGAGCGCGTTCCGAATTCGAGCGCCATGGTTGCTGGGCCTGAGCCGCTCTGGCCTTCCACCGTTTTCATATAGGGATGCACGAAGTAATCGAGCGCGGCATAGAGCTGCGGCATCTGCTCGTCCGACACCTGGCCGAGGAAATTGACGCGCTGACGCAACTCTTTGCGCGGCAGGAAATGCTTGAACTCCGAGCGCTTCAGGATGTCCTTCCGGATATCGATCCGCTCGAGATCGGCATGGGTCATCAGTTCGCCGAGGTCGCTGTTCGTCAGCAGCCCCGATTCCTCCTTGCCGTTCGGCCGCTCCGTCTCGAGCAGGAACGCCAGGAGCTGGCGGACATAATTGCCGATATCGCGCCCCGCCTCGATACCGTGGGGGTGCTCACCGCCGACGATCGCGAGATGCCAATCGTCCGGCAAGAACTCGAGCGCCTTGATCGCCGTGAGATGACCTTTGTAAGGCGAGAGGAAGCCGCAGACCGAGAAATACTTCTTGCGCGGATCCAGGCCGAACTGCTGGAGGACGCGCTCGCGGTCGCTTGCGCTCCGGATCGCGCTGACCTCACCCTCATCGAAATAGGTGATGGGGAAACTGGTGATCCGCGGCATATCGTAAAACCGCTCGAGGATCGTCTGATCGCCGCGGCAGAACGTCATCACGCTGACGTGTTTGGCGCTCGCGACGTAATGCCAGAACGAGCGGACGCGGTTCGAACTGGCAAATCGCGCCACCTCGCCCAATGCAATGTCAAAACGGCCGCCCAGCACCAGTGACGGCAAGCTTCCCGCGCTGATCGCGCGGTCGAAGCCATGGACGGTGATAATCGCCTGCTTGGCGTGCTTGAGCAGATGGGCGACGCGCCGATACGAGGTCTGAGAGGATGATCCGTAGAGTCCCGGCTCGAACTGAAGCAGGACGGCATCGTAGTCGGCGATCTCGCGGGCAATTCGTTTGATCTCATCGTCGCCCTTGCGCCGGATCGCGGCGGGGTGGCTGATCCGCAACAGCGAGAGCGGGAGGCGTTTGACGTCGACCTGATATCCCGCGGCGATCAGATGCGGTTTCAAACGCGAGCTATAAAAGGCTACACCGCATTCCTCGTTGTAGCTCGACACGATCGCAAGCCGCTTCATCTCAACCGTTCGCTCCGCTACTTTCTCGCTTGGCCCGCGCCGGATTGGCACCAGACAAGTTTACCGGCCCGAAGAATGTGCGGCAATAAAGGCTAAGGCTGTTCTGCGACCGGATCGTCTCCCTTGATCTCGGCTCGCCGCTTGAGCTAAGAGTGCTGCGGGATTCCGTCCCAGGGCAAAGACGCAGAAAACGCGAGAGCGAATGCGAAAATCGAGTGCCGCGTCGATCTGCGCCGTCTGGCTCTTGACGGTTCTGAGCGCATGCAATTACTTGCCCAGCAGCGGCCCGACGGCCGACGCCCTTCTCGACAGCGCAAAAAACAACAATCTCAACATCAAGGTCATCGACGTCACGCCCTCGGTGATCGGCGTGCTTGCGACTCAGCCGACCGAAAGCATGGCGGGGCTGCAACGACCCGGGGCCGTGCCGGCGGTTGATCGAATCGGGATCGGCGATGTTCTGTCGATTTCGATTTTCCAGGCCGGCGGTCCGATGCTCCCGCCGAGCGGAAGTGGCGACCCTGCTGCCCCAAGCGGCTCTGCCCCGTCGATCGTGCGAAACTCGTTGCCGAATATCGTCGTCGATTCGCGTGGCGTGATCAATATTCCCTATGTCGGCCGTGTTCAGGCTGCCGGCGTCACGCCGATTGAACTGCAAGACCAGATCGTGCAGCGGCTGAAGAACAAGGCCATCGAGCCGCAGGTCGTCGTCACGATCGCCGCGAACGTCGCCAACACGGTGGTCGTCTCCGGCGACGTCAAGGCACCTGGCCGCATGCCGCTCTCGCTGGCGCATGAGACGATTCTCGACATGGTCGCGGCGTCCGGCGGCGCGTTGCATGCGCCCCAAGACATCGTGGCGCGCCTGTCGCGCGCCTCCGTGCAGCGCAGTGTCCGATTGTCGCGGATCGATGCGGTATCGGCCGAGAACATCTATCTCGCGCCGGGCGATCGGCTCGAATTGCTCTATCAGCCCCGCAGCTTCACGGCCTTTGGTGCGACCGGCAAGGTTTCGGAGGTTCCGTTCGAGAGCAACGATGTCACCCTTGCCGATGCAATCGCCCGCACCGGCGGCCCGTTCGAACAGACGGCAGATCCGAGCGGCGTCTATCTCTTCCGGTTTGAGCAACCGGCGACCGCCCGGCAGCTCGGGTTGCCGCCGGCACAATCCGAGCCGGTCATCTATCATGTCGATCTGCGCGAGGCTCAAAGCTATTTCGCGATGCAGAAATTCGACATGCGCAGCGGCGACGTTATTTTCATCGCGTCCGCGAAAACCGACTCGATGCAGAAGTTTTTCAACCTGATCAATGCGCTGTTCTCGCCCGCGATCGTCACGAAAACGCTGGCGCAATGAAGTATCTCTAGCAATTATCGGGCGTGAGCAATATTTGGGCATGCCGAAATAGATAGGCGATAGCGCCGAATGTCGCTTTCTTCCGAAGAAACGCCAGACCTCACACTCGATACGCCGGTCGAAATCGTGCGCGAATTGATCGCCTCGCGCGAAAGACTATTGGCGATGAGCGAGTCGGAACTTCTTATCGCCTCGGAAATTGCCTATCGCAACGTAGACTACACCTTAGCGATAACGGCCATGATGCGGCTTCTCGACATCGTTCCCGGGAAGGCCGAGCATCACTTTCGCCTCGGTGTACTGCAGCGATGCGCCCAACAAGCCGGTGCCGCAGAGCGAGCCTTGCGACGCGCAATCGCGCTCAATCCGCAATACGAACCCGCGCATATCGAGCTCGTTGCGCTGCTAAACCTGAACGACGAGATCGAGAAGGCACTGACGGCACTTGCGGCACAAGAGCACGCAATCGGAGTATCTCCAACTCTGGCTGTCCTGCGCGCCGGTCTCTTGAGACGCAGCAAGAGACCAGCAGAAGCGTTAGCGGCGCTTCAGCCGCATCTCGATACGGGTGTCGACTCGGAGGTACTTTACGCTGCCGCCGAATTGGCGCTTGAAATGCGTAGGTGGCACGATGCGGTTGCCTATGCCCGCGAGCTTTGCGCCAGGTCGCCCGACGTCAAAGCGTACCGGCGATTGTTCGCCCACGCGCTTTGCGTCGCTCGGCAATTTGAGGAAGCCATCCCCATTCTCGAACAGCAGCTTCGGGAAGACGCGGCTGATATCGAAGCCGTCAGATTGTTGAGCATCTCCTTCGCGGAAACCGGGCGCTATCATCAAGCCCTGGAGAGCGCGGTTCGCGCGACGCAACTCAGTCCCGAGAGCAGCGAATTCTGGCATCGCGCCGCAGAAGTAGCGAGGATTCTCGGCCACACCGCCGAAGCGGAAGCATGGCTCGCACACGCGCTCGCGTTGGACCCAACAAACCCCGCGCTACTGATTAGCCACGCGCACTTACTCGCGGGGTTGGGCCGGCTCAACGACGCGCTCGCCGCGATAGACACGGCAAAACGTCTCTATCCCGACGAAGCGAGCCTTCGCGAATTACAAATCATGTTTTTATCGCGGTTGAACGAGGAATTCGTCGTTGCCGAAAATCCTTCCGATACCATCGGACCGATGCCGAAGATCCGGCGAGGCGCGACGATCGGGAATAACGAAGGTCTAAGCGCGCTTTTGCATGGCGCCCGCGTTCAATGTCGCGTGATTGCCGCATTGACCATGCGAGAGATGGCGCATCGCACGGCTCATTCAAAATTCGGATTGGTATCAGCCATCGTCGAGCCGTCGCTCCAGATCGTCATGCTTGGCATCGTACTGAAGATTTTCAACAACGGCCGGCCTCCGCTCGGCAATGACTTGTTTTTCTTCTACTCGACCGGCGTCCTTCCCTATTACTTGTTCCTGCACATTGTCGAACACACGCAAAACGTCTATCTGGACAACGCCAGCGTCCTTCAGGTGCCTCGCATCCGTCGCGCCGACCTCGTCATCGCGGTCGCTCTTGCCGAACTCCTTATCGGCGCCATGACAACGACGTTCGTCTTCGGGCTGTTTTTCGCGCTCGGTTACGGCGAAGATAGCGATATCGCGCAGGCTATTTTCGCCTACCTCGCTACGTGGCTATTCGCCCTGGGCATCGGCATGATCGGCTCTGTGATCAACAACCTCACAAGACTATGGGAGCGCTCCTGGGTCACCGTTGCTCGCTTTCTCTATTTTCTCTCCGGGATTTTCTTCATCCCTCAGATGATGCCCGATTGGATTCGAGAGATTCTCGTATGGAACCCGCTGCTCGTTGGAATCGAATGGTTCCGTTCGGGTTTGTTCTTTGGGTATTCGCCGCCTTGGATCGACAAACCCTTTATGCTGACGATCTCGTTCGCTTGCCTCGTCACGGGACTCGTGCTCGAGCGCGGCCTTAGAAAACGACTGCGCGTCAGCCATTACTAAGAGCCGAGCCGCACAGACCAACCGCCCGGATGCGACGCGTTGACATGACGTCAATGCGAAAGCTATGGATGGAGAACCGAACGAACTCACCATCGACAGGCGCCAGTGACGGCCGGAATAGCACACCAGCTTCGAACCATCCCATATAATGGCAGGTTCTTCTTCGCCGCTCGTTGGAAGAACGACGGAGAACTCGGCGACACTCTCTCATATCTGAGCAGACACAGCGATCTTCAGCGTTGCGGACATGCCGCTTTCGTGACGCCCCAAGGCTGGATTCACAACAACGTCTGCCATTTTTTATGGGCGATTCAGGAACTCGGGCACGTGGGACTGCCGGAAACTGCGCCTGATTACACACGGGCCATCGTCGAGCACTGCCAACACCGCTTTGCCGAACTGACCGACCGATATCGTGCTTGGGGATTTAATCCGGCCGAGGAATGGCTTTCAGGTATCATTCCCCCCGCCGGCAACGCGGCGGTCATCGACAACCTTACTGTACTCGTTGCAAAGACGATCGACGAAGTCGTTCAGTTTGTCCCTCGACGAGCCACCCCCCCGTCTCCGGCCGCCGCCGCGGGCGAGAAAGTTGATTGCATGGAAGATCGTATTCCATCGAGCGTTCTTGCGCTTCGTACGGAGGCGTTCCTGCCTGTCATACGGTCGTGGTTCGAGCGCTCACTCGCGGTTCCCGGTGACGTCGCCGAGTTCGGCTGCTTCAAAGGCACGATGTCGATCAAGTACGCATGCTATCTCCGCAGCCTGAAACAGGATAAGACGGTCTATGCTTTCGACACGTTCGAGGGCTTCGCGATCAACGATCCCGGCGGAGGTGCCCTTGGGGTTGGCGCTTATGCGGACAATGACAATGCTTTCGCCGAGCTCCAGAAGTGGTCGACGATCATCCCGGTTGTCCCTGTAAAAGGAGACGCCACGCAAACCTGCAAAGTGCTGACAAAGCCGTTAAGCTTTGTTTGGCTCGATCTTGACATGGGCGTGCTCATGGACCCCGTGCTGCAACATCTGCGGGGCCTTTGCACACACGATACCGTTATAGGGGTCGATGATTACGGCCGCCCGGAAACCCCTACCGTCAAGCCTTGGGCCGATGATGTCGAGCATCGCGGCGTTTGGAAAAAACTGCAGGAATATCCAGAATCATTCATCGCCTTTTATCGGCTTGCCAATTAGCGTCCACAGCCTCTTCGCGCTCAAACGTGCTCTCGGATCGAGTGGAAGATCACGATGCCAAAGATCCAAACTCCGAGGGCCGCCAGCAACGTCAGCATCACCGACATCAGGCGGCGCGGATAAGCCGGCGTTTGCGGCAAATTGGGATCGACGAAGACCGATAGATAGCTCGCTTGGCGACCGGCATCGTATTTCGCCTTCTCGAGCGCGTTCAGCGCAGAATCGTAGTATTTTTCAGCGATGCGTCGTTTGGCGTCGAGCCCCTCAAAGTTCCCGACATTGGCACTGAGCGCTTCGATATTGGATTGCGCGTGGGCGGAAGTCAGCGACGCCGACGCCTGCGCGATCTGTTGCTGCAAAGCGTCGATTCGGGCGCGCAGCACTTTGGCCCCGGGCGCCTCGATCGCGGGGCCATAAGTATTGAGATCGGCCTGAGCCAATGCCATTTGCTCACGCAACTTACTAATGATCGAAAGGCTCGATGTCGCCTCGGCCTTCGGGTCGATCATCTGTTGCCGGTTGCGAAAATCGAGAATCTGCCCCTGAATGTCCTTCAGTTGGTCGCCGGCTTTGGCAACCTCTTCCTCGTCGCTTCGCACCGCATCTTCGCGGGCACGCTCCGACATTGCGTTGACGAGGTTTTCCGACAAATGAATGATCTCGGTTGCGATCAATTGCGCGTCCGTGGCGGTGAAGGCCTTGACGCGCACACTGAGGGTACCGGTGGTCATATCGAAGAATGGATGGACCATCGTGTTCCAATAGGAGACGAGGCTCTCCATCGGAGCGTCGCCGTCGAGCCGCGCCCAGAAATCCGCTTTTTTAGTCGACCAGATCGAGCGCAGGCTGATTTTGTCGTCGAGCTTATCGACGATCTGCGGACTGCGGATGTATTGGACGACAACGTTCGACTGCAACGCGGTTTGAGCGCTGATCGTCGAATAACCCGCGCCCGTCGTCTCGCCACCTTCGGTTCGATCGACCACCGGCCGCACGACGGCATAGAATTCAGACACGTAGGTATCCGCCGCAATGCCGAAGAAATAAACCGCGGAGACCGCTGTCGGAATGACCACCGCCAATACGAACCATACTGCTTTGCCGAGACCGCGACGGCGAACCAAGCTCCCGAACTGTCCTCCGGCGTTCGGGTCGGCGGCGAGCGAAGGCGGCCTGCGAGCCCAATCCGCCGCAATTTCGGTCGATGCCTGCGTCTTTGCGAGGTCGCGACGGCCAGTTGCCGGCAGGCGGATCGGACTGTCAGCCATGCCTCAGAACCTCCTCATAGGCGATCTCTGCCTCATCGATTGTCGCGAAACTTGTCAGCGCTCCGCCGTGAAGCACCGCGCCCGTGTCGCAATATTGCCGGATCGTATGCATGTTCTGGGAGACAAGGATCAGTGAGGCCGTCTTGAGTCGCTCGCTGAAAGCATAGGCGCATTTCTTGCGAAAACGCTCGTCGCCCGTCTCGATTGCCTCATCGACGAGATAGATGTCGAAATCGAAGGCGAAGCTCGTCGCGAACGCGATCCTCGAGAACATCCCGGATGAATAAGTACCGACGGGCATGTCGAAATAATGCCCGAGCTCGGCGAATTCCTCAATCCAATCAATCACCTCATGGATATCCATGTCGTAAATCTTCGCTAGAAAACGAACATTCTCGCGCGCCGAATGCCGCGGCTCGAATGTTCCCGTGAAGCCGAGGGGAAACGAAACCCGTCCCGCTTTAATAATGCGCCCGCGATCCGGCTCCTCGCCGCCGGAGATCAGGCGCAACAAGGTGCTCTTGCCGGCGCCATTGAGACCGAGCACGCCGACACGGCTACCTTCGGGAAAAACCGTTGAGACATCGTCGAGAACGACCCGACGACCGCTCTTGGTGCGATAGCTCTTCGAAACGCTTTCGAAGCGGATCAAACCGTTCCCCGCCCTATCGGCCCAGAATACGATCGGCCCAGAATACGCCGAGGACGACTCTATCAAGCGACGAAGAACGATCAAGCAGCCGGTTGGCCTTTAGCCTGCGATATCGTGCCGCCAAAGGCCAAAGTGCTTCAATTCGTCGATCACGCTGCGAGGCAGCTCGCTCAGCCCGCCGCCGGGCCGGCCCAACGTGGCGCTGATATGGTGGGACTGAATCATCGTTTCGGCGTCCCCAGGGCCAACCAGCGCGTCCGAGATTGCTTTGATACGTTCGACATTTATGAAATTCCCGGCCTCGCGTAGCTGCTCCGACGATAGGGTCAGTTGCATCTTCTCCGCCAGGAAACCGATCAACGCCTCGTCCCGTCCCGCATAGTCGTCGTAATCGATGATATGCAGAGCGTATTTCGGGAGGACGTAGTCGTTGATGAACTGATGCAGCCGGATCAAATTGATCGTGCCGGCGGCAGCGTCTTCGGCCTTGTACATCCTTTCTATTTTGCGGCGGCGAAAAGCGGGATCGTTGACCGACCGCGCAGGCATGCGGTCGTACTCGTCGGTTCGCTTACGCGTCAGTGTCCGTTCGAGCCGGAGTTGCCTCAAGTCCGCTTTCGCCTTTTTCTCACCATCGACCAACGCGCGACGCAAGTGAGATGCGGCGACGTCCGGCAGGTTACGCCGGGTAAAGAATACAAGGACATTGTCGCGCTCGATGCGCGGCATCCACTGGTGAGTCTTGATGAGATGCCATTCTCCCGGAAATGCACCTCCATCTATTTGGTCGAGAAAGCGATCGACATCTTGGAGATCCAGACCGTGCGTCGCATAGGGGCGCCCGGTCGCGCGCAAGATCGCCTGGCCGGCGAGGAATACTTTCGTCGAGCCCGAACGATAGAAGCCGTTCACGATGAAGACCTTGGCTTGCGCCGACGGATCCTGTCCCAACATGCCAAAATGCGCCAAGCCGGCAGCGACATGCGCAATCAATTCGAAAAGACAAACGCTGAGACGCTGCTCCGTCTCGCAGATGCCGACACGCAGACGGAAAGCCTCGAAAACCCCGGATAATCCGCGGCCGTTCAGCTCCGCGACAATCCGGTCGTGATAAAGAAAATGCTCTTTGATGATGTCGCCCGCAACGTGGGGGGCTCTTCCGACGGCAATGGCTTTGCAGCTCGTGAGAATTCGCTCCAGCATCTGCGACGCAGGAAGCGCCTCGCGGAGCGGGCGCCTCTCTAGAGCCTCGCAAAGCTGGGCAAGCGCCTGAGCCTGGCCAGCGTCTTCCGCTACGACAACCTGGAACAGATCCGGCACCGATTGACGCTCGAGCGTAAGACCACCAATCCAGCGCGAATAAGCTTCGGCGTCGAGACCACTAGAAACCATAGGAACAGGCTCTATCATAACGGGATGAAACTACCCTAAGGCATCCTATTGGGCGGCGCAACAATCAGGCCGTGATTCCGAATTTAATCGCATGTCGGAATAGATCGCAGCTTCCCAACTCGCAAGTGAACACGCTTCGAAGCGACCGAATTTTGAATCGTTCAGCGATCGGGAAAGAGGTGCGGATACAAGCCAACTGCCTCGTCGAATGATGCGAGCGGGCGCACACGGGGATAAGATCGGCACATGTCCACTCGCGGCTCCCTCGATCGTCCGTCCGACCTTGATCATCCGCCGCCCTTCGACGCAATCGTCGATATCATCGCCGCCGAGGATCTTGTTTATTTCGGCGCGGACATCCGCAATATCACGGAGCGTTGCTACAATTTCTATCGCGCCTATGGCGCGTTGTGGCGGCCGCGCCGCGTTTTGGAGATCGGCGTTCGGCGTGGCTACGCCGGATATTCGATTGCGCTCGGTTCAGGCCGCGTCGACCAGTATGTCGGGCTTGATTGCGAGCTCGACATCGCGGGATCCAACAGCATCGCGGTGGCCATTCTTTGTCGGGCCGCCATCGGCGACATCAAGCTGCATAAGGTCGACACTCAGATCGCGTTTCCGCCGCTCGACGGCGTGTTCGATCTCATCCATATCGATGCCGACCATTCGATGGCGGGCGCTTTTTCGGATTTATGCAATGCGATGCCGCTGCTTGCAACGCATGGCGTCGCGGTGATCGACGATTTCTCGTCGCCGCCCGTCGCCGCTGCAATCCGGGCCTATCTGGAAATTCTCGGGCCAAGCACACAGTGGTTCTCGGTCCCGAATCTGCGCAGCCAGGCGATCATTTGCCGGGTGGACAAAGGATCGATGCCGCGCGATTCTTTCGCCGGTTTCGCGCGATTGCCGGGCTGGGCGACGGGCGCCTTGGAAATAGCGGCGCTATGCCGCGCGGTGCGCGCGCTGAGCGCCTCGCCGCTGAATCGCGAAACGGCGCTGACGATGAGCGCGCTCGCACACGATGCTCTCTTGCGCGTCGCGAGAATTTTGGAACTATGCGAAGAGCGGCGCGCCATTCCCTATTCACCGCTGGCCGCCTTATCTTGGCTTGCACTGGCCACGGCCAACATCTGCGCGAAACTGGAAACGCGCGCGAATTGTCTCGACGTTGCGCCGGCTTGCGCGGCGATCCGCGAACACCTGATCTATGCAGCTAACCGTGCAGCGATCGAATGGCCAGAAAAACTGGGCGAGCCTCCCAAGAGACGCGAAGCAAATTTCGGCGCTGCAAGCCCGGAAACGATCGCCGTGCTTCGAGAGCTTTCGGCGCATGCCGCGAATTTCGTGGATGCCGTCGCTTATCGGCTCATCTGACGCCGAACCGTTCCGAAATACCCTTCCGGGCGCCGCTGCGCTATAAATCGGTCAATGGAGGCTGCGCCAATTTGCATGATCGTCCGGTGAAGGGGGCTTGATGAGCGTCGCGGTTATTTCTTTGGTTTCCGGCGAGGGCAATCCCGCTTGGTCGGGGCTGAGCTTGATATCGTCGGGCACGGCAGCGACGAGCACCGAGAAAACCGGAACGGACGAAGCGACCTCCTCGGCATCAGCCACCGCCGACATCAGCAGCGCGATTGTTGCGGCGACGACCGCGGTCGAACCCGCCGCGTCCGGTTCGGCGACGGCATCGGGATCGGCGGCAGAAGCGCCGAAGCGGGCCTATCCCGCGCCCGCCGAAATCCCGACGCAACAAGGGCCCGACGGCGCGCGCTTCGATTTCAACGACGGCTGCCGCGTCGTCCTCGCCGAAAGCGACAAGCCGTGGCAGGTGCGGATCCGCGATCTCGACACCGGCAACATTCTCTTCGAGACGCAATTCAAATCGGGCCGCGTCAACAGCACCAAGCGCTATTACGTGCGCTTCCGCCTCGAGCTCAATCAGGAAGGCAAAGAGCCTTTCGTCCATGATTACGACGCCACCGATCGCGAGGTGCTCGTCCAATTTCCGATCGGCACGCTCGGCGACACGATGGGCTGGTTTCCCTATGCGGTGAAGTTCCAGGAAAAGCACAAATGCAAGCTGAACTGCGCGATGGCCGAATGGCTCATCCCGCTGTTCCGCGACGCCTATCCGCATATCGCCTTCCTCACGCATGAGGAGGTGAAAACCGACCAGTTCTATGCCACCTACAGCATGGGCCTCTTCTTCGACGACAAAGGCTGCGTTCATCAGCCCGCCGACTTTCGCCATGTCGGGCTTCATCGCACCGCCGGCTATATTCTCGGCGTCGATCCGACCGACAAGCCGCCGCGCGTCGTGGTGGATGTCGATTCACGCCCGATCCCCGAACCTTATGTGGTGATCGCGGCGCAAAGCACGACGCAGGCGAAATACTGGAACAACCCGAGCGGCTGGCGCGAGATCGTCGCCTTCCTGAAAGAGCACGGCTATCGCGTCATTTGCATCGACGAGAAGGCGACGCACGGTACCGGGCTGATCTGGAACCACATCCCCTACGGCGCCGAGGATCAGACCGGTCGCCGGCCGCTGCAAGAACGCGCGCGCTGGCTCAAATACGCCGAGTTCTTCGTCGGACTCTCGAGCGGCCTCTCCTGGCTCGCCTGGGCCGCCGGCCCGCCGGTCGTGATGATCAGCGGCTTCACGCTGGCGGATAACGAATTTCCGACGCCCTACCGCGTCATCAACTATCACACCTGCAACGGCTGCTGGAACGATCCGCAGCATCGCTTCGACCACAAGGATTTCCTGTGGTGCCCGCGCCACAAGGACACGCCGCGCCAATTCGAATGCACGCGGCTCATCACGGTGGAGCACGTGAAGTCCGTGATCCAGTCGATCCCCGGTTTCGCCGAACGCGCAAAGCGGGCGAAGGCCGCGGAATAGCCATTGCTCTTACCCGCCGACGGCTAAGCGTTTCCCTCTCCTCAGGCACGGCGGTGCCCGCCACCCGACAGTGTGTGACCACCCTGTTACGCTAGCGTTCGGCGCAAGGTTATGCGACCATGATACGGTGCGCCGGGAAGAGCGGAGGACGCGGCGTAAGGGGGGCTCGTTGGTAGTTGAGTGCGATCAGGTCGTCGTTGGCCGGACGACGCGGTGCGACCGCAACGCGGGGAACCGATCATGGTGATCGTCGGCAGCGGCCAGGAAACAGACGTCGCGTTCGGTCAAGTCGATATCGGCGACGTTGTCCTGAACGGCGGACTCCTGGTGGTCTTTTCCGGCGGGATAACGAGTGGAACCATCGTCAGCTCGGGAGGAGCCGAGGGCGCCGCCTCCGCTGGACAAGCGTGGTACACCACCATTCTCGATGGCGGCATCCAAGAAATCATCGGTGGCGGGATTGCCGTCAGCGCGATCGTCAGCGACGGGGGCATCGAAGCAGCATCCGGCGGCGGCGTGGACATGGGCACGATCGTCAGCAGCGGCGGTGTCGAATACCTCATCAGCGGCGGCGTTTCGAGCCAGACGACCGTTCTCGACGGTGGTTTCGCTGCGGTCGATGTCGGCGGTTATCTCAGCGCAGCAACCGTCAGCAGCGGCGGTCAAATCGAGCTCGCCGGTCAAGTTGCTTGGACCGATATTGAAAGCGGCGGCGTCATCTTCGTCGACAGCGGCGGCCTAGCATCGGATATCACATTGAACGGCGGCGGGATGGTGGTGTCCGCTGCGGGATCGGCGACCGGCGTTAGTGTGATCGCGTCGGCAACGATCGAAGTGCAATCAGGAGCAAACGTTGATTCGATAGGAATCGCTTCGGACGGTATTGAATACCTCGAAGCGGGAGGGCACCAGAGCTGGGCTTTTGTGAGTAACGGAGGCGCTGTCGTCGTGGATGCCGGCGCGGTTTTGAGCGCGGGCCTTGTCTATGACGGGGGGGCAGCAGAGGTTTTCGGCACCTTATCCGGCGGCGCTGAAGGCGGCGTGATCTGGGTGATGTCCGGTGGTGTCGCTCGAGCGGGGCTATATGGCGGCGGCGTCCTAGACGTTTTTTCGGGCGCCCAGGCCACAAGCACGGTGATCAGCAGCGGCGGCCTCGAAAATGTTTACGCGGGCGGATCAGATACCGGTGCCCAAGTTTACACAAGCGGGACGCTCGTCTTGTCAGGCGGGACCACCGTCTCGGCGACAATAGGTTTTACTTACGGAAGCGGGCTCGAGATTGTGTCGTCCGGCACCGCATCGGCGACGACCGTCACTGGACCTGCGGCGCTTTTAATCGTGTCATCAGGCGGTGTTGCCGTCGGCACCGTGGCGGAGCGGGGCGATATCGGCTTTCGGGGTGGCGAGATCATCGTCTCTTCCGGCGGGATCGCCACTGGCACGACCATCAGCAGCGCCGGTATCGAAATGGTCGCGCAGGGCGGGATCGTGAGCGGAACCACCGTTTCGAGCGGCGGTGCGATCGTTCTTTTTCTCTCGAGTGGTTTGTCTCTAAGCGACCTCGCCGGCGAATACGGCGTCACGATGCAAAGCGGCGCCATTCTCGGTGTCGAAGTGGGATCAGGCGCTTTCACGTCCGCGTTCACGATTTCGGGCGTGGCGGAACTTGTCGACTCGGGCGGTACGATCACGAGCACTACCGCGTCGGGCGGCACGCTAACGCTTTATGGAGGAGGAAGCGGTAGCGGCGACGTAATAAATTATGCCAATACGCTTTACGGCGCCAACCCCGGAATAGAGGTTCTGTCTGGCGGTACCGAGACTGACGGCCTCGTGAGCGAAGCCGCGTCGCTTTTTATCTCGTCGGGAGGGATCGCCAACGGCGAAACCGTTGATGGCGGTTACGAGTACGTCTATTCCGGCGGCCTCGACAGCGGGGGACTGCTTCTCGGCGGGAGTATCTATGTATCGGGTGGGACAGCGATCCGCACAACGATTAGCTCCGGCGAGATCGACGTTAGTGCCGGTGGCCTCATTAGCGCGGCAACAGCAATTGTTGCCGGCTTCGGCGGACCCGAAGGATCGCTGATTCGCGTTTTACCAGGCGCCGTCGCGAGTGACACGACGTTGGAAAACGGGGCGATGTATGTCTATGGCCTCGGCGTCGACACAGTGATCGAGGACGGGGGCCTCGCGTCTGTCGGATCGGGGGGCACGCTCAGCAATACGACGGTTTCCAGTGGCGCTACATTGTCTGTGGCCGGTGGAGCGGTGCTCGCAGGGACGACGACCGTCGAAACCGGCGGCGTCATGTGGCTCGTCTCCGGCTATTCGATGACCGTCTCAGCCGGCCAAACAAGCAACGGCATCGCCGTCGCATCCGGCAGCGAGGTGATTGTATCCTCGGGCGGTAGCCTCGTCGCGACATCGGTCGGTCAATTTGGTTCTGTGACCGTGCTCTCTGGCGGCGCGACGACCGGTATAAGCCTAACCTATGCCTTCCCGTCGTCCCTCGAACGCGGCGGCTTCGAAACGGTTTTGTCCGGCGGCGCTGCAAGCGACACGACCGTTTCCTTCGGCGCTGCTCTTACGCTGTCCGCCGGCGGGAGTGCGACCGAATCGATCGTCGATGGTGGCGTGATCGTCGTCAGCGCCGGCGCCCAGGCGGTTGATGGCGTGATCGGCTCTGGCTTTGGCACCAATGGAACGGCAACGATCTCGGCAGGCGGTATCGCTTACGGCGATGTGATCTCTTTCGGCATCGAAAATATTTACGGCAGCGCGAGCGGCGCGATCGTCTCGAGCGGCGGCATGCTCGCCGCATTCTCGGGCGGGGCGATCTCGGCGATCACCGACGCCGGCGGTGCACTAACGATTTCGTCGGGTGCCGTCGCCGCCGGCGATATCGTTTCGTCAGGAATTGAGAATGTTTACGGTCGTGCCGCCGGCACGATCGTCGTCGCCGCAGGCAGCGTTCAGAATGCGCTTTCGGGTGGCACGGCAAACGGAACGGTGACATGGGGCGGCGGCGACCAGGTCGTCTATTTGGGCGGCAGTGCCGGCGGGACGATCGTCTCCTCGGGCGGGTTCCTGCAGGATTACGGCAGCGCGAGCGGGACGCAGGTCAGCAACGGCGGCCAGGATTACCTCGAGAGCGGCGGC
>DASZLU010000025.1:0-11511 GCA_035552195.1 Allostellaceae bacterium | reverse complement strand
CCCCACCTCTGACAACGGGGCCCCACGGCGAGCGGCCGAAAGCCGATGCGATGGTGACGAAACGCACAGGCATCGCGCTCGGCATCCTTACCGCCGATTGCGGGCCGGTTCTCTTTGCCGACGAGCGAGCCGGGATTATCGGCGCGGCGCATGCCGGCTGGCGCGGCGCGGTCGGCGGCGTGCTCGAAGGGACGATCGGGAGAATGATCGACGAGGGTGCGAGCCTGACGCGGCTGATCGCCGTGATCGGCCCATGCATCGGCTTCAATTCCTACGAGGTCGGGCCGGAATTCCCGGCACCGTTCCTGGCGCAGGATGCCGGCAACGAGCGCTTCTTCCGCGCCGCGCAACGCCCGCGTCATCATCTCTTCGATCTTCCCGGCTATGTGCGTTCGCGTCTCGCCGCCGCCGGCGTGCAGCATATCGATTGGGTCGGCGGCGATACGGCGCGGGAGGAAGAGCGCTTCTTCTCCTGGCGCCGCACCTGTCTCAAAGGCGAGAAGCAGTTCGGCCACCAACTCTCCGCCATCTGCCTTGCGCCCTGACTCGCCCGGGGTATCATCGCTGCATGCGTTTTCCGCTCATTGCCGCATTGCTGCTGGCGCTCGCCGCCTGCCAGCCTTTGCCGCACCCTTTCGAGGATACGGCGCCGCCGCCCAATTCGCCGCTGATCACGCCGCCCGATAGCGCCGGTATCGTGGTTCTGCCGGTCGCGGGCGCACCGGAAAAGACCGCGCATGATCTGGCCGACGCGATGGCGGCGGCGTTGCAGGACAACGACGTCCCCGCCGACACCAACGCGCGCAATCGCGGCTCCTACGTGCTGCAGGGCAGAGCGACGGCCAAGGGCATGCCCGACGGCACGATGCAAGTCACGGTTGTCTGGGAAATGAGCGGGCCGGATGGCAAGGCGACCGGCCAGCAGCGGACCACCGCGACGATGACGGCCTCGAACTGGCAGGATGGCGGCGCCGGCACCACCGATCTGGTCGGTCCAGCCGCGCCGCAGTTGGCCAAGCTCATTCAGAGCAACATCCCGATGCCGGTCGTCGCCTCCGATCCGCTGATCGCCGTGCATTTGGCCACCGGCGCGCCCGGCGATGGCGGCCAAGCGCTGGCCACAGCCATGTCGGCGGCTTTGCGCCAGGCCCAGGTCTCGCTCGCCGATTTCCCAGGCGCGGTGCCGAATTACGTCGTCGAGGTCACGGTCGGCATCACCCCGCCGGTCTCGGGGAAGCAGAAAGTTTCCATCGACTGGACCCTGCACAAGCCGGACGGCAGCCAGATCGGCCAGGTGAAGCAGGAAAACAACGTCGAGGCGGGCAGTCTCGACAAGGTTTGGGGCCTGACCGCCTATGACGCCGCCAATGCCGCGGCGCCGGGCATCACGGCGCTGATCGGCGAGGCCAAACGCGGCGCACCGCACGCGTCGTAACGCCGCGCGAATGGGCTAAGGGCGCGGGTTTACAGCGCAAATCGGCTTTGTTACATTCCGCACCGCTCGCGCAACTCGGCGTCCGGAACATGAAAATTATCGCTTGCAACAGCAATCGGCCGCTCGCCGAGGCGATCTCGGCCTATTTGCATTTGCCGCTAACCGACGCCAGCGTCCGGCGCTTCCAGGACCAGGAAGTGTTTGTGGAAATCCACGAGAACGCCCGCGGCGAGGATGTCTTCATCATCCAGTCGACCTCGTTCCCGGCGAACGACAATCTGATGGAGCTGCTGGTCACGCTCGACGCGCTGAAACGCGCCTCGGTGCGCCGCGCCACCGCCGTCATGCCCTATTACGGCTATGCCCGCCAGGACCGGAAATCGGGCCCGCGCACGCCGATCTCGGCCAAGCTGGTCGCCAACATGATCACCGCCGCCGGCGCCGATCGTGTCCTGACCCTCGACCTCCACGCCGGGCAGATCCAGGGCTTCTTCGATATCCCGCTGGATAATCTTTTCGCCGCGCCGGTTTTCATCGACGACATCAAGGCGCGCTACAACGGCGGCGACCTCGTCGTCGTCTCGCCCGATGTCGGCGGCGTCGTCCGCGCCCGCGCCATCGCGCGCCGCGTCGATGCCGATCTCGCCATCATCGACAAGCGCCGCGAGCGCGCCGGCGTCAGCGAAGTCATGAACATCATCGGCGAGGTCGAGGGCCGCAGCTGCATCCTGATCGACGATATCGTCGACAGCGCCGGCACGCTCTGCAACGCCGCCGAGGCGCTGATGGAGCGCGGTGCGAAATCCGTCGCCGCCTACGTCACCCATGGCGTGCTCTCGGGCGGCGCGGTCGCGCGCGTCACCGCTTCGCCGCTCGAAGCCATGGTCACGACCGACAGCATCGCCGCCACCGAGGCGGTACGCGCCGCGCACAATATTCGCCGCCTGACGATCGCGCCGCTGATTGCGGAAGCGATCCTGCGCATCAGCGAGGAGCGCTCGGTCTCGAGCCTCTTCGTCTAAACAAGTTTATCAACCGCGTCCGGCACCCCTGGAGGCCGGCGCATATCACAAGAGCAAAAGGAGCTCGTTATGGCTGAAGCAACTACTCTGCGCGCCGAGCCGCGCGACCGGGCCGGAAAGGGGGCCGCCCGGGCCGCACGTCGCTCGGGCCGCGTGCCGGGTGTCCTCTATGGCGAGGGCAAGCCGGCGACCATGATCACCCTCGACCCCAAGGAGCTGTCGAAGGAAGTGACCCGTCCGGGCTTCTTCGCTCGGCTGCTCAATGTGCAGATCGACGGCACGACGCATCGCACGCTGCCGCGCGATGTGCAGCTCGACCCGGTCAGCGACGCGCCGATCCATGTCGACTTCCTGCGGGTCAGCGCGGGCACCAAGATCACGGTCGCGGTGCCGGTGAAATTCACCAACGCCGAAACCTCGCCCGGCATCCGCCGCGGCGGCATGCTCAACATCGTGCGCCACGAGATCGATCTGGTCTGCCCGGTCGAGAACATTCCCGACGTGCTGACGATCAGCCTCGAGGGCATGGAGATCGGCGACAGCGTGCACATCACCGCGGTGAAGCTGCCCGAGGGCACGCGTCCGACCATCACCCGTAACTTCACCGTTGCCTCGATCGCGGCGCCGACCGCGGTGCGCGACGAGCAAGCGGCGGCCATCGCAGCGGCCAAGGCCGCCGAAACCGCGGCAGCGGTTCCGGCCGAAGGCGAAGCCGCGGCAGCCCCGGCAGGCGGCGCAGCCCCGGCGGGCGGCGCGGCCCCGGCGGCAGGCGCGGCTCCGGCCGCGGGCGCGAAACCCGCCGCCAAGGGCTAAGAGTCCTCGCTCGGGCGCGGCGTCCCCGCCGCGCCCGGGCTTTGGCCCCTCGCCCTCATGCGCCTCCTCGTCGGGCTCGGCAATCCGGGCTCCCGTTATGCTCAGACCCGCCACAATGTCGGCTTCATGGCCGTCGATGCGGCCGCGGATCGCTATCGCTTCCCTTCTTTCCACGGCAAGTTCAAAGGCTCGATCAGCGAAGGCACCATCGGTGTCTTCAAGGTGCTGGCTCTGAAGCCCGAGACTTTCATGAATCTGAGCGGCGAAAGCGTCGCCGCGGCCGCACGCTTCTACAAGATCGCGGCCGGCGAGATCGCAGTCATCCACGACGATCTCGATCTTGCCGAAGGCAAGCTGCGCGTGAAGCGCGGCGGCGGTTCCGGCGGTCATAACGGCTTGCGCTCGATCGACGAGCATCTGGGCGAGGATTATTGGCGCATCCGCATCGGCATCGGCCATCCCGGCCGCCGCGAGCTGGTCGAATCCTACGTGTTGCAGAATTTTCAAAGCGACGAGCGGCAATGGCTCGATCCGATGCTCGGCGCGATCGGCGAAGCGCTGCCGCTGTTGCTGGGCGACGACTACAGCGGCTTTGCCAGCAAGGTTGCGTTGATCCTCAATCCGCCGAAGCATAATCCGCGTCCCGAGACACTGCCGCCGTCGCGCAAACGGCCGGCCGAGCCCGATACGCCGCCCAAGTTGCCGGACGAAGACAGCGCCGAGTAAGGACACATCATGGGTTTCAATTGCGGCATCGTCGGTCTGCCGAACGTCGGCAAATCGACTCTCTTCAACGCGCTGACCGCGACGCAAGCGGCGGAGGCGGCGAATTATCCCTTCTGCACGATCGAGCCGAATGTCGGGCGCGTCGCCGTTCCGGACGAACGTCTCGACGTCTGCGCGCGCATGGCGAAGTCCGCGAAGATCGTGCCGACGCAGTTGGAGTTCGTCGACATCGCCGGGCTGGTGCGCGGCGCGTCGAAAGGCGAAGGCCTCGGTAATCAGTTCCTCGGCCATATCCGCGAGGTCGATGCGATCGCGCACGTGCTGCGCTGCTTCGAGGACGGCAACATCACCCATGTCGAAGGCTCGATCGATCCGATCCGCGACGCGGAGGTGGTCGAGACCGAATTGATGATCTCCGATCTCGAAAGCCTCGAGAAACGCGCCGCCGCCGCGGTGAAAAAAGCGCGCGGCGCCGACAAAGAGGCGAAAGCCTTTCTCGACGTCGCCGAGCCGGCCCTCGCCTTGCTGCGCGACGGCAAACCGGCGCGTTCGCTCGATCTTTCCGCCGAGCAGAAGCCGATCCTCAAAGCGATGCAGCTCCTCTCGGCAAAACCCGTGCTCTATGTCTGCAATGTCGAGGAAGGCAGCGCCGCCACCGGCAACAGCCAATCGAAGCGCGTCGCCGATTATGCCGCCGAGCGCGGCGCGGTGAGCGTCGTCATCTCCGCCGCCATCGAGGCTGAGGTCTCGGCGCTCAGCGATGACGCCGAGAAGCGCGAATTTCTCGAGACGCTGGGTCTCGACGAGCCCGGCCTCGATCGCGTCATCCATGCCGGCTATCGCTTGCTCGACCTCGTCACCTTCCTGACCGTCGGCCCCAAGGAAGCGCGTGCCTGGACCGTGTGGAAGGGCGCCAAGGCGCCGCAAGCCGCCGGCGTCATCCACACCGACTTCGAGAAAGGCTTCATCCGCGCCGAGACCATCGCCTATGCCGACTTCGTCGCGTGCAACGGCGAGCAAGGCGCGAAAGACGCAGGCAAGATGCGGCTGGAAGGTTCCGAATATATCGTCCAGGACGGCGATATCTTTCACTTCCGTTTCAACGTGTGACGGAAGCATCACAGCAGAACGCCATACGAATTCGTCACCCCCGCGAAAGCGGACGACCCGCGCGGCCGCTCTTCGCGGCCGTGCCCTTGGGTTCACGCGCGAAGAGCGCGTGAACGGGTCGTCCCATAGCAACAGCTTTGCTTTCCGTGGATTCCCGCTTTCGCGGGAATGACGATTGGGGTTAGGGCCGCTATTCCGCCGCGCGCATCGACCCTCTATGATCCGGGCCAACAATCACTAAACCGAGGAGGAGTGAAAATGGGTAAAGACATCTCGCTTAAGTCGAAGGACGGTTTCGAGTTCGGCGCCTATGTGGCCGAGCCGGAAGGCAAGCCGCGCGGCGCCATCGTCGTCATCCAAGAGATTTTCGGCGTCAATCATCACATCCGCTCGGTGACCGATCGCTATGCTCAGCTCGGCTATCTCGCCATCGCGCCGGCACTGTTCGATCGCGGCGAGAAGAATTTCCAGTCCGGTTATGACGGCGCCGCGATGGACAAGGCGCGCGGCATGACCCAGAAGATTTCGCTCGACGATCGCCTCGCCGACACGCAAGCGGCGATCGACCACGTGAAGTCGGCCGGCAAGGTCGCGGTGCTCGGCTATTGCATGGGCGGCTCGATCGCGTTCCTCTCGGCGACGCGCCTCAACGGCGTCTCGGCCGGCGTCGGCTATTACGGCGGCCAGATCGCGCAGTTCCACGCCGAGAAGCCGAAGGCGCCGATCCTGCTGCATTTCGGCGAGAAGGATCAAAGCATCCCGCTGACCGACGTCGAAAAGATCAAAGCGGCGCACCCCGAAGCGCCGGTCTACGTCTATATGGGCGCCGGCCACGGCTTCCATTGCGACGAGCGCGGCTCGTTCAACGCCGAAGCCGCCCAAGTCGCTGCTTGCCGCTCGCAGGAGTTCCTCGCCAAGCATATCGGCTGATCGCATGCATTCCCCTCACCCTCCCATCGCTGACGCGATGGGCCCTCCCTCTCCCCGCCGGGGCGAGGGGTGATGGGGTCGCGGCGGCAAAAGCTCCCTCTCCCCCGCGGGGAGAGGGTTGGGGTGAGGGGGCCTACAAAAGGCAAAACGCGCGGGTTACTCGCCCGCGCGTTTTTCTTTCATCTCGGGAAACAGATCGAGCAACCCCATGCGCGAGGCCTTGGCGACGCCGCGCTCGGTGACGAGGCCGGTGATGAGACGCGCCGGCGTGACATCGAACGCGTAATTCGCAGCCGCGCTGTTCTCGGGCGTCAGACGCACGCGCATCGTCGCCCCGTTGTCGGCGCGCCCGGCGATATGCGTGACCTCCGACGCCTCACGCTCTTCAATAGGTATCTGCTTTACGCCGTCATCGAGCGTCCAGTCGATCGTCGGCGAGGGCAGCGCGACATAGAACGGCACGTTGTTGTCGTAGGCGGCGAGCGCCTTGAGATAGGTGCCGATCTTGTTGGCGACGTCGCCCGAGGCGGTCGTGCGGTCGGTGCCGACGATGCAGAGATCGACCTGGGCGTGCTGCATCAGATGGCCGCCGGCATTATCGGCGATCACCGTGTGCGGAACGCCGTGCTGGCCCAATTCCCACGCGGTGAGGCTGGCGCCCTGATTGCGCGGGCGCGTCTCGTCGACCCAGACATGGAGCGGAATCTTGCGCTCATGCGCCAGGTAGATCGGCGCCAGCGCCGTGCCCCAATCGACAGCCGCGAGCCAGCCCGCATTGCAATGGGTGAGGATATCGACACGGCCGTGGCGACCTTTCCGCGCCCAGGCGGTCTCGATCAGCGGCAGGCCGGCAGCGGCGATGCCGCGGTTGATCGCGACGTCTTCGTCGCAAATCTCGGCCGCGCGCTTGTAAGCCGCTTCCCGGCGCGCACCCGGCGCGAGCGGCTTGAGCAGCCGCCGCATATCCTCGATCGCCCAGCGCAGATTGACGGCGGTCGGCCGCGTCGCGAGCAAGGCTTTGCCCGCCGTCTCGAGGCCGGCATCGCCGGAATCCTCGCGCATCGCCAGCGCCATGCCGTAGGCCGCGGCGGCGCCGATCAACGGCGCGCCGCGCACCTGCATCGAGCGGATCGCATGCGCCGCTTCGTCGAGCTTCGTCAGCTTCAGCGTAACAAGCTCATGCGGCAGCATTGTCTGATCGATGATGCCGACGCTGGCGGCGTCATCCTCGAGCCAGATCGTCCGCATGGCGCGGCCGGAAACCAGCATCGGATTATTCCTTGGGCGGCAGGACGCGCGCGGCGATGGCGTCGAGTTTCGCCAGCGCGACGGGATCGCGCATCTCGACCGGGGTGATGAGCGCGTTGTCGAGCGCGCGGCGGCAGCCCTGGTTGCATTCATGGTCGCGCGCCGCCAGCGGCACCGTCGCCTTGATCAGCGCCTTCGCCTTGTCGGTATTCTGGAACAGCACCTTCAGCACCATGTCGACGGTGACGTGATCATGATCGGGATGCCAGCAATCGTAATCCGTCACCATCGCGACGGTCGCGTAACAAATCTCGGCCTCGCGCGCGAGCTTCGCTTCCGGCATGTTGGTCATGCCGATGACGTCGCAATTCCAGCTGCGATAGAGATTGCTCTCGGCCATGGTCGAGAATTGCGGCCCTTCCATCACGATATAGGTGCCGCCGCGTTTCACCATGAAGCCCGCCGCTTCGGCGCCATGCGCCAGATGCTCGCCAAGCCGGTGACAGACCGGGTGGGCCATCGAGACATGCGCGACGCAGCCCTTGCCGAAGAAGCTTTTCTGCCGCGCAAAGGTGCGATCGATGAATTGGTCGACCAGCACGAAGGTGCCGGGCGGCAGATCCATGTTGAGGCTGCCGACGGCCGAGAGCGAGATCAGATCCGTCACCCCCGAACGCTTCAACGCGTCGATATTGGCGCGGAAATTGATCTCGCTCGGCGGGATCTTATGCCCGCGTCCGTGGCGCGGCAGGAATACAATTTGCGTGTCGCCGAGCCTGCCGAAACAGAGCTCGTCCGAGGGATCGCCGAACGGCGACCACACATGCCGCCATTCGACATCGGTGATGCCGTCGATTTGATAGAGGCCGCTGCCGCCGATGATGCCGATCGTGGCGTGTTTGCTTGTCATAAAAGCCAGTTTGCAAGGTGGCGGCCGCAGCGGCAACCGGAATTGTCGGCGCCCGCGCGGCGTGGGAGAATGGCCGCGCTATGAAGCCCTCCCCCAGAACTTTAGCCGCCATCGCTTTGGCCGTTTCGCTCGGCACCGTCGCGCCGCCCGAGGCCCACGCGCTGCTCGCCTATACGCATGCGTCGGTCACCGTGACGAGCACCACCGACGGCGTGCCGCAGGATTTACCGACCGAACTCTACAAGCCCGACGGCGAGGGTCCCTTCCCGGCAATCGTCATCATGCATGATTGCAGCGGCCTCGGCCCCCGCTCGAGCGGCTCGCCGGCGCGCTGGGCGCAGTTCCTCGCGACGCAAGGTTATGTCGTCGCGCTGCCGGACAGTTTCACGCCGCGCGGCTATGCGAGCGGCGTCTGCACCGCGCCATCGGGCAATTCGACACCCAAGGTCAATCCGCAGCCGCGCGCTTACGATGCTTTCGCGACCCTCGCCTATCTGCACCGGCAGGCTTTCGTCGATAGCGCGCATGTTGGCGTCATGGGCGGCTCGCATGGCGGCGCCACCACGCTGACCGTCGACAGCATGCCGGCCCCGGTGGTGACCGTCCAATCGGCGCAAAATCGGCTCGGCGGCTTCGCCGCCGCGATCGCGCTCTATCCCGGCTGCGGCGCGCGTTACGGCAATTGGAGCGTGACACGCGAGTCTGGCGATCACGGCAAGATCGCCAATTACGTCGGCACCTATCAGCCGGTCGCGCCGCTGCTGATCCTGGTCGGCGAGAAAGACGATTGGACGCCGGCCGATCAGTGCCGCGCGCTGGCCGAGCGCGCGCAAGCGGCGGGCTATCCGGTCTCGATCAAGACCTATCCCGGCGCCAATCATGCCTTCGACGGACCGTCGCCCGAGCGTTACATCGCCGATCGCCGCAACGCCAATTCATCGACCGGCCGCGGCGCCACGACCGGCGGCGACCTTCCCGCGTGGGACGATGCGAAGCGGGAAGTGACGGCGTTCTTCGCGCGGTATCTCAGAAACTAAAACGGCCAGCGGTGGTGCCGCTGGCCGTTTCGTTCGTCGCGCCGATCGCGCGGCTTAGTGGACGTCGGCCCAGATCTTGCGCTTGGCCGCGTAGAGCAGACCCGTCAGCACGACCAGGAAGATCAGGACCTTGGCGCCGTTGCGCTTCCTATCTTCCATCGTCGGCTCGGCCGCCCAGGTGAGAAAGGTCACGATGTCATGCGCTTCCTGCGCGGTCGACGCCTTGGTGCCGTCGCCGTACGTGACGACGTCGTCGGCGAGCGGCGGCGGCATCGCGATGTGATGCCCGGGGAAATACTCGTTGAAATACGAATTGTCCGGCATCTTCTCGCTCGCCGGCGGATTCTTGAAGCCGGTGAGGATGTCGTAGACATAGTCGGCGCCGCTGGCCGACCACGGCAACGCGCCGAGGCCCGCCCCGCGCTCTTTGACGATGAGCGAAAGATCGGGCGGCAGCGCGCCGTTATGCGCGGCGCGGTTCGCTTGATCGTTCGGGAACGGCGGCACGAAATGATCGGACGGGCGGCCCGGGCGCTGGAACATCTCGCCCTGGTCGTTCGGGCCGTCATTCACCTGCTTCTGGGCGGCGATGCCCTTCACCTGGTCTTCGCTGTAGCCGATGCCGCCGCCCGGCCCGTTCGGACCGAGATCGTCATAAGTGACGAGGTTCAGCGAATGGCAGTTCGCGCAGACGCTCTGATAGATCTGGAAGCCGCGCTGGATCGCGCCGCGGTCGTAGGTGCCGAACGGGCCTTCGAAGGACCAGCTCGTCCGCGGCAACGGCGTGTCGTCTTCCTGTGCCTGGGCGACGACGGGAGCGAGCAACAGACAAGCTCCGATAACGGCCCCTTTGATAAGGCTAGGCGCGATACGGCGCATTATGGCTTCTCCATCGGCGCCGACGCACCGGCAAGCTTGCCGCCGCCTTTCGTTACGGCCGCACTGATGCTGGTCGGCAACGGCAACGGCCGCTCGAAGATGCCCAGCAGCGGGAACACAAGCAGGAAGTGGACGTAGTAGTAGAGCGTCGAGATGCGGCCGATGACGATCCACCAGCCTTCCGGCCGATGTGCACCGACGGCGCCGAGCACGAACACGTCGATCACCAACAGCCAGAACCACCACTTATAAACCGGGCGGAAGCGGGCGCTGCGCACCGGCGAGGTATCGAGCCAGGGCAGGACGAAGAGCAGGCCGATCGAGCCGAACATGGTGAGGACGCCGGCGAGCTTCGCCTTGATGAAGAGAATGTCCGGCACCGAGCGCAGCATCGCGTAGAACGGCAGGAAGTACCATTCCGGCACGATTTCCGGCGGCGTCTGCAGCGGATTGGCGCGGATGTAGTTCTGCGGATCGCCGAGCGCGTTCGGGAAATAGAACACGAAGATGCAGAAGATGATCAGGAACACGCCGACGCCGAACGAGTCCTTGATCGTGTAGTAAGGATGGAACGGGATCGAATCCTGCGGGCCCTTGCGGTCGATGCCGAGCGGATTGTTCGACCCGTTGGTATGCAGCGCCATGACGTGCAGGCCGACGACGCCGAGGATCACGAACGGCATCAGGTAGTGCAGCGCGTAGAAGCGATTGAGGGTCGGATTATCGACCGAGAAGCCGCCCCAGAGCCAGGTCACGACGTCGTTGCCGACGACCGGGATCGCCGAGAACAGGTTGGTGATAACGGTCGCGCCCCAGAAGCTCATCTGCCCCCACGGCAGCACGTAGCCCATGAAGGCCGTCGCCATCATGCACAACAGGATGACCACGCCGAGCATCCACAGCAGCTCGCGCGGCTCTTTGTAGGAGCCGAAATAGAGACCGCGGAAGATGTGGATGTAGGTGACGATGAAGAAGAACGACGCACCGTTCATATGGATGTAACGGATCAGCCAGCCCCAATTCACGTCGCGCATGATGCGCTCGACGCTGTCGAAGGCGAGGTTGACGTTCGGCGTGTACTCCATCGCGAGGAAGATCCCCGTCGCGATCATGATCATCAGCATGAGCCCGGCGAGAGAGCCGTAGTTCCACCAATAATTCAGGTTCTTCGGGGTCGGGTATTCGTGCAGCTCGTGATGGAGCATCGAGAAGACCGGCAGACGACGGTCGATCCAGCGCACGAGTGCGTTTTGTGATTGCGGCGCGGCCATGAAAACGGCGTCCTTAAATCTGCTCGATCGAGTTGAAGTCCCACGTCGAATCGCTCGGGTTCTCACCGACGCGAATCATCGTGTCACTGACGAAGTGGTAGGGCGGCACCGGCAGATTGTACGGCGCCGG
>DASZLU010000024.1:0-5744 GCA_035552195.1 Allostellaceae bacterium | reverse complement strand
CGCGCGATGGGCGATCTGCGCGCGCAAGTCACGGCGGTGAAGACCGGCGAGAAGCGCTTCCAGGAATTGGTCGAACGCTACGGCACCGACGATGTGCTCGCCTCGATCGACGAGATCATGGACCGCTCGGAGGTTTCGGCGCGCGCCCGTACCCAGACGATCCCCGATGGCGTCTATGAAGCCGAGAGCTTCATGGACGATGACGGCTTCGAGCTCGGCAAGCGCGTGCCGATCAAGGTGAAGTTCACCGTGAAGGGCGACGAAGCGACGATCGATCTCTCCGACGTCAGCCCGCAAGTGCGCGGCTTCTATAATTCGGGCTACAGCACCGCGATCGCCTGCGCCCAGGTCGCGTATAAGTGCCTGACCTCGCCGACCGATTATCCGATCAACGACGGCAGCTTCCGCTCGCTGACGGTGATCGCGCCGCCCGGCCGCGTCGTCAGTGCGGTGAAGCCGGCGGCGATGCGGCGCTGGATGACCTTCCCGATGACGATCGTCGACACGATCTTCAAGGCGGTGGCGCCGGCGATCCCGGATCGCGTCGCGGCCGGGCATCACGCCGATCTCATCATCGCCCAGTTCATCGGCTTCAGTAATAACCAGTTCATCTTCGCCGGCCTGTCGCATGCGGGCGGCGGTTGGGGCGCGAAGAAAACCGAAGATGGCGTGAGCGCGACCATCGCGATGAATGACGGCGACACGCATAACAGCCCGATCGAATTGCTTGAGGTGAAGTATCCGCTTTTTGCTGAACGTTATGAACTCGTGCCGGATTCAGGCGGCGCGGGCAAGTATCGCGGCGGTCTCGGCGTCGATCGCGAAGTGCAGCCGCTGATCGAGCTGAAATTCACCAGCCATATCGAGCGCTCGCAATGCAAGCCGTGGGGGCTCTTTGGCGGCGATGATGCGATGCCCAATGCGCTCTTCCTGCGCAAGGATGGCAAGAGCCTCGGCGATCTGCCGAACGCCAAGGCGTTCACCCTCTCCCTGAAGCTCGGCGACAGCGCCACCATCCGCGGCGGCGGCGGCGGCGGTTACGGCGATCCGACCGAGCGCGAGCCCGAGAAGGTGCGCGAGGACGTCTATCAAGGTTATGTCTCGCTCGGCGCCGCGCGCGATACCTACGGCGTGGTGCTCGATCCCGAGACGCTGACGATCGACGCGGCCGCGACGCAGAAGCGGCGGGATGAGATCAGGGCCAGCGCGAAGTAGTAACGCCCCCTCACCCTCCCGCTTCGCGGGCCCCTCCCTCTCCCCGCTGGGGCGAGGGGTTTTCTGGCGCAACGTCAACTTCCCCCTCGCCCCTTGGGGAGAGGGAGGGGCCCATCACGAAGTGATGGGAGGATGAGGGGGCTCCAATATCTACTCCGCTGCCGCCGCTTTACCCGCCGGCGTCAGTCGTGCGATCACCTCGTCGGTCGACATCACGTCGCCGAAGATACGCAGGATATTCGCGAGCGTCGCGTTGTGTTCCTCGTCGCTCGCGGCGGCGTTGGCGTCCGACAGCATGACGGTCTTGTAGTTCAGCATCATCGCGTCGCGCGCCGTCGACTCGCAGCAGGTGTTGGTGACCGTGCCGGTGACCAGCACCGTGTCGATGCCGCGGTCTTTCAGAATCTTGTCGAGATCGCTCGAGCCTTGGATGAAGGCGCTGAAGCGGTTCTTCTCGACTTTAAGATCGGCCGGCTTGACGTCGAGCGCTTCGTGCAGCGCCTGACCGTGCGAGCCGCGGGAAAGCCCCTTCAACGCGTCGCCGCGGTTGGCGGTCTTCGTGACGTCGTCATAGAAGACGCTCCACGTGTTCTTGTCTTGCTCCGTATGCGTCATCTGAATCCAGACGACGACGCCACCCGCCGCGCGCGTCGCCGCGGCGAGCTTGTTGACGTTCGGAACGATCTCGCGTGCCACCGGCACTTCCGTCGGATAAGGCGGCAGCATGAAGACATTCTGCAAATCGACGACGAGCAGCGCGGTCGCTGGGCCGGCCAGCGTATCGAACGCATGCAACCTGCCGCGCGTGCGCGTAACGCGATCGGTGATATATTGCGGGATATCGATTTTATGCATGAGGCCCTCCGCTGCGGCGATCACGCAGGATAGCGTTGGGAGAGGCGGCGGGACAAGAAAGAGCCTTGGCACGGGAGAAGGCGATGCGGCGGTTAGGTTTTTGGTTGCTGGCAGCCATTCTTGCTGGCTGCACCTCTTACGATCAGCCGGCCAGCGCGCCGCGCGGTTCGGTGCCGCCCGCCAATGCGACTTTCGCGACGCAACTGGCAGGGCCCGGAACCTATCTGGCGCCGATGCCAACGGCGGTCGTGATCCTGAAGCCCAATGATATGGCGCGGAACCGCGCTTTCTGCGCGGCGTTTATGACGCTCCCGACGGTGCAGGAGGCGCTGGCGAAATCGACGGTCGCGCCGAATCTCATCTTCACGCGCTGGCTGACACAGTTATCCGATGTGCCGCCGGATCGCGCGCGCGACTGCGAGTATCTCGTCGGCACCTACGATTACAATCGCGCTGCCGGTCTTATCGCCGCGTTCCACGCAACGGCTGGCTCGACGGCGGGGCGCGGTCCTTTCCTTGCGATGGTGATCCCAACACCCAGCGGGTTGCGCGTCGCCGCCGTCGATGGCTCGCGGTACGCGCCGGAGGATTTCGGCCGCTTTATCGCGTCATGGAGCGAAGCCATCAACCGGACGCAATCGCGGCTCTCGGCGCAGCCGGATCGGCCGGGTCTGGTGCGGAGCGTGTTCGATCTCGTCTCGGCGGTCCTCCGCACGGTGTTCGGCGCGGGGGCCGGTCTTATCGAAGGGGCGATCGCGGGTCTCTAGCCGCGCAGCGCGCGCCAGATGCGCTCGGACGTCGCCGGCATTTCGAGATGCTGGATACCGAGCGCATCGGTGATGGCGCCGATCACAGCGGAGGTTGCAGGCGTGATGCCGGCTTCGCCCGCGCCTTTGACGCCGAGCGGGTTGCTGTCGGTCGGCACGGCGTTTTGACGCGTCACGAAGTTCGGCAGCTGATCGGCCAGCGGCATCGCGTAATCCATGAAGCTGCCGGAGAGGAGCTGGCCGTCCTTGTCGAAGACGATCGCTTCCATCAGCGCTTGGCCGATGCCCTGCGCCGCGCCGCCGTGAACCTGGCCTTCGACGATCATCGGATTGATGATGCGGCCGGCATCGTCGACCGTCGCATAACGCACGATGCTGACGCTGCCGAGCTCGGGATCGATCTCGACCTCGCAGGCCGCGGAGCCGTTGGGATGCGCGTGCAGCCGCGTGTTGAGGATCGAGGTCGCGGCGAGCGGCCCGCGCAAATCGTCGGGCAAGCGCGGATCTTCGGCGATAGAGGCGAGATCGAAGAGCCCGATCGAGCGGTCGGTGCCGGCGACGGTGAAGCGGCCATCGGCAAAGACGATGTCGCTCTCGGCAACTTCGAGCTTTGCCGCGGCGAGTTTCTTGGCGCGCACCACGATCTCGTTCGAGGCACGGACCAGCACGGCGCCGCCCAGACGCATCGAGCGGTCGGAATGCGTGCCGCCGCCCGAGACCGAGACGGCGGTATCGCCGAACAGCACCGAGACGCGCTCCAGCGCCACTTGCAGGATGTCGGCGACGACTTGCGCGAAGCTGGTCTCGTGGCCCTGGCCCGAAGCTTGCGTGCCGATCGCGGCATCGACGCGGCCTTCGGCGAGAACGCGGATATCGCTGCGCTCGTCTACGAAGCCGGTCGGGCTTTCGAGATAATTCACGACCGCAATGCCGCGCTTGAGGCCCTTGGCGCGCGCCGCTTCGCGCCGCGCGGGGAAGCCCGCCCAATCGACGAGGCTCAGCACGCTTTCGAAATTCTCGGCGAAGGCGCCGCAATCGTAAATATGGCCGAGGGGCGATTGATAGGGCAAAGCCTTCGCGGAGATGATGTTGCGCCGGCGCAGCTCGTCGCGGGCGATGCCCAACTCGGCGGCCGCGAGATCAATCATGCGCTCGAGAATGAAATTCGATTCCGGCCGGCCGGCGCCGCGATAGACCGACATTGGCACGGTGTTGGTGGCGACGCCTTTGACGCGCACGTGCTGCGCCGGGATGTCGTAGACGTTGCTCGCCATGCGCGTGACGTTGTTGAGCACGGCGTAGGACACGGGATAAGCGCCGAGATTGCCGGCATAGGATAGCTCGAGCGCGAGGAACTTGCCGTCCTTGTCGAGTGCCAGCGCGCCTTCGACCTCGACATCGCGCGCCTGGTAATCGGCGAGGAAGGCCTCGGCGCGGCTCGAGTTCCATTTGACCGGCCGACCGAGCTTGCGTGCGGCCCAGGCGAGCGCCGCATATTCCGGATAGACCGACGAGCGCACGCCGAAGCCGCCGCCGACGTCGCCGGTGATGACGCGCACCTGGTCCATGCCGACGCCGAGGCAGGCGGCGACGGTGAATTTGATGCGGTGAACGCCCTGGCTCACCGAATGGATGGTGAAGCCCTTGCTCGCCGTGTCATATTCGGCGATGGTGCAGCGCGGCTCCATCGGCACGCCGCTGACGCGCTGATTGTGGCTGGTGAGGCGGATGATCGTGTGCGCGCGGGCGAAAGCCGCGTCGGTCGCTTGGCGATCGCCGTTTTGCGATTCGACCAGCAGATTGCCGCCGCGCTCGTCCCAGAGCCGCGTCGCATGGGGCGCAAGCGCCGCGGCGATATCGATGGCGGCGGGTAGGATTTCGTAATCGATATCGATGCTCTCGGCCGCATCGCGCGCGGCGTCGAGCGTCTCGGCGATCACGTAAGCGACCGCCTCGCCGACGAAACGCACCTTGCCCTCGGCAATCGGCGGCTGTCCCGGCGGCGGGCCGAAGGGCATCGTTTCGGGGCCGAAAGCTTGCTTGGTGAGATCGAAATGATCGACACCGCTCGGCCCGTGCTGCATGGGCTTGAGACCATCCGCGGCATAATCGGCGCCGGTGAGCACGGCGAGCACGCCGGGCGCGTCTTTCGCCGCGCTCGTATCGATGGCGCGAATGCGCGCATGCGCGTGGAGCGAGCGCAGCACATAGACGTAGGCTTGATGCGGCAGGTTGATGTCGTCGGTAAAGCGGCCATGGCCCGTGAGGAGGCGGCGATCTTCTTTGCGCCGGATCGGTTGGCCAACGAGCGGCGTCATGGAATCCTCACTCAGGCGGCGTGACTATTTTGCGCCAGACTATTTGGCGAAAGCAGGTTCCTTGATACGCACGAAATCGTAGACGCCTTCGGTGAGCGGCTTGCCTTGCGGCAAGGTGAAACGGCCCGAGCGTACGCGATAGCTCGCCGGATTGAGACCCGGCGGTGTGCCGCCGGCTTCGAAATCCTTCAGCGTCCGCAGCAGCAGGCGGCGGATCTGGATGATCGTGGTATCGCTCTTGCCCAGATGCTCGATGGTTCGATCGGCGACGGCCCCCATCGATTCTTGAATGCCGCAATCCTGAATGCCGAGACCGAACATGCCGGTATACGACTTGCCGCTCGCCTGCAGCGCGCGATCGATCCGGTAATCGTTGTCCTTGTTGAGGACGGCGCGATCGCTGCCCGGCAGCAGCTCCGGATGGATGAAGTGGAAGCTCTTCGATTCTTCCAGATCTTCGTCCGAGAGCGGCCGGTCGGGCCAATATTCGACGCTGTAATTCATCGTCGTCTCGTCATCGAGCGGCACCCACACATGCGCGCCGATCGGCGAGGTCGAGATCAGCTTGTGGAACGGCATCAGCATGACG
>DASZLU010000023.1:0-16868 GCA_035552195.1 Allostellaceae bacterium | reverse complement strand
TACATGCACATTCAGGAACTCGAGCAGCGCCAATGGATTCAGGCGCGCATCGAGGTCCCGCGTAACCACACTGAATTCACGGTGCTCGGCAAGCGCGCGATCCTGCAGCGCCTGACCGACGCCGAGATGTTCGAGCGCTTTTGCGACAAGCGCTACACCGGCACCAAACGCTTCGGCGTCGATGGCGGCGAAGCGTTGATCCCGGCGCTGGAACAGGTGATCAAGCGCGGCGGCCAGCTTGGCATGAAAGAGCTGGTGATCGGCATGCCGCATCGCGGCCGCCTCAACGTCTTGACCAACATGATGGGCAAGTCGTTCACCGCGGTGTTCTCGGAGTTCCAGGGCAACTCGGCCAATCCCGAGGACGTGCAGGGCTCGGGCGACGTCAAATACCATCTCGGGACGTCGAGTGACCGCAGCTTCGACGGCAATCTCGTCCATCTCTCGCTGCAGGCCAATCCTTCGCACCTCGAGGCGGTCAATCCCGTCGTGCTCGGCAAGGTCCGCGCCAAGCAGCAGCAGCGCAAGGACACGGAGCGCAACGAGGTCGTCGGCCTGTTGATGCATGGCGATGCGGCTTTCGCCGGCCAGGGCCTTGTTCCCGAATCGCTCGATCTCTCCGAACTCAAGGGCTATCGCACCGGCGGCACGATCCATTTCGTCGTCAACAACCAGATCGGCTTTACAACCAGCCCGGCCTATTCGCGCTCGGGCCCCTATTGCACGGAAGTCGCGAAAGAGATCCAGGCGCCGATCTTCCACGTCAACGGCGACGATGCCGAAGCCGTGGTGCATGTCTCGCGCATCGCGACGGAATTCCGTCATCGCTTCAAGAAAGACGTCGTCGTCGACATCTTCTGCTATCGCCGCCACGGCCATAACGAAGGCGACGAACCGGCCTTCACCCAGCCGCTGATGTACAAGGCGATCGCCGCGCATACGTCGGCACGCGAAATCTACGCCAAGCGCCTCGTCGGCGAGGGCGTGATCAAGCAGGAAGACGCCGATCAGATGGCGGCGGATTTCACGGCCAAGCTCGAAGTCGAATACGAAGCCTCGAAAAGCTACAAGCCGAACAAGGCCGATTGGCTCGAAGGCGCATGGACCGGGCTGCAGGCCGCTTCGGGCGACGATCGCCGCGGCGAGACCGCTGTGCCGATGGAATTGCTGAAGGAAGTCGGCGCGGCGCTGTCGCATGCGCCGGAAGGCTTCGATCTCAACCGCAAGCTGGTGCGTCAGCTCGAAGCCAAGAAACAGGCGATCGAGACCGGCGAGGGCGTCGATTGGGCGACCGCCGAGGCGCTGGCGTTCGGCACGCTCTGCGCCGAAGGCACGCCGGTGCGTCTTTCGGGTCAGGATTCGGGCCGCGGTACCTTCTCGCAGCGTCACTCGGTCCTGATCGATCAGACCAACGAGAGCCGCTACATCCCGCTGAACCACGTGCGCGACGGCCAGGCGCCGTTCGAGGTGATCGACAGCCCGCTGTCGGAAGCCGCGGTGCTCGGCTTCGAATACGGCTACAGCCTCGCCGATCCGCATGCGCTGGTGCTGTGGGAAGCGCAGTTCGGCGATTTCGCCAACGGCGCGCAGGTCATCGTCGACCAGTTCATCGCGTCGGGCGAAGCCAAATGGCTGCGCATGTCGGGCGTCGTGTTGCTGCTGCCGCACGGCTATGAAGGCCAGGGTCCCGAGCATTCCTCGGCCCGGCTCGAGCGCTATCTGACGCTTTGCGGCGAAGACAATTGGCAGGTCTGCAACCTCACCAGCGCGGCGAATTACTTCCATCTGCTGCGCCGCCAGGTGCGCCGCAATTTCCGCAAGCCGCTCATCCTGATGGCGCCGAAGTCGATGCTGCGCGCGCCCGAGATGATGTCGAAGCTCGCCGATATGGGCCCGGGCACGTCGTTCCACCGTGTCTTCGGCGACGACACTGCGCTGGTCGATCCGGCCAAGGCGCGCCGCGTCGTGCTCACGACCGGAAAGGTGCATTTCGATCTCGCGAAATACCGCACCGAGAACAAGATCAACGACGTCGCGCTGATCCGCGTCGAGCAACTCTATCCGTTCCCGTTCAACACGCTGGCGACGGTCCTTGCCCCCTACAAGAACGCCGAGTTCGTGTGGTGCCAAGAAGAGCCCGAGAATGCGGGCGCGTGGCATTTCATCGATCGCAAGCTCGAGAAGGTGCTGAGCGGCCTCGATACCAAGGGTAAGCGGGCACGTTATGTCGGCCGTCCGGAAGCGGCGGCGACCGCGACCGGTCAGCTGCGCCGTCATAATGCGCAGCAGGCGCAACTCGTCGCCGAAGCTTTCGCGAAGTAAGCCGCGAAGCGATTTCGCACTAAGCAGTTTCGCCGAGGGGCGAGAGGGGAAGTTCGATGGCAACCGAAATCAAGGTCCCGACGCTGGGCGAATCGGTGAATGAGGCGACGGTCGCGCGCTGGCTGAAACAGCCGGGCGACACGGTTGCGATGGATGATCCGCTCGTCGAGCTCGAAACCGACAAGGTGACGCTCGAGGTCAACGCGCCGGCTGCCGGCACGCTGACCGAAGTGCTTTTCGCCGAAGGCGCCAATGTCGGCGTCGGCGCCGTGCTTGGCACGATCGGCGAAGGTGGGGCGAAACCCGCGCCGGCGAAGGTCAACGTCGCGCAAACGGCGGCACCCGCCGCTGCGCCCGCGCCGCGTCCGGCCTCGGCGAAGCCAGCCGCACCGCCTCCTGCCGCCGGTAACGGCGCTGTCGACATTCTCGCGCGCTCCGGTCCGGCAGCCCGCAAAGCCGCGGCCGAGACCGGCGTCGATGTGACGAAGGTCGCGCCGACCGGCAAAGACGGCCGCGTCACCAAGAGCGATATCGCCGCTGCTGCCTCGGCGAAGCCGGCACCGGCGCCGATCGCGCGCCCTGCTTCCGACATAGGGCCCCGCGAAATCGGCCCGCGCGAAGAGCGCGTGCGCATGACGCGCCTCCGCAAGCGCATCGCCGAGCGCTTGAAGGACGCGCAGAACACCGCCGCCATGCTCACCACTTTCAACGAGGTGGACATGACCGAGGTCATGGCGCTGCGCGAGCGCTATCGCGAAAGCTTCGAGAAGCAGCATGGCGTGCGCCTCGGCTTCATGTCGCTCTTTGCCAAGGCCTGCATCCAGGCTCTAAAAGAGATTCCGGCCGCCAATGCCGAGATCGACGGCGACGACATCATCTATAAGAATCACTACGACCTCGGCATCGCCGTCGGCACCGAGCAGGGACTCGTTGTGCCGGTGGTGCGCGACGCCGATCAACTGGGCTTCGCCGATATCGAGAAGCGCGTCGCCGATCTCGGCCGTCGCGCGCGCGACGGTAAGCTCTCGCTCGACGAGCTCTCGGGCGGCACCTTCACGATCACCAATGGCGGTGTCTACGGCTCGCTCTTGTCCACGCCGATCCTCAATCCGCCGCAATCGGCGATCCTCGGCATGCACAAGATCCAGAAGCGCCCGGTCGTGATCGGCGACAAGATCGAAGCGCGCCCGATGATGTATCTCGCGCTCTCTTACGATCATCGCATGATCGACGGCCGCGAGGCAGTGACTTTCCTGGTGCGCGTCAAGGAATGCATCGAAGACCCGCAACGGATGTTGTTCGGGATCTAACGCGCGGCTCTGAGTTTCCCCCTCACCCTCCCAATCGCTCACGCGATTGGGAGGGTGAGGGGGCTTTGCCCTGAGAAAGAGAGATTTTCATGGCTGATACCTACGACGTCATCGTTATTGGCAGCGGACCCGGCGGCTATGTCGCGGCGATCCGCGCGGCGCAGCTCGGCATGAAGACCGCTTGCGTCGACAAGCGTCCGGTGCCGGGCGGCACGTGTCTCAACATCGGCTGCATCCCGTCGAAGGCGCTGCTGCAATCCTCCGAGCATTACGAGGAAGCGGGGCATTCGCTCGCCGTGCACGGCGTCAAGGTCGGCAAGGTCGAACTCGATCTCAAGACGATGTTGGCGCGCAAGGATGAAGTGGTGAACGCCAATACCAAAGGCGTCGAATTCCTCTTCCGCAAGAACAAGGTCGCGTTCGTCAAGGGCGCGGCGAAATTCACCGCGAAAGACACGCTCGCCGTCAGCGGCGAAGACGGCAAAGTGCAGGAACTGAAGGCCAGCAAAGGCATCATCATCGCCACCGGCTCCGACAGCGTGAATCTTCCCGGCATCACCATCGACGAGAAGACCATCGTTTCCTCCACCGGCGCACTGGCGCTGGAATCGGTGCCGAAGCATCTCGTCGTGGTCGGCGGCGGCTATATCGGGCTCGAGATGGGCTCGGTATGGCGGCGTCTCGGCGCGCAGGTCACGGTGGTCGAATTCCTCGACCGCATCACCCCGACGATGGATCTCGAAGTCGGCAAGGCGCTGCAGGCCTCGCTAACCAAGCAAGGCTTCGCCTTCAAGCTCGGCACCAAAGTGACCGGCGCCAAGAAAGCGAAAGACGGCTGGACGTTGTCACTTGAGGCAGCGGCGGGCGGCAAAGCCGAAGAACTGCCGTGCGATGTCGTGCTCGTCTCGGTCGGGCGCCGTCCGTTCACCGATAATCTCGGCCTCGATGCCGTCGGCGTGAAGCTCGACAACCGCGGCCGCATCACGGTCGATCCGCATTTCGCGACCAACGTGGCGGGCATCTATGCCATCGGCGACGTTATCGCCGGCCCGATGCTGGCGCATAAGGCTTCGGAAGAAGGCGTCGTGTTGGTCGAGGCCCTCGCCGGCCAGAAGCCGCATATCGATTACGATGCGATCCCGGCCGTGATCTACACGCATCCCGAAGTCGGCTCTGTCGGCAAGACCGAGGAAGAGCTCAAGGCCGCGGGCGTCGCTTATCGCGTCGGCAAATTTCCCTTCACGGCCAATGCGCGGGCGCGGGCCAATGCCGACACCGAAGGCTTCGTCAAAATCATCGCCGATCAGAAGACCGATCGCGTGCTCGGCGTGCATATCATCGGCGCCGATGCCGGCACGATGATCGCGGAAGCCGCGCTGGCGATCGAATTCGGCGCGACCGCCGAAGACATCGCCCGCACCGTCCACGCCCATCCGACCTTGAACGAAGCGGTCAAAGAAGCCGCCCTCGCCGTCGGCCCGGGCGCCATTCATATGTAGGCTCGACCGTTCCCAGGGGTGGGCTTACCCTCCTGCTATGGCCGACGGGACGAACAATCTGGTTCTCGAACATCTCCGCGCAATTCGCGGTGAGATTGCTGACGTCAAAGCCGATCTTGTCGAAATCAAGACACGGCTCGGCCATCTGGAAGGGCTTTACGCCAATTTGTTTGGTCGTGTTGACCGTATGGCCGGCGACATCGTTCAGATCAAACGCCGCCTCGATCTCGTCGAGGCTTAGCACTATTCGTTGTCAGTCCTTAAACCGATCCCGCAGCGCGTCCCATTCGGCGGCGCCCATGCGGCGCAGGCGTTCGCGCACATGGATGGTGGCTTCGGGCAGGCGGTGCTCTGTCTTCAATTCGGCGAGCGTCGCGGCATAGGCGTTCATCGCCTCTTGCAGCAACAGCCCCGGCACGATCACGATCCGGTAGCCGGCGCGCTCGGCCTCGCCGAGATCGTGCAAGGGGGTTCGGCCGCCGATCGAGAGGTTGAGCAGGCAGGGGCCGTTCACGCGCTTCGGCACCGCGTTGATCTCGTCCAGACTTTGCGGCGCTTCGAGGAAGGCGATATCGGCGCCGGCATCGAGCGCCGCGTTCATGCGCGCGACCGCTTCGTCGAGGCCGAGCACGGCGCGCGCATCGGTGCGCGCGATGATGACGAAATCCGGATCGGGCCGCGCCGCGACGGCGGCTTTTATCTTGGCGATGAATTCGGGCGCCGGGACGACCTCCTTGTCGTCGAGCTGGCCGCATTTCTTCGGGAAACTTTGATCTTCGATATGGATACCGGCGATGCCGCGCCGCGCGTATTCCTGCACCGTGCGCGTGACGTTGAGCTCGTTGCCGTAGCCGGTATCCGCATCGGCGATGACCGGCGCTTTGACCGCGGCAGCGATGCGTCCGGCGTTGTCGACCATCTCCGACATCGTGACGAGCCCGTAATCGGGATAGCCGAGCATCGCCGCCGTGCCCGAGCCCGTCATATAGACGAGCGGAAAGCCGGCATCCTCGATTGCACGGGCGCCGATGCAATCGTAGGCCGCGGGGGCGACCAGCATCCCGTCCTTGTGCAACAGCGCGCGCAGCCTCGCGGCGTTGCTGTCTCCCGATGTCATGCCCTTATCCTTTCGCGCCCTGCAGTTCCTGGCCCCTCAATTTTTAGCGCGCGGATGCGCCTTGTCGTAAACCGCGGTGAGGCGGGCGGCGTCGACGGCGGTGTAACGCTGCGTCGTCGACAGACTCGCATGCCCGAGCAATTCCTGGATCGAGCGCAGATCGGCGCCTTCGCCCAGTAAATGCGTCGCGAAACTGTGGCGCAGCGCATGCGGCGTCGCGCGCGGATCGAGGCCCAGCATCAGCCGCAGCTTCGCCATCTCGGCCTGCACCGGGCGGGCGGTGAGCGGCTTGCCGCGCGCGCTGACGAAGAGCGGCGCGTCGCGTTTCAGCTCGTGCGGGCAGGCGTGGAGATAATCGTCGATGGCGGTCGCCACCACGGGCAGGATCGGTACCATTCGCGTCTTGTTGCCCTTACCGGTGATACTGATCGCACCGGGCTTCAGTGGCGCCTCGCCGCGCGTCAGCGACAGCGCCTCGCCGATGCGCAAGCCGGCGCCGTAAAGCAGCATCAAGATGGCGAGGCTGCGCTTGCCTTGCCAATCTTGGCGCGCGAGAGATGGTACCAGCGCCAGCGTCTCGTCGGCCTCATCGACGGTCAGCGCTTTGGGCAGCGCCTTCGGCAGCTTCGGCGAGCGGATCGCGGCGAGCGCCGCATTCTTGGCAAAGCCGCGACGGTCCAGAAAGCGGAAGAAGCCGCGCAGCACCGATAGCGCCCGCGCCGACGACGAATGCTTGATCGCTTCGTAAGCGCGCGACGCCAGGAACGCGCGAAAATCCGCCGGCGCGAGGGCGGCGAGATCGGCAAGGCTCGCCGCGCCGCCGCGATGCTCGGTCAGGAAGTCGAGGAATAGCAAAAGATCGCTGCCATAGGCGGCAACCGTGTGCGGCGAGGCGCGGCGCTCGGCCTGCAACCAGCTTTGCCATTCGCCGATCGCGCGCAGCAGATCGTGCTTTACCGAAAAACGCGCCGGATCGACGGGCGCTGGGCCTTTTGACGTCGGCCGCTTTGACTGTGGAGGGGTTTGTGCCGGCTTTACCGCGGCAGATCGAGCCATGTGGCGATGGTGACGCCGAGCGTGCGCGCAAGGAAGGATAACAGCTCGGTGGTTTGATGCCCGGTGTTGAATTTGGTGGTGCGGCGCGTGCCGACGCAGAGCATGCCCGCCGGCGCGCTGCGGCCGACCGGCAGGCGGACCAACGCGCCGGAGCGCACCAGCCCTGCGCCGGCGCCGAAGAGCCGCGGATCGCCCTGGGGAATATCGGTCTGGAAAACGACATCGCGCTCGGGGCCGAGGACTTCGGCGACGGTGCCGGGCTCGAGAATCTCGATGCCGTGATGCGGCATCTTCGCCCGCGCATTACCCTGGCGCTCGACCGCGATGGTGACGACATCGGCATCGATGAGGCCGGCGAGATCGGTGATGACGACCTGGATCAGCTGCTCGAAGCTTTGCGCGCCGATGATCGCCAGCGCCGCGGTGTGGACGCGCGCCTGTCCCATGAGATTGGCGCGCGTCGCCGCGACCAGGGTTTTGTTCTGCGCCTTGATGCGCGCGATCTCGTTGCGCTGGTGCTGCACCATGAAGTGCTGCATATCGACGACACGCTCGCCGCGATCGAGCTTGGGCGGCGTCAGCACGCCGAGCAGATCGGGATGCTCGTTGAGAAAGTCGGGATGCTGCCTGAGAAAGCTGACGACATCGTCAGCCGAAGGACCTTTGCCCAAAGGCGTCGCCGGCACCGGGGCCGGCAACGAAGGCAGTACGCGTTTCTTGTCCTTCGGCGAATCCATGAACGATCCTACACACCCTATTCTGCGGCGGCCTTCTCGTTATCCCCTAAAATGCTCTGTCCCGTCTTCTTCCAGTCCGCAACGAAAGCCGCAAGTCCCTTGTCGGTCAACGGGTGCGCGAACATCTGACGCAGTATCGCCGGCGGCATGGTGCCGACATGCGCGCCCATCTTCGCCGCCTCGGTGACATGCAGCGGATTGCGGATCGACGCCACCAGAACCTCGGTTTTGATCTCCGGATAATTACGATACATCGTGACGATTTCGCGAATCAGCTCCATGCCGGTCTGGCCGATATCGTCGAGTCGCCCAACGAAAGGCGAGATGAAGCTGGCGCCGGCTTTCGCCGCGAGCAGCGCCTGGGCCGCCGAGAAGCACAGCGTCACATTGACCATCGTGCCTTCCTGGCGCAGGGTGCGGCACGTTTTGAGCCCGTCGACGGTCAGCGGCACTTTGACCGCGACGTTCTTGGCGATCTTCGCCAGCTTGCGGCCTTCGGCAAGCATCGTCGGTCCGTCGGTGGCGGCGACTTCGGCGCTCACCGGTCCGGGCACGACCTCGCAAATTTCTTTCACGACATCGAGGAATTTGCGCCCCGATTTCGCGACCAGCGACGGGTTGGTGGTGACGCCGTCGACGAGTCCCGTGGCCGCGAGATCGCGGATCTCGGCGATGTGGGCCGTGTCGATGAAGAATTTCATGGAAGCCTCCTCTCCTGCCTACCGTAGCGCGTTGCAGGCTTTCACACTAAAAGTCTAGCCTATGCAAGAGCGCCACGCCAGTTCCGCCGACAGCACGGAACGCCGCGTCAGCGTGCTGCTGCCGCTGCCCTTGGCGGGTGCCTATGATTACAGCGTTCCCCGTGAGTTAAACGTAGAGCCGGGTGATTTTGTTGCGGTGCCTTTCGGCCGGCGCCAACTCGTCGGGGTGGTGTGGGGCGATGGCAGCGGCGATGTCGCCGACGCGAAGCTGAAGCCGATCGAAGATATCCTGCCGGCGCCGCGCATGACCGACGAGTTGCGGCGGTTTGTCGATTGGGTGGCCAATTATACGTTGTCGCCGCCCGGCGCGGTGATGCGCATGGCAATGAGTGTGCCCGATGCGCTCGTACCCATGCGCGCGCTCGCGGGCTACACGCTCACCGATGCGGGCCGCGCGGCGCTGGCGGATGAGAATACGTCGCTGAGCAAGCAGCGCCGGCGCGTGCTCGACGTCGCGAGCGAAGGCGGCGCGGCGACCGCGAGCGATCTCGCCGAGCGCGCGGCGTGCAGCGCCGGCGTGGTGAAAGGCCTCTTCGCAGCGGGATTTTTGCGCAGCATCGATCTGCCGCGCCGCCTCACGCCGCCGATTCCCGATTTCCGCTGCGACGGTCCGACGCTCTCCGGCGCGCAGCACGACGCGGCGCAGGAACTCGTCGCGCAGGTTCAACAAGACGCATTCTCCGTCACGCTGCTCGACGGCGTTACCGGTTCGGGCAAGACCGAGGTGTATTTCGCCGCCGTCGCCGCGTGTCTCGCGCGCGGCAAGCAGGCTCTGGTGTTGCTGCCCGAGATCGCGCTCTCGGCGCAATTCCTCGAGCGCTTCGGGGCACGGTTCGGGGCACCGCCGGCGCTCTGGCATTCGGAACTGCGCCACGCGCAACGCCGCGACACCTGGCGCGAGATCGCGGAGGGCAAGGCGCCGGTCGTGGTCGGCGCGCGCTCGGCGCTGTTCCTGCCGTTTCCCGATCTCGGCCTCATCGTCGTCGATGAAGAGCAGGACGGTTCGTACAAGCAGGAAGACGGCGTGATCTATCACGCGCGTGACATGGCGGTGGTGCGCGGCTCGCTGGCGAAGCGACCGGTGGTGCTGGTCTCGGCGACGCCGGCGCTCGAGACGATCGTTAATGTTGAGCAGGGCCGCTATCGCCGCTTGCATCTGCCGTCGCGGTTCGGCGCGGCGCAATTGCCCGAAATTCGCGTCGTCGATATGCGGCGCAATCTGCCCGAGCGGCAGCGCTTCCTCTCGCCGCCGCTGGTGAAAGCACTGGGCGAGACGCTGGACGCGGGCGAGCAGGCGATGCTCTTTCTCAATCGCCGCGGCTACGCGCCGCTGACGCTCTGCCGAAATTGCGGCCATCGCCTTGAGTGTCCCAACTGCACCGCGTGGTTGGTCGAGCATCGCCTGCTCGGCCAATTGCAATGCCATCATTGCGGCCATGCCGAAGCCTTGCCGGCGCTCTGCCCGAGTTGCGGCGAGGCGCATAGTTTCGTGCCCTGCGGCCCGGGGATCGAGCGGCTCTCCGAAGAAGTCGCGCTGCGCTTCCCGAAAGCGCGGCTCGGTGTGATGGCGTCCGACACGCTTACCGGTCCGCGTGCGGCGGAAGAACTGATCCGCGCGGTCGAGGCGCATGAGATCGATGTCGTGATCGGCACGCAGGTGGTGGCGAAAGGCCATCACTTCCCGCTGTTGACCTTGGTCGGCGTGGTCGATGCCGATTTGGGCCTCGAAGGCGGCGATCTGCGCGCCGCCGAGCGCACATTTCAGCTTTTGCATCAAGTCGCGGGCCGTGCCGGCCGGGCTGAGCGGCCAGGCATCGTCTACATCCAGACCTGGATGCCGGAGCACGACGTGATGAAGGCGCTGCTCGCCGACGATCGCGACCGCTTCGTCGCGCTCGAAGCCGAAAGCCGCCGCGAGCACGGCATGCCGCCCTATGGCAGGCTCGCGGCGCTGGTCATCTCCGCGCCGGATGACGAATCCGCGGATTTCACCGGCCGCGCGTTGGCGCGTACCGCGCCACATCTGCCGGGTGTCGAAACGCTCGGCCCGGCGCCGGCGCCGCTGCGCGTGCTGCGCGGCCGTCACCGCCGCCGCTTTCTCGTCAAAGCGCGACGCGATGTGAATTTACAAGCGGTGGTGCGTCAGTGGCTCGCCCGGGTCAAAGTCCCGAACAACGTCCGGCTCCAGGTCGATATCGACCCGTATAGTTTCTTGTAAATTTTACCACAGAGGCACAGAGGACACGGAGAAGAAAAGGAGCGCGCTTCGCGCGTAGGATTCTTAACTCTGTGTTCTCTGCGCCTCTGTGGTGATTCTTAAGCCAGCGCTTTTTCTTTCCCCGGGGCCTTCGCCTTTTTGGCGTCGCGTTCTTCGTTGGTCTCGGCGCGCTCGAAGCCGTGCTCGCTGAGGTCGAAGCCGTTGCCTTCGGTGTCGCAGCCGCGGAATTCGGCATAGGGCCGGTCGGCGGGGCGTTTCTTCGGCTCTTCGATTTCCGGATCGAAGGCGGCGATCTTCTTCATCATCTCGTCGACGCTGTCGATCTGGAAGCCGAAATGGTTGAGGCCGAGCGAGCCGTCATTCTCGAGCTTATGCGGCAAAACGGCGAGGGTGATGTAGCCGTCGGAGAGGAAGAAGGCGTTGCCGGCGGCGTTCTTATGGATGACCTCCATATCGAACACCTTGGTGTAGTAGTCGGCCATCTTCTTCGGATTGCGCGCGAGAATAGCCAGGTGGCGAATCTTCGGACGAGCCATTGGTTGCACCTCGTTACGTTTCAAGCGTTTCCAGTGGTCGGCATTGTCGCGCCGCGCCCGGAACGGTGCAACGGGATTCGATGGCTCTTTAATGGACCGGCATCCCGCCGCCCTGGGGCGGCTTGCTCGGGCGCAGTAGAAGGATGAACGGCGTCGCGGCCAGGAAGGCGACGCCCATGAACCAGAACACATCGATGAACGACAGGGCGAGGGCCTGCTTCGCCACCATCATGCCAAGCCGCGCCTGGGCAAGGCCGAGCACCTGGCCGGCGCTCGCGGCGTGGGCGGCGAGGCTCTGCTGGATGCCCTGAAGCGTCGCGGTATAGGCATGGTTCAGCGGACTAACATGCTCGACCAGCACGCTTTGATGATATTGCTGGCGGCGCGCGAGTATGGTCGTCACCACCGAGATGCCGAAACTGCCGCCGATGTTCCGCGTCATATTGGTGATGGCAAAGACCTTGTCGCTCTTATGCATCGGCAAGCCGACCGTCGCGGCGGTGTTCACCGGAATGAACATGAAAGCGAGGCTGATCGATTGATAGATGCGCGCGATGACGATGGTGCTGTAATCCGTCGTCGCGTCGAACCCCGTCATGTGGAAGAGCGCGAGCGAACCGGCGATGAGACCGATCGCGATGAAGACGCGGCCGTCGATCTTGTTCGATAGCGCACCGGTGATCGGCATCAGCAGCATGATCGCGAAACCGCCGGGCGACAGGACGAGGCCGGCATCGGTCGCGGTATAGCCCAAGAGGCTTTGCACGAAGAGCGGCACCAGCACCGTGCTGCCCATCAAGGTGAAGCCGAGTGCGAAGAGCAAAAGATTGCCGACCGCGAAATTGCGATGCTTCAGGAGCGCGAGATCGACGATCGGATCGGCGCGCCGCAATTCCCAAAGCGTGAAGCCGGCGAGGCAAACCACGGCCATGATCGTGAGAATCACGATCATGTTCGACGAGAACCAATCATCTTCCTGGCCGCGATCGAGCACGATTTGCAGCGCGCCCATGCCGACGATCAGCAAGGCGAAGCCGAGATAATCGAAATCGATGCGGCGCCGATGCGCATTGGCCGGACGATCTTCGGGAATGGCGCGCCACGCGATTACGGTGAGAATGATGCCGACCGGCACGTTGAGCAGGAACACCCAGCGCCACGTGAAGCTGTCGGTGATCCAACCGCCGAGCGCCGGGCCGATGGCGGGCGCGAACACGGCCGCCATACCGTAAACCGCGAAAGCAAGCCCGCGCTTTTGCGGCGGAAACGCATCCGCCAAAATCGCTTGTGCCGTCGGCTGCAAGCCGCCGCCGGCGATGCCTTGCGCCGCGCGGAACAAGGTCAGCACCGCGAGATTGGGGGCCAGGCCGCAGAGCAGCGAAGTAGCGGCGAAGCCGGCGATGCACAGCACGAAATAAAGCTTGCGGCCGATGAGCGACGAAATCCAGCCGCTCACCGGCAACACGATGGCGTTGGCGACGAGATACGAGGTCAGCACCCACGTCGCTTCGTTCTGGCTCGCCGACAGGCCGCCGGCGATATTCTGCAACGCGACATTGGCGATGGAGATATCGAGAATCTCCATGAACGCGGCGAGACCGGCGACCGGAGCGACGACGAACGGATTAACGCGCTTCGGTCGTGCGGGCGCGGCGAGGGCGCCGTCGAATGTCGCGTCGGTCATATTGCGTGCTCCTCCAACTGCGCGATCAGCGCACGCGCACGGTCGGTACGACCGACATGCCCGGGCCGACCACGTGGTCCTGATCGAAGGGCTTGTCGAAGACGATCTTCACCGGCACGCGCTGCACGACTTTCACGTAATTGCCGGTCGCGTTCTCGGGCGGCAGCAAGGCAAACGCCGCGCCGCTGCCGGCTTGCAGGCTGTCGATATGGCCGTCGAAGTGCTGGCCGGGATAAGCATCGATCGCAATGCTGACCGGCTGGCCGACGCGCAAAGCGGCGAGCTGCGTCTCTTTGAAATTCGCCGTTACCCAAACCTTGTCGGGCACCAGGGCCATCAGATCCTGGCCCATCTGCACGAAATTTCCCGCGGCGACCGATTTCTGCGTCACCCGGCCGGCTTCGGGCGCGATCACTTTCGTATATGACAGCGACAACTTCGCCTGATCGCGCTGCGCTTGCGCGGCGGCGAGATCGGCCTCGGCCGTGCGCACCTGGCTGCCGGCGAGCTGCACTTGCGCTTCGCTTGTCGCGATCTTCTTCGCCGAGGCCGCGAGGATGGCATTGCTGCTGATCGCCAACGCGCGCGCATTATCGAGCTGCGCGACCGAGGCGACTTGCGTGCGCGCCAAACTCTCGTAGCGCTTGAGATCGGTCGACGCGTTGGCCGCATTCGCCTGGGCGCCGCCGATCTCGGCGCGCATTTGCTCGAGCGTCGCTTGCGCGACCTGGGATTGGGCTTGCGCCTGTGCCAGCTTGCCGGCGGCGCTGACCGCGGTCGCTTCCGCTTGTGCCAGTTTCGCCGCTGAGTCGGCGGAATCGATCTCGACCAGGACCTGGCCGGCTTGCACGATCTGATTGTCGTCGACAAGCACCCTGGCGACGCGGCCGGCGATCTGCGGGCTCACATGTACGATATGCGCGTCGATGAACGCGTCGTCGGTCGATGCGTAATAGCGGGCATCGAGGAACCAGTATGCGCCGGCGCTTACCGCGGCGAGCGCGATCACGCCCAGCGCGATCGCCAGGATGGGGCGACGCTTTGCCGGCGCGGCGGCGGCCGGGATGGCGGCACTCATCGTGATTTCACTCATGGGGGATTTCCTTTTGCGTCCTCGCTACGGAGGCCGTGCAACAGCATGTCGTAATGGGATTGGCGGAAAGCGGTTAGGTCGATGTTCTCGGCGTAGATGCCGAGCGATTGCGTCCAAAGACTCGCCATCAGCATCGGCCAGACCACGCTGCGCGTGGCGTTCTCGATATCGACTGGGCGGAACTCGCCGCGTGCGATGCCCAGCTTGATGATGCCGGTAACGGTACGCATGCCGCGTGCCACGACCTCATCGAGATAAAAGCGGGCGAGATCGGGAAAGCTGCCGGCTTCGGCGATGATGATCTTGGTGATGGCGCATTGCGCCGGCAGCGAGGTCTCCTGCCAACGCTGCAGCAACCACTCGAGAAGCTCGGTCGCCGTCTGGCTCGATTGCTCGACATGGTCCTGCGCCATTTCGAGGACGGGTAACATGGCGCCGCGTACCACGGCCTCGAACAGCGCCAGTTTGTTCGGGAAATAGAGATAAAGGGTACCTTTGGTGACGCCGGCGGCGGCGGCGACGTCGTCCATCCGGGTGCCGGCAAAGCCACCCTTGGCAAAGCCTTCGAGGGCGGCGGCCAGGATTTCGGGCGTCCGCTCTTCGGGGCGGCGGCGAAATTTGGCGGTTTGGGTGTTCACATCGCTCATTTAGATAACTTACTAGTCAGTTACTAAAGAATCAACTAGAAACTGACCGGTTAGTTATTTAATCGGCCTTGACATCGTACGCAATGTACGCTAAAGCAATACGCGTTGTGTGGCTGCGGTGGGGGGTAACGATCAAGACGCCGGAAAGCGGCGGAGATGGCGCCGGCAGAAACCTGAAAATTACCGAACAAAGCCAAATTGTCTTTGTGATTCAGCGCAAGCCGCCATCGGATGTTGGCGTGCAGCGCAAAAACGACGATGGCTGAGACCAAAACGATGGCTGAGACAAAGTGTCGGCTGTCGTTGGGTTGCGCCGCATATCCTCGTGTGTTAAATAGCCGCCGCTTTCCGAGCGGGTGGCCATTGGGGGGCTGCAACCTCTAAAGACTTTGCCGGAAAGCGCGTCATTTCAGGCACTTCTGGCGCGATCCGCTTTCGTCCCGGAGCAAACGAGGGCTCTCTTACCGTGGCATCTAAAACCGCAGGCGCATCCGGTCTGGGCGAACGCTATGCGACTGCGCTCTACGATCTCGCCGACGAGCAGAAATTGCTCGATCCGGTCGCCGACGATCTCCGCGCCCTGCGCGGCCTGATCGACGACAGCGCTGATTTGAAGCGTCTCATCCGGAGCCCGGTGCTGAGCCGTGCCGAGCAAGGCAAGGCGATCGCTGCGGTTGCCGAAAAGGCCGGCTTTCAGATTCTGGTTCGCAATATTCTCGGCCTCCTCGCCAAGAACCGGCGCCTCTTTGTGCTGCCGGAAATGGTCGAGGCCTATCTCACCGAACTCGCCGTGCGTCGCGGCGAAGTGACGGCGGAAGTTATTTCGGCGCAACCGCTGAGCGACGCTCAGAAGCAATCGCTCGACGAGCGGTTGCGGCGCGCCGTCGGCGGCAAAGTCGCCATTGAAACACGGGTCGATCCGAGCTTGCTCGGCGGACTCATCGTCAAGCTGGGCTCGCGCATGGTCGATGCGTCGCTCAGCAGCAAGCTGCAACGCTTGCAGCTCGCCATGAAGGGGGTTTCGTAAGATGGAAATTCGCGCGGCGGAAATTTCCGCCATCCTCAAGCAGCAGATCGCCAATTTCGGTGCCGAGGCGGATGTCGCCGAGGTCGGACAGGTGCTCTCGGTCGGCGACGGTATCGCCCGCGTCTACGGCCTCGATAAGGTCCAGGCCGGCGAGCTGGTCGAATTCCCGAACGGGGTAAAGGGCATGGCCCTCAACCTCGAAAGCGACAATGTCGGTGTCGTGATCTTCGGCGACGATAGCGGCATCAGCGAAGGCTCGACGGTGAAACGCACCGGCGCCATCGTCGACGTGCCGGTCGGCAAAGGTCTGCTCGGTCGCGTCGTCGATGCGCTCGGCAATCCGATCGACGGCAAGGGCCCGCTGAAAGACGTGAAGCGCACCCGTGTCGAGGTGAAAGCCCCGGGCATTATCCCGAGGAAGTCGGTGAACGAGCCGGTGCAGACGGGCCTCAAAGCGATCGATGCGCTGGTTCCGGTCGGCCGCGGTCAGCGCGAGCTGATCATCGGCGATCGCCAGACCGGCAAGACCGCCGTCGCCATCGACGCCTTCCTCAATCAGAAGACGATCAACGCCGGCGGCGATGAGTCGAAAAAGCTGTATTGCGTCTATGTCGCGGTCGGCCAGAAACGCTCGACCGTCGCCCAGATCGTGAAGACGCTGCAGGACAACGGCGCGCTCGACTATTCGATCGTCGTCGCCGCGACCGCGTCCGAGCCGGCGCCGCTGCAATTCCTCGCGCCCTATACCGGCTGCGCGATGGGCGAATTCTTCCGCGACAACGGCATGCACGCTGTGATCGTCTATGACGATCTCTCGAAGCAGGCCGTCGCTTATCGCCAGATGTCGCTGCTGCTGCGCCG
>DASZLU010000022.1:0-14478 GCA_035552195.1 Allostellaceae bacterium | reverse complement strand
CGACGAAAGCCGCCAGGCCGATCAGGACGATGATGACCAGCGCCAGCGTCCACTTCATCAGGTTGGCGAAGCCCACCCACGTATCGCGGTGACGATCAAGCTCCAAATCGACGGCCATCAGAGATCCCCGGAAGCGATATTTTCGGCGCTGATATAGCCGACACGCCCCGCCGGTGCCAGCGCCAAAGCCAGGGCGAGCGCATAAAACGGCAGCCACCAGAGCTGGTAATTGTGATGCGCGCCCGGCCCGGCGAGGATCGCGGCGATGCCGAACATCGCGGCCAGCACAGCGCGGGCGATCACCGGGGGGGACCGGCGCCAGACATAGAAAGCGGCCACGAGGATAGCGGCGGCGAAGAGCAGATGCACCGCGCTCGCGATGCTTGCCGGGGCGGCTTGCAGCCAGCTCGTGCTGTCGGGCAGGCGGGCCAGGTTGAAGAGCACAATGTTGCCCCAGAAATCCTGCGGACCGGCGATGACGAAAGGCACGACCGGCAGCAGCCCGACCACGACGCCGGCGGCGAAGAGATCGCGCCGCGTCGCCGGGATCAGCGCCGGCAGCACCGCGACGCCGGGCAGGAGTTTGGTCGCGATCGAGAGACCGACGCAGACGCCGCACCAGAAGCTGTTTCGCTCGATCAGCGCCAGCGCGCCGACCAGCGGCAATACGGCCGCGAGATCGGTCGCGCCTTTGGCGAAGATCTGCTCCGCCAGCAGCGGCAGCATCAGCAGCGCCAGCGGCGCGAGTTTCGTGTCTGCGATGCGCTGCATCAGCCAGAGGCTCGCCAGAAGCATGATAAGATTGGTGATCAGCACGCCGCGCTGACCCAACGGTGCGCCAAGCGGCAGATAGTCGACGATCATCAGCGGCATGTATTTGTAGCCGATGAAGCCGGCGCTTTCCGGGCCGGTATCGATCGGCAGCGCGTAGGGGTTTTGCCCGTGCAGCAGCGCCTGACCGGCGGCCAACGTCGTCGTGCCGATATCGATGATGTGCGGCGCGATCACCCGCGCGGCGAAATAGGCGATGGCGAGCGCGAGCGCGATCCAGAAGGCGATGGTCGCGCCGCGCGTGAAGCCGGGCGCGGGCGGCGCGGAGCGGCGCGCGACGGTGAGCAGGAAAGGCGCGGTGATAAGCACGACCAGCATCACCAGTGCTTTCGGGATGCCGTTGCCCCAGTTGAAGGTCTGGATGAGACCGACCGCGATCCAGAACGCCGCGAGCGCGCCGAGCTTCGCCGCGGTGCCGCTCACGGGTGCGGGGCGTCCGCGGGGTTGAGCATGATGGACGCGCCGCCGTTCATATCGGCGATCTCGGTGCGCTCGCCGACGACTTTGACGCGGCCCTCGCCGACCAGACGCAGCGCCAGCGGATAGGCGCGATGCTCGGCGGTCAAGACGCGCGCCGCGAGCGTATGCTCGTCATCGCCGGGCAATACCGGCACGGCGGCCTGCACGATGATCGGCCCGTGATCCATCTCGGTGCGGACGAAATGCACGGTGCAGCCGACGAAGCGCACACCTTCGGCCAAAGCCCGCGCATGCGTGTCGAGGCCGGGGAAAGCGGGCAGGAGCGAGGGATGGATGTTGATCATCCGGTCGCGCCAATGATCGACGAAACCCGCGGTCAGCAGACGCATGAAGCCGGCGAGGCAAATGAGCTGGATGCCGGCTTCTTCCAGGGTCTTGGTCAGCGCCGCTTCGAAGGTCTCGCGGCTCGGATAATCGCGATGCGGAACGACGGCGCTGGCGATGCCGGCATTTTTCGCGTGATCGAGACCGCCGGCGTCGGCGCGGTTGCTGATGACCAGCGCGATCTCGGCCGGGAAATCCTTCTCCGCGCAAGCGCGCATCAACGCTTCGAGATTGGAGCCGCGGCCCGAGATCAGAACCGCGGTCTTCAGCCGGGCCACGCGCTCTCCGTTCCTTTGAGGATCGTGCCTTCGTTTCCGGCCACCTTGTCACCCGATGGCCGTTTGACGATGCGGCCGATCTCGATGACGCGCTCGCCGGCTTTTTCCATCGCTTCGCGCGCAGCAGCGGCGTTGTTCGGCGCGACGACAGCGATCATGCCGATGCCGCAATTGAAGGTGCGCGCCATCTCGCCGCGCGCGATTTTCGCGCTCTCGGCCAGCCAGCGGAACACCGGCGGCAATTCCCAGCGCATTGCATCGATCTCGGCGGCAAGATGATCGGGCAGCACGCGGGGGATGTTGTCGATGAGGCCGCCGCCGGTGATATGCGCGAAGGCATGCGCCCCTCCTTGAACATTGGGGGCCTTGAGCACGGCGCGGCAGGCGTTGACGTAGAGCCGCGTCGGCACGAGCAGCGCCTCGGCGAGAGTCTTCTCCGGCGCGAAGGGCGCGGGCTGGGCATAGTCGAGCCTGGCGAGCTCCACAACGCGGCGCACCAGCGAGAAGCCGTTCGAGTGCAAGCCGCTCGACGCCATGCCGAAGATGATGTCGCCTTCCGCGACCTTGCTGCCGTCGAGCGCTTCGCCGCGCTCGACCGCGCCGACCGCGAAGCCGGCGAGGTCGTAATCGCCCGAGGCGTACATGCCGGGCATTTCCGCCGTCTCGCCGCCGACGAGGGCGCAGCCGACCTCCTTGCAGGCGCGCGCGATGCCGGCGACGATGATCTTCGCCTTGTCGACCTCGAGCTTGCCGGTCGCGAAATAGTCGAGGAAGAACAGCGGCTCGCCGCCTTGCACGACGAGATCGTTGACGCACATCGCGACGAGATCCTGGCCGATCGTCGCATGCGCGTTGGCGGCGATCGCGATCTTGAGCTTGGTGCCGACGCCGTCGGTGGTCGACAAGAGGATCGGGTCTTTGTAGCCCGCCGCCTTCAGATCGAAGAGCGCGGCGAAACCGCCCAAGCCCGCATCGCAGCCGGCGCGCGCCGTCGATTTGGCGAGCGGCTTGATCGCATCGACCAGCGCTTCGCCGGCATCGATATCGACGCCCGCCGACCGATAGCTTTCACCCGTCATTTCTTTCCTTTTCAGCGCGCGCGGCGCAGCCGAGCAGAATGCCGGTCAGCGCCTCGGGCAGATCGAGCATCACGTTATGGCCACAGGGCACTTCGAAATATTGCCATTTCGGATCGCGCTTCACGCTTTCCGCGAATTGCGCGAAGGTCGCGCGCGGCTGGCCGGCGGCACGGATATAGGCGAGATGCGGGATGTTCTTCCACGCGCCGGTGACGGTGGATTTCTGATCCATCGTCTTGATCGGCTGATCGACGGCGCGGCGGTCGAGGCGGGCGATGTCGTCGACGCTCTGCACGCGGAATTCGGCGGCCGAGATGCGGGCGATGCGCCAGCCGTCTTTCGCGCTTTTGCGCTGCGCTGCGGCGCCTTCCGGCGGCAGGAAATCCCACAGCGATTTGCCGGCTTCGGGAATGAACGCATCGAGATAAACGAGCGAGCCGATCTTCGCGGCGACGCGATCGGCCGCGCCGCCCACCACCATGCCGCCATAGGAATGGCCGCAGAGCACGACGTTATCGAGTTCGTGATGCTCGATCACGCCGATGACGTCGTCGACATGGGTTTGCAGATCGACTTGCGGCCCGGCGAGATGCGCGCGCTCGCCAAGGCCGGTGAGCGAAGGGGCAAAGACGCGGTGGCCTTGAGCGCGCAGCGCGTCGGCGACGCGCTCCCACACCCAATTGCCTTGCCAGGCGCCGTGAACGAGGACGAAAGGCGGCTTGTTCGAGGATGGGTTCATGCGAAGCTCATCTTCAAGAGCTTCTCGGCGTTGCGGCGCGTGATCGTGTCGTAGGTCGGGCGCTCGAACTCGCGCTTCTCGATCGCGTCGGTGTGCAGCTTGATCGGGCCGAACGGCGAGTCCGAGGCGAAGACCATCTTGTCGGTGCCAAAGAATTTCAGCGCGCAATCGAGGCCGAGCGAATCGCCGAAGAGGGCGGTGTCGGCATAGAAATCGTGGAAGTAATCCATGAAGGGGCGCTTCAGGGATTTCAGCACGCCGCTGTAATCCTCTTCCTTGGTGCGGCCGCCGAGGCTGGCGAGCCCGTTCTCGATGCGCTTGTCGTAGAACGGGATCATGCCGCCGCCGTGGTGAGTGATGATCTTGATCTTCGGATAGCGGTCGAGCATGCCGGTCAAGACCAGCCGCGCCATGGCGACCGAGGTCTCGTACGGCCAGCCGAAGCACCACCACATCTCGTAGCGCGAGAAATTCTCGGTCGTGTAGTCGGGGAAGTCCGAGGTGCGGGTCGGATGCAGCCAGATCGGCAGATCGTATTGCGCGGCGAGGGCGAAGAGCGGCTCGTATTCCTTGGCGTCGATCGGCTTGCCGTTCACGTTGGTGAAAAGCTGGATGCCCTTGGCGCCGAGCTGATCCATCGCCCGCTTGGCCTCGGCGAGCGACGGCTCGACCTCGTGCATCGGCAACGCGGCGACGAAGCCGGGGAAGCGGTCGGGGTGCTTGGCGACGAGCTCGGCCATGCCGTCATTCGCCACCTTGGCCAGCTCGATGGCCTGTGCCGGCGTGGTGAAGGCCTCGATCGGCGGATTGGGCAGCGAGATGATCTGGCGGTAGTCCTTCACCTCGTCCATCGCCCGGAAACGCGACTCGAAATCCCAGACATTGCGCACGGTCTTCATGCGCTTGGCGATGCCGAGATCGCCGCCCATCGCGTCGAGGGCGGAGGCCACTTTCGGCGGCAGGATGTGGGTGTAGATGTCGACGAACATGAGACGCGCCCCGCTGGTTTTCTGGCGGCGCAGTCTAGTGCGCGCGCGGCTTCGTCTCAACGTCGCCAGCGCGCCGCTCCATGCCTACTGCCGCAAAGCAGCAATCCGAAGTAGGGCAGTATCAGTCAAAGTCAATCGCTAATATAATTGAGTCAGTACACGAGGTGTCGAATTTCTGGGCATCGGCCCCACGAAGAAGTTGTCGTGCGCTCCGCGACGATTCGCGTACCGGTCAATTACAGATGAGGCGCAAATGCTTGCACATTCGGTTGGCCAAGTTTCGAGATTCAATGAACTGTCCCCCGGGACAATCTTTGCTTTTTCAATCGGCGCTAAACGCTATGTCGGAATTAAGACGGTCTATGAGACGCCCAATCCACCAGTCATCTCTTTTGCCACGATCTGGTGGGAACGCGCGAGTACCGGTGAGAGATCTTGGCAGCACCCGATGCAAAATGGAAAAGCGGTAGACCTTACTGCAACGGCAATTTGGGAAAATCCAGTATTCGCGTTTCCCGAGGCACAACTAGTTCCTTCGAGTGACGCGTCCATGATCTATACAGGTACAGCAGTTACGTCGGCAGGGTGCCTCATCATGGCCAATGAAAAAATCGTGCTTGTGGGTGCTTCTGAGGTCCCGGATCGGGTCTACTGTGTCGAAGCTGATACTGGCAAAATCCTAACTGATCTCTTTAGTGTCTCTCGTCCCAAATCGACCGTTACGATTTGGGACTGGTCCATCGTCCAGCTTGTGCGGGGCGAGATGGTGACGATCTGCCGTGGACCCTTGGGATAGCGTTTATCGCATGAGCTATAATTCACCTTTCCAGCAAGATTTTATTGAGCGAAGCCTCCGCATCATCGAACAGTACAACGGACCGTATGATGCGACGCTCCTCATCAATTGCCTTTTAGGGCTGGTTCTTGTTCCAAGTGCGATGTGCTACGACTTCCTGCCGATAGCGCCGCTCTCCCAAATTGAACAATGATCCCACTGGCTGCAATTCTGCAACCTGGCGAGCCCGGCAATGAGGAATGCGATCTCAGATATTTCGTACGCCACCTGCGCAACTCACTGGCGCATTGTCGATTCGTGCCAATACCAACTTCGGGTACGATAACTGGCTTTTTGTTTTCAGATACAAATGGGTTTCGAGTAGAGCTATCGCTTGCCCACCTGCGCAAGTTTACCCAACGACTCGTAAGCGAGTTGATTAAGCTGTGATTGGCTATGGCACGCAGCTAGGGTGTGAATCCGCTCCAACTCCCCCGATCGTCTCGTCCCAGCTGTCCTCGCCTATGTGGGCGAAGATTCTATTTTAAGGCGCTAGGCTAATCGCAGCTTTAAGGCGCTAGGCTAATCGCAGCGTGGACGCAGTTGGCGATGAGTTCGCTGCGGCGCGAATGCCAAGCGTCGGATCCTGAACGCCGGCCGGCTCGAAACCGGGTCGGCGCATTCCGAGTTGGCCGAGCAGGGTGCTGGGATACCGGAGCCTGGGCCGCGTGTTCTCTAGCAGCACTTGAAGCGGAGGCGGGTCATGAAGCTTTTCGACGAGCTCCGGCAGTTGGACGGGGCGCAGCGGCGGGTGGTGACGGCGAGCTTTCTCGGCTGGACGCTCGACGCTTTCGATTTCTTCATCCTGGTCTTCGTCATCGGCGCCATCGCCGAGGATTTCCACACCGCGATCGCCGATATCGCCTATGCCATCACCTTGACCCTGGCGATGCGGCCGTTGGGTGCGCTGATCTTCGGCTATTTCGCCGACCGCTATGGGCGGCGGCCGACGATGATGGTCGACGTGCTGCTTTATTCGCTCTTCGAGCTGGCGTCGGCTTTCGCGCCCAGCCTTGCGACCTTGCTGGTCCTGCGTGCGCTGTTCGGCATCGCGATGGGCGGCGAATGGGGCATCGGCTCGTCGCTGGCGATGGAAAGCATCCCGGCCAAGAGCCGCGGCATCGTCTCCGGCCTCCTCCAGGAAGGCTATGCCGTCGGCTATCTGATCGCCGCGATCGTCTACTGGATCGTTTTTCCCTGGGCGGGGTGGCGCGGCATGTTCGCGGTCGGCGTGATCCCGGCGCTGCTCGTGCTTTACATCCGCCGAGGCGTCCCGGAATCGCCGGTATGGCAACAGCAGGCGCATACCAGCGGCGCGATGTGGCGCGCGATCAAGGAGCATGCCTGGCTCTTCATCTATGTCATCGTGCTGATGGCCTGCTTCAACGCTTTCAGCCACGGCACGCAGGATCTCTATCCGACCTTCCTCAAGCAGCAGCACGGTTTCTCGACCGCGCAGATCAGCACGCTGACCATCATCGCCAATCTCGGCGCCATCGCCGGCGGCATTCTCTTCGGTGCCTGGTCGGAGCAGATCGGCCGCAAGCGCGCGATCATCATCGCGGCGCTCGGCTCGCTGCCGATCGCTTATCTCTGGGCCTATGCGCCGGGAATGGTCGGCCTCGCGGTCGGCGCGTTCCTGATGCAATTCATGGTGCAAGGCGCCTGGGGCATCGTGCCCGTGCATCTGAATGAGCTGTCGCCAGGCGATATCCGCGGCACCTTCCCGGGCTTCACCTATCAGCTCGGCAATCTTTTGATTTCGCTGCTCGCGCCCTATCAGGCGAAGCTCGCCGCATCGCACGGCAACGATTATTCCTTCGCCCTGGCGCTCACCGCGGTGATCGTCGCGGTGCTGATCATCATCGTGATCTCGCTCGGGCGCGAGCGCCGCGGCGTCGCGTTTATGAGCGGCGCGGCGGCGGAGTAGGTGACGAGAACCCGTTAGAGATTCTCGTCATTGCGAGGGACAACCCGGCCAATCGCTCTTCGCGATTGGCCCCTTCGGGTTCACGCGCGAAGAGCGCGTGAACGGGTTGTCAGCGACGAAGCAATCCAGAGCTTCAGGTGAGCTCTCTGGATTGCTTCGCTTCGCTCGCAATGACGGTGGGTTTAGCGATCGTGATGAATTAAAGAATCGCCGCGTGGGCGCAGTTGGCGATGAGCTCGAGGCGGCGCGAATGCCAGGGGTCGGCGATCTTGGTGTTGGAGATATAGGCGTAACTCACGCCTGACTCGGGATCGGCCCAGCAATAAGAGCTGCCGACGCCGCCATGGCCGAACGTGCCGGGATGGGCGAGGGAGCCGAGGCCGCGGATCACTTCGCTGATGCCGCGCACATGGGGCCCGATGCCGCGATGCATGGCGATGCCGCCCATGCCCTCGTCGGGCCGCTCGCCGGTGAAGTTGCGCGTCACATACTGGATCATGCGCGGCGACAGAATGCGCTTACCGTTGAGTTCGCCGCCATTGAGCAGCATCTGGTAAAACGCCGCCATCGCCCGCGCCGACGCGAAGCCGCCGCCCGAGGGAACACCGGCGCGGCGGAAGGCGATTGTGTTCTCGGCGTCGATGAGGACCGAGCCTTTGCCGCCCGGCGCGGGATCGTACATCTCGGCGGCGCGCGCCTGATCCTTCTCGTCCATCAAGCCGACATACATTTCTTCGCCGAGACCGAGCGGCTCGATGATGCGGCGGCGGATGAATTCGCGGAAATCCGTCTTGGTCAGCGCCTCGATGATCAGCGCCAGCACCCAATGCGCGGAATAGGAGTGGTAATGAAGCCGCGAGCCCGGTGTCCATTCGAGCGTGTAGTCGCAGACGAGACGCTTCAAGAGCTGATGATCTTCCCAGCTCTCGGGCGGCATCACCGGCGCATTGGGAAAGCCGGCTTGGTGCGTCAGAACCTGTAGCACGGTGATCGCGCCTTTGCCGTTGCGGGCGAATTCGGGAATGTGCTCGGCGACGCGGTCGTTGAAGCTCAAGAGCCCGTCCTCGACCAAGAGCCAGATCGCGGCGGCGGTGATCACTTTGGTGTTGGAATAGAGGCGGCAGGGCGTGTCGGCGCGCATCGCCATGTTGGTGCCGATGCGCGCGAGGCCGAATTCGCGCGCGAAAGCGAGCTTGCCGTGCCGCGCAATGGCGATCTGCGCGCCGGGATAACGCGCTTCGGCGATATGCTGCTCGATCAGCCGGCAGAGCCGCTCGAGCGGCTCGGCACGCAACGACGCCGCGGCGAGATCGGTTGTCGGCAAAACGAAGCTCATGCGGTTCCTCCTCGCGAAAGCACAGACCCGATCTATTTTCGTCATTCCCGCGAAAGCGGGAATCCAGGGACATACCCGTTGTTGCTGTGGACCCCTCGCTTTCGCGGGGGTGACGATAAAGAGCGAAGGTGCGAAGTCACTCTAACAAAGCGGCCGCGTTGCCGATACTCTCGCCGCATGCTTCGCTTGCGCCTTGCTGTCATTCTTTGTGGTCTCTGCGGCTTTCTCGATTTGTGGGCAACGCAGGCGCTGCTGCCGTTTCTGGCCGATGAGCTGCATGCTTCGGCGCTGGCGGTCAGCTTCACGGTCAGCATGCCGCCGCTCGCCATCGTGCTGGTCGCGCCGTGGATCGGCGTCATCGCGGATGTGCTGGGCCGAAGGCGCGTCATCATCGCGGCGATGTTCGGTCTCGTCATTCCGACGGTGATGGTCGGTTACTCGACGACGCTCGGCGCGATCATCTTCTGGCGCTTCGTCCAAGGCCTCTTCGTGCCGCCGATCTTCGCAACCACTGTCGCCTATATTGCCGACGAAGCGCCGCCCGGCCAATCGACCGCGGTCACCGGCGTCTATACCGCGGCAAGCGTGTTCGGCGGATTTCTGTCGCGGTTCCTCTCCGCCATTCTCGCCGAGCATTTCGGCTGGCGCGACGCATTCCTCGGTCTCGCCGTGATTACGCTGCTCTTCGCCATCGGCACGCTGCTCATCATGCCGAAAGAGCGTGGCTTCCGCCGCTCATCCTCGATCGGCAGCTCGCTGCAGGAGATGCTGCAGCATTTCCGCGACAGCCGGCTCGTCGCGACGTATTGCGTCGGCTTCTGCGTGCTCTTCACACTGAGCACGATCTTCACCTTCGTCGGCTTTCATCTCGCGGCGCCGCCTTACGCGCTTTCGACGGCGGCAATCGGCTCGCTCTTTCTCACCTATCTCGCCGGCGTGGTAACGACATCGCTGGTCGGACGCGGCGTCGCCTGGCTCGGCCGCCGGCGCATGGTGCTGTTCGCGCTGCTCGGTTGGGGTATCGGCATCGCGATGACGCTGCTTCCCAGCATCGTCGCGGTGATCGCGGGATTGGCCGCCGCCGCCGCGTTCTGCTTCGTCTGCCAGGCGGCATCGACGAGCTATGTCGCGCTGACAGCGCAGCGTGGGCGCTCTTCCGCGGTCGGGCTTTACGTCACCGCGTACTATCTCGGCGGCAGCGTCGGCGGTCCGGTCGCCGGCACGGCGTGGACAATCGGCGGCTGGGGCGCGTGTGTCGCCTGCGCGCTCGTCGTGCTTGCCGCCGTCGCGCTGGTCGTGCGGCGCTACTGGGTCGAAGCGGCGGGCCCTTAAGCTCTATTTATCGGTGAGATTTGATCGCGCTTCCTCGCATGGCGTTGACACGCCGCGATTCGTCGATGCATTTCTCGCAGCGGGGAGGAACTGGGGATGCGCCATCGTTTTCGCACGCTTATCGGCTTTGCCTTATTGGGGCTGACGACGCTTGCCGGCTGCACCGGCCCGACACCGCCGACCTATGGCGATGCGTTCAAGAGCGTTTACAACGGTAACGCTTCGGCCGTGCCCGTCGACGCGCCGGTCACGGTCGGTCATCCGGTCGGCATCGTCTTGAGCGACAATGTCGAGTTATGGATCGAATATGTGAAGGCCGCGAACGCCTATTGGGGGGCCAGGGTCCCCACCGCGCTCACGAACACGGTTCTGCTCGCCGACACCGATCCCAATTTCCTGAGTGCACGCGTGCTCGACATGCTGAAGCGGCATTTTCCCGAAGCGCAGGTCGTGAAGGACTTCAACGCGGCGGTCGCCGCCAACAAGCGAGCAGTCGTGCTCGTCGATGTCGTCCCGCAGCCGCTGCAGCCTTACGGCGATCGAACGACCAAATTCGACATCACCTACTATTTCTTCGATTCGGCGATGAATCCCGTGTCGAAAATCACCGGCCACGGCGAACAATATCGTCCGATCGGCGCGCTCGACGGCGGCGTGCAGTATTCGGTCGATGCCGCGCTCGCGCAGCTCGATCAGAAGATGGCCGCCGTCGTCCACTAACGGTTCGCGCCCGCCCGCCCTACCGCCCGCCGGTGACGTCGAGTACGGTGCCGGCGACGTAGGAGGCTTCGTCGGAGAGGAGGTAGAGGATCGCGGCGGCGACTTCTTCGGCCTTGCCGGCGCGTTTCATCGGCAGGGTCGGTCCGATTCGGGCGACGCGGCCTTCGGGCTGGATCTCGGTGTCGATCACGCCGGGGCTCACCGCGTTGACGCGAATGCCTTCGCCGGCCACTTCCTGCGCGAGGCCGAAGGTGAGACTGTCGATCGCGCCTTTGCTCGCGGCGTAAGGCACGGTTTCGCCGGCGCCGCCGATGCGCGAGGCGGCCGAGGACAGGTTGACGATCGCGCCGCCTTTGCCGCCATGCTTCGTCGACATACGCTTGATCGCCTCGCGGCAGCAGATCAGCGTGCCGGTGATGTTGATCGCCCAGAGTCGGTCGAGCCCCTTCGCGTCGACCGCGTCGATGCGGCCATGCGGGCCGATGATGCCCGCGCTGTTCACGAGCCCGTGCAGCGCACCGAAATCGCGATCGACCGACGCGAAGAGTTGGGTCATCGCGCGCTCATCGGCGATGTCGGCGGGATAGGCTTTCGCCTTGCGGCCGAGTTTCGCCACCTCGGCAACGATCCGATCGGCGCGCGTGCTCTTCTCGAGGTAGTTGATCGCGATATCCCAGCCGGCATGCGCGGCGCCGATGGCGGTGGCAGCGCCGATGCCGCGGCCGCCGCCGGTGATGAGCAGCGTCTTCGTCAACGGACACCTTCGGCACGGTTCGGCCATTCGATATGGGCACGGATCGCCTTCTTCTGCTCGTCGACCCAGCCGTATTTCCTGGCGACGCCGACCATCGCCGTGAGCCCATCTTGCCAGGCAGCGCCGGCATCCTGTCGGCGCAGCCAATCCTCGCTGACCCAGGCGTGGCCTTCCGGATCGAGGGTCGCGACGCCGTCGAGCGCGGTGCTGAGCCGCGCCGCGTCCGCACCGGGCGCGTCGATGACCAGCTTGAACTTCTTGAAGTCCTGCGGCTCCTGGAGCGCGACCGCGAAATCCTTGGTGACCTGGATGAACATGAAATTTGCCTCACTGTTAACTGAAGCCGAGACTAGGCCGTCGGCGGCAGTGGTGGTAGGCTCGGTCTATGAGAACGGGTTTCCGAACCTTTGGTCTCGCGGTTTTACTGTCGCTGGCGGCAATGCCGGCGCGGCCCTCGGTCTGGAGCGATCAGACCACTCCATCCTCGGGACCGGCTGATTCGATTGGTAAGCCGGCGGATGGCTGCCTTGCCGGCGCAGCGAGCCTGCCGCTCGACGGCACCGGCTATCAGGTCATCCGCATCAGCCGCGTTCGGTATTTCGGCAATCCCGCGACGGTGAAATTCGTCGAGGATCTCGGGCTCAAGGCTAAGGTGGCGGGGCTCGAAGATTTCTATGTCGGCGACATGTCGCTGCCGCGCGGCGGACCGATGCCCAATGGTCATGCGAGTCACGAGACGGGGATCGATGTCGATATCTGGGACAATCTCGATCCCAAGCTCGCGCTGGCGCCCGAGGATCGCGAGAATGTGCCGCTGCCCTCGATGCTCACGCCGAATGGCAAGGCGCTCGATCCGGCACGCTTCAGCGCGCGGCAAGTGACATTGCTGCGGCTCGCGGCGACCGATCCGCGCGTCGACCGCATCTTCGTCAATCCGGTGATCAAGCGAGCGCTGTGCCAGGGCGAATTCAGTTCGACGGTCGGCGATCGTACGTGGCTGCATCGGCTGCGGCCGTGGTATGGGCATGACGATCATTTCCACGTCAGGCTCGCGTGTCCCGAAGGCTCGAGCGATTGCGTGCGCCAGGCGCCGGTGCCGGCGGGCGACGGCTGCGATGCCAGCTTGGCCTGGTGGTTCGAGCCGCATCAGCCGCAACCCTCGGCCGGGCCGTCGCACCCGCCGGTGCTGCCCGCTGCCTGTCAGAGACTTATCCAGCACTAATCCGATCCGACGGGAAACGTGGTACGGCCGGCAATGCGCGCGCAAACGGCGTGCTGTTGCGCCGCCGCGCCGAGACGGTACGGAATTATCTCATCGCGCATGGTGAGCCGTGCCGGAGCATCAGAACCGCCGTGTCGAGATCAAGATTCCCGGATGCGAATGGTCGACCGCGCGTTGCCCAGCGGTGCGGTCGAGGTCAAAAAAAGAGGCCCGGCGTTTGCCGGGCCTCATCTTTTTCGAGCAATGTGACTCTTAGTGATCGGGCGCTTATTTCGCCGACACCATCTCCGCGTTACGGAGGCGGCGCGCAATCATCTTGCGCATCAATTTGCGTCGCATAAGCTCGCGTGGCGAAATGCGACCGTTGTCGGTCACGGCCACGCCAAAAGCCGGTGTCCCAGGAAAGCGTGCCATCTTCAATTTGTCGTCCATGAGGCGGCCTCCGGTTTTTGTTGGGCGGAAGGGTGCCAATCTTGGCGGAAAAGCACAAGGCCGATTCGCGGCAACGCCGATAAAATCACCTTTTTGCCACGATGAAGCTCCAACGTGGCCATTGGTCTGCGGAAAGATTAATCCAGATCAGTTACTTAGACGAATCAGTGGAAGTGCCGCCGTGCTTTTCGGCGATATCCCGCGCCAGCCGCGATAAGAGTTGCTTGAGCTCGGCGCTCTGAATGGTCCGGAAGGCCCGGACGAGCTCGATATCGCTCCGGTCCATCACCCCAATCCCCGAGACATCGCTGGTCGTCAGCCCCTCGAAGAAATAATCGGGAGATTTGAGCAGCAACCGCGCGAGCTGAAACAAACGGCTTGCCGAAATCCGGATCTCGCCTTGCTCGTATTTCTGAATTACTTGGAAACTCATACCGAGAGCTCGACCCACCTCGGTCTGGGTCAGTCCCGAGAGCTCGCGCGCGAGACGCAACTGACCGCCGACGTGAAGGTCAATCGGATCGGGTCCATGTTCTTTTGCGGTATGCCGGCGACGGCGTATGCGGTCGACGCCCGATTCACTGTCGGCCATGATTTTCTTGTGGGATTCTTGCTAAAGGTCGTAAGGAAGGATGGTCGTAAACTCGCGGCCGTGTCGGCGGGCGCGACCATAACCTGTTAACTTAGGCGAGCCTATTAGAAGTTGGACGACATCATCATTTTGCAATCAATGGTGGCTCGACTAAGTCGAAAAACCCATATCGCATAGTAAAAACGCGGTAAGCATAGGAGACGCAGGGTGGATCAGGACTTGTTGCATGAGGTGAAAGACGGAATCGCCCGCGTCACCTTCAATCGACCGCAAGCGCGCAACGCGTTCACGTTCGCCATGTACGAGCGCTTGGCCGAGATATGTCAGGAAGCCGACAATGATCCCGCGATCAAAGTCGTGTTGCTGACAGGCGCGGGCGAAAAGGCTTTCGCCTCGGGCACCGACATCTCGCAATTCAAGGCGTTCAAGACTGCGGAAGACGCGCTCGCTTACGAGAGCCGCATCGATCGCGTTGTTGGCACGCTCGAGCGTTGTCGCAAGCCGACCATCGCGGCGATCGCCGGCGCTTGCACCGGCGGCGGCGGCGCGCTGGCAGCGGCTTGCGATCTACGCATCGCCGCGGCCAATGCGCGCTTCGGCTTTCC
>DASZLU010000021.1:0-1727 GCA_035552195.1 Allostellaceae bacterium | reverse complement strand
TCCACCGGGAGGCGCTGCTGCATTATCCCGTAAGAGCGCCGGAGACGATCGATATGCCTGACCAGCAGGCCGCTTTCCCGGTCGACCAATGCGAGCGTAAAGAAAAATGTCCCGCCCTCGACCTTTAAGCGGCGATAGCGGGACATCTTGCGATTTACCTAAACGGCTCGGTGGGCACGGCGCTTTGCGCCTTTGCCCACCCTACGGCTCACAGCGCCTTGTTCGCTTCCTTCGCCGCCTTGTCCTTGTCGACATAAACCTCGGCGCCGAGATCCAGGAATTTCTGCGACATTTGCGCCATGCCCTGCTTCGCGACATCCGGATAGAGCGCGGCCTTCTCGTTGTCGGTGAGACCCGAAGCATATTCCCGAACGTCCGCCGTGATCTTCATCGAGCAGAATTTCGGCCCGCACATCGAGCAGAAATGCGCCACTTTGTGCGCGTCCTTGGGCAGCGTCTCGTCGTGATATTTGAGCGCGGTGTCGGGATCGAGCGACAGGTGGAACTGGTCGATCCAGCGGAAGTCGAAGCGCGCCCGTGACAAAGCATCGTCGCGCAATTGCGCCGCCGGGTGGCCCTTGCCGAGGTCCGCGGCATGGGCCGCGATCTTGTAGGCGATGACGCCGTCCTTGACGTCGTTGCGATCGGGCAGGCCGAGATGCTCCTTCGGCGTGACGTAGCAGAGCATGGCGGTGCCGAACCAGCCGATCATCGCGGCGCCGACCGCACTGGTGATGTGGTCATAGCCCGGCGCGATGTCGGTGATGAGCGGGCCCAACGTATAGAACGGCGCCTCGCCGCATTCCTTGAGCTGCTTGTCGACATTGATCTTGATCTTGTGCAGCGGCACGTGGCCGGGGCCTTCGATCATCACCTGGCAGCCTTTGTTCCACGCCACTTTGGTCAGCTCGCCGAGCGTCTCGAGCTCGGCGAATTGCGCGCGGTCATTGGCGTCGCGGATCGAGCCCGGCCGCAAGCCGTCGCCGAGCGAGAACGAGACATCGTATTTGCGCATGATGTCGCAAATCTCGTCGAAGCGCTCGTAGAGGAAGCTTTCCTTGTGACGCGCCAGGCACCACTTGGCCATGATCGAGCCGCCGCGCGAGACGATGCCGGTGACGCGGTTGGCGGTGAGATGGATATAGCCGAGCCGCACGCCGGCATGGATGGTGAAATAGTCGACGCCCTGCTCGCATTGTTCGAGCAGCGTGTCCTTGTAGCATTCCCAGTCGAGCTTGACCGGATCGCCGTTGACCTTCTCCAGCGCCTGATAGATCGGCACGGTGCCGATCGGGACCGGCGAATTGCGGATGATCCACTCACGCGTATTGTGGATGTTGCGGCCGGTGGAGAGATCCATCACGGTGTCGGCGCCCCAGCGGATCGCCCACACCATTTTTTCCACTTCCTCTTCGACCGACGACGTGACCGCCGAGTTGCCGATATTGGCGTTGATCTTGGTCAGGAAGTTGCGGCCGATCGCCATCGGCTCGAGCTCGGAGTGATTGATATTGGCCGGGATGATGGCGCGGCCGCGCGCCACTTCATCGCGCACGAATTCCGGCGTGACGAACAGCGGCACCGAGGCGCCAAAGCTCTCGCCGTCGTCATGCGCGGCCTGGGCGACGTCGAGCATCTTCTTGCGGCCGAGATTCTCGCGCTCGGCGACATAGATCATCTCTTTGGTGATGATGCCGCGCCGCGCCCATTCGAGCTGCGTAATCCCC
>DASZLU010000020.1:0-2272 GCA_035552195.1 Allostellaceae bacterium | reverse complement strand
TCCATCGGCAGCGGCATGGTCGGATCGATGGCCGAGATGCGCTTGACGTCGTCGTAAATGTAGGGCGCACGCGGATCGTCGGGTTTGCTGTGCGTAATTTTGTTCGACAGCGCGACCTCCTTGTCCCGATTGTCCAGCGCGTACCGCCACGCCTGCATCTCGGCCGCCAGAAACTTGGCGAGATCGGCGCCACGCTCGTTGATCGATTTGTCGCTGACCTGGACGCAGAAGCGCAGATATTGCGGCAAGTCATCGTGCGCATTGACGAGCAGCTTGAGGTTGTTCTTCTTGGCCAGCGGCAGGAAGCCGGTCGATGCCGCAGCGGCGTCGACGATGCCGGCCGCGACGGCCTTGAAGCGATCGCTGTCGCTGCCCATGACGCTGAAGTGGACTTCGTTCAGCGGGATGTGCCCTTTCTCGAGCGCCGCACGAGCCAAAAGGTCCGGCAAAGCGCCCGGCGCGGAAATCGCCAGCGTCTTGCCTTTCAGATCGGCGACGGTCTTGATGTCCGGCTTGCTGTAGATGCCGTACGTCAGGCCCGGCCAGTAGCAACCGGCGATCTTCACGTTGGCGCCGTGCGCGGCGGCGATGATCGGCGCGCCGGGGCTGCCCTCGTAGCTGTCGAGTTCACCGGCGAGCAGCGCGCGCAGGGCGATCGCATCGCCCTTGAACTGCATCATCTTGATGTCGAGACCTTCTTTCTTGCCGAAGCCGCCTTCCGCCGCCATGAAGACGAAACCGGCGTCGCTCTTTGCCTCGACGACGCCATGGCGCCATACCTTCAATTCTTCGGCATGACCTTTGGCGGCGAACAAGACAGGGGCAACGCAGACCGCAAGCAGTGCGGCCGGCCGAAGCCAGCGGGCAAAATATGAACGGCGCATAAGAACCTCCTCTGGTTATGTTCCCGCCGGCGCTTGCACGATTGCCGCCGGCAGGTTTGTGGTTATGCGTCGCGATCCAACGGCGTATTCATCGCAACGTCCGAACGCCGTTGGCGTGCAATTCCCGTTCCAAGAGAGAAATATTCGCTGCGCGTGGCAAGGTCGGCCTGGCGCGCAAGCTCGGCCGGCCAAAAGCCCAGATCGTAGCCGTGCCATGGCGTTTCCGCCTTCAAGGCCGGCAGACCGAGACGATTCCATATCTCGCGCGCGTTTTCCATGAATTCGCGTTTCGGCAGGGCGACCGGCGCGGTGCGGCTCTTGAGCAGCGCGTTGATCAACACCGAAGCGCTTTCCCCATTGTCCCGCGAGCCGCGCGGACCGTGACCCGGGTCCTTGTGAGGAACCACCTGCATGTCGTGTTGCGGCTGACAGCGGTAGGACATCGCCCAGAACAGCGCGTCGGCATTGTCCGGATCGATGTCCTCGTCGACCGCGATCACCCATTTGCCGGCGAAGCGATGCAGCGTCGAGACGCCGGCGAGCGCGCGCCAGACTTCCGTTTCGGGAACGCCGCGCTCGAACTGGATGGCGATGACCGCGTAAAGATTGGTCAGCGGCTCGTGCATCGAGACGCGCTTGACGCCCTTGATCGACAGCGCCGTGCGCAGATGATTGAGGAACACCGGCTCCATGGCGACGCGGCGGATGACGCTCGATTCGCTCGGCGCCACCTGGCTGATGAACGAGGTCAGGACCGGGTTGCGCCGCCGCGTGATCGCGGTCACGTCCATGAACGCGTTGTATTCCTGCAGGTTCACGTAGCCATGCGACTCGCCGAACGGCGCTTCCGGCTCGAGTTCGCGCGTATCGATAAAGCCTTCGATGACGATCTCGGATTCCGCCGGCACGAGCAGGTCGACGGTTTTGCAGCGTACGACGTTGATCGGGCTGCCGGCGAGCCCGCCGGCGACGGCGAGTTCGTCGAGCTGCTCCGGCATCTTCTGTACGGAAGCGTAAGAGACGGCGGGCGGACAGCCGACCACCACCGCGCACGGCATCGGCTCGCCGCGGGCTTTATATTTCAGCCAATGCGTATAAATACCGGCGCGCAGTTCGACCGACGGATTCATGCCCAGCCGCCGCGGGGCCTTCAGCTGCCCGCGATAATTGCCGACATTCTGAATCCCGGTCTCCGGGTCCCGGGTGACGTAGTGCCCGGCCGACAGGTACGGCGCATTGTCCCAGCCGGGCGTCGAGATCGGCACCGGCAAGCCATCGAGCGCGGCACCGTCGCGGTTTAAATCGTCGCCGAGCGTCACGATGTCGTGGCACGGCGCATCGGTCACCTCGCGCGGCGGCAGCGGCGAGGCGATCGCTTTCACCCAGGT
>DASZLU010000019.1:0-15671 GCA_035552195.1 Allostellaceae bacterium | reverse complement strand
GAGCGGCGGATGCTGAAGCAGCCCCCTCACCCTCCCGCTTCGCGGGCCCCTCCCTCTCCCCAAGGGGCGAGGGTTTAGTTGGCGTGCTCGCCTTCGACTGCTCCCTCTCCCCTTGGGGAGAGGGTTGGGGTGAGGGGGAAGAAGCGGGCTTCGGTGCCGCAGGAGCCGCCGCCGGCTTCGTATTCGCTAGCGCGCTCTTGTCCTCTCCTTCTTCGAGGAGCACGGCGATCGGCGCGTTGACCTTCACGCCTTGCGCGCCTTCGGGCACGAGAATCTTGCCGATCGTGCCTTCGTCGACGGCCTCGAATTCCATCGTCGCCTTATCGGTTTCGATCTCGGCGATGACATCGCCGGCTTTCACCGCGTCGCCTTCTTTCTTATGCCACTTCGCAAGGTTGCCCTCGGTCATGGTCGGCGACAAAGCGGGCATCAACAGCTCGATCGGCATGTTTCGCGCTCCCGCTTAGCGATAGAGAACGGCTTTGGCCGCGGCGACGATATCCGCCGTCTGCGGCATCGCCAGGCGCTCGAGATTGGCGGCATAGGGCAGCGGCACGTCTTTCGACGTGACGCGCTGGACCGGCGCGTCGAGATAATCGAAAGCCTTCTCCATCATCTGCGCCGCGATCTCGGCGCCGATGCCGGAATAGGCCCACCCCTCTTCAACCGAGACGATGCGGTTGGTCTTCTGCACCGAAGTGACGATGGTCTCGACATCGAGCGGACGCAGCGTGCGCAGATCGATCACCTCGGCCGAGATGCCCTCGCCTTGCAGCGCTTCGGCGGCTTCCATGGCGAAGTGCACCATGCGCGAGAACGCGGTGATGGTGACATGCTCGCCCGGCCGCGCGATGCGCGCCTTGCCGATCGGTACGACGTGATCGCCGCCGTCGGGAACCGGCATGCTCGTGCCATAGACGAGCTCGTGCTCGAGGAAGATCACCGGATTGGGATCGCGGATCGCCGCTTTGAGCAGGCCTTTGTGATCGGCCGCCGTATACGGCGCGACGACTTTGAGACCCGGAATATGCGCGTACCACGAGCCGTATTCCTGACTATGCTGCGCAGCCACACGGGCCGCGGCGCCGTTAGGCCCGCGAAACACAATGGGGCAGCTCATCTGCCCGCCCGACATATAGCGAGTCTTGGCGGCGGAATTGATGAGATGGTCCATCGCCTGCATCGCGAAGTTCCAGGTCATGAATTCGACGATCGGACGCAAGCCGGCCATCGCCGCGCCGACGCCGATGCCGCAGAACCCGTGTTCCGAGATCGGCGTGTCGATGACACGGCGCGGACCGAATTCCTGCAGTAGATTTTGGCTGACCTTATAGGCGCCCTGATATTCGGCGACTTCCTCGCCCATCAGGAATACCAGCTCGTCGCGTCGCATCTCTTCCGCGATCGCGTCGCGCAACGCTTCGCGCACGGTGATGTTGACGGTCGGGCCGGTCCATTCCTGCTCGCCGCCGATGATCGCCTTGGGCTGCGCGGGCGCAGCCGCCGCCGATTGCGGCGCGGGTGCTTTTGCGTCGGGGGCTTTTGCTTCCGCCGCGGGTGCGGCTTGTGCCGCCGGCGCGGCCGCTTTCGGCTGGGCTTTGGCCGCGTCGTCGACGTTTTCGTCTTCGCCGGCGATCACCGCGATCGGCGCGTTGACGGCGACGTTCTCGGTGCCCTCGGGCACGATGATCTTCGCCATCGTGCCTTCGTCGACGGCTTCGAATTCCATCGTCGCTTTGTCGGTTTCGATTTCGGCGATGATATCGCCGGCTTTCACCTTATCGCCCGGTTGCTTATGCCACTTGGCGATCTTGCCCTCGGTCATCGTCGGCGACAGGGCGGGCATCAAAACTTCAATCGGCATCGGGATCAGGCCTCAGCGTAAACGTCGGTCCAAAGTTCGCTCGGATCAGGCTCGGGCGAATCCTGCGCGAACTCAGCGGCCGCCGTGACGATGTCCTTGATCTCCTTGTCGATCTCTTTGAGCTTGGCCTCGTCGGCGATGCCGGCTTCGAGCAGCCGGTTCTTCGCCTGGTCGATCGGATCATGCTCTTGGCGCATCCGATTGACCTCGTCCTTGCTGCGATATTTCGCCGGATCAGACATCGAATGGCCGCGATAGCGATAGGTCTGCATCTCGAGGATGTAGGGGCCCTTGCCCGAGCGCACATATTCGACCGCCTCATCCGCCGCCGCCACGACGGAGAGGACATTCATGCCGTCGACCTGGCGGCCCGGAATGCCGAAGGGCGCACCGCGGCTGAACAGGTCGTGCGAAGCCGACGCCCGGGCCTCGGAAGTGCCCATGCCGTATTTGTTGTTCTCGATGATGTAGAGCACCGGCAGCTTCCAGAGCGCCGCCATGTTGAAGCTTTCGCTGACCTGGCCCTGGTTCATCGCGCCGTCGCCCAAATAAGTGACGGAGATCAACCCGTTGTCGCGATAGCGATGGGCGAAGGCCATGCCGGTACCGATTGGCACCTGAGCGCCGACGATGCCGTGGCCGCCGAAAAAATTCTTCTCGCGGCTGAACATGTGCATCGAGCCGCCCTTGCCCCGCGAATAGCCGCCGCGTCGGCCGGTAAGCTCGGCCATGACGCCTTTCGGGTCCATGCCGCAGGCCAGCATGTGGCCGTGATCGCGATAGGAGGTGACGATCGTGTCGCCCTCCTGTACCGAGGCCGTCACGCCGACGACGACCGCCTCCTCGCCGATATAGAGGTGGCAGAAGCCGCCGATCAGCCCCATGCCGTACATCTGACCTGCCTTCTCCTCGAAGCGGCGGATCAGCAGCATGTCGCGATAGAGCTTGAGCATCTGCTCGGGCGAGAGCTCGGGCTCCGCGTCTTGGCCCTTACGCACGGTTTTGAGCTTGCGTGTGGCAGTCGCCATGGCGGTCTGGAGCCCCCTTTTGTTTGCGGTTCGGCGCGCCCGCGCCGGATTTCCGCCGAGAATGACTCGCGTCCTTTAATAAGGCAACAACCCCGAGCACAAATTATTGTTTTGCAACACAAAATGAAACATAACTGAATTTCAGTTAAACAGTTTGGAATCGCGGCGCAGTGGGCAGACCGCAGCTGCGAACGGGCGCAAAAAGCCCGTCCCGACCAACCAAAAAAGTGATCTGAAGGGTTAGCGCTTGGTGCGGTTGAAGATCACGACCTCGTCGGCGCCAACGAGGTTGAGCGAGCCGCGCGCCGTCTCATCAAGGAGATCGGGATCGAGCTTGTCGCGCATTAGGCTGACGCGATGCGCGAGCGGATCGCGCTCGGCCTGGACCTGGTTCAACGTCACATGCGCTTCGTTGATCTGTTGCGTCAGCCGCACCCAGGCAATCATGCCGCGATCGCCCTGCACCAGATGGTACGCGAAATAAACGACGAGGCTGATGCCGAGGATAGGGCCAATGATGACCCGGGCACGAAGCCTTATCGCGTCCAACGCTTGCATCCCTCAGAGAATCACAGTGCGAGTCATCGTGTCAATGCCGAGACAGTGGCTGCGACACAAGGAGTCGGTTTCTTGACTCAGGCTTCGCTGCAAACCTAGCCTCCCTCCTGTCGCTGATAAGAACCGACGAGTGGGGAGGAAAGATGGCGAAGCACGTACCGGGACCGCTTTATTGCGAACAACTCGGCGCTACCGGCGTGCCGACGCTCTTCCTCCATTCGACGCCCGACGATCATCGCCTCTGGATGTTCCAGACGGCGCATTTCTCGACATGGTATCGCTGCCTTGCCGTCGACCTACCCGGCTATGGCCGGTCGCCCGCACCGCAGCCTGGCCTCAAGATCGAGGACATGGCCGAAGCCTGCTGGGAACTGGTCGACACGATCACCAGTGGCGGCATCATCATCCACGGCAATTCGCTCGGCTCGCGCGTCGCGCAATGGATGGCGGCGACGCAGCCGCAGCGCTCGCTGGCGGTCATCCTCTCCGGCACCGGTTTCGGCGGCTCCTCGGCGAATATGGAGCGCTGGGCGAAGCGCTACCGCGAGGAAGGCATCGCGCTGCGCCGCCGTCAGGTGATCGAGCATTTCGCGCCGGACCTGCAGCAAGACCGGCTGCTCAACCACTACGCCGACATGGTCTGCGCCCTGAGCAATCAGGGCACGCTCGAGAGCATCATCGCCGTCAACGAGGCGCTCGCCCTGCACTACCCGCCCGATCTCTTGTCGCGCATCACGTCGCCAACTCTGATCATCGCCGGCACGAAGGATTTCAGCTTCGGCACGGTGCACGAGCATAAGCAGCATATCCCGCAATCGGCGCTGCGCGTGATCGAAGGCGCCGGCCATGGCGTGCCGATCGAGGCACCGGCAGAATACGACCGCCACACGATCGAGTTCCTAGCCTCGATCGGACTATTCCCGGGATGAGACCGCGCGTGCGACAGACGTAAAAATGAACCGCGACGATCATCTTCTCCTCGCCGAGACCGGACCCGATACGGCGATGGGCAATCTGCTGCGCCGTTATTGGACGCCGTTCATCCTCTCGTCCGAGCTCGCCGCAGGCGGTGCGCCGGTGCGCGTGAAACTGATGGGCGAGGATCTCATCGCCTTTCGCAATACCGAGGGCAAGGTCGCTCTTTTCGGCGAGCGCTGCGCGCATCGCGGCGCGTCGTTGTTCCTCGCCAAGAACGCCGATTGCAAGCTGCGCTGCTGGTATCACGGCTGGCAATACGATCTCGACGGCACCTGCACCGATCAGCCGAACGAGCCGCCGCAGACACAGTTCAAGCAGCACGTAAAACAGAAAGCCTATCCCTGCGCCGAGAAGAACGGCGCCGTCTGGACCTATCTCGGCCCCAAGGACAAACAACCGCCCCTGCCCGATTTCGAATGGCTCAATGTGCCCGAAAGCCATGTGCATGTGGCGAAACGCATCCAGCATTGCCATTGGACGCAAGGCCTCGAAGGCGACATCGATTCATCGCATCTCGGCTTCCTGCACGGCCATGCGATCTCGCTCCCGGTCAATTCCAACCCGGCCGCGAATTTGCGGCTTGGCAAAGGCGCGCCGGAATTTTCGGTGAAGCTTACCCCCGGCGGCCTCGTCCAGGCGACGCGCCGCCGCACCGATGACGGCCAGGATTACTGGCGCGTCGGACAATGGTTCTATCCCGGCTTCACGACGATCCCGCCGCGCGGCGGCGATCAGCCGCTGCAAGGCCATTCGTGGACGCCGATTGACAACGGCAACTCGCTCGTCTTCACCTTCACCTGGCATCCGGCGCGAGCTCTTTCCGAAGAAGAATTGCGGCGCATCAACGAGGGCACGAATTTCCACGTCCATCTCGCTCCGGGCACGTTCGAGCCGCGCGCCAACAAAGCGAATGAATACGTCGCGCCCGGCTTCGAGAACGAGAGGCAACCCTGGATGCGCCTCAAATATTTCCAGGATCAGGACATCTGCATGACCGAGAGCATGGGGCCGCTCTACGATCGCACGCAGGAAAATCTCGGCAATTCCGATCTCGTCGTCGTCCGCACCCGCGGCCGCCTTATCGAAGCCGCCCGCGAGCTCGCTCGCGGCACCGAACCGCCCGGCCGCCTGCCCAGCGACTATCGTTTGCGGCCGGTGTCGGTGCTGTTGCCAAAGGACACACCGTCCTGGTTCGACGCGGTCAGCGAAGGAATGGACGCAATCCCGGGGACGTATCGCGAGGGCGTGTAGCCGTTGCAAAAACACCCTGCGTCTTCGACTACGCTTCGCTTCGCTCAGGATGAGGAGAAAGGGAGCGGGCGTCCCCGAGCGGGAGATGCCCGCGTACGCTTGTCCTCATCCCGAGCCGAGCGCGAAGTGCACCGTCGAAGGATCACATCCGGGGGAACGGCAGCACGTCTTTGTATTTCACGATCATCGCGTCGCGCTGGTCGCGGTCGATGCGGTTGACCATCGGGAATTTCTCGCGCCAATGCCACGGGCGCACGGCGTAGACCACGGCGCGTGAAGACGTGTAGTCGCGCGCGGCTTTCTTCTCGGGCGGCATGCGAGCGTCGAGGGCATTGCTGCGCGTGCCGTCGACGATCTGGATGTCCTCGCTCGGCAGCGAGCGCGTCGTCATCGCCCACAGCACCTCGTTGAGATTGGTCGCATCGATATCGTCGTCGACGATGACGACGTAACGGCTCCCCGCCGACGAGTTCGCGCCGAGCACGGCGTTGCCGACCTGCCGCGCGTGGCCGGGATACATCTGCTTGATCGAGACGGCGACGAGCCCCGAGAGATGGATGTAGACGCCCTGGATCCCCGGCACCCCGAGGCTTTCGAGCTGATCCCAGAGGCCGCCCGCTTCGAAGCGCACCGAGTGATGCGGCGCGCCCGGCCATTGGGGCGACATGTTGAGGATGATCGGATTGTCGCGATAGTAGATCGCCTTCACGCGAATGACTGGCTCGGCCCGGCCCGTGCCAAGCGTGCCGCCCGAATAATAGCCGGTGTATTCGCCGAATGGCCCTTCATCGCGCGCCTCTTCGCTTGGCGGCGGCACCTCGCCTTCGATCGCGATCTCGGCATGCGCCGGGATCGGCAGGCCGGTGAGCGGTCCGGCGACGACATCGAGCGGATGGCCGAGCAGGCCGCCGGCCTTGTCGAGCTCCGACACGCCGTAGGGGAATTTCATATAAGAGAGCATGAAGACGAGGAAATCGCCGCCGACCGTCGCGACGATCGGACAGGCCCTGCCCTCTTTCCAATATTTCTCGGCGATGATGCGCGCTTGCGCGCCGGGATTGTTCCAAAGCCCGAGCAGATTGCGCTCATGCACCTGCAGCCGATAGGTACCGGAATTGACGAAGCCGGTTTCGGGATCCTGCGTGATGACGCAAGAACCGGTGCCGATATAGCGCCCGCCATCCTTGCGATGGCCGAAGAGCGCCGGAAATTTCAAGAGATCGACCTCGTTGTCGCGCATCCGGTTCTGCATCACCGGCCCGCTCTCGACCTTGCGCGGCGGCACGGCATCGGCGCTGTGAATGCGCTTCAGCGTGTGACGCAGCAACTCGATCCGCGATGTCTCGGGCGGCAGGCCGAGCGCGATCGCCATGCGCCGGCGCGACGCGGTCGGCAGGCTGAGGATGCGAAAGCCTTTTGGATAGCCTTTGATCTCGTCGAAGAGCAGCGCCGGCGGCTCGGGAATCATTTCCGCCGTCGTCTCGCTGAGGGCGCCGACTTCGAGATTCCAATCGGCGCCGCGGATCGTCGCGATCTCGCCGTATTCATCCGCGCGCTTCAGGAAAGAGCGCAGGCCGTCGTATTGCTCGCCCTCACTCATTTCGACAACCGCGCATCCGCCTCTTTGATGAGGCTGAGATCGGTGTAATCGGCGACCGTAAAGCCGCTCGGGAAGAAGCCGAGCGAATGCAGCAGATCGATATTCGATTGCAGCGCCGCCATGTTCGGCATGCCGTGCGGATCCTTATAGAGGTCATGGTCGGTATAGACGTAACCGAGGCTTTCGGGCGCCACTTTCATCGCCTTCGCCACCATCGCAATGAATTCCGCGTGGTTCTTCGGGTCGAGCGCCCATTGCTCGAAGCGCAGCGAATCCTCTAGGAAATCGACCAGCGCGGCCCGATGATCCTTGATGTAACCGGCGCGCGAGGCCCAGACGAGAAGCTGTGTAACCCCGGTCGCTTGTTGCTGCGTGAACAGGGTCGTGGCGTTCTTTTGCAACTCGGGATCGTCGTACCATGGCTCGGTCGAGGAGATGAGATCGGCCTTCTTCTGCAACAGCATCGAATTCATGTTGGGAAAGCTGGCTTCGACGAAGGTCACGTCTTTCTTGTCGTCGAGACCGTGCTTCCGGAGCATCGCGCGGATCGCGACGTCGACCGCCGAGCCATAGGTCAGCGATGCGATGACATGGCCCTTCAGATCCTCGACCTTCTTGATCGGCCCGTCCTTCAGCACCATGAAATGGCCGGTCCAGCCATTGCCGACGCCATCCTGGTTCGTGTCCATGACGACGCGGATATCACTCAGCTTGGCGTTGAGGATCGCCGAGCTAAGCGAGGAATAGGCGAGCGTGCCGATATTTACGTCGCTCGTGGCGAGGCCCGTGATCATCGCCGCCGTGCTCGCCATGCGGATCGGCGAGATCGTGTAGCTCTGCCCGTAATGATGCAGCAGCTCTTTCTTATCGAGCGAGAGCGGCACCGAGCTCGCATACATGGTCACCCAGCCGACCTTGATATCGAGCGGCTCGGCCGCGCGCGCCGCGCTCAGCGTAACGCCAAGCACCGCCGCGGTCATGACCAGGCTTTTGAAAACGTGCATCGAATCTCCTCCCCGCCATCGGCGCGGCGCGCGCCGTTCTTTTGCGACGACAAGGGCTCAAACGATCATGGGCCACACAACACTGTCAACAGATTGTCCCGGCAACAGATTGTCCTGGCCGGATTGTCCGGCCAGCGTGCGCCGCGCCTTGACGGAACAGCGCTCGGGCCTTATCCCTCCAGCCGACCCGTTCGGTCGGGGGCGCTTAGCTCAGCGGGAGAGCACACCCTTCACACGGGTGGGGTCGTAGGTTCAATCCCTACAGCGCCCACCAGCCTACACGCGAGAGCGCGAAGGCTGCCCCGCCGAAGTTCAAAGGGCGAAGGCGAGCCGTTTCCGCGAGCGATAGCTTGGCAAGCACCTACGCCGAGGACCGGTTTTCCACAGCGTAGGTAATTTTATTTCAAAGAGAAAATTTTGATAGGGTGCGCGTTTCCTGCCCTTGAAATTGGGCAAAAGCGCCACGATTTCCCTGGCACTCGCTAAGGTCGAGTGCTAGTAACCGCGCCATTCGTATACCCAGCACATCATCCTAGAACCAAACATGAGGAGGAGTTTCATGAAGTTCCGTCCCCTGCATGACCGCGTCGTGGTCAAGCGCGTGGAGTCCGATTCGAAGACGGCTGGCGGGATCATTATCCCCGACACCGCCCAGGAAAAGCCGATGGAAGGCGAAGTCCTCGCGGTCGGCGCCGGCGCCCGCAACGAGCAGGGTCAGATCGTCGCGCTCGACGTAAAGGTCGGTGATCGCGTGCTGTTCGGCAAGTGGTCCGGCACCGAGGTCAAGATCGACGGCGAAGACCTGATGATCATGAAAGAAAGCGACATCATGGGCATCATCGAGGGAACGCCGGCCAAGAGCCGCAAGGTCGCCTGATACTCACCTGATTTCAAAGAAAACCTGAAGAGGCAAATCCATGGCAGCCAAGGAAGTTAAATTTAATGTCGACGCGCGCGACCGCTTGCTGCGCGGCGTCGATATTCTCGCCAATGCGGTGAAGGTGACCCTCGGTCCGAAAGGCCGCAACGTCGTCATCGACAAGTCATTCGGCGCCCCGCGCATCACCAAGGACGGCGTCACCGTCGCCAAGGAAATCGAGCTCAGCGATAAGTTCGAGAACATGGGCGCGCAGATGATCCGCGAAGTCGCCCAGAAGACCAACGACCTCGCCGGCGACGGCACGACCACGGCGACCATCCTCGCCCAGGCGATCGTGCGCGAAGGCGTCCGGGCGGTGGCCGCCGGCCTCAACCCGATGGACCTGAAGCGCGGCATCGACATCGCCGTCGACGCGGTTGTCGAAGACATCGCAAAGCGCTCGAAGAAGGTCTCGACCAACGACGAGATCGAGCAGGTCGGCACCATCTCGGCCAATGGCGAGAAGGACATCGGCAAGAAGATCGCCGAGGCGATGAAGAAGGTCGGTAACGAAGGCGTCATCACCGTCGAAGAGTCGAAGAGCCTCGAGACCGAGCTCGACGTCGTCGAAGGCATGCAGTTCGACCGCGGCTACATCTCCCCCTACTTCGTCACCAACGCCGACAAGATGATCGCCGAGCTCGACGATCCCTATATCCTCCTGTTCGAGAAGAAGCTCAGCGGCCTCCAGGCCATGCTGCCGGTGCTCGAGGCGGTGGTGCAGTCGGGCAAGCCCCTCCTGATCGTCGCCGAAGACGTCGAGGGCGAGGCTCTTGCCACGCTCGTCGTCAATCGTCTGCGCGGCGGCCTCAAGGTCGCGGCGGTGAAGGCGCCGGGCTTCGGCGATCGCCGCAAGGCGATGCTCGAGGACATCGCGATCCTCACCAATGGCCAGCTGATCTCGGAAGACCTTGGCATCAAGCTCGAGAATGTCACGCTCGACATGCTCGGCAAGGCCAAGCGCGTCCGCATCGAGAAAGAGAACACCACGATCATCGACGGCTCGGGCAAGAAGGCCGACATCCAGGCCCGCGTCAGCCAGATTCGCCAGCAGATCGAGGAGACCACCTCGGACTACGACAAGGAAAAGCTGCAAGAGCGTCTTGCGAAGCTCGCGGGCGGCGTCGCGGTTCTCCGCGTCGGCGGTGCGACCGAGGTCGAGGTGAAAGAGCGCAAGGATCGCGTTGATGACGCGATGCACGCCACGCGCGCGGCGGTCGAGGAAGGCATTGTCGCCGGTGGCGGCACGGCCCTGCTCTACTCCATCAAGGCGCTGGCCAAGCTGCGTTCGGCCAACGACGACCAGAAAACCGGCATCGACATCGTGCGTCGTGCGCTCTCGATCCCGGCGCGCATCATCGCCGAGAATGCCGGCATGGATGGCTCGATCGTCATCGGCAAGCTGATCGACAAGGACAACGCCAATTACGGCTACGACGCCCAGAGCGGCGAGTATGTCGACATGGTGAAGGCCGGCATCGTCGACCCGACCAAGGTCGTGCGTCTTGCCCTACAAGACGCGGCATCGGTCGCCGGTCTGCTCATCACCACCGAGGCGATGATCGCCGAGAAGCCGGCTCCGAAGGCGCCGATGGCCGCTCACGATCATGGCGGCGGCATGGGCGGCATGGACTTCTAAAGCGAAGTTCAACCGCTTCTCAACGAAGCTAAGTCGATCAGGGCCGCAGCATCCGCTGCGGCCCTTTTTCTTTTGCGCTTTCAGAACATGCCTGGGCCGGTACCCACGCCGAACCCGATAAAACTGTCCACCTGCGCCTTCTGCTCCGTATCGAGCGAGGCATAGAGCGGCCGCAACGCGGTGATCATCTTACGCATCGAATCCAACTGAACGGCCATCAGCTCCTGACGGACCTGTAAGCGATCCGGCAAGCTGTCTTGGCTTCCGTCGCGGGTCGCGATGATCTCGCGCTGCGCCGCCACAGTCTTCGCATTCGCGCGCACGGACTCGGCATATTTATCCCAAAGCGGCGTCTGCTGTAGCGTGATCTTGAGTCCGGCCTTCTCGAAAGCGAGCCGGCGCTGAACGAAACTATCGGCTGCTTGCTGATCGCCGAAGCGGCCGCCGCGCAAGGCTTGCATCATGCCGGGTCCATAGCCGCCGCCCCGGATTATGTCGGGTCCGTAACCGTCGCCCCACATCATGCCAGGCCCATAGCCGCCCGGACCGCCTCGCTCTTGCGGCGCGGGCTGAGTGCTTTGGGGCTGCGCGGCTTGGGCTTGCGCCCATGCTGCCGGGACGCTGAGCGAGAGAACCAGCGCGCTGGCGATCACGGTACGGTAAAACAAGGTCATGGTGATGTTCCTTCACGAGGTGACCTCGACGATATACTCGGGTGCGCCGCAGCGATTGACGTGGATCAACCGATCGCGGGACTCGCTCGCGGTTACTCTGCGTCGGGTTGCTTTTCCGGCACCGCGCGATCGAAGGAGTCGAGCTTCATGCAATTCTCGAAGATGCGCATGATGATCGGATAGCGATCGAGATCGAAGCTCGGATAGCGACGCGCGTTAAACACTTGCGGCACGAGGCAAATATCGGCAAGGCCCGGCGTGTCGCCGTGGCAGAACTTGCCCGCTTTGCCGTCGCTCGCCAGGGTCTTCTCGATGCCTTCGAAGCCGCGGTCGATCCAGTGATTGAACCAATGCTCGATGTCGGGCTCCTTATGCCCGAGCTGGCGCGACAGGTATTGCAGGACGCGCAGATTGTCGATCGGATGGATATCGCACGCGATGGCTTCGGCGAGCGAACGCACGCGCGCGCGACCGATGGAGTCGCGGGGCAGCAGGGCAGGATCCGGCCGGGTCTCCTCGAGATATTCGATGATAGATAACGATTGCGTGAGAACGGTACCGTCCTCCGCTATCAAAGCGGGCACCAGCCCTTGAGGGTTAAGCTGCAGGTACTCCGCCGAGCGCTGGTCACCCTTGCGTAAATGGATGAACGCCTGCTCGTAGTCTAAGCCCTTGAAATTGAGGGCAATACGCACCCGAAATGCCGCCGAGGAGCGAAAATAGCCATAAAGCTTCATTTTTCCTGCTTTCCCTGCCGTGCCTTGGACTTAAATCCCGTGCCGATCGGCGGCCAGTCTCGGTGGTGCGGCGATTTCGTCAAGCCACTCATCCCCAAGAAATTATCGCCCACCCGGGGATAGAATGCCCTATGGTTGCGTAGCACTGGTAGTTGGGGACATACACTGGTTGATTGTTGCTAACTTGCTTATGGGAGAGGCGGGGTGAAAATATGAGTAAAGATGCAGCGGCGGCGATAGCCGCGCATTTCCCGCGACAGAATTTCGAACTCGGCAAATATCTGCCTTTCCGGCTAACGGTTCTGAGCAACCGGCTGACCCGCCGGGTCGCCCGATTTTATGGCGAGCGCTTCAAGCTCTCGGCACCGGAATGGCGCACCATGGCGGTGCTGGGTCAGCAGGGCGCGATGAGCGCCAATGCCGTGATCGCGCAGACCACGATGGACAAGGTCCGGGTCAGCCGCGCCGTCGCCAAGCTGCTCAAAGCCGGGTTGATCACCCGCGAGGCGGATCCGCAAGACCGGCGCCGCGCGATCCTCAACCTCACCATGGCGGGGCAGGAGATTTATCGCGAGATCGTGCCGCTGGTACAGGAAGTCGAGTCCGAGATCGTCGCCGAACTCAGCGCCCCCGAGCGCGCCGTGCTCGACAATGCGCTCGCCAAGATCGAGGCCTATCTTGAGCAGCGCGGCGTCGGCAACGATGCCGAGGACGACGAAGCCGACGACGAATAGTCGTTCAGCTGGTAGCCTTTAGGCGACGGCGCGGATTTCCGCGCCGTTTGCGTTTTTGCCGGCTGCAAGCGGCAACGCGATCGTGACGCAGGTCCCTTCGCCCAGCTTGCTCGTCACCGCGATCGTTCCGTCATGCTGCTCGACGATCTTGCGCGCCGTCGGCAGGCCGAGGCCCATGCCGAAGCTGCGCGTGCTGAACAGCGATTCGAAAATCCGCGGCAGGTTTTCGGCGGGGATGCCGAGACCGGTATCGCGGATCGATAGGCTCAACCGTCCGTCGGCGATGGCCGTCGCGACCGTGATCGTGCCGGTCGGCTGACCGTCCGGGAACTCCATGATCGCCTGCATCGCGTTGTCGATGACGTTGGCGATGACGAGCTGCAAGCGGCCGGCATCGATCGCGATCACCGCTTCGGGCGCGGCAAAATCGCGCGCCAACGCGATACCTGCCGGCAGGGCGTGCACGTCGAGACATTCGCCGAGCCAGAGCTCGAAATTGACGGTGCGGCGCTTCGGCTCGCCGACGTAAACATAATCGAGCAGATTGGCGATGATGCGCTCGCAGCGCGACAGGCTGCGCTCGAGCCGGCTTATCGGCCGCGCGACATCGATCTGCTTGGCGGCCGCGATTTCCTGGATCGTGTGGACGGTGTTCTTGGCCGCGCCGAGCGGATTGCGCAGCTCATGCGCGACGCTCTCCGCCAATTCGCCGATGGCCGAGAAGCGCTCCTGCTTCATCAGCTCGTGTTGCGCGGCGGTCAGTGCCGCCGTGCGTTCGACGACGCGGTCCTCGAGCTCTTGCTGGCGCATGGCGACGAGCTCGGCCATGCCGTTGAAGGCTTTGGCGAGCGTCGCGAATTCGCCGGCGCGTTTCGGCACGATGGCGCGATGATCGAGATCGCGGCGTGCGAAGGCAAACGCCGCGTTGCGCAGCACCGCCACCCAACGCAGCACCGACAGCTCCGCCGTCAGCCAGGCGCCGCCCGCCGCCAGCACGGCGACGATCGCCAGCGCGATGAGCATGCCGTTGATCGACTGATCGGCGGCGCCGAGCGCGTCGGCGCGGGCCAGCTCAACAATGACCTTGGCGCCGGTCTGCGGCAATTGCGAGAACGCGAAGATGCGATCGCTGCCGTCGGCTTCGCGGCCGGTGGTGACGCCTTCGATCTGCATGTTGACGTTCGGCATTAGCGGATGATCGCTGGGCAACCGCGTACCGAGCCGCGCATGGTCGTCGGGATGCTCGGCGAGAATGACGCCGTCGCGGCCGAGCACCATCACGCCGTATTGCATGCCCTGCGCGACCGGCTCGGTGCGGCGCTGAATCTCGTCGAGATCGATAACCGTTACCGCGGCACGCGCCGCGCCGTCGTCGCTTTTCGGTAGGCGCAACCCCGCGAACGCGACCGACTGGTCATGCTCGTCGATCTTGAAGTCGCTGATCTCAAGCAGGCGGCTGTCGAAGAGATCGGTCAGATAATTCGGATCGAGATGCGCGGCAATGGTGCTCTCGTTGCGCGAGGAGCACAGAACCTTGCCTTTATTATCGACGATGGCGACTTCTGCGCGCCAATGCGTCTGGTTGGTGACGAGATCCAGCTTCAGCTCGCAATCGGCGCCGCTCGGGTTGATACCGGCGACCAGGCGCAACAGCACATTGGCCTCGTCGAGATATTCGTCATTGTGCTGGTTCCAGGAGCGCGCGATCAGCAGCGCGCGGTTTTCCGCTTCCTCGAGCAGCCGGCCGCGCTCTTGCCGCGTGTGCACGATGAAGAGAACCAGCGTCGGCAGCAACGCGATCAGCACCAGCAATACGACGCGCCCGCGCAAGCCGAGCACGCGGGGCTGCAACCGACGAAGCCACCGCAGCCAAAGACGCGGCCGCAACCACGCACTGCTATTCATCAACGGAACCATACCCAGAACTCGCGAGCGTACCGATCAGGATGCTTTCAGGAGCGGACAGCGCGCCAGTCGCTCGGCTGAGACCGCCTCATTGGTCGCGGGGTCGCTGCGCAGCACGCAGCCGACATACTGGTCGCCGCGCCACAACTCGGCGGCGACACGGTATTCGTGATCGATCAGGAGCCGGCGCGCTTCGCCGAGAGCCGTCGATGCATCGGCGGCGGAAAAGCTGGCAGTGCTGATGATGCGCGAGGAGGCATTCAGGAAATAGCTGCGATAGTGACCCATGGTTGCTCTCCGCTGGCTGAGCGTCCCTGGATCATGCGCAGCAAGGGCTTGGGAATCGATTAATTCGGTAGCAAAAAAATACAAGTGAAACAGTAGTGTAACAGAAAAACCGGCTGCAACCGGGGCTAGCCGGGGGCACTCACCCGCGCCAGCGCCGCGCGTAACGAAGCCGCCTCGCCGGTGCCATAGGCGTGCTCGAACGCGTCCTGCGCCGCGCGCCAATGCGCCACCGCGGCTTTGAAACGCTTGACGCCGGCCGAGGTCAGCCGCACCAGCTTGGTCCGGGCATCGCTTCCCGCCTCGACCGCGATCAGTCCGTCACGCTCCAGTGGCTGGATCGCCCGGCCGGTGGTGGTGCGGTCCATGAGCATCTGCGCCGCCAGGGCGTTGATCGACAGCGGCCCGAGCCGCGAAAGCTTGGCGAGGATCGAATATTGGCTGGTCGTCAGCCCGGTCGCCGCCATGTGGCGGTCGTAAAGCTGGGTGATCTGG
>DASZLU010000018.1:0-1676 GCA_035552195.1 Allostellaceae bacterium | reverse complement strand
CATCTGCGGCGTCAGCGAGCGGGCGTCGAGTTCGGTCAGCGCGGTGGCCCAGTCGATGGTTTCGGCAACGCCCGGCGATTTGTAGAAATCCTGCTCGCGCAGCGCCTGCACGAAGCTGACCACCTGCTGCGACAGTTTTGCCGAAATGCCGGGCACCCGCGACTTGACGATCGCGAGTTCACGCTCGGCGGAAGGGTAATCGACCCAGTGGTAGAGGCAGCGGCGTTTCAGCGCGTCGTGGATTTCGCGGGTGCGGTTCGAGGTGACGATGACGATCGGCGGCTGCGGCGCCTTCACGGTGCCGAATTCGGGGATCGTGACCTGGAAATCGCTGAGGATTTCCAAAAGATACGCCTCGAACGCCTCGTCGGCGCGATCGAGTTCGTCGATCAGCAGCACCGGCGCGCCCGCCACGTCAGGCTCCAGCGCCTGCAGCAGCGGCCGCTTGATCAGGAAGCGATCTGCGAAAATGTCGCTGGAGAGCTGGTCGCGATCGGTATCACCGGCGGCTTCCGCGAGCCGGATCGCGATCATCTGCGAAGCGCTGTTCCACTCGTAGACCGCCGACGCGACGTCGAGGCCTTCATAGCATTGCAGGCGGATCAGTTTGCGCCCAAGGGCTGCCGACAGCACCTTGGCGATCTCGGTCTTGCCGACGCCGGCCTCGCCTTCGAGGAACAGCGGCCGGCCCATCCGCAGCGCCAGATAGGTGACGGTGGCCAGCGACCGCTCCGCGAGATAGCCGCGCGAGGTCAGGAGTTCGAGCATCGCATCGACGGAACTGGGTAACGCCGATGCACTCATGACAAAGCCAATCCAGATAGAGGTTCGCCAGATGAGCCGGTTTTCCGCACCGTCACGCTTTGGCGGTTGCGGCTTCGACGGCGCGGCGCGCCAGCACGGAGATCAGATGGGCGCGATATTCGGCGCTGCCGTGCAAATCGCTGTTCAATCCGTCGGCAGGCACCGTCAACCCGTCGAGCACCTTGTGCGAGAAGCGCTTCTTCAGCGCCTCCTCGAACGCGGTGACGCGGAACACGCCGTCGGCGCCGGCGCCGGTGACCGCGACGCGCACATCCCCCGGCCGCCGGGCGACGAACACGCCGACCAGCGCATAGCGCGAGGCCTGGTTGCGGAATTTGACGTAGGCCGCCTTCTTCGGCAGCGGGAACATCACCCTGGTGATGATCTCGTCGCTCTCGAGCGCGGTGGTGAATAGCCCTTGAAAGAATTCTTCCGGCTTCAGCCGGCGCTTGTTGGTGACGATGGTGGCGCCGAGCGCCAGACATGCGGCGGGATAATCCGCGGTCGGGTCGTTGTTGGCGAGCGAGCCGCCGATGGTGCCCTTGTGGCGCACTGCGGGGTCGCCGATCATGCCGGCCAATTCGGCCAATGCCGGGATCGCCTCGCCAACAATTGGCGAGCTCGCGACGTCGGCGTGTTTGGCGGTGGCGCCGATCACCAGCGAGCGGCCCTTCATTTCGATGCCGTCGAGACCTTCGATATGGGAGAGGTCGACCAGATGCGGCGGGCTGGCGAGCCGCTGCTTCATGACAGGCACCAAAGTGTGACCGCCGGCGATCAGCTTGGCGTCTTCATTCTTGACCAGGAGATTGGCGGCCTGCCGCACAGTCGCCGGACGATGATATTTGAATTCGTACATGAGAACTTCCTGA
>DASZLU010000017.1:0-67203 GCA_035552195.1 Allostellaceae bacterium | reverse complement strand
GATCGCGTCAAAGGGACTGCTGATGCCCGATGAGGTGAGGTTCCGACAAGTTAGCCGCCCACAATATCGAGCGGCTTAAGTTTGGGAGGGGATCGTCGGCCGATCTCCCTCCCGTCCTTAGCCTAGGCCCCGATGGCCCATTCTCCCGGCTGATTCTCGGCCTCAATCACGACGGAGCGGTTGACCTTCATCCGCCCGTAATTCTCGATCCATTCGGTTCGCTCCATCCCAAGCCGCTCCTTACGGTCGTGGCACGGAATGTCGCCCGGTACCAGTTTAGCGAGGTCTGGCGTCGCAGCGGTAAGCCCGATCATGTCAGGATTGCCGAGAACGATTAGTCTGTATGTGGTGTCTGTATCAGACATAGGTTTCTCCATGTGTGTTTGTCTGGCGAAAACCGCCATGGAGAGCCTATGCCACAATGCCCCAGCCTGTCACGCCGTACGCATTCTACATATAGCACACCCCTTTGTGAAAGGGATAATTCCGCATAAAAGCGTTCAACCCGAAGCAGCGGACAGTATCCAGGGGGACCGGCCGCAAAACTGAAATTTGCCGAACGAAGCCAATTAATTATTATAGATCAAACGCTTAGAAAATGGGATTGCCCGCGACGCTGACTGAAGCCGCCTGCGCGGTGCTGAATACCTCGGCACCGGCGGAGAAAGTGGCGTTGTCGCATCGCACGGCCGCGGCCTGGCGTGACGGCGCGATCACCGAGATTGGCACCGCCCTGCCGCCCGATCGTCCCGCGCGGCCGGAGAAGCCCGAGCTCAAATACCCGCGTGATATGCCGCGGCGGCGCAATGCCGGCTCCCTCGCCCATCGCATTGCGCTGCTGCATGCGGTCGCGCATATCGAGCTCAACGCCATCGATCTCGCCTGGGATCTGATCGCGCGGTTCGCCGCGTCCGATCTGCCGCGCGCATTCTTCGACGATTGGATCGCGGTTGCCGATCAAGAGGCGACACACCACGCGCTCGTTTCGGCCCGGCTCGAAGCGCTTGCTTCCGCCTATGGCGACCTCCCGGCGCATGACGGGCTGTGGCAAACGGCGCAAGTGACGGCGCATGATCTGCTTGCGCGGCTCGCGATCGTGCCGCTCGTCCTCGAAGCGCGCGGCCTCGATGTCACACCCGACATGATCGAGAAGCTGAAGCGCCAGGGCGATGTGGACAGTGTCGCGGTGCTCGAGACCATCTATCGCGAAGAAGTCGAGCATGTCGCCGCCGGCCAGCGCTGGTTCCACTTCGAATGCGCGCGGCGCGGCGTCGAGCCCGTCGCGACCTATCGCGAGCTCGTGCGGTGCTACTTTCGCGGCGGGCTGAAGCCGCCCTTCAACCGTGTGGCGCGCGATAAAGCAGGATTTGCGCCGGCCTTTTACGAGAGCGTATAGAACGCTCCCTTGAATTGGGGTGATCATGGCGGGCAACACCAATAAGCAGGTGCTTTTCGCATCGCGGCCGCAGGGCGCGCCGACAGCGGCGAATTTCCAGCTCGTCGAGACACCGATCCCCGATCCGGGCCCGGGCGAGATGCTGCTGCGCACCGTCTATCTCGGCCTCGATCCGGTCATTCGCCTGCGCATGAACGAGGGCTCGTATTGGCCGGCCTTCGAAATCGGCAAGCCGCTCGGCGCGCGCACAGTTTGTGTGGTGGTCAAGTCGAACAACACCGGCTTCGCGCCCGGCGACCTTCTCGTCATGCAAGGCATCTGGGCCGATTACATGATCTCGGACGGCAAGGCGCCGACGAGCGCGGCCAACACCCGTCCCGCCGATCTGCCGAAGCTTGAGCCGTCGCGCGGCTCGATCACCGCGCCGCTGCATATCCTCGGCATCACCGGCTTTACGGCGTATGTCGGTCTCGTCGATATCGGCCAGCCGAAGCATGGCGAGACGGTCGTCGTCTCCGGTGCTTCGGGCGCGGTCGGCTCGGTCGCCGGGCAGATCGCCAAGCTCAAAGGCTGCCGCGTCGTCGGCATCGCCGGCGGCGCAAGGAAATGCGATTTCGTCACCAGCGAGCTCGGCTTCCACCATGCCGTCGATTACAAGCGGGCGGATTTCGCCGAAGCACTCAAGGCCGCCTGCCCCAACGGCATCGATGTTTATTTCGAGAATGTCGGCGGCGCGGTATTCGATGCCGTCTTCCCGCTGCTCAACCGCTACGCCCGCGTGCCGGTCTGCGGCACGGTGTCGGAATACAACGCAACCGAACGCAGCATTGTCGCCGATAAGATGCCGGGCCTGTTGCTCGCGACATTGGGCAAGCGCCTCCGCATCCAAGGCTTCGTCATCGGCGACCATTTCGCGAAGATGGGCGAGTTTCAGCGCGAAGCCGGCCAATGGCTGCGCGACGGCAAGCTCCGTTATCGCGAGGAATTCGTCGATGGTCTCGCCAACGCGCCGGCCGCCTTCATGGCGATGCTGAAGGCCGACACATTCGGCAAGGTGATCATCCGCGTGTCGGACAACCCGACGAAGAAGTAGCTACAGCTTCCCCTCGCCGACCAGCTGGCGCACCCGGGCGAGCGTCGCTTTGACCGCGCCGATATAGGACTCTTTCATCGCAGCGCCCTTCACGCGCTCCTCCTCGGTCCCGGGCTTGGCGCCGGGCAGGTTGACCGCGAAGGTGAATGTCAGCAACAGCCCGTGATCGCTTTCGCTGATCACGTTGGTGATCCAGCCGGCGTTGTCCTCGGTGCCGACGCGCTCGAACAGCACCTCGACCGGCGGCGCGAAGCTGATCTTCTCTTGGAAACGATTGCCGTCGTTCACGACCTCGCGCAGCAGCCCGTCGCTCCAGCGCTCGAGCACCGCGCAGGATGACATACGCGGCACGAACAGCACCGCATTCTCGGCCTTCATTACGAGGCCGCGCCAGACTTGTTCCTGGGTTAGACGCGGCGCGACGCCGGGCGGATTCACATCGACCGAGACCGAGAGCGTATACATTAGCGTCTCCTCAATTACGCGCCGCGGACTACGGCACCATCACACTGGCCGGATCGATCGCCTTGGTCAGCATCTTCTGCTGGCGCATGATATCGACCCAATAGCGTATCTGCGACGCATCGACCGTTGCCGTGACCGGCGGGATCGGGACGTTCTTCAGCGCCTCGGGCGGCAGCTTGATGTAATGGCCCAGCGTCTCGGGCCCGATCTCGGGATGCGCCTTGTAATACTCGGCGGCATCGGCGAGCGCGGCGCGGAAGGCTTTGATCACAGCCGGATGCGACGCCGCGTACTTGCCGGTCGATGCCCAGACCACCGGCGGCAGGCCAGCCGGCAGATCGTCGGTATAGTTCGCGAGCACGCGACCGCCGTTATCGGCGATCCGCGAGGTGAAGGGCTCGACCGGCACCACCGCATCGACGCGACCGGATTTCAGTGTGTCGCCAAGCTGCACCATCGATACTTCGACATAATGGACATCGCCTTTGGCGACGCCGTGGTCGGCCATCCATTGCACCACGAGAATGTGGAGCAGATCATTGAGACCCGGGACGGCGATGTTCTTGCCCTTGAGATCAGCCGCGGTCTTGATGCCGCTATCGGCGCGCACCACGATGGCTGAGAGATGAAACCCAGCCCCGGTTTGATCGGCACCGGCGACGATCCTGATATCAAGCCCGTTCTCATCCGCGAGCAGCAGCGCCGGCGGCGTCACCCCGCCGATATCGATCGAGCCGGAGACCAGAATGCTCGGCGTCGCGGCGAGCGATGCTTGCGTCAGCTTGATGTCGGCATCGAGCCCGTGCTTCTCGAAGAAGCCCTGATCCTTCGCGATATAAATGAGAATGAAATCCGCGACCGAATTATAGCCGATCGTCGCTTTCTCCAACGCGCGCGCCGGCGCGGGCAAGCCGAGCGCCAGGGCAAGCGCAACGGCGCATAGGGTCTGTACCAGGCGTTTCATCGTTTCCCCCGAGAGTTCTTAGCCGAGTTGGCCCTGTCTCGGCGACCGCGTCAAGCATGGGAGCGTGACGAATACAACGCGCTATTGCGCGGCGGTCTGCTCGCTTACGACGTCGAGACGCACGCGCATCAGGCCCTGATCGCGGATGCCGAGCATACGCGCCGCCGCCGGCGACAAGTCGATGATGCGCCGCCGCGAGAACGGGCCACGATCGTTGATGCGGACGACCACCGTGCGACGGTTGTTGAGATTGGTCACGCGCACCATCGTCCCGAGCGGCAGGGTGCGGTGCGCGGCGGTCATGCCGTCGGATTTGAAGCGCTCGCCATCCGCTGTCTTACGGTTTTCGAATTTTGCGGCGTAATAGGAGGCAACGCCGACCTGCGAGAAGCTCGAGGGCGGTGCGACAACGGGTGGCGGCGGCGCCCGCTCCGCACAGGCGGCGAGCAAAAACCCCAACGCGGCGAAAGCCGGAAAAGCGTGGCGCGAAATTCCCAAACTCTTCGATCCGATCCAAATGGGCGCCAGCGCAGGAAGGGCGCCGATGCGCTCGGCGCCTTTAATGCGGCGCGGCGACGTCGGTTCCGGATTTCGGTCATCGCAGCCTGCTGTAAGCGGGGAGGAAACGGCGGCGGAAGGCTCAAGTGCGGCCGATCACCGCCCAGAGCGGGTCTTCCGGCAGGCCCGGCGGGATCAGGGTGAGCGGCTCGATCGAGGCAAAATCAGCCCGGTCGAGATAGAGACTGACCAGCCGCAGATGCTGCCCCAGCGGCAGGTTCAGCCAGATCGCGATCGCCTTGGTCGGAAAGCACCGGTTGGAAAAAGTGATAGCAAAGACCCCACCCGGCTTCAGCACCCTCCTCACCTCACGGAAGACCGCGACTGGCTTCTGAAGGTACTGCACCGAGACGCAGATCGCGGCCGCATCGACCGCGGCGTCGGCGAGTGGCAGGACGGGATCGGCGTTGAGGTCCTGCCGGAGCCAGCGCGTGTAGCGCGGGTTGGCTTTGAGCTCTTCCTCGTTCATGCCGTGGCCGATCACCTCGGCATACGTGACCTCCGGCGGCAGATGCGACACCCAACTCCCCATCAGGTCGAGCACCGTGCCGCCCGCCGGAAAGACCTGGCGGTAAAGCCCGGTCACCGCGGCGATCGCACCCTCGTCGATATGAGTGACGAATCGCGGCTGCTGATAGAATTGCGGATCGGGCGATGCGTCCTCTTTGAGGAACGCCTCGGGCGGCAGCTCGGGTAAATCGCCATTCATCGTCGCCCATCCTAGCAAAGCGAAAATGCATCGCGCACGTCGCGACTCGGCAAAGAAGTCACGATCCTCATAATTCTGCAAATAACGCAAGTTTAAGTTTGGCCGCCGGGAAACTCCGGCACATGCCGCGCGTTGTTTCAGCAGGCGAGCTTGGCCATTTCGGAGTTGGTTATGTTTATTGTGGAAGACGAAGAATTACGCCTCCGCCACGAACTCGCGCGCTATCGTTGTCTCCTCGACAGCGGCGCCGACGACGCGACCGATCTGCGCTTGCGCGGCGCGATTGCCCAGACCAAAGCGCGTCTCTATCAGCTCGAGGCGCTGCGGCTCGGCGAAGCGGCGACACTCCGCCGAACGCTCAGCAATCGCCAGGGCCGCGCGCGGCTCGCGCTCGCACGCCTAAAATTCGCCGGCCATCATTGACCGGCCAATCACGGCAGCGCGTGTAGCGATCTTTTTTTAAAGAATGTCGCGTTACGCGGCGGGGCGCGTCGCCAGCGCAACGCGGCTGCGCAAGCCGAGGCCAATGATCATTACCGGCCAACTGGTCAGCGCGAACGCATAGGACACGAAGTTCGAATGCGTGCTGGAGACGAGCACGCCGAGCAGGAGATAAAGCGAGAGAGCCAGTAGAAGCATTGATCGTGCCGCCCATATCGCTGACGAAACCCGAGTCACAATCTAGCCGCAAAGCGCCTCATTGTCACCCAATTTCGTCACGGAAGTCTCACAAAAACAATAGCTTAGCTTGAGCTTTGCCGTTGGTCAGCGAAGCTCGCGCCTCATCACCAGCTTTTCGGCAGTTTTTTGGCGATCGCCTCTTCCAGCGTCTTGGCGCGCTGCCATTGCGAGCTTGGACGAACGCCCGAGGCGCCGAGCTGGTCCATGTCGCAATAGAGCTCGAACTGGTTGCCGTCGGGATCGAGGAAATTGAGGCCGTAGTTGGAGCCGGCGCCCTTCCTCCCCTCAAACACGATCTTCACGTTGTTGCGCTTGAGGTAATCACGCGCCGCGAGCAGCGCATCGACATTCTCCACCTCGAGCGCGAGGTGCTGGAGCTTCGAGGCCGGCAGCTCCCCCTTCCGCTTGGCGTCGGTCGCGATCAGGCCGATGCCGTGGTGGTCGGCGCCGTAATGCAGAAAGACGATGCCGAGCTCGTTGCTCTCGGTCACTTCGAATCCCATCACCTCAGTCCAGAATTTGACCGAGCGCTCGATATCGGCGACCTCGTAAACGAAGTGGCCGATCTTCTGTACTTTCACCGGCGTCTTGCCCTGGGGCCCGGTCTCCGGGCTGAGCCCGCTGCGCTTATCGCCGTCCATCTCTTTTCTCCTTCGATCTATTCAGCCGCCGCCGCGACCAGTGCCGCCGCGCCGATGCGCTCGGCAAATTTCGGGAACAGGGCCAATACGTTGGTGCCCAGCGCCTCGCGCTGCGCCGGCGTCAGCCGCTCGTAGTCGCGCGTCGCGTTGAGGTTGAAATCGCACAATTCGGGATCGGTGCAGGGCGCGCCGAAATCGGCGCCATAGACCACGTGATCCGGCGTCGTCACGTCGAGGATCGGATCGATCGAATGCGCCGTCCCAGCCAGCGCCGTATCGTAATAGAAGCGCGCGAAAGCGCCGCGCATCTCTTCCGCGGTGATGCCGTGCGGATTGACGACCCAGCCGCGTTCGCCCGCGCCGAAATTCACCACCCGCCCCACCAATGACGGCAGCGCGCCGCCGCCATGGGCGAGCAGCACGTTGAAACGTGAATGGCGGCGGAAGACGCCGGCAAAGAGCATGTCGACCACGGTCCGCGCCGTATCGAAAGGCGCTTCGATCAGCGCCCCGGTGCGGCCGAGGGCGAGATCGCCATAGCCGCGTGTCGTCGGATGGATGAAGAGCGTTGCGCCCAGCGCGCCGAGCGCGGCCCAGACCGGCTCGAAGCGCGGATCGCCAAGATAGACGCCGTCGAAATTGCTGAGCGCGGCGAAGCCGTCGGCCCCGAGTTCTTCGTGGGCGCGCCGGATCTCGCTCACCGCGCGCGCCGGATCGGCGAGCGGCAGCATCGCCATCAGGCCGAAATGCTTCGGATACTCTCTGATCAGCGAGGCGCCGTATGTGTTGGAAGCGACGATCGCGTCGCTCTTGGTGACCGGGCTGCAATTCGAGATGAGCTGCGCCGTGACGCCCGTGCGCTCCATGTAAGCGAGGCTGGTGTCGACAGCGAAAACCCAGGCGCCGCCGGCTTCGGTGCCGGGACCGCCGCGCGAAAGCGCCGGCCCGGGAGCAGCGTAATGACCGTGCGCGTCGATCCACTTCTTCGCCATACCATGCTCCGGATGTCGCCGGGGATCATATCGCAACGCCAGATGGCGGTTCAAGAACGCCCCCAGAGGCCCTAAACTTGTCGGACAATAACGTCAGACGGTCGGGGAGGATAATGGTGATGAAGCGTCGTGGACTGTTGGCCGCGTTCGGGGCGTTGAGCCTGGCCTGGCTCGCGTCGAGCCCTGCGATAGCGGACGAAGCCCCCTCCCTTGCCGGCAAAACCATCACCATGACCATTGGCTTCGGCGCCGGCGGCTCGGTCGATCTCTATGGCCGCACCCTTGGGCAATATCTCGTCCAGCATTTGCCTGGCAAGCCTTCCCTCGTCGTCCTCAACCAGTTGGGCGCTGGCGGCGTGGTAGCACTCAATAGCTGGGCGGTGAAGGCCGAGCCGAACGGGCTCTACGTCACGATCGGGGCAGAATCGCAGACCGATCCCGATGCGCTCTTCCGCACCCAGGCGAAATACGACACGATGAGCCTCAACTATGTCGGCGGCCTCTCCGCCTATAGCCAGGGACTTTTTGTCGCGAAGGATGCCGTCGCGCGCCTCACCGACAAATCGCAAAAGCCGGTGCTGATGGGTCTCGTCGGATCGACGTTGCGCAGCGGCAATTACGGCGTGTTCTGGGGCGCGGCGGTGCTCGGCTGGAACATCAAATGGGTGCGCGGCTATCCGAGCACCTCCGAGCTGCGCCAGGCGCTCGAGCGCGGCGAGATCGACATGTCGACCTTCGGCTCCAGCCGCGACATCAAAAGCCTCGACGACACCGGCAATTTCAAGGTCGTGATACAAGGCGGCACGGTGAAAGACGGCAAGCGCGTGCCGCGCGCGGCTTTCGGCAGCGCACCGATCCTCGCCGATCTCGTCAAAGGCAAAATCACCGATCCGCTGGCACAGAAGGCGTTCGACTACAGCGAGAATGTCAGCCAGGTCGGCATGTGGCTGGCGCTGCCGCCGAAGACACCGAAGCCGATCGTCGACGCTTACATCAAGGCGTTCAACGACACGCTCAAGGATCCCGGCTATCAGGCCGACTTCGCCAAGATCGATCCGGATTCGCTGGTGGCGAGCAAAACCGATATCGAGGCGCTGGTCGGCAAGCTGCACACCGTCTCGCCGCAGACCGTCGAGTACATCCAGGACGAAATGAAGCGGCTCGACGTCGACCAGACGAAATGATCAGCGCGACGCTTCGGCCGGCGCCGGGAAGAAGCGATCCATCTTCGCCTTGATCCCGTGCTTTTCCATCTCGGCAAGGAAGATCGGATGGATGCGCGGATCCTGGTCCGCGTATTCGATCTGATCGCCGCCGTCTTTGGTGCTGGTCGCGAACGCGACTTTCTCGCCGAGGATTTCAGCCCGCCGCGCCGCGGTGAAGGGATAGCGCAGACTGCCGAAGCCGGTCGCGAGATAGCGAGCCGGGACTTTGCTCGTGGTGAAGTGCTGGTGGAATTGCTGGTCAGACGGCGGGAAAACCACGCCATGCGTCCACTCGATGCGGATGAAATCCTGCTGGCCTTCATGCCACATCAATGAGTAGCCCGCGCCGCCGACGCACATCACGTGATAGCCGGCGCCATGGCGATGCGCCTTCTTATAGGTGCCGGCCGGCATCTCCGAGACATGCGCGTGCATCGAGCTGTCGGAAAGGAGGAAGAGCAAACAGCCGCCGCCGGCGCCACGATCGGAGAAATCAGGCAACTCGATCGTGCCGATATCGGGCACGAAATTCGTCTCCCAGGTGTCGTTACCCTGGCGCAGCAAGGTCAGCACGCCCTCGCCTTCGAAATATTCCTTCTTGCCGATGCGATCGTCGAAATCGAAGCCATTGCCGAAAACGAAGCGCTCGCTGTGGAAGAGATTCAGCATCATCGGCAGGTTGGTCGTGCTGACGAGCAGCGCGCGCTTCGAGCCGCTGCCGTTGAAGTGGCGATATTCGGCATTGAGCGGGATCGCGAAAAGGCTGCGCTCGCCCCACTCGAAGCTGCGGCGCTCGCCGTTGGGCAGGGTCACCTGCGTGCTGCCGTTACCGGCAACGACGTAGATCACCGCCTCGAAGAGGTGGCGCTGCAGCGTCGTCGATTTCCCCGGCGCCAGCTCGTACAGGATCATGTTGCAGAAATCGCCGCGGCCATCGAGATGCAGCGCCGCCGCACGCGCGCCGAGCCGCGGCCAGTCCGCCGTCTCGACCGTGTTGCAATCGATCGCCAGGCCTTCGACGACGCGCAATCCTTCTTTCTTCAACCAGTCCAAATAGGAATCGATGCCGTAGCGGGCCTTGTCGAACGCTACCATTCTTGTTTACTCCGCTTTCACAAGCTCGGGCATCACACGTTCGCCGAACAGTGCGACCGATTTGAGACTTTCGGCCAACGACATGTCGCCGAACACGAATTGCCCGACCAGATAATTCGCATCGACCAATTCTAGCTGCGCCCGCAGGGCTTTGGCGACCGTCGCCGGCGCGCCGGCGAAGGCGAGGCCGCTCGCCTGCATTTCGGCAAAGCTCGGCGCCCAGGTGGTCTGCACCGGCTTCTGGCCATAGCGATAGAAGAGCTCGAAGAAGCTTTGATGCCAGACCGGATAAGCGCGCGCCGCCAGCGCCTCGGCTTCGCGATCGGTCTCGCCGACAACGATGAAGCGGCACATGCCCATGCAGCGATCCTGCCAGCCGCCGCGCGATGTGGCTTCGTAAAAGCTGCGCGCCAGCTCCGCCGCCGGCCCCGCTTTCGCCAGAGTGACGGCATTGAAGCCCCGCCGCCCGTAGTCGGTGGCACTGTCGGGCGTGCCAATGCCGTACCAGAACGGCGGGTGGGGCTGTTGCAGCGGACGCAGCTCGACCGGCACGTCGCGGAAATCGAAATGCTTGCCCTTGAAGGTGAGGCGCTCCTCTTTGAAGGCGAGCTGAAGAACCGCCAGCGTCTCTTCATAAACGCTTTGCGCGCTATCGACGTCCTGGCCGTAGAGCGTGAGCTCAATCGGCGAGCGGCCGCGGCCGATGCCGATTTCGAACCGCCCTTGGCTCAGATGATCGAGCATCGCAATCTCTTCCGCGAGACGCAGCGGGTGGTAGAGCGGCAGCAGATAGACCAGCGGACCGAAACGCAGTCGCTTCGTGCGCTGGGCGATCGACGACAGGAACACGCTGGGCGATGGCGCCATGCCGAGCGGCGTCGAATGATGCTCGGCCAGGTGATAGACGTGAAACCCAAGCCGATCGTAAAGCTCGATGACGCGTAGGCGTTCGTCGTAAAGCTCTGTGATCGAGCGGCCGCCGCGATCGAGATGGTCGAAGATACCGAATTTCAGCTTACGCACAAACGTCCCCGCCTCTATTGGATTCGCGTTGTCGCGGCTTTGAGCAGGCTGAGATCGGCAAAGTCCTTGGCATCGAACGCCGCCTTCACCATGCCGAGATCGTGTTGCAACTTCACGTTCGCCGTCACCGCATCGATATCGGGCGTGGCACCGAGCCCGCGGTAATAGCCTTTGCCAGGCAGGAACAGCCATTTGTCGAAAGCCGCAACCGGCCGTTTGGTCACGTTCGCGACGATCTGCAGCGCCTCGGCGCGGTTCTTCGGATCGTCGAACCAGCGGGTCGCGCGCACATAATCTTCGATCAAATCGATAAGCACGGCCCGATGCGCGGCGATGTAATCCTTGCGCGCGGTCCAGAACGATACCTCGAACCGTCCCAGCGCGTCGCCTGTCGTGAAGATCGTGCGTGTGTTGCCGTCGAAGTCCGGCAAATCCTGGAACGGATGCACGGCGACGACGAGATCGGCTTTATGCTCCGCCGCCAGCGCATACATGTTGCCGAACTCGGCCTGTATCTCGGTGAAGTCGCGGGGCGCCGACATTTTGTGCTCGAGCATCGTGTGCTTCATCGCCATGTCGGTCTCGCCGCCGAAAGCGTTGGTCGCGAGCACCTTGCCGCGCAGGTCATCGATCGTCTTGATCGGACTGTCCTTCATCACGCGAAACTCGGGCCCAGACCAGCCGGGCACACCGTCCTGCACCTCGTCGGCGAGAATGCGAATATCTTTGATCCCGGCATTCTCGACCGCGATCGCGAACGAGCTCGAGCCGAATGGTGCGATGTCGATCTCGCCGGCTTGCACCGCGTTGACTTCGAGCGATGTGCCTTGGAAATGAATCGGCTCGAGCGTGTAGCTCACACCGTTGTGAACCGCGATACCGTCCTTCGAGAACATATAGGGCGTCAGCTCTGCCGGCGTGACGATCCAGCCGATGCGGATCTTCAACGGCTCGGCACGAGCTGCGGTGGCACCCAGCGACAAAACAAGCGCCGGCAAGACCAGCGTCCGCATCGCCGCCTTGGCGATGAGGTCTTTTTGTTTCTTCAAACTATCCCTCCCTTTGCCCCCGGCGCGAATGACAGCGCGTGTAGCCGCCGCGCAGCGCGATACTATGATTTCGCCGGACGATAGCCTAGTATTTCGTCCGACGATAAACGAAAACCGGCGCGCAGCCGCGTTAAGGTCATCGGGAGGGATCGGATGAGGGTCTTCGTCACGGGCGTGTCCGGCTATGCCGGCTTCTATGGCGCGCTGCGCCTTGCCGCCGCCGGTCACGCCGTCACGGGCCTCGTCCGTCATCCCGAGCAGCCGCGCCTCAACACGCTGCGTGTGCAAGAAGTACGGCTGGTCACCGGCGATGTCGGCGACATTGCCGGTTATCGCGACGAACTCGCCGCAGCCGATGTCATCGTCCATACGATGCTCGACAAGCGTAGTCCGCAGGAAACCGATCGCGCGCTTTTCGCGGCGCTGGCGAATCTGCCGGCTCGCAATCCGCGGCGGCGTTTCATCTACACCACCGGCTGTTCGATCTTCGGCAAGCTGCCGGTCCTCGTCATGGACGAAACGGTGGAACCCAACCCGGCGCATCCGCTCTCCTTCCGCCGCACGCTTGAGAAGGAAGCGCTCGCGATCCCGAATGTCGCCACTGTCGTGCTGCGCCCCGGCTTCATGTACGGCCATGACGGCTATAACAGCGTCAGCGCCGACTGGTTCGGCATGGCGAAAGCGAACGAGGTCGTGTTCCGCGGCGATCAGGAACGCGGCTGGTCGTGGATCCATATCGCCGATCTCGCCGAAGCCTACCGGCTTGCGGCCGAAGCCGACGACAGCGCCGTCGCTGGCGAGGTCTTCCATCTCGGCGACGAACTGCGGCCGCGCAGCCTCGATGTCATGCGCGCTTGCGTTGCCGCGGCCGGCTATACCGGCGAGGTTCGCTGCGAAGGGCCGATGAAGGGCGACAATATCAGCACCTGGTTCAACCAGAACGAATTCATGACCTCGCAGAAGGCGCACGACCGGCTCGGCTGGCGCCCGCGTCGTGCCGGCATTATCGAATGCGTGAAGCCGGTCTACGCCTCCTGGGTGGCGGCGCAGGGCACGGTTTGATGAGACGCACGGTTTGACGGCACGGCCCCACGCCATACTATTTCGCTTGTGATTTTGAAGATCGAAAGAGGTTTCCGATGAGTGACGTGAAAGTCATCGCCGCCCGCTTCACCGATCGGCCGAAGACCGATCCGAATGAACGCATCTTCAAGATCGAGGAACACATCAAAACCGGCGAGGCCTATCACCGGTCGACCCGGCTTTATGTGGGCGACGATTTTCGCACGACGCTGATCACCCTCACGCCGGGCCAGGCGCAGGAGACGCATAAGCATCCCGAGACCAGCCACGCCTGGTTCATCGTTTCCGGCAACGGCGAGGTCGAGATGGAAGACGGCAAGCGCGTGGCGGTCGAGCCCGGCTGGTTCAGCGTCCATCCGCGCAACTCGGTGCACGGGCTCTACAACACCGGCAGCGAGAACCTCACCTACATCGCGCTCTCGGTCGGGCAATAAATCATGATGGGTCCGAACGATTTTCGCGGCGTCTACGCCATCATCCCGACGCCGTCGAAGCCGGGCGCCGAGCGTTGGGACGCAGTCGACACCGTCGATCTCGACGAGACGGCGCGCGTCATCAACAAGCTGATCGCCGACGGCGTGCACGGGCTCATCGTGCTCGGGACCACCGGCGAATGCGCAACGCTGACGCCGAGCGAATACGAAGGCTTCGTCGCCTGCGTGTTGAAGACGGTGAAGAAGCGCGTCCCGACTTTCATCGGCACGACGGCACTCGGCACGCATGAGGTGGTGCGCCGCACGCGCTTTGCCGAGCAGCAAGGCGCCGACGGCATTCTCCTCGGCCTGCCGATGTGGCAGCCCCTCACCGTCGATAGCGCGGTCGAATACTACCGCAGCATCTCCGAGGGCTTCCCGCGCCTCTCGCTGATGGTCTACGGCAATCACCGTGCCTTCCGTTTCGCCTTCGCGCCCGAATTCTGGGCGCGCGTCGTCGACGTCGCGCCCACGCTGATCGCGGCGAAGTTCTCGCGCCCCAACGTGCTGCTCGATTGCCTCAAAGTCTCGAAAGGCCGCGTGCATTACCTGCCGCATGACGGCGGCATGAGCAAATTCTACGACCTCTCGCCATCAACAACGACGGCATGCTGGTCGACGGCCGCCTCGATGGGGCCGGAGCCGGTGCTCGAACAAGTGCGCGCCCTGCTCGCGCAAGATTTGACCGCGATGAAGAAGGTCGCCGCCGATCTCGCCTGGGCGCGCGAACCGATCCAGCCCATCACCAGCGATGCCGAGCTCTTCGCGATGTACAACATCCAGGTCGAGAAGACGCGCATCGCCGATGCCGGCTATTGCAAAGCGGGACCGCTGCGCCCGCCCTATCACGTCTGGCCGAACGAGTATCGCGAAGCCGCGCGTCAACACGCGCTGCGCTGGCGCGAGCTCTGCGCGAAATACGCGAAGGCGAGGGCCGCCGCGTCTTAAGCAAAGACCGCGAATTATTCCAGATCGTCGACCGCGGCGTCGGCGCCTTTGATGCGCTGCGCCAGCGAGGCTTGCAGGAATGCGTCGATATCGCCGTTGAGCACTTTGTCGGACTGGCTGCTTTCGACGCCGGTGCGCAGATCCTTCACCATCTGATAGGGCTGCAGCACGTAAGAGCGAATCTGATGCCCCCATCCGATATCGGTCTTGGTGGCATTCATCGCATCGGTCGCGGCTTCGCGCTTGGCGAGCTCGATCTCATAGAGCCGGGCTTTCAGCATCGCCATCGCCTTGGCGCGGTTCTGGTGCTGCGAGCGCTCGCTCTGCACGGCGGCGACGACCGGCTGCTGCATGTCGGGCGTCTGATAGGTCATGCGCACGGCGCTGTCGGTCTTGTTGACGTGCTGACCGCCCGCGCCTGACGACCGATAGGTGTCGGTGCGGAGATACTTCTCCTGCACCTCGACTTCGATCTTGTCGTCGATCACCGGGTAAATCCACGCCGACGCGAAACTAGTATGGCGGCGAGCGTTGGCGTCGAAGGGCGAAATGCGCACCAGGCGATGAACACCGCTCTCGGTCTTGAGCCAGCCATAGGCGTTCTCGCCAGCGATGCGGATGGTGGCCGATTTGATGCCGGCGCCCTCGCCCGCGCTCTCTTCCAACCACTCGACCTTGTAACCGTGCTGCTCGCCCCAGCGCATATACATGCGCAGCAGCATCTCGGCCCAGTCTTGCGCCTCGGTCCCGCCGGAGCCGGCATGGACTTCGAGATAGCAGTCGTTGGCGTCGGCTTCGCCCGAAAGCAGGCTTTCGAGTTCGCGCGCCTTCACATCGGCTTGCAGCGCCTCGAGAGTCTTCTGCGCTTCGTCGAGCATCGTCTGATCGTCGTCGGCCTCAGCCATTTCGGCGAGGCCGAGCGTATCGTCGACTTCCTGCTGGATTTTGAGATAGCCGTTGACGCCGCGGTCGAGCCGCGTGCGTTCGCGCATCAAAGACTGGGCGCGCTCGGAATCATCCCAGAATTTCGGATCTTCGATAGTCGCGTTCAGCTCGGCGAGGCGCCTTGTTGCTTTATCCCAGTCAAAGATGCCTCCTCAGCAGCGCCAACGACGACCGGATCTCGTCGACAACTGCTAGTATTTCCGCACGCATCGTTAGGCTCTGCCTGCTGATTCAATCTGCGTAAGCTGATAGCTGATCGCCGGCAGCTAGTACAGCCCGCCGGTTCCCGTTGTCGGCGCCTGCTGAACGGTGGCGGTGCCGTCGGGATCCGACGTATCGATACCGAGGCCGGAAGCGCCGGTTATGTTGCCGCCGACCACGACACCCGAATTCGACAAGCTCGGCTCGGTGCCGGGCTTATAAGCTTCGTAGATCGCATTCTTTTCGTCTGGCCGGGCAAGCACGCCGCTGGTCGGATTGATTCGCACCATCTCGATCCCGGGCGGAATGCGGAACGGCGTCGCCGGCTGATCGGCTAGCGCCGCTTGCATGAAATCGCGGAACGCGGGCGCCGCCACGGTCGCGCCGGTCTCGCGCCGGCCGAGGGTATGCGGTTGATCGAAGCCGATGAAGACGCCGGCAACGAGATCGGGCGAGAAGCCCATGAACCAGGTGTCGTTGCTGTCGTTGGTGGTGCCCGTCTTGCCGGCGAGCGGCTTGCCGATCACCGAGACGCTCTTGCCGGTGCCGCGCAAGATGACGCCTTCCATCATCGAAACGACCTGATAGACGCTGCGCGGATCGTCGATCTGCTGGCGATTGTCGGGCAGCTCTGGCGGCGCCTGGCCGTTCCAGGCAATATTCCCGCAACCGTCGCACGCGCGCGTATCGGCACGGAAGATGGTCACGCCGTCGCGATCCTGGACCCGATCGATGAAGCTTGGGGTGATCTTCTTTCCGCCGTTCACCAGCATCGAATAGGCAGTGGCAAGCTTGAGCGGCGTGGTCTCGCCGGCACCGATCACGAAAGAATATTCGCGCGGCATGTGATCCATGATGCCGAACTTCTCGACCGTGTCCCCGACTGCATCGAGACCGATCGTCGCGCCGACGCGCGCCGTCACCAGATTGAGCGATTCCTCAAGCCCGATCAGCAGCGGCACCGGGCCGTAGAATTTGCGCTCATAGTTCGCCGGATTCCATTTCGGCAGCCCCGGGCCTTGGTCGAGTACCAACGGGGCGTCGAGTACGATCGTCGACGGCGTGAAGCCATGGTCGAGCGCGGAGAGATAGACAAAGGGCTTGATCGCCGAGCCGGTCTGGCGCATCGCCTGGGTCGCGCGATCGAACTGGCTCATCTCGTAGCTGAAGCCGCCTTCGAGCGCGAGCACGCGGCCGGTATGCGGGTCCATCGCGACAAAGGCGCCGGACACGGCCGGGATTTGCCGCAAGCCGTAAGGCGCCGCGGCCGTCTTGCCATTGCGCGGGCCCTGCGGCGCGGCTTGGGTGGTCAGGGGCTGAACCAGCACGACATCGCCAACGGTTACAACATCATTGGTTTGTGCAGGCACCGGACCGACGGCGGCGTCTTGCAGCGGCTTGCGCGCCCATTTCATTTCATCGAAGGAGATCTGACCGCGGCTGCCGTCGGCGAGACCGATATCGGCGCCGGCCGAGGACGTGCCGAGCACGACAGCGAGTTGCCAGCCGTCTTCGTCGGCGCCGGCCGGCAAAGGCGTCGCTTTCAGTCGCGCCTGCCACTCGCCCTTCACGTCCATGCGGCTCACCGGCCCACGCCAACCATGCCGCCGGTCGTAAGCGATCAACGCGGTGCGCAAGGCCTTGTTGGCAATATCCTGCAGATGCGAATTGAGGCTGGTGCGCACGGCAAGGCCCGAGGTGTAGAGCCCCTTCTCGCCATAACGTTGCAACAGCTCGCGGCGGACTTCTTCGGTGAAATAGTCTGCCTTTACGGCGGCGGTGTCGTCGCGACGGCGCAAGGTGATCGGTTTCGCTTCTGCATCGGCGCCCTGCTGCGGCGTCAGGAAGCCGGCCTCGACCATGCGATCGAGCACGTAGTTGCGGCGCTCGCGCGCACCGTCGGGATTGCGCACCGGATTGTAGTTGTTCGGCGCTTTCGGCAACCCGCCGAGGAAAGCCGCTTCCTCGGGCGTCAGCTCGTCGAGCGATTTATTGAAGTAGTTGAGTGCAGCCGCCGCGACGCCGTAAGCGCCGCCACCGAGATAGATCTCGTTGAGATAGAGTTCGAGGATGCGATCCTTGCTGAGTGCCTGCTCCATCCGGATGGCGACCAGCGCCTCGCGCACTTTGCGCTGAAGCGAGACCTCGTTGGTCAGCAGGAAGTTCTTCGCCACTTGCTGGGTGATCGTCGACGCGCCGACCGGGCGGCGGCCGCTGCCGTAATGGAGCGCATCGGTCACCGCCGCCCGTAGCATCGAGAGCGGGTCCACGCCGGGGTGGTTGTAAAAATTCTTGTCCTCGGCCGCGAGGAACGCGTGGACGACCAGCGGCGGCATCGACTTGATCGGGATGAATACGCGCTTTTCGGTCGCGTATTCGGCCATCAGGTGGCCGTCGCCGGCATAGACGCGGGTCACGATCGGCGGCTGGTAGTTGGCGAGTTGCTCATAATCCGGCAGATCGCGGCCGAAATACCAAACCGCGAGTCCGGCCATCCCAGCACCTGCCAGGCCGGCAAGAATTACCAGCGCTATCAATACTTTAAGAATTTTCATTCGATTACTCCGACGACCCGATCCGTCGCATCGGCGGCATAGATCGAGTCGACGGGATTCCGCCCCGCCACTCCGGCACGAAGCCCACCCTGCCTATGATTTGTGGCGCGTTTGAGGCGCGAAGCCAAGCTCTTTCCGGATTAAACGAGGTTAACGGTGAGTTGTTCTCCAACCTGTCACGGAGCGGTTGTGGCAAAGCGTTGTCACTTGTATCCTAGTCGGGCGATGCCGCGCACCGTGTCCTCCCCAGGGGCGGCGCGAGAAGCGCGGAATGGATTTAACCCGAAGCCGTCCCAGCCGCCGATTTCTGGCCCCCGGGACCGAGCGTCAGAAAGTTCCGCCATGGCCTCTTTTTCTGCGCCGTTCGACGGACCAAGTCTCGGCACCGGCTTCGCCTTAACCAGGATAGCGCCGCCCGTTCCTCGCGCGGGTGCGGTCGCACTCCTCGGAGTTCATAAGAATGGCAAAGCGCATGCTTGTCGATGCGGCGCATCCGGAAGAGACCCGGGTCGTTGTATTGAATGGCCAACGTCTCGAAGAGTTTGATTTCGAGACTTCCACAAAAAAGCAGATCAAGGGCAATATCTATCTCGCCAAGGTGACGCGCGTCGAGCCGTCGCTGCAAGCAGCCTTCGTCGAATATGGCGGCAATCGCCACGGCTTCCTGGCATTCGGCGAGATCCATCCCGACTATTATCGTGTCCCTATTGCCGATCGTCAGGCGGCGCTCGACGCCGATCGCGCCGCTGAAGAAGAAGCGAACGAACGCGAAGACGAGAACGTCGCAGCCGGCTTGCCGGTCGATCACGGCGAGGACGACCAGCACCCGCTCGATCCGGAGCATGGCGATATCGATCATGAACATGATCACTACCACGATCACGACCACGATCACGATCATGCCGAGGTGATGACCGAGGCAATGAGCGAGGATCGTCTGCTCGATCATCTCGTGCCCGATCCCGAGACAAGCGAGCACGAGCACAACGAAGCCGACCCGGCCATTTACCCCGAGGATCCGGAAGCGCCGATTAGCATCGACATTCCGGTCGATGAACCGGGCGAAAGCGCGGTTGCGCCGGAAGGCGATGGCTTTGTCACGGCCGAAAGCAGCCACGGCGACGACGAGATCGCGAGCGCAAACACTGACACTGCCGAGTTCGCGCCGGCGGCCGAAGGCGCGCCGGTGGAGGTCGTTGTCGAGACGCCTGTCACCATCGAGACGATCGGCGGCGACGAAGATGAGATGGAAGAGACCGCCCGGCCGCGCGCGCGCCACCATCGCCACTACAAAATTCAAGAAGTGATTAAGCGCCGCCAGATCATGCTGGTGCAGGTCACGAAAGAAGAGCGCGGCAACAAAGGCGCAGCGCTGACGACCTATATCTCGCTCGCTGGCCGTTATTGCGTCCTGATGCCGAACACGCCGCGTGGCGGCGGCGTCTCACGCAAGATCACCAGCATGCAGGATCGCCGCCGCCTCAAGGAACTGATGAGCGATCTCGAAGTGCCGGACGGCATGGGCGTGATCGTCCGCACCGCCGGTAGCGAGCGCTCCAAGCCCGAGATCACGCGCGACTTCGAATATCTCAATCGCCTCTGGGACGAGATCCGCGAGCTGACACTCAAATCGACCGCGCCTGCCCTCATCTACGAAGAAGGCAATCTCATCAAGCGATCGATCCGCGATCTCTATGCCCGTGACATCGACGAGGTGTTGGTCGATGGGCGCGAGGGCTACGACACGGCGAAGTCGTTCATGCGCATGCTCATGCCGAGCCATTCCCGGCGTGTGAAGCTCTACAACGACCCGTCCGTGCCGCTCTTCCACCGCTTCCAGGTTGAAGGCCAGCTCGACGCGATCCACTCGCCTGTCGTGCAGCTCCGCTCCGGCGGGTACATCGTCATCAACCCAACCGAAGCGCTGGTCGCGATCGACGTGAATTCCGGCCGCTCTACGCGCGAGCGCAATATCGAAGAGACCGCGCTTAAGACCAATCTCGAAGCCGCCGAAGAGGTCGCGCGCCAGTTGCGTCTGCGCGATCTCGCCGGGCTGATCGTTATCGACTTCATCGATATGGAAGAGCATCGCCATAACGGTGCGGTCGAGCGGCGGCTGAAGGACGCGATGCGGCATGATCGTGCGCGCATCCAGATCGGCCGCATCAGCCCGTTCGGCCTGCTGGAATTGTCACGCCAGCGCTTGCGGCCGTCGCTGCTCGAAGCCTCGACTCAGCCCTGCCCGCATTGCAACGGCACCGGTCACATCCGCTCGACGGAATCGACCGCGCTGCATCTGCTGCGTGCGATCGAGGAAGAAGGCATGCGGCGGCGTACGGCCGAGGTCAAGGTTGCGGTATCGTCTGCTGTCGCGCTCTACGTGCTCAATCAGAAGCGCGCGACCTTGCAGCTGATCGAAAGCCGCTACGGCTGTCATGTAGTCGTCGACGAGGATGAGACGTTGATCCCGCCGGCCTTCCGCCTGGAGCGGACGCGCGCTTTCACCCCGGCCGAACTTGCGGCGTTGCCAGTGCTGGCGCCGGTACCCGTGCCGGTCGAGGAAGAGCCCGAGGCCGATGAAGGCCTTGACGAGGCCGCGATCGAAGCGGCGGAAGAGGAATTCTCCAGCAGCACGCGGCGCAGTGAGGATCAGCTCGATCCCTCCTCCTGGTTGCCGCAAAGCGACGATGAAGAAGGCGCCGAAGGCGTGGAAACCGGCGAGGAGCGCGGCGGCGGCGATGGGCATGGCGACGGCCAGGGCCGTCGGCGACGACGCCGGCGGCGGCGTGGCCGTGGCGCCGACCGCGGTCAGGATGCCGACCGCGGTCAGGATCATGAAGCGCCGGCGGCTGACGCGGAAGAACGCGCGCCGACAGAATTCGACCCCGACGCGGAAGCTGAGCCGGACATAGCCGCTTCCGGCGAGGAAGGCGATGAAGCCGAGACTGGCGCCGAAGTCGAACCGGGCAACGAGATGCAGCCGGCCGAAGCGCATGACGCCGATGGCCAAGGCCGACGCCGCCGGCGCGGCCGGCGTGGCGGACGCCGCCGGCGTCGCGGTCCAGGCCAAGATGGTGGTCCTGCAATCGAGCAATATGGGGGCAGCGGCGAGCGTGCCCCGCGCATGCAGATCGAATTGCGGCCTGGCGAACCGGGTTATTCCGGACCGACGGAGGAATTCGGCGAAGAAACCGAGTTCGTCGCGGCCGAGGAAGTGGCCGAAGGCGATGTGGTCGAGCTAACTCAAGAAGCGCCGGCGGAAACGCAGCCGCTCGCAGCGGAGAGTCCTGCCCCGGCGCCGACGGCGAAAGAGACACCGGCGGCCCCGCCCGCTCCGAGCGAGCCGGAGGCCGAGGCCGAGCGCGCGCCGGCGGCTTACAACGTATCGCCACCGCAGGAAGTGACCGGGCCGGCCGCCAATCCGCGCCGCGGTTGGTGGCGCCGCTAGGCTCTCGAGACGCGATCAGCGCTGCCAGTTGCGCAGCCGGCGCGCCGCCTCGGCAACATCCGCGGTCGCGCCGGCGAAGCACAGCCTTATCGTCGCGTGGCCACGCTTCGGGTCGAAATCGACGCCGGGCGTGCAAGCAACGCCGATCTCGCGCAGCATTCGGCTGCAGAATTCGCGGCTGTCATTCGTCATCGGCGCGATATCGGCGTAGAGGTAGAACGCACCGTCCGCCGGCGCGAAACGCTCGAACCCGGCTTTTGGCAATTCGCTCAGCAAGAGCGCGCGATTTTCGGCATAGCGCCGGCAATTGCTTTCGAGCTCCTCGGTCGCGTCGAAGGCAGCAAGCGCGGCATGCTGTGACAAAGCCGGCGGCGAGATGAAAAGGTTTTGCGCCAGGCATTCGACGGCGCGGATCATGTCGAGCGGTACGATCATCCAGCCGATCCGCCAGCCCGTCATCGAATAGTATTTCGAGAAGCTGTTGACGATGATCGCATCATTGCTGGGCGCCACCGCACTGACCGCTGGCTTCTCGTAGCTGATGCCGTGATAGATCTCGTCCGAGATCAGCCGGATGCCCGCCGTGGCGCAATGTCGCGCAATCGCCGCCAAGGTTGCGGGATCGATCATGCTGCCGGTCGGATTGGCCGGGCTGGCGATGATCAGCCCGTCGATATGCTCGCGCCCGCCGCGCAACAGATCGAGTGTCGGCTGATAATGTTCCACCGGTCCGGCCGGAAGCTCGACCGGGGTCAGATCCAGCGCCGCCAGAATATTGCGATACGCGGGATAGGACGGCGCCGCGAGCGCCACGCGCTCTCCGGCATCGAAAGCGGCGAGGAATGACAGAATGAAGCCCGAGGATGAACCGGTTGTCACGACGATCCGGGCGGGGTCGACCGTCACTCGATAGGCACGCTGATAGTGCCGGGCGATCGCCTCGCGCAGCGCCGGCAGCCCCAGCGCGTCGGTATAACCCAAGACCTCGCGACGAAGCGCCGCCTCGGCCGCTTCAATCACGATCCGCGGCGCCGGAGTCGAAGGCTGGCCGACCTCCAAATGAATAACATCGGCGCCTGCCGCCGCGCGCTCGTTAGCCTCGCGCAATACGTCCATGGCGATGAAAGGCGGCACCAACGAACGCCGCGACAGCTTGACGCTCATACGACCCCGTGTGGTTGACGGCGCCGTGCCGATAAGCCCATGCTGCCGCGGGATTTGTGATAGGATAGTGACTCAATGCGCATCTGGTCCCGCATTCTATGCACCGCGCTCGTAGTTTGCACGACCCTCGTGCCGAGCGGTCGCGCGCAGGACGACCCGATCAGTTTCCTGCGCGATGCGGAAATGGAGCATACGCTCCGCGTTTGGATGACGCCGATTTGGAAGGCGGCTGGGCTCGATCCGGACGCGGTCCACGTCTATGTCATCAACGACCCGACACTTAATTCGTTCGTCGCCGGCGGTCAGAACATCTTTCTGAACAGCGGCACGGTCATGAAAGCGCAGAGCCCCAATCAGCTCATCGGGGTGATGGCGCACGAAACCGGCCACATCGCCGGCGGCCATCTCGCACGCAAAACCCAGATCATGAAGAACGCCATGATCGAGAGCGTAATCGGCATGGTGCTGGGCGGCGCGGCGAGCGCGATGGGCCACGGCAATGCGGGTGGTGCCGGCGTGCTTGCGGGCGCCGATGTCGGCCAGCGCGCCTTCCTCGCGAACTCGGTCACGATCGAAGCCTCGGCCGATCAGGCGGCGCTGCGTTATCTCGATCGCACGCATCAATCGGCGAAGGGCCTGCTCGAGTTTTTCGAAATCCTCGAACAGGAGGAATTCCTTAGCGCGCAACGGCGCGATCCTTATCTAATTGACCATCCGCTCACCGAAGAACGCATGAACTACGTGCGCGAGCATGTCGCTCAATCGCCCTATTCCAACGCGAAAGATCCGCCCGAATGGGTGGCGCAATTCAATTTGATGAAGGCAAAGCTCGGCGCCTTCCTCGGCGCACCGTCGCAGGTGCTGGCCGCCTATCAGGCGAACGACAATTCGGAGCCAGCGCGTTATGCGCGCGCCATCGCTTACTACCGCGTCCCCGATCTCAAAAACGCGATCCCGACGATCGACGGGCTGATCAAGGATTACCCGAACAACCCCTATTACAGCGAATTGAAGGGGCAGATGCTGTTCGAGAATGGCCGCGTCGCCGACGCGGTTGCACCCTATCAGCGCGCTGTCCAGATCGCGCCAAGCGAGCCGCTCCTCAATATCGAACTGGCCCAGGTTCAGCTCGAGAGCAACGATCCGAAATATCTAGCCGCCGCGAAAAGCGAGTTGGCCAACGCTCTTCAGGGGGAGAGCGACAATCCCGATGCCTGGCGCTCGATGGCCATCGTCTATGGACGCTCCGGCGATATCGGCATGGCCGCATTGGCCCTGGCCGAACAAAACATGGCGCAAGGCAATTGGCGGCAAGCGGTCGGTCAAGCACAGCGTGCCCAGCAATTGCTGCCGCCCGGACCTCAGCGCCAGCGTGCCCAGGATCTCCTCGGCGAAGCCAAGCGCCAACAACAGCAAGCGCAGAATCAATAGCAGCGCAGTAGAACAAACATCCTCATGACCCCTATCCGTTTCTTTCGCTTCGGCGCGTTGGCGCTTTTGATCGGCGCGATGGCGCCACCAAAAAGTGCCGACGCCGCCGATTCCTCCTCATCCGCGCCGCAAAGCAGCAGCACCAACAGCGCGATGCCGAAAGACCGTGCGGCGCTCGATCAGGCGATCCACGATTACCTGATGGCGCACCCCGACGTCGTGGTCGATGCGCTGAAGGCGGCGCAGCAACAGGCAGACGCGCAAGCCGCCGAACAATCGCGCTACACGATCAGCGCGAAAAAGAAAGAGATATTCGAGTCGCCGGACGACCTCGTTCAGGGCAATCCCAAAGGCAATGTCACGCTGGTCGAATTCTTCGATTACCGTTGTCCCTATTGCAAACAGATCGAGCCGTCGCTCGATGCCCTTCTCAAAGAGGATGGCAAGCTGCGCATCGTCTACAAGGAATTCCCGATTCTCGGCGAAGCCTCGGTCTATGCGACGCATGTCGCGCTCGCCGCAAAGAAGCAGGGCAAATATGCCGAGTTTCACCGCGCCATGATGGCGACCAAGGGCGACATCAGCGACGACACCGTGCTCAACGTCGCGACTTCGATCGGCCTCGATGTCAGCAAGATCAAAAGCGATATGGGCGCACCCGAGGTCGGTAAAGTGATCGACACGAATTACGCCCTTGCCGATGCGCTCAATATCCAGGGCACACCGGCACTCATCCTCGGAGACACGCTCATCCCCGGCGCGGTCGATCTCGATACGCTGCGCAAAGACATCGCGGCCGCGCGCCGCGGCGGCTGATCCCCGCTCTCTCGATCCGCTCTAGCGCGAGGTCCGCGACACGGTACTCGACGGATAGTCTTTGCGGTCGGTTATGAGCAGCGTCATAGCGGGCGAATAAAAGCGCTCGGCAAAATGCGCGCGAGCCATTTCAGACCGAGCGTCCCTGCATGCCGTGCCATCTCATCGTCGCTCCGGCCGGCGTCAGCAAATCGGGCCCGTCGGCGCGGTTCGAATTGACCGCACGCTCCAGCGGCACGGCTTCCAGCAGATCGTTCGGCGCGGGCGTCAGGAGACCGAGCGCTGCCTCGAGCCGGCTCTCCGGATCGAGCCAGGTCGCATATTGGTCGGGCGTCAGCACCACCGGCATGCGGTGATGAAAGCCGCTGAGGAAATCATTCGCGTCAGCGGTGATGATCGTGAAGCTGTCGAGCGCGGCCGCGGGCTCGTGGCGCGGCCCCCAACGCTCCCATAGCCCGGCGAAGGCGAAGGGCGCACGATCCGCACGCGCGATCAGATAGGGCTGTTTGGAGGCGTCGTCTTCCTTCCATTGGTAATAGCCGTCGGCGGGAACAAGGCAGCGCCGCCTCTGCGCCGCACCTTTGAAAGCCGGCTTCTCCAACAGCGTCTCGGCCCGCGCGTTTATAAGCGGTGGTCCGGCTTTGGGATTATCGGCCCAAGGCAGGACGAGGCCCCAGCGCAGCGCCGCAAGGCTGCGCTGGCCGGCCGGCTCGCGGCGCTGGCGGATGACAGGCACTTCGAGCGTCGGCGCGATATTGTAGCGCGCCATGAGATTTGGCCGCTCGACGAAACCGAAAATCCGCGCCAATTCTTCGAGCGCTGTTTTTAACACGTAGCGGCCGCACATCGCGTTCTGATCTCCCTGCCGCTATGGTAGCGGAATGAATCCTGATCTGCGCGAATTGCTTGAGGGCGCCCGCCGCGCCGCGCGCGAAGCAGCGCCGGCGATCCTCGATATCTATCACTCGCCCTTCGAAGTGCGCGCGAAAGCCGATGCCTCGCCGGTGACGGAAGCCGATGAGCGCGCCGAAGCGATCATCGTCGCCGCGCTGACAAAGCTCGCGCCGGAAATCGCTGTCGTCGCGGAGGAGATGGCCTCGCGTAGCGAGGTGCTTGCGGCGCCGCGCTTCTGGCTGGTCGATCCGCTCGACGGCACGCGCGAATTCGTCGCCAAGAACGGTGAATTCACCACCAATATCGGCCTGATCGAGGGCGATCGCCCGATCCTCGGCGTCGTGCATCTGCCGGTGACCAATGTCACCTATGCCGGCGCCGGTCCCGGTACAGCGATTCGGCAAGATCAAGATGCCGTGCCGACCGCGATTTCAGTGCGCCGCATCCCCGCGAGCGGTGCGGTCGTTGCCTGCAGCCGCTCGCACGGCAACGATGCGAAACTCGCGGAATATCTCGCGACCCTCAACCAACCGAAGTCGCGCGTCGCCGGCAGCGCCGCGAAATTCTGTTTCGTCGCCGATGGCTCCGCCGATCTCTATCCGCGCTTCGGTCCGACAATGGAGTGGGACACGGCGGCCGGCCATGCTGTGGTCGAAGCCGCCGGCGGCAGCGTTACCCGTCTCAACGGCTCACGGTTCGTCTACGCCAAGCCCGGCTTCCTCAATCCCGAATTCCTCTGCAAAGGTCGGGAGTAGGCGCGGCCTTAACCGACGCGGCGCAGCACCTCTTGCGCCAGCGCTTTGATCTCGCGCGCCGCGGCGCCAGAGCGCTCGTATTCGAGGATGCCCTTCCCTTCGTTGATTGCCGCTGCCAAGGCGACGCGGTTGCCGATCCGCGTCTCGGCCAGCGGCACGTCGAGGGCGTTGAATGCATCGAGCAGCGCGCCGGTCAAGTTCGACCGCGGAGGCACGCGATTGAGTACCATCAGCACGGGCGTCTTCTCGGCGCGAGCCAGGTCGAGCGTCGGCTTGGTCGCCCAGAGATCCATCGGCGAAGGCTGCGCCGGCACAAGGACCAGTGCTCCGGCGCGAACCGCGATCCGGGCCTCGGTCTCGGCATGCGGCGGCGAATCGATCAGCACGATGTCGTACTCGCGTGCGTGGCGCTCGACTTCGTTGGCCACCCGCCAACCCGAGACCGCCACCGCTTCAATCGGCGTGCCGCCCGTGCCCAGCCGCTCATGCCGCAACTTGAACCAGGTCGAGAGGCTGGCTTGTGGATCGATATCGACGATCGCGACGCGCTTGCCACCCGCCGCCCAGGTGAGCGCGAGATGGATCGCCAGCGTGGTTTTGCCGGCCCCGCCCTTTTGTTGCGCAATCGTCACGATCGTACCCGGCATGTTTGCCTCCAGACACCTGTAAAGCCTATATCCTCGCCATGTCTTGCAACAGAAATGCCAGCGTTCCGTGACGATTCGCCTCGCAGCGCCAGCACTCGATGAAGCGGCGGCGCTGCTGCACGCCGGCAAGCTCGTCGCTTTCCCGACCGAGACGGTCTACGGTCTCGGCGGCGACGCGACCAGTGACGAAAGCGTCGCGGCGATCTTCGCAGCCAAAGGAAGACCGCGCTTCAACCCTCTGATTGTGCATCTTTCTCGCGCCGATCAGGCCGAGCGCTTCGCGCAGATCGATAGCCGCGCCGCACAGTTGATGCAGCGCTTCTGGCCCGGCCCGTTGAGCCTCGTTCTGCGCCGAGCGCCGCGCTGTCCGATCTCACTGCTGGCGAGCGCGGGGCTCGATACGCTGGCGCTGCGCGTGCCGGCGCATCCGCTCGCCCTCGAATTGATTCGACTCGCCGACCGCCCGATTGCCGCGCCGAGCGCCAACCGCTCCGGTCGCGTCAGCCCGACGACAGCCGATCATGTGATGGCAGAGCTCGACGGACACATCGCCGCCGTGCTCGATGGCGGACCGTGTCGCGTCGGCGTCGAGTCGACCGTGGTCGATCTCAGCGGCAGAACGCCACTGCTGCTACGCCCCGGCGGAATCGCCACCGAAGATTTGGAGACGCTTCTCGGCCCCCTCGTCGCGCCCAACCCTGAAGACGCGCCGCGCGCTCCTGGCATGCTCACGAGCCATTACGCGCCGAGCCTACCGCTGCGGCTTAATGCGACGAACGTCGGCGCAAGCGAGGCGCTGCTCGCCTTTGGACCCGATGCGCCGGCCGGGGCCAGAGAGACCCTCTGGCTCAGCCAGGACGGCAATGTCGAGGAAGCGGCCGCCAAGCTCTTCGGCATGTTGCGCGCGCTCGATCGCGCCGAATACACCGCGATTGCCGTCATGCCCATTCCGGAGCGCGGTCTCGGCCGCGCGATCAACGACAGGCTCCGCCGCGCCGCCGCAAGGTGATGCCCTTGCCGCGGCAGTAGTTGAGGATTAGATGCAAGCTCGATGACCGATACATCCGACGTCCTCGCCCGTTTGCAAAAACTCCTTGGTGACAAAGGCTACATCGCCGACGCCACTGGCATGGCGCCATTCCTGCGCGAAGAGCGCGGCACCTATCACGGCGCCGCCAAAGCCGTCCTCCGCCCGAATTCGACCGAAGAGGTCGCCGCAATCGCAACAATCTGCGCCGAAGCGAATCTGCCGATCTTCCCGCAAGCCGGCAACACCGGCCTCGCCGGCGGCGCCGTGCCGTGGGAGGACGGTGCGGGGGTGGTGCTGAGCGTCGCGCGCATGAACCGCGTGCGCGACATCGATCCGATTGATTATTCGATCACTGTCGAGGCCGGCGTCATTCTCGCGGACGTGCAGAAAGCGGCGGAGAACGTCGATCGCCTCTTCCCCTTGAGCCTCGGCGCGGAAGGCTCGTGCCAGATCGGCGGCAATATCTCGACCAATGCCGGCGGCATCCAGGTGCTGCGCTACGGCAATACGCGCTCGCTGGTGCTCGGTCTCGAAGTCGTGCTGCCCGACGGCCGCGTGTGGCACGGCCTACGCGCCCTGCGCAAGGACAATACCGGCTACGACATGAAGCAGCTTTTCGTCGGCGCCGAAGGCACGCTCGGCATCATCACCGCCGCGACGCTGCGCCTTTTTCCAAAACCGAAAGCGGTCGAGACCGCGTTTCTCGGCCTGACGCGCGTGGAAGACGCGATGGAGCTATTCTCTCACGCCCGCAAAGCGAGTGGCGATCAGCTCACCGCCTTTGAATTGATCTCGCGCTTCGGCATCGACATGGCACTGAAGCATGTCAGCGGCATCCTCGATCCCCTGCCGACGACCTATCCATGGTATGTGCTGCTCGAAGTTTCGTCGAGCGAAGCGCAGAGCGGCCTGCTTGAGCCGCTGGAGCGCTTTCTCTCCGACAGCATGGAGGCCGAGCTCATCAGGGATGGCGTCATCGCCAAAAGCGGTGCGCAAGCACGCGATCTCTGGCGCATCCGCGAAGGCTTGGTCGAGGCGCAGAAATACGAAGGCGCGAGCGTCAAGCACGATATCTCGGTACCGGTGAGCAAGGTCGCCAATTTCATCACCAACGCGCATAGGGCGATCGAGGAATGGATGCCCGGCATCCGGCCAAACGCCTTCGGCCATGTCGGTGACGGCAACATCCACTACAATATCCATCAACCTGTCGCTGCCGAGAAAGCCGCTTTCCTGGCGCGGCAGCCGGAGCTCAATCGCATCGTTCACGACATCGCCGTCGGCCTCAACGGCTCGATCAGCGCCGAGCATGGCATCGGCCGGCTCAAGGTCGGCGAGTTGGCGCATTACAAAGAGCCGATCGAGATCGAGATGATGCGCCGCGTGAAACAGGCGCTCGATCCCGCCGGCATCATGAACCCGGGGAAGATCCTCGCATCGTGAGCGGCTATGCGGCGCCGCTCGCCGACATGCGGTTCGCGCTCGACGCGATCGCAGGGCTCGGCGAGATCGCGGCACTGCCCGGCTACGAAGCGGCGGCGTCACGTGAGACCGTCGACGCGATTCTGGAAGAGGCCGCGAAATTCGCCGGCGAGATCCTGGCGCCGCTGAATGTGGTCGGCGATCGCGAACGCAGCCGGCTCGAGAATGGCGCGGTCCGCACGCCGACCGGCTTCAAAGGGGCGTACGATGCGTTCGTCGCCGGCGGCTGGAATGCGCTGGCGATGCCCGAGGAGCACGGCGGGCAAGACCTGCCACTGGCGCTTGGCGTCGCTGTCCTCGAGATGTGGACCAGCGCCAATCTCGCTTTCTCGCTCTGCCCGGTCCTGACGCAGGCCGCGATCGAGCTTCTCGCCACTTACGGCTCGGACAGCCAGCGCCGGCTTTATCTCGCCAAGCTGATGAGCGGCGAATGGACCGGCACGATGAATCTGACCGAACCGCAAGCCGGCTCCGATCTCGGCGCGGTGCGGATGCGGGCGGTGAAGGAAGGCGACCATTATCGCCTCACCGGCCAGAAAATCTTCATCACCTATGGCGAGCACGATCTCGCGCCGAATATCGTCCATGCTGTGTTGGCGCGCGCGCCGGAGTCGGCGCCGGGCAGCAAGGGCCTGTCGCTGTTCATCGTGCCGAAATTCCTTGTCAATGCCGACGGTAGCCTGGGTACCCGCAACGATATTCGGTGCCTGAAGCTCGAAGAAAAGCTCGGCATCCATGCCAGCCCCACCTGCGTGCTGGCTTACGGCGATGATGGCGGCGCGATCGGTACGTTGATCGGCGAGGAAGGCCGCGGCATCGAATATATGTTCCTAATGATGAATGGCGCGCGGCTCAATGTCGGGCTGCAAGGCGTTGCGATCGCCGAGCGCGCCTATCAGCAGGCCCGCGACTACGCGCGAAGCCGCGTCCAGGGCCGGCCGGTCGCGGCGAAGGACTCTGGCGCGCCGATCATCCATCATCCCGACGTGCGGCGGATGCTGCTCGGCATGCGGAGCGACGCCGAAGCGACACGCGTCCTGCTCTATTACACCGCCGGCCAGATCGATCGCGCGCGGCAGGCTCCCGATGCCGAGATGCGCGCGCGCTATCAAGCGCGCGTCGATCTACTGATCCCGATCGCAAAGGCCTGGAGCAGCGCACGCGGCTTCGAAGCCGCCTCGACGAATATCCAGGTGCATGGCGGCATGGGCTTCATCGAGGAGACCGGCGCGGCGCAGCATCTGCGCGATGCTCGGATCGCGCTGATCTACGAGGGCACCAACGGCATCCAGGCCAACGATCTGTTGACGCGCAAGCTGGTCCGTGACGATGGCGCGGCACTGCGCGATTTCATCGCCGAGATGCGGAAGCTCGACCTGACGGAACTTGCTGCTTTGAAGAAGCCGTTGCAGGACGGCATCGATGTTCTCGAGCAAGCGAGCACGAACTTGCGCACGCTGTACCGGTCGCAACCGACAATCGCCCTCGCCGGCGCGATGCCTTTCCTCGAACTCTTCGGCACCGTCACCGCTGGTTGGCTGATGGCCAGAGCCGCGCTCGCAGCGCGCGAAAGCGATCCCGATTTCGCCCGCGCCAAAAGCGTCACCGCGCAATTCTTTGCCGAGCAGCGGCTCGCCGCCGCGCCGGGGTTGCTGCCGGCGATCGGCGGCGGTGCGACAGTGATGCAATTCGATCCGGACCAAATCTGAGAGCGGACGATGGACAAGAACGAACAGGCCAAACGCGCGCAAATTCTTCGGTCCCTGCACCGGCCGCCGCCGATCCTGTTGCTGCCCAACGCCTGGGACCTGATGAGCGCGCGCATCTTTGCCGATGCCGGCTATCCGGCCATTGCGACGACGAGCGGCGGCGTTGCGTGGGCGCTCGGCTATGCCGATGGCGAGAAGACGCCGTGGAACGAGGTCGTCGAGGCCACGTCGAAAATCGCGGCCGCGGTTTCCGTGCCGGTTACCGCCGATATCGAAGCAGGCTACAGCAAAGCCCCGGAAGACGTCGCGCGCCATGTCGTCGAGATCGCGCAAGCCGGCGCCGCCGGAGCCAATCTCGAAGACGGCGCCGGCGGCGGATTGCGCAGCATCGAAGATGCCGCCGCACGCATCGCAGCAACCAGGCGCGCCGTGACGGATGCCGGTCTCGATCTCGTCATCAACGCGCGCACCGATGTTTATCTGCACGGCTCAGGCGACGCGGCAGCAAGGCTGGAGGAGACGATAAAGCGCGGCAAGGCCTATTTGGCCGCCGGCGCCGATTGCATTTACGTCTTCGCGCTGACCGATCTCGCGACCATCACCAGCATCACCCGCGCGTTGGCCGCGCCCGTGAATATCATAGGCCGCGCCGGCACCCCGCCTCTCGCAGCGCTCGAAGCTGCCGGCGTCGCCCGCGTATCAATCGCCACCGGCGCGACGCTCGCCACCGCCTCGCTGGTGCAGCAGTTGGCGAAGGATTTGCGCGCTAAAGGCGATTTCAGCATGCTTGAGCACCGGATGACGCGCGCGGAAGCGCAGCAGCTTTTCGGGCAACAAAAAGGCTGACTGTCATGAAAGCCCGGATGGATTTTCGCGCGGCCTCGCCCGACGGCGCCAAGGCGATCAGCGTGCTGCATACTTTCCTTCACCATTGCGGGCTGGAACGCTCGCTGCTCGAACTGGTAAAGCTGCGCGCCTCACAGATCAACGGCTGCGCCCATTGCATCGACATGCACGCGAAAGAGCTGCGCGCCGATGGCGACGACGAGCAGCGGCTTTATCTGCTGAATGCGTGGAAGGAAGCGCCGATCTACAGCGAGCGCGAACGCGCGGCGCTGGCCTGGACCGAAGCCGTGACGCTCGTCGCCGAGACGCATGTGCCGGATGATCTCTACGAATGCGTGCGTAAGCAGTTCAACGAGACCGAGCTCGCCAATCTCACGCTCGCGATCGTCGCCATCAACGGCGCTAATCGTCTGAACGTGGCCTTTCGAACCGTTGCGGGGAGCTATCGACCGTCAGCGGAGCGCCGCCGAGTAGGCGTCAGGACGTCGCCGACTTCTCGTTCACGCAGCGCAGCAGCCGCCAATACCCGAAGAGATTGCTCGGCTTGATCTCGCGGACCGAGAGCTGGCTGACCTTGAGGAAATTGTCGAGCGAGAAATCGGCGTGGAAGCCGATATGCCCCGCCAGCGGCGCGAGCAGCTTCTCGACCGCCCACATTACGCCGTTCTCGCTGGCGAAGTGATTGACCAGCACGATGGTGCCGCCGGGTCGGCAGACGCGCCGGATCTCGGCCGCGAATTGCGCTGGGTTGGGCACAACCGAGGCGACATACATCCCCATCACGGCGTCGAAGCTGTTGTCGGGGAAATCCATCTTCTCGGCATCCATCACCGAGAGCTCTTTGACGTGCTTGAGGTTCTGGCGCTCGACGCGGCGCTGCGCCTTGGCCAACATCTCGGCCGACACGTCGATGCCGGTGACCTCGGAATCCGAACGGAAGAAGGGGAGCGAGAGGCCGGTGCCGACACCGACTTCGAGGATACGCTGACCGGGAAGCGCATTGGCGATCCGGACGGCGTCTTTCCTGCCGAGATGGAAAACGGGCCCGAAAACCACATCGTAGGACCCGGAAAAAAGCCGATAGGTCCTGATCGTATCCTGCAGGTCCATGCTACCTACCCATTGCCAGCGGCGGTACCAACTTACCACGCCCGGCGTGCCGCGCTAGTCCGCGCGGCCGGGCCCACCCACCCCTGCGATTTCGTGTCAGATCAGTTCGACCCGATCGGCCTCGAGGCCCTTGCGGCCATCGACGACATCAACCCGCACGCGCTGGCCTGGGCCAAGCGTTTGAACGCCGCTGCGACGCAGCGCCGTGACGTGCACGAAAATGTCCTTGCCGCCGCCATCGGGCGAGATGAAGCCGTAGCCTTTATCGGGCTCGAACCACTTCACCGCACCTTCAACGCTTTGCGCCGGTCCACGCGGTGCGCTGTCTTGGCGAAAGCTGTCTTGGCGATAGCTGTCTTGGCGATAGCTATCCTGTCGGAAACCGCCGCCGCGACCGCCGCCACCACCACCACCACCGTAATCACGATCGCGTTGGCCGTAGCTGCCACCGCCGCCGCCGCCGGACGAGGCAACGGCAGTGCTGTTGTCGACATTCAGCACGTTGACGACGAGCGGTCCTTTCGCACCGGCACCGACTTCGCACGTGACCGACGCACCCTCGCGAATGTCGTCGTATCCCGCACGGCGAAGGATCGCCATCGGAAGGAACGCATCCGGACTGCCATCGGAAAGAGTGACGAAACCGAAACCCTTTGCGGCGTTAAACCATTTTACTTTGGCCTCGACTCGGCGTCCCGATTGAGGCTCATCATTCCGGAAAAACCCCGGACGGCGGTGGTCGTACATGGATCCCCTTGGCGCAGACTAACGCACCAGAATAACGCGTATTTAATTTCTGCGCCACAGCCATGATTTCGTCATAGGTCACCCATAAGCCAGCACCTTCTGACGCTGCTCGCCCAGGCCGGCAACCGTAAGACGCATCGTGTCGCCCGGTTTCAGGAAACGCGGTGGCTTCATGCCGAGGCCGACGCCGGCGGGCGTCCCGGTCGGGATCACGTCGCCCGGCGATAAGGTCATGAAGTGGCTGAGATAGCTGACGATCTTCGCGCAGCTGAAGATCATGTTCTTGGTCGAGCCCTTCTGCATCACTTGGCCGCTGACCTCGCACATGACATCGAGCGCCTGGGGATCGGGAACTTCGTCGGCGGTGACGAGCCAGGGGCCGACCGGTCCGAAGGTGTCGCAACTCTTGCCCTTGGTCCATTGCCCACCACGCTCCATCTGGAACGCGCGTTCCGAGACGTCATTAACGATGCAATAGCCTGCGACGTGCTTCAGCGCGTCATGCTCGGCGACGTATTGCGCCGTGGTGCCGATGACGATGCCGAGCTCGACCTCCCAATCGCCTTTGGTCGCGGCCTTCGGCAGGATGACGTCGTCATTGGGGCCCGTCAGCGAGCTGGTCGCCTTCATGAATACGACAGGCTCCTTCGGGATCGGATTGCCGGTCTCGTTGGCGTGGTCGTGATAATTGAGACCGATGCAAACCAGCTTGCCGATATTCGTGATCGGCACGCCGTAGCGCTGCTGGCCGGTGACCGGCGGCAGGCTGGCGGGGTCGATTTTGCGCAAACGATCGAGCGCCGCCGGCGAGAGCTGGTCCGGCGTGATGTCCGCGAGCACACCGCTGAGATCGCGCATGTTGCCGTTGCGATCGAGGACACCGGGCTTTTCCTTACCCTTCAGGCCATAGCGAAGTAGTTTCATGACTTAGTGCCCCTTCTTTATCTGTTGCTTAAAGAGTGAACCCGCCATCGATAAGATGGGTGGCGCCTGTCGTAAACGAGCTTTCATCGCTCGCGAGATAAACAGCGAGCGCCGCGATCTCTTCCGCCGTGCCGAGTCTACCGAGCGGCTGGCGCGCGACAAAAGCCCGGCGTGCCTCGGCGGTGCCGCCTTGCGCCGCGATACGGTCATCGAGCGACGGCGTCGCCACCGTGCCCGGGCAAATCGCGTTGCAGCGAATCCCCTGGCCGATGAAATCGATCGCCACCGCTTTGGTTAGACCGATCACCCCAGCTTTGCTGGTGGTGTACACGAAGCGGTTGGGCGCGGCTTTGAGCGACGAGACGCTCGACGACATGTTGATGATTGAAGCGCCCTTCCCCGCTTTCAGCATCGCCGGCAGCAAGGCGCGAATCATGCGGTAGGAACCGCGCAGGTTGAGCTCGAGAGTGAAGTCCCAATCCGACTCGCTGCAATCGAGGATCGTGCCGTGATGGACGAAGCCGGCGCAATTGATCAGCACCTCGACCGCACCGATCTCCTCGGCGAACGCATCGATGTCGCTCTTATTCGTCACGTCGAGGCGGCGGGTCGCGATCTTGCTTCCGCCTTCGGCCTTGAGACTGTCGAGCTTGCCCGTATCGATGTCGGTCGCGATTACCTTCGCGCCTTCGGCGGCAAAAGCGACGGCGCAAGCCCGACCGATCCCTTGTGCCGCCGCCGTGATCACGGCGGTCTTGTTCTTTAGCCGATCGGCCATTTTCTATCCTCCAAGGCCCCTTTATCGTCCGATACCCCAGCGCCGGCCCCAGGTAAGACCCGCTAGTGTTCCATTCTTCGGCCGGTATTCGGCGCCGATCCAGCCGCCATAGCCAATCTCGTCAAAGAGATCGAATAGAAAAGCGAAATCGATCTCGCCCTGCCCGGGCTCATGCCGGCCCGGCACGTTGGCGATCTGCACATGCGGATAGCGACCTTTGAGGCCACGCACATGCTGCGCGAGATCGCCTTCGCTAATCTGGCAATGATAGAGATCGAATTGCAGCGCGACATTGGCATGCGCGACGCGATCGAGGATCGCGACCGCCTCGCGCGTGCTGCCGAGGAAATAGCCGGGATTGTCGCGCCGGTTGAGCGGCTCGATCAGCAAGGTGACGTCTTGCGCCGCCGCGTTCACGGCTGCACGCCGAAGATTGGAAACGTAAACTGCTTCCTGTTTCGCTCGCCCCTCCGCGTTCTCAAGACCAGCGAGCACGTGAATCTGATGACAATCAAGCACACGCGCATAATCGAGCGCTTTGGCAACGCTGGAATCGAAATCGACTTCGCGCCCCGGCTGCGCACCAAAACCGCGCTCGCCTGCTTTTGCATTTCCCATCGGCGCGTTGAACAGCACGATCTTTACCCCCGCCGCTTTAGCGCAAGCGGCGATCTCGTCAGCGGCGAAATCATAGGGCGCTTGGAACTCGACGGCGCGAAAGCCGGCGATATGCGCGGCGGCAAACCTTTCGAGAAACGGCAATTCGGTAAAAAGCGTACTGAGATTGGCCGCAAAGTTCGGCATGAATCGCGCTCTCCCTGTCTTAGAGGGGCTGACGATCCCTCCTTTGGACCCCGAAACAACAGGATTCCGCGCCGCTCGGCAAGTTCGACCGCCACGACGGCACTTTGACTTTCACTCCTGCGAGGAGCCGGCACCTAGCTTTGCCTTGGCAAGCTCTTGCGCAGTGCGACAAAGCGGTTCACGAAGTCATGGATGAACGGGCCACAACGCCGCTCCAGGCGATCCGGCATCGCTGAAGCTTGCGCAACGCTAAGGCACCGATCGGCGTTTATTGCCACGGGGGCGGATTTCAGGGGATGACCCAGACCACCACCCTCGCTACCGGACCACGCCTCGATGAGGATGCAGCGGCCGCGCAAACGCGCGAGCGGCGACGCTTTCGCACGGCCATGTGGCTCTCGGCTTCCTCACATGCCCTGGTCATCGCCCTGCTCTATCTGCTCTGGCAACCGGTCGGCGAGGAACAGATTCCGCTCCCCCCGATCCCGATCACCGTGATCCAAGAAAAGGAAGGCCAATCGGGCGCTATGGGCGGCGGCGACAGCGAGACTGCTGCCTCCTCCGCGAGTGCCGCCAGTGCACCCGAGAGCGCGTCGGAACCGACGCCCAGCACGGCCGAACCAGAACTGCGGCAGCCGACGCCGCCGATCGAGACGCCGCCGGAGCCTTCGGCCGAAGTGCCGAGCTTGGCGCAGACGCAGATCACGCCGGCCCCCGCGCCACAAGAAACGGCCGAGCCGGTGCCGCAGCACAAGCCGCGGCCGCCGCAGCCAAAGCCGCCCCCGCCCCATACCGAGGCGACTCAAACTACGCCGACGCCTGCGACGCCAGAACCCGCTGCCCAGCAACCGACGACCGCGTCGGAAACGCCGAGCCAGTCCGCGAGCGCTTCCGACGCCGATCAGCCGTTGCCGCCCGGCGCCGGCGGGCGCGGTCGCGGCGATGCCGGCGCCGGGCGCGCCGCCGTTGGCAATGGCTCACTCGAAGGGCCGGGCGACAATTATCTGGACGCGGTGCGGCGCTGGGTGCAGCGCTATCGCAAATATCCCGATGAAGCCGTCAAACAAAAGCAAGAAGGGGTGGTGCAACTCGGCTTCAAATTCACGCGCGACGGCACAGTGATTGATGCCTGGATCGAGAAAAGCTCTGGCTTTCCGCTGCTCGATCAGGCCGCGCTCAATATGATTCGCGCGGCCTCGCCAATACCCAAAGTGCCGGATCGCTATCAGGGCGACACGCTCACCCTGGTGATGCCCGAGAATTTCCGCATTGGCCTGTTCGACCGGCTGTTCCACTAGATTAAATCTTCGGCCACACCTGACCCTGCCTACGTGGTTTCCCGTACGCGGTCCCCCCAATTGATGGATTTCTCGAAATAATAGATTTTCACGCCACATAAACGGGCGAACATTTAGCGGGATGTCGAGATGAACTGGTACCGAGCCTACTTCGTCAGCAAAGAGCGGCGTATTTGCGAAGTGGTCGAATACCTTAGTCCGTCCGACGCCGCCGCGCTCGACCATGGACGCGGCCTTTTAACGACCCGGCCCGAATTCGCAGGTATCGAGATCTGGCAGGGCGCGCGTCCCCTACTCCTCTATCCGCAAGATCACAGCGCGGCCTAAAGCGGACCGCGGCTTCAAGCGTGTCGCGGCGTCGCCATAACGGAAGGCGGAGCGATGAGACGCAGCATCCGGCCGAGGCGATCGAGGATAAGCAGGCCGACGAAGGCCAGCGTGTTCAATCCCGCGATATGGGCAACGGTCGATACGGCGTAGTAATCGGTGCCGCCGAGCCACGTCGCGGAGACGATGTAGAGACTGCCCTCATAGGTAATGAAAGCCGCCACAAAGCTGGCGATTAAGGTGACGCTCTGGGGCGACGACGCAAGCCGTGTGGTGACAATCCGCGCAGCCCCAGTCGACAGCAACGCGACAACACCGAGCACGATGCCCCAAAGCAGCGCTATCCCGTCCCAGGGATAACCCAAGAACGCGAAGCCGATAATCTGATTGACCAGCCAGAGCGCGATCGTCAGCAACAGCGCATCGCGCGTGTTGAGCGTCAGTGCGGTAGCAGCACCAAACGCAGCGAAGGGCACGGCGCAAGCGAAGCCGAAGCTGAAACCTACGCTCGCCGCGACGAGCACGGCCAGCCACAAGACGTGACGCGGAAGATCGGGCGCGGTTCGAGGATTCTGCTGCATCTCGTGCGTTCCTTTGGCTAAGGTTTCAATGATGGCGGAAGCCGGTGCCCGAACGATCGAAGGCATCGGGCTCCTTCAGGCCAAACCAGCGCGCGCGAAGCTTGTCCCAAAGGGCGAGCCGCGACCAATTGGGCACGCGCAAGACCTTGTCGGTCTCGGCATCGAGGAAAGGATTGGGCAGTAGCACTGTAATCTGCTGCTCGTCCTTGCCGTTGAAGAGCCGCAGTCCCCAGGACACCGGCGTCTTCTCGCTCGATAGCCGGCGGTAAAGCTCGGCGCGCGATGTCCGGCGATGATGGGCGAGCGCCGGTGCGACAGGATTGTTGTGCGGCCCTCTATGCTCGCCAATGCAGATGTGAAAATGCGGCACGCCAAAAGCCACGGTCAGATACCCGTCGAACATCGCGATCCGGTCGGGCGCGACTGCGGCACGCATCTCCCACGCCGCGCCCTGAATGACTGGACCGAAGGTGATCTCGTGCCAGTGATGGGTGAAGATGTCGCGCATGAGCGCCTCGAGACTCTCGGGGTCGGTCGGCAGCGCGAAAATCTCGACGGTCGCGCCGTCTTCATCGACGATCCGCTGCGGTACGACCGCTGGTCCCATGCACGGGCGCTCCTCATCTAGCCACCAAACGTCGCGGCATCGATCGCGACCTTCACGCCACCAAAGACGCCGATCCCCTGATGCAGGAAGCCGATCGGATCCTGGTAGCGCCTGTCGGTGAGATTATCGACCCGCGCGAAAGCCGTCACCCCATGCCCCAGATCGTAGGCGCCGGCAATATTGACGATCGTATAGCGGCTCGCCACCAGCCCGCCCATCGTGCCGGAGCGGTTCGCATCGATCCACGGCCCGGTGTAGAGCACGGTGCCGGTGAGCGACGCGTGCTCGGTCACCTGCCAGGTCGCCTCGAGGCTCGCCTTGTGCTTCGGCCGGCGCGGCAATTCCTGGTCTGCGACGTCGTCGCGCGCGACAGTGTAGGTGTAATCGGCGCGCAAGCTGAGCACGTCCCACGGCTTATAGGCGAGGAAAGTCTCGACACCATAGGTCGTCGCCTGACCCACGTTGATCAGCGTCGTGAACGTATCGTTGAAGTCGATCAGATTCTTGATGTCGTTGTGGAAATAGGTCGCGCCCGCCGAGGCTCGGCGATCGAGAAATTTCTGCTCGACGCCGGCATCCCACCCAAAGCTTTTTTCCGGCACGAGATTGGGATTGGCGAAAAACCCGAACGACGGAAAACTATCGTAGAGCTGATCGAGCGACGGCGCCTTGAAGCCGGTGCCGACGCTTCCGCGGAACGTCGTATCCGTCTCCGGCACCTTCATCGCCGGCGCGATGCGATAGGTCGCGGCGCCGCCGAACTGGCTATTGCCGTCGTAACGAACGCTCGCCGTGTTGAAGAAGCGATCGCCGAAGCTCGATTGCAATTGCGCGAAGCCAGCATTGGTCGTGTAGGCGCCGGTCGCGGGTGTGCTGTCGTTGATCGTGTCGCGCTCATGCTCGGCGCCTAAGGTCACGATCTGCCCCGCGAGCACCCGAACATTCGCCTGGTAGTCGATTTTATTGCGGTCGCCGTGAAAAGAATCCGGGTCGTTGCCGAAGGCCACGGTCGCGGGATTGGGATCGAAAATCCCGCGCCGGTAGCCCGTGTAGCCATAGCCCAGCGTCTGATCGAGGAGGCCGTCGAACAAGGAGAGATGAGCAGTACCGCGGGTGAAGAGCTCGCGGTTATGGCTGTCGGTGCGGATCGCCTCCGGTCCGAGGAAATCGTCGGAGGTCGAGCGCAGATCGTTAGTGACGTAGCGCGCGGCGAGGCCGATATCGAAATTGTCGGTGAGATTGGCGCCGAGCTTCGTCGCAAAAGTCTTATTGTCGTAGAAATCGTCGTTGACCGGGCGACCCGCCGGCACAAGATCGCTTGGCGTCACCGGCGAATTCGTGCTGCGGTAATGCGTGATGCTGGCGTTGTAGTTGAACCGCGCCTGCGAGCCGCTGATACCCGCCGTCTGGTTGAAGGTTCCGTAGGAGCCGCCTTCGACGCTGGCCGTCGCTGTCGGCGGGCCCTTGCCGGGCTTGGTGATGATATTGATCACGCCGCCGATCGCCTCTGATCCGTAGAGACCGCTTTGCGGGCCGCGCAGAACTTCAACGCGATCGATATCGGAAGCGAGGATCTGCGAGAAATCGAAGGAACCGTCGCTCGAGCTGGGATCGCTGACATCGATGCCGTCGATCAGCACCTTGGTATGATTGGCGTTGGCGCCACGGATGAAGACCGAGGTCTGACTGCCGGGCCCACCATCCTGAACGACATTCAAACCAGGCACATCCTGCAGCACCTCCGGCAAGGTGCGCCGTTGCCTTTGCTCGATCTGATCGCCGGTGATGACCGTGACGTCGGTGCCGAGTTGATCTTGCGGCGTCGGCACGCGCGTCGCGCCGATCACCACGATCGGCGTATCGATCACGATCGGCGCGGGAGATGCGTCTTGGGCGCGCGCGCCGATCGCTAAAGGAAGGCTGGCTAGGACGACGGAAATCGCGATTCGGGAACGAAAAGGAGCGGACATGAGAAAGGCCTCGCGGCAACGTGACACGTCACCGCAAACCAAAGTCCAGTTGCCGCCGAAAGGCCGCTCCTAGTCCCCATCGGTGCACCCCGCCCAATGTGTTCGCGCGTGACCACGGCGATGGCAGGTCTCCTGGCTTGCGGGTCCTAGCTTTGCGCCGCCTTCCCGGTTTCCCAGTGGCGTATTGGCGCCTCGCTCGCCGCTTACAGTTGCGGGGGCAGCCGCGGCTTCGGATATCCCTTTTAGAGGAAGCCCCTCACCGCGTTCCCATTCAATCCCCGAAGGGAACCATCGCTGCGATCCTTGCAGCGATGTGACGAAGCGTCAATGACAAATTAGAAAGACGCCTCCAAGGGTCAACCGTTCCGATGCGCATGCGAGTGGAAGAGCCACGCCTACCTCCACGTGCGTAATGCGGTTAGGCGGGATTGTGGCCGCAGGCCATGCTATGATCCGCGCGGAAAACAAAACGAGCCGCCGGCTCCAAAGGGGGGGGACGCATGTGGTATCGGGCAGGATTCCGTCTTTCGGCTTGTGGTTCGCGCTTGTTGTTCTGGCGCCTCTCGCGGCGCCTGCCGAGACGCTCGAGCAGCTTTATGAGAAGGCCAAGGCCGAAGGCGCGCTGACGATCTACACCGGCGCTGGGCCGGCCGCCGCTAAAGCGGGCGCGGAAGCGTTCGAGAAGCGCTTTCCGGGCGTCAAGGTCACCGCCACCGGCGGCTTCAGCAACGTTCTCGATCAGGAGGTCGACAAGCAGATCAAGGCGAAGAAGATCGTTGTCGATTACGTCCAATTCCAAACGATCGCGGACTACTATCGCTGGGACAAGGCCGGTCAGCTGCTGCGATTCAAACCCGAAGGCTTCGATCAGGTTTTGGCTCCGATGAAGGCGCGGAACGGCGCCTGGGTCGCAGTCAACGCCACGCCGATCTTCTATGGCTACAATCCCGAGAAGGTGCAGGAGGGCGATGTGCCGAAATCGGCGCTCGATTTCCTCAACGCCCAATTCAGCGGCAAAATGGTCACGGCCTATCCAGCCGACGACGACGCGACCCTCTACCGCTTCGTCCTGATCGCCCAGACATACGGCGCGAACTACCTGAAAAAATATTTGGCGAACCAGGCCTATTTCATTCAAGGCCATCGCGACGTCGCAGCGCGCCTCAAAGCGGGCGATAGCTGGATCAGCTTCGACGTCACCAACGGTTCGCAAGGTCCGGGCCCCGGCGGGGGGCTCAAAATCGCGCTGCCGGCAAAGGACAAGATCCCCGTTTTCTTCACCGCTGGCGGCATCCTCAAACATGGCCCGCATCCAAATGCGGCGAAGCTCTATGTGAGCTGGCTCTTGAGCCTGGAAGTTCAGGGCAAGAACCCGGCGCTTTATTCGCCGCGCAGCGATGTTGCTGCGCCGCTCGGCCTGCCGCCGCTGGCGAACAAGCAATTCGCCAACGGCTATCGCGATTTCCTCGGCGATGGCACCCGCGTAGCCGTGATCCGCAAGAACTACGAGGCGCTGACGGGACCGGTCGTCAACAAGGCCACCGTTCCCTAAGGCACAGGCGGCTTCCCGGCACGCGAGTCACCGCAGCAACCAACAAGCAACAATGATCAGTGGTTTGAGTCACGCGCTGGGCCCGTTCGCGCTCAAAAGTTTTCGTTTTCAGTGGCCGGCCGATCTCCTCACCTCGTGGGCGGGCGAGATGGAAGGCATCATCCTGAGCTGGTACATCATCGTCGAAAGCGGCTCGGTGCTGCTGCTGACGGTTTACGGTTCGCTGCAATATCTCGGCACTTTGCTCTCGCCGCTCTTTGGTGTGATGGGCGATCGCATCGGCCATCGCAATCTGCTGTGCATCATGCGCGCGGGCTATTTCGTCTTCGCCACGACGATCATGACGCTGGCTTTTACCGGCGTCATCCGACCGAGCTACATCCTGGTCGTCGCCGCCTGTATGGGGCTGGTACGCTCGTCCGATCTGGTGATGCGCAACGCGCTGGTTGGCGCATCGATGCCGCCGCAGGTGCTGGTCAGCGCCGCCAGTGTCATGCGCACGACGATGGACAGCGCCCGCATCGCCGGCTCGCTGGCCGGCGCCGGACTCATCGCGCTGTTCGGCATGGGCTACGCCTACATCGTCATCGCTACGCTCTACGCCCTCAGCTTTTGCCTGACGCTTGGCGTTTATCGCAGTCCGAAAACGGAATTACCCCGCGCTTTCACGCCCATCCGCGATCTTGGCGAAGGCTTCCGCTATGTGTGGAACACACCGGCGGCGATCTCGGCGATGGCGCTGGCGGTGCTCGTCAATCTCACCGCCTTTCCACTGTCCCAAGGGCTCCTGCCCTATGTCGCGCGCGAGATTTATCGCATCGATCAGCAGGGACTCGGCTTTCTCATCGCCAGTTTCGCCACCGGCAGCCTTTTCGGTTCGCTCGTGTTGACGTTCGGCGGGCGATCCTGGGGCATGGCGCGGCTCATGGTCAGCTCGATGATGATCTGGTACGGCCTGCTGCTGATTTTCCCGCTGCTGCCCAGTCCGCCCACCGGCATGGTCGTGCTGCTGATCGCCGGCGTCGCACAAAGCCTCGCCATGGTGCCAATGTCGGTGATCCTGTTGCGCACCGCTGAGGATCGTCTCCGCGGCCGCGTCATGGGCGTGCGCATGCTGGCAGTTTATTCGCTGCCGATCGGCCTCCTCGCCGCCGGCGTGCTGATCCAATATTTGGGCTTTGGAACAACGGTGGCGATCTACTGCGCCGTCGGGGTGAGCTGCGTCCTGCTTGTCGCGGTGCGCTGGCGCGACCATCTTTGGGAAGAGGAACAGGGCACGGCGCGCTAATGGTTTCGCAGCCGGTTGTTAAGCTTCATTCGCCGGGATACTCCGCCCATGCAGGCCGGAATTGTGAAGGATATGGCAACAGCGGCGCCCCGTAATCTCCTTTGGCGGGATCGCGCCTGGCAGCGCTCGCTCGGCGCATCCTGTGCGCTGCACGGCGCGGTGGTCGCCGCGTTGCTCGTCGGCTGGCATATCGAGCCTAAGCCATTTCCGGAACTCCGTCCCATTCCGGTGACGCTTATCCGCAGCGGCGAGATCGCGCCCCAGCGCGCCGTCCAACCGGCCCCCGAACCGGCCGCACCGCCGGCAAAGAAAGTGCCCGCAAAGCCGGCGGCGCCGGTCGTCGCCGCTGCCAAGCCGGCACATTCGTCCGCGCCACCGGCAAAACGGCCGCGCGTCATGCCGCCAATCGCAAAGCCCGCGCGACCGCCCGCCACGCCGAAACCAAACGCGACGGTCGCCGCGTTGCTCTCAGAAAGTCTCGACGGCCGGCCGCAGACCAGCGCCGCGTCGCGTAGCGCCGCCGTCGCGCTGCGTCAGCGAAACTGAGCGACGATTACATGCTGCGTCTGCAAGCGTGGATCGCGCGGCAGGAACGCTATCCGGCCGAAGCCCGGGAGCATCGTCAAGAAGGCAAAGGCGTGGTCGCATTCACCATCGCGCGCGACGGCAACGTGACCCGTGTCTGGGTCGATCGGAGCACGGGCTCATCCGCACTTGACGAAGCGAGCCTCGCGACGATCCGCGATGCCTCACCGGTTCCGCCGCTACCGCATGACATCGCCGGCGACAGCGTCGATTTCTTCCTGCCGATCAGTTACACGCTGAGCACGTTCGAGCGGTTGTTCGAGTAAGCGCGATCAGGATCGTATCGCTCTCCGCCCGCGGATTTCGGCTTCGAGTTCGTTCAAGCAGTCGTAAGCGTCGGCTAGCGCGCGGTTGATCCATTGCACTTCCGCGGGGGTCCGGTTGCGGACCGCAACCTCCTCGAAATGCACGACAATCGGGATCAATTCGTCCACAAGGCCGCGGCCCTTCGACGTCAGGTTTATCGCGACGGTCCGGCCGTTGTCCTCGGGGCGCCGGCGCGAGACGAAGCCTTTCCGTTTCATGGTCCCGACGAGGCGCGACAAGGTCGACATCTCGATCGTCGTCATGGTGCTCAGATCGCTCAGCCGCTGATCCGGGCGCTCGCGCAGCGCCGCCAGCACCCGATACATCGGCATGGTCACGCCGTAATCCGCGATGCGCTCGTCGAACAATGCGGCGATGCGGACGCCGACCCGGTTGAGCAAATACGGGAACGAGTTGGTGAATTTGTAATTCGCGCGCCGAGCCAATGCGTTAATCCCCGAGATGGCACGGGGCCAGTCTAGGCCCGCGTCCCGACCGCCATCAACATTTGCATTTGCAACTTTTGTCTTTACAAATTTTTGCGTCGGGCCTTAGCTGGCGATGGCGCCGCCTGGCTAAAAGCAATCGCCGGAGGAAACGGATGGAATTCCCTGCAGATATCAAGCGTTTGTCTTCGGCCATTCAAGAACTGGCGCCCGCCTTCAAAGCGCGCGCCGCCGCGACGGAGAAAAACTGCACCGTCGCCCCGGAGAACGTCGCCGCGCTGCGCGAGATCGGCTTCTTCAAGCTCGTTCAACCCCGCGCCTTCGGCGGATACGAGCAGGATTTCGCCATCCTCGTCGACTTGACCAACGAGATCGCCAAATCCTGCGCCGCGACCGCTTGGGTCTGCGGATTGCTCGCCGCCCACCAGTGGCTGCTGGCGAGCTTCGGCGCCCAAGCACAGCACGACGTCTGGGACGCAGATTCCGAGGCGCTGTTGTGCGGCTCTTACGCGCCAGTCGCCAAGGCCGCCGCGGTCGAGGGCGGGTATAGGCTGTCGGGACGCTGGAGCTTCGCGAGTGGGTGCGATAACGCGTCCTGGGCTTTTTGCGCCGCGCTCTTGCCGTCCGCGGCCGAGGCCGGTCCGCCGGCGCCCGCTTTCTTGTTGATCCCGGCGACGGACTACACGATCGACGACACGTGGCAGGTGATCGGCCTGGCCGGCACCGGCAGCAAGACGTTGGTCCTCGACGACGCGTTCGTGCCGGCCCGTCGCATCCTGACCTTTCAGCAGACGACGTCCGGCAAGACGCCCGGCGCGAAAGTCTATGCCGATAACCCGACCTTCGGCGTGCCGATGCTCTGCAATATCCCCTCGTGCCTCGCCGCCGTCGCGACCGGAGCCGCCTTCGGTGCCCTGGACGATTATCTCGCCGCCACGAGCCGGCGCGTGACCCGTGGCGCAATTGCCGGCGCCAGCAATCGCATGGCCGATTTCGCGACGGTTCAATTACGCGTCGCCGACGCAGCCGCCTGCGCCGATGCGGCGCGCGAGATCCTGCTGCGCGACGTCAAAGCTTGCGCGCAGGCGATGCGCGAAGGCCGCGAGGTGACGATCGACGACCGCATCACATGCCGGCGCGGTCAGGCCTTCGCGGTCTCGCTCGCCATCCGGGCGACGGAAGCGTTGAATGCGTCGACGGGCGGGCTCGGCCTCAATCTTTCAAACCCGGTGCAGCGCGCCTGGCGCGATGCCAACGCCGTCGGACGCCATATCAGCATGAATTGGGATGTGGTCGGGACAATGTATGGTCAGCTCGTGCTCGGGCTTCCGCCTATCGGTCAATACTGAGTCGGTCAATACTGGGGAGGGATTCTGCGATGACCGTGCAGCTTTATCATTTCTGGAGTTCGGTCTGTTCCGTCCGCTGCCGCATGGCGCTCGAAGAAAAAGGCGTGAGCTGGGAGAGCAAATATATCGACCTCTTCAAGTTCGATCAGCTGACGCCGGAATATCTCGCCATCAATCCGGACGGCGTGGTTCCGACCCTGGTGCATGACGGTTCGGTCGTGCGGGAGTCGGTGATCATCAACGAATACATCGACGCCGCCTTTCCGGGCCCGCGCCTCGTTCCATCGGATCCGCTTGCCGCTGCCAGGATGAAATTGTTCATCCGCACCTGCGAAATCGCGATGTCTCCCATCGCTCTCCTGACCTATGTCCAATACATCTTGCCGAAACTGCGCAACCGATGGAGCGACGAAGAACTTCGCGCCCAAGCGGAGAAGCGCCCGACCCAATTCCTGCGCGATCTCCATTCGCGCGGCGTACGCGGCGAGATCACGAAAGACGAGCTGACCAAGGCCAGGAACGATCTCGAGGCACTGCTGGACGAGCTTGAAGCGAGGCTTGATCCCGGTCCGTGGGTGGTCGGGGATTACTCGCTCGCCGATGTGGCGATCGCGCCCTACATGTTTCGCTTGAGTGCACTCGGCCAGGACCGATTTTGGTCCGCGCAGCGGCGGCCCCGCGTTCATGCGTGGTACCGCGAATTGAGCGCGCGTCCCGCCTTCCAGAAGGCAGTGTCGTGGCCGGATGAGAGCGGCGGCGGCTACCAGGAGGTCGGGCTCAAACCCAGCTCGACGGCGCAGGATTAGGGTTGGGCGGGATTAGGGTTGAAGCCGCTTCGCCGCGTCCGCGATGAGCGTGAGATCGGCGTATTCCCGGACATCGAGATCGGATTTCAGGAAGCCGAACTGCACCTGCGTCCGGATGTTCGACTGCAAGGCATCGAGATCCGGGATGGCGTTGGGATCGCGATAATAATCACCCGCCGGCTTGAAGAGCCAGGAATCATAGTTTTCCGCCGGCTGCTTGTTGAAACGGGCGACGATATCGACCGCCGCGGAATGAAGGGCCGGATCGGTGAAGAAGTGCAGCGCGCGCAGCACATCCTCCATGAAATCGACCATCGCCGGACGGTTCGCCGCGAGGAACCCCGCGCGTGCGACCCACACGATCATCTCGCTTCGCCCGATCGCATCGCGCTGGGTGAAGATCGTGCGCGTCGCCTGCCGCAGCACGGGGTCCTGCGCGAAAGGTAGCCCCGTGCCAATCAGCTCGACCTTATGCTCGGTGAGCGCCGCGCGCATGTTGGGAAACGCCACCTCGATGATCGTGACGTCTTTGCGCGGATCGAGCTTGTGCTGCTCCAGCATCGCGCGCAGGCCGACGTCGATGGCGCCGCCCGTGACGTTCGAGCCGAGAGTCCGACCCTTCAGATCCTCCACGGTGCGGATCGGACTGTCCTTCAGCACCATATATTCATCGGTGTAGTAGCCGGGTGCACCGTCCTGAAATGCATCGGCAATCACGCGCAGATCGGTCATCCCGGCATTCTCGATCGCCACGGCCAGCGATGAGTAGGCGAGAAGCGCGATGTCGATCTCGTTCGCACCCAAAGCCGAAATCATCTGCGGCGTGCCCGAGAAGTGGATCGCATCCATCGTGTAGGACTGCGCTTGGTGACGCGCGATGCCCGGCTGGGCGAAGAGGATCGGCGGAAGATTGTTCGGCACGACAACCCAGGCGACGCGGATATTGAGCGGATCCGCTCGGGCTGTCGCCAGAGTCGTCACCAAACTCGCCGCCAGAATCGCTGCAACCGCCATCCATCGAAATAAGCGCATGCCGTTCCTCCCCCAAGAGCAGCCCAGCGGCCCACAGACGGCCGCGGGACCCTACCCTGCTTTTCGTCGCGCCGCGCCATCCTGCGTGATGATCTCGGCCACGAAGGTCGCGCCATAGCGTTTGAGCTTGCTGGCGCCAACGCCGGGGATTTCGGCAAGCGCATCGAGATCGCGCGGCCGCCGCCGCACCATGTCCATCAGCGTCGCGTCGTGGAAGATTACGTAAGGTGGGACACCCTGCTCGCGCGCCAACGAGAGGCGCAACGCGCGCAACGCCTGCCACAGCCCCTCATCCGCCGGCCCCACGATAGAGTCGGCAGCATCCGAGCGGGCGCGCTTCTCGCGGCGCTTCGGCTCGTCGGTATCGGCACGAAACGTGACCTGCACCGCGCCGCGCAGCACCGCGGAAGCGCTCTCGCGCGCATAAAGTCCGCCATGGCCTTCGACATCGACGGCGAGATGGCCGAGCGCAACGAGCTGGCGGAACACGGCATGCCATTCGTTCTTGGCGAGTTCGACGCCGACGCCGAACGTCTTGATCTGATCGTGGCCGAAATTCTTGATTCGGTCGGTCGCCTTGCCGAGCAGCACGTCGATGAGATAAGCCGCGCCGAAGCGCTGGCCGGTACGCACCACCGCCGAAATCGCCTTTTGCGCGGCGATCAGCCCATCCCACACTTTTTGCGGCCGCAAACAATTGTCGCAATTGCCGCACGGCGGATGATCGTGCTCGCCGAAATAAGCAAGCAGCGTCTGACGCCGGCATTTCGGCGTCTCGCAATAGCCCAGCAGCGCGTCGAGCTTTTGTCGCTCGATGCGGCGCTGGCGCTCGGGCAGGTTGCCGCCGTCCATGAGCGACATCAGCGTGACGATGTCGCTCATGCCATAGGCCATCCACGCATTGGCCGGCAGACCGTCGCGGCCGGCGCGGCCGGTCTCCTGGTAATAGGCTTCGAGCGTCTTCGGTGCATCGAGATGCGCGACAAAGCGCACATTGGGCTTATCGATGCCCATGCCGAACGCGATCGTCGCGACGACGACCACGCCTTCTTCCTTCAAGAAGCGGTCTTGATTGCGCTCGCGCACCTTCGCATCGAGACCGGCATGATAGGGCAGCGCGACGCGGCCCTTGCTGCACAGGAACGCGGCAAAATCCTCGACCCGTTTGCGCGACAGGCAATAGACAATGCCGGCATCGCCGCGATGCTCGGTATCGAGGAATTCCCAAAGCTGCTTGCGTGCATCGTTCTTCGGCGCGACGCGATAGCGGATATTCGGCCGGTCGAAGCTGGCGGCAAAGATACGCGCTTGATCGAGGCCCAGCCGCCCGATGATGTCGGCGCGCGTCGGCCCATCCGCCGTCGCCGTCAGGGCGATGCGCGGCACGGTCGGAAACTGCTCGTGCAGCACCGAGAGCTGCAGATATTCCGGACGAAAATCATGGCCCCATTGCGAGACGCAATGGGCTTCGTCGATGGCAAAGAGCGCCGGGCGCGATTTCGCCAGCAGCTCGAGGCAGCGTGGCGTCACCAGCCGCTCGGGCGCGATATAGACGAGATCCAGCGTGCCGGCGCGCATCGCGCGCTCGACATCGGCCGCTTCGGCAAAATCGAGGCTCGAATTGAGATAGGCCGCGCGGACGCCGACTTGGCGCAACGCATCGACCTGATCCTTCATCAGCGCGATCAGCGGCGAGACCACGACGCCGAGACCCGGCAGCAACAGGGCCGGCAGCTGATAGCAAAGCGATTTGCCGCCGCCGGTCGGCATCAGCACCATCGCATCGCCGCCGCCGGTCACATGGGCGATGATCTCCGCCTGCTGGCCGCGGAATTCGGGATAGCCGAAGGTCTCGCGCAACACCGCGAGCGCGGCTTCCGGTATTGCTGCATCGTCACACGGGTCGACGGTCATAGTCCCTCACCCGGCGAGCTTACCGAGTTTCGCTTCGCCGAAACACCAAGACAGCGCAGATATCTTGCCGCATCGTGGCTCCGCCGAGTCGCGAGGTCCCGACTCGGTGCTTCCTTCGGGCCGCGGCCGCCGCTATGACTCGTGTTGCTGTCGTGAACGGGGGATTTCACATGTCGACGTCATGCGCCGCGCGTGCATTTATTTTGCTCGCAGCTATTCTTGGGCTGCCGAGCCTCGGTGTTTCGCGGGCCGAGGCCGCGCTGGCAACGGATTTCGGGCCAGAGGTCGCGGCGGCGCAACCGGCGAATGGTTTCGTCGGTAAACTCAATGTCGCGCCGCTTCATGCCAGCGAAGGCGCCAATGTCACGGTGAGCGGCGATGCCCTGCCCGCCGATCAAGAATTCGATCTCGTCTGGCGCACGGTCAAAGGCAGCTGGAAAACCGCCAACGGCGAATATCACGGCCGCGAGTACGCGCCGGTCGGCTATCGCATCGCGCGGGTGAAGACCGACGCCGCCGGCAAATTCGCCGCGAGCTTCATCGTGCCCGATGATTTCGGCTTCCAGCACGACATCCAGCTGGAACAAGGCACGAAGCTCTTTACCCAGGCGGGCTTTAACGTCGACATGACGATGAAGATCACGCCGGAGAATGGCCCGCCCGGCACGCCGATCACTCTCGACATCAAAGGCATCGGCTTCCGCGAGCTCGAGAACAGCTGGATGCTGGTTTACGACAACAATTTCACCGGCTGGATATCGTCGGTCTCGACCCACGGCTCGGCGCATTTCGCTATCCCGGCGACGGGCCCGACCGGCACGCATGTGCTGCAGCTCATCCACGGCGAGTTCACCTTCCCCTATATGAACCCGCAGCAGAACCCGGTGCCCGACCGGCCGCGCTTCAAGACGAATTTCACGGTGACGCGCGGCGAAGCGGTCGTGCCGCCGCCGGTCGAAGCGCAGACGCAGAAGAGCGTGCGTAATTTGCCGAAGCCGGGCGCGCTTCTCGCGACACCGGCTTTCGCGAGCGTCGGCAAGCCGCTCACCGTCAGCGGTCAAGGCTTCACGCCGGGCAAATCCTATCAGCTGCAATGGTCGACGGTGGCCGGCAACCGCGTCGTCGCCAATGGTTGGGAAGAACGCGCACGCCCGATAGCCGAAGCGAAAGCCGACGCCAGCGGCAAACTCGCCTTCGACCTCAAAGTGCCCGACGATCTCGGCGGTGCGCATGCGATCTTCGTCGACGATGGCGGCAAGAAAATCGCCGGCAGCTTCTGGCTCGAAGCCTCCGCCCTGCCGCTGGGCGTGCAGGAAGTACACGCCGGCGACATGCTGACGGTGCATCTCAAAGGCGTCGGTTGGAGCGAGACGGCCAACATCTATCACGTCGTCTATGACGACAATTACGTCGGCTATGCCTGCGGCTTCAACAGCCAGGGCGACGTTACCGTCTATATGCCGGCGAGCGGCGCGCCGGGCTGGCATTACATCGACCTCTATCCCGGCATCTATAAAGGCCAGGAGACGCGGCCGAATAATTTCCGCATCCCGCAGCTCACCTATGCCGACGACCACCCCGGCGAGGATCTGCCCGCCTTCCATTTCGCGGTCCATGTGGTCGCCGACGAAAGCGCGCGCGCGGAGAAATAAGCGCGACGCTTCGCGCCTGTGACGCGCGTCCTCGCTGTGCTAGGACGCGCGTCATGCTCTCCATCTCGGGCATCACCTATCGCATTGCCGGACGCACGCTGATCGATGACGCGTCGGCGCAGATTCCCGATGGCTGGAAGGTCGGGCTGATCGGCCGCAATGGCACCGGCAAATCGACCCTGCTCGATCTGATCCGCGGCGAGCGTTCGCTCGACGGCGGCACCATCGCCCTGCCCCGCGATGCGCGCATCGGCTTTGTCGCACAGGAAGCGCCGAGCGGCACGACCACGCCGCTGCAAGCCGTGCTCACCGCCGATGACGAGCGCCAGCGTCTCCTCGATGAAGCCGAGCACAGCACGGACGCGGCCCGCATCGCCGAGATTCACGAGCGGCTGGCGCAGATCGGCGCTCACTCGGCCGAAGCGCGTGCCGCCGGTATCCTCGCCGGCCTCGGCTTCGACCATGACGAACAGAATCAGCCGCTGTCGAATTTCTCCGGCGGCTGGCGCATGCGCGTGGCCCTCGCCGGCGTCCTCTTCGCCGAGCCCGAACTGCTGCTGCTCGACGAGCCGACCAACCATCTCGATCTCGAAGCCTCGCTTTGGCTCGCCGACTTTTTGCGCCGCTATCGCAATACGCTGCTGCTGGTCAGCCACGACCGGCAATTCCTCGACGAAGTCGTCGATCACATCCTTCATCTCGGCGAGCGGCGGCTGACGCTCTATAGCGGCGGCTATGAGGATTTCGTGCGGACGCGGCGCGAGCATCTCGCACGCCAGCAAGCGCTCGCCGCGCGCCAGGAAGACGAGCGCCAGCGGCTGCAGGCTTTTATCGACCGCTTCCGCGCCAAGGCGACGAAAGCAAGCCAGGCGCAAAGCCGCATGAAGGCGCTGGCGCGATTGCAGCCGATCTCGCTCTCGGAAGAAGAGCCGCCGCTCCACCTCGCCTTCCCCGAGCCGCCCGAGCTCGCGCCGCCGATGCTCAGCCTCTACCAAGTCTCGGTCGGCTACGAGCCCGACAAGCCGATCCTCCGCAAGCTCGATCTGCGGCTCGACCCCGACGATCGCATCGCGCTGCTCGGCGCCAACGGCAACGGCAAATCGACTTTCGCAAAGCTCATCGCCGGGCGGCTCGCGCCGATGACCGGCGAGCTCACGCGCGCCAAACGCTTCGCCTGCGGTTTTTTCGCCCAGCACCAGATCGAGGAACTCGATCCGGCGGCGAGCGCTTACGATCATCTCGCGCGGCTGATGCCGAAAGCCGTCCCCGAAGCCGTGCGGGCGCGGCTGGCGCGGTTCGGTTTCGACGAAGACAAGGTCTTCGTTGCGGCGCAGAATCTGTCGGGCGGCGAGAAAGCCCGGCTCAATTTCGCGCTGATGAGCGTCGACGCGCCGCCGATGCTCATCCTCGACGAGCCGACCAACCATCTCGACATCGAGGCGCGCGAGGCATTGGTCGAGGCGATCAACGCCTTCTCGGGCGCGGTCGTGATCGTCAGCCATGATTGGCATCTGCTGTCGTTGGTCGCCGACCGGCTGTGGCTGGTTGCCGATGGTACGGTGAAGCCGTTCGACGGAGATCTCGACGATTATAAAAAGATGGTGCTCGCGCCGACGGCGACCGAGGCCGAGGCGTCGAAGACCGTCGCCAACCAGCGGCGCGAGACGCGCCGTCTCGCCGCCGAACGCCGCAAAGAGCTGGAACCCTTGCGGCGCAAGCTGAAAGACGCCGAGCGCGCGGTGAGCGATCTCGCCGCGCGCAAATCCGCGCTCGATCAGCGCATCGCCGATCCGGCGACCTATGCCGGCGCCGCCGATGTCTCGGGCCTGATACGCGAGCAAGCCTCGCTCGCGGCGGCGTTGGACGAAGCCGAAGCGCGCTGGCTTGCCGCGGCCGAGGCGATGGAGGAAGCTGACGCGGAATAAAGGCCAGCGAGAATGAGCGAAGGGATCGTCCGCCGCAAAGACAAGGAAATGCCGGAAGCCGCCGCGCGCGATCTGTTGTCGCGCGCGAAGCTGGCGCATTTCGGCACGACCAGCCCAAGCGGCGATCCCTATGTCCTGCCCAATCTCTTCGTTTACGCCGACAACGCGATCTGGCTGCATACCAGCCGCGCCGGGCATTTCTGCGCCAATGTCGAGCATTCGCCGCGCATCTGCGTCGAGATCGCCGAAATGGGTGAGATCTTCCCCTACGGCGAATTCGAATGCGACACGAGCGCGAGCTACGCCAGCATCGTCGTCTTCGGCCGCGTCGCGATCGTGTCTGAGCCGGAAGCGAAGGCGCTCTTCTTCGATCGCTTCATGGCGAAATACGCCGACCCGACACTGGATCGGCCGAAAGGCTTTTATCCGCGGCTCGATCAGGTCACGGTCTATCGCGTGACGATCGAGCGCTTGACCGGCAAGATCGGACCGCTGCCGGCCGCCGCCGAGCAATGGCCCGCGATCAACCGGACCAAGTCGCCGGGGACGATGGCACCGAAAAAGTCTTAAGCCGTCCCGCGCGGCGCGATCGTCTCGAGGTTTTCATCGCGCGCCAGCAGCCGGCTGCCATCGGACAGCAGCACCGGGATCGCCTTGCCGACTCGCCAATTCGGATCGTCGCAGGCAAGCGTCGCCGCCGTCAGCACAAGATGGATACTATGCGCGTCGTAGCGGCCGAGCAGCTGCGCCATCACGGCGAGCTCGGTCACCAGCCGGTGGTGCTTGGCCGAGCCGTCATCGACCATCGCGCGCAGGATCGTATCGAGGCCGGTGAGCAAATCGTCCTGCGCTTCCTCGACCGGGCCGCGGCGGCGCTCTGCGCCGATAGGCGGCGGCGCGGGCGATATCGCGATCGACAGCTCCAGCGCCCAGGAACGCAGCGCGGCGATGAAGATCGGGCGGTGCTGCGTGTAGCGCGTCGCGGCGATGGTCGCGACCGCGCCGGCGAGCGCCGACAGCCGGTCTTCCTCGTTCAGGGGAACGGCGACGAAATCGCTGATGAGGTCACCCATCCGCGCTTCGGTTTCGGGGCCGATCGCGCGCAGCGCTTCGGTCAAAAGCGGCGGCAGGTCGGACATAGGACGATGGGGAAGCATGCAAACAAAAACACGAGGACTGAAATACGCGTTGCAGCTTAAAAGACTCTTTCCCTGCCAATTCACCGCAAATGCGCATGAACGCGCATGACAGCTCGATCGGCTGAACCGGATTTATCTCAAATTTTATCAAAACGCGTTTTATCTGCTTTGCCGGTTTATTTGTCCCTTAACCGGCGGGCTATTGAATAGCCAGGTTCGCAAACTGCCCCCTGTTAGAAACGCTCATTATTATGCATGACCCCATTCACGCGCTGACCGATTGGAACCTCGAAGCCGCGACCACGCTGTCGCTGCGCCGCGAGCCGGCTTGCTTCGCGTTTCTGTGCAGCGACGCGGATGCGCCGCCGCAGCCGATCGACGCGATCAATCTCGATCTCGCGTCGATCGATTACTACGCCGGCCGCGCGTCGCTCTGGGCGACGCTCGAGGTCCGCTCTTCCGCCTCGAACGACCAGCCGATGGCCATGCTCGGTTTCGACGAGGCGTTTCTCCGCCCCTTTTCGCGCGCGTTGATCGAGACCGCGAGCAACCGCACGCCCTATCGCATGACGATCCGCAGCGACGGCGACCAGCCGAAGCGCCAGCGCGTCGTCGAATACGTCACCGGTCCGGGCGTGAGCCTGGTCGAGCTGCTGCTGACCCCCCAGGACGCAATCGTGACCGTCTCGGGCCGTGCCGACGGCGGCGAGGAACAGAGCCTGTTCCAGCTGCCGCGCACCGACTCGTTTCTGCGCGCCTTCATCAAGATGACCTGCCAGGCCGATCAGGCGCTGCGCGATACCATCGCCGAGAGCGAGAAGATCGCCCGCCGCCGCGCCCTGGGCGCCGCTACCTGAGCCGCCCGCGCAGCGTCAGAGCAACTGACGCTGCTCTCCCTCATAGAGAACGGTGCCGTCGCCGCGCGGCTGCGCGCCCGGCGTCAGCACCGCAGGCTCGCGCTTCTTCGCGTCGAAGATGTGCTCGACCGGAAGCCCCGCCGCGAGCAGATAATCGGCGACGATGCGGCGATGGCATTGCCACCACACCGCCTCGGCGCACATGATCGCGACCGTGTGGTCGCGCGTCAGCGCCGTCAGCGTGTCGAACGCGGCGCGGAATTCTTTCGTCTCGGCATAATCGGCGTAATTGCGAAACGGCTCCTGCCGCCATAGCGTGTTGGCCGACGGCCCGTCGCCGCGCTTGCCGCGCCGGCCGCCGAGCTCGGGGAAATGGCGGTAACCGATGCCCACCGCGGCTAAGGCGGGCGCCAGATTCTCGCCGTTGAAGTGGGGAAAGCGGCGCGATTTGGGGAAGCGGCGGATATCGGCGAGCATGCCCACGCCGGCCGATTTGAGCGCGGCGATGAAATCCTCGATCGAGCGGGTCGAATGGCCGATAGTGAAAACCGTCATCGCGATGTTAAATAGGTCTAGGACCGCAGAATTGGGAGACGCCTCATGGATTTCGGGATGCAGTTTTTTCCCGATGTCGGCCCGGCGCAGAAATCGGGCCAGCAATATTTCAGCGAATGCCTGGGCCTGACCGAGCTATGCGACGACGGCGGCTGGGGTCACGTCCGTACCGTCGAGCATTACTTCAACGCCTATGGCGGCTATTCGCCGAACCCGCTGCTGTTCCTCGCCGCAGCGGCCGAGCGCTCGAAGACGGCGAAGCTCATTACCGGCGCGGTGCTGCCGGTCTTCAACAATCCGCTGAAGCTTGCCGGCGAGATCGGCATGCTCGACGCGATTTCCAACGGCCGGGTCGAAATCGGCTTCGCCCGCGCGTTCCTGCCGCATGAATTCTCGCGCTTCGGCGTCCCGGTCGACGAGAGCCGCGATCGCTTCAACGAAGGCATGGAGCAAGTGCGGCGGCTGTTGGAGGAAGAGAACGTCACCTGCGAGGGCCGCTTCCATTCTTTCAAGGATGTGACCTCGCTGCCGCGGCCGACGCAGAAGCCGCGCCCGCCCTTCTGGGTCGCGGCGATCGCAACGCCGCAAAGCTTTACCGATACCGGCAAGGCCGGCCACTCTATTATGGCGATCCCGATGGCGGGCGGCGCGATGAAAGACCTGATCACCCTTTATCGCCAGGGCTGGAAAGACGGCGGCCATGCCGGCAAAGGTCGCGTGATGCTCGCCTTCCACCTCTTCTGCCACGAAAATCGCGAGACGGCGTGGCAGGTCGCCCGCGACCCGCTTAACCGGTATTTGCGCTCGCTGGTCGATGCCGCGTCGGATTGGGCCGGCATGCAGTCGAAGGACTACCCCGGCTATGACAAGATCATCGATATCCTCAGTCGCGAGACGATCGACACGCAGGTGAAAAGCGGCGCCGCCTGGATCGGCACGCCCGACGACATTTCCAAACAGATCGAGGCGTATTTCGATCGCGTCGGCGGATTCGAGAGCGCTTCGGTGCAGCTTAATTTCAACACGGTGCCCTACGAACACGCGGAGCGCTCGGCACGACTCTTCGCCGAGAAAGTGATGCCGCGCTTCGCCAAGCTTTAATTCGGGGGTCTGAACGGCGTTCGGTGTTCGCATGTGCGGCGATAGCTTCGCACATGCGACAATTTGCAATAAGACATTTTAACGACACTCGCGTATCTAATTCGCACGCGCCGTTCCTTCCACGCGCCAGGAATTAAGTACATGCCACATCTTCTCCCCGCGACCGCGCGCCGGTCGAGCACCGCCGTCACCCTCTCCAAGGCCGAGAGCGCGCAGCGCAAGCGTCAGGCCGAAGATATCGACGCGCTTTTCAGCGAGACTGAGACCATCGATCTCCTGCCGCTCAGCACGCTCGTCGCGCTGACCGAGCGGGCGCGCGCCGCTTAAGCGCGCATGCTATGCTCGCCGCATGATGCGGCGGGGATTTCTCTTTCTGATCGGATTGCTGCTCGCGGCCGGATTCTTCCAGGGGGTCCCGGCTGCGGCGGCGCCGTCGCATGCGCCGGACGAGCTGTCGATCGGCGTCACCCAATTCCCGTCGACGTTGAGCCCGGTCATCGACCAGATGTTCGTCAAGGATTACGTCCTTGGCGCGGTGGTGCGGCCGCTCCTCACCTATAACGCCGACTGGAAGCTCGAATGCATGCTCTGCACCGAGGTGCCGAGCTTCGAGAACGGCCGCGCGCAGAAGGTCGATCTCGGCGCGGGCAAGACCGGCGTCGCCATCACCTTCACCCTGCTGCCCAACGCGCGTTGGGGCGACGGCCAGCCGATCACCACCGAGGACGTCGCCTTCAGCTACAAGCTCGGCCAGACGCCGCAGGTCGGGGTCTCCGACGCCGAAGCCTATCGCCGCGTCGTGAAGGTCGACGTTAAGGACGCGAAGACTTTCACCCTCACCCTCGACCGCATCACGTTCGACTATCCGATCGCCGCCGCCGTGCCGATCCTGCCGGCGCATCTGGAGAAACCGGCTTTCGCTGACCCGGCGCAGTATCGTTTCCACACGCTCTACGACACCGACCCGACCAATCCCGGGCTTTATGACGGACCCTATCGCGTCACCGAGATCGTGCCCGGCTCGCATATCATCCTGGATCGCAATCCCGGCTGGTCGGGGCCGCAGCCCTATTTCCGCCGCGTCGTGATCTGGACGGTCGAGAACACCGCCGCGCTTGAAGCCAATCTCCTCGCCGGCGGGCTCGATATGGTCGCGGGCGAGCTCGGCTTCTCGCTCGACGAGGCGCTGGCTTTCGAGAAGCGGCACGGCAGCCAGTTCAATATCCTCTACAAGCCCGGCCTGAGCTTCGAGCATATCGACACCAACTTCGCCAATCCGATCCTTGCCGATCTGCGCGTGCGCCAGGCGCTGCTGTACGGCATCGATCGCAAAGCGATCACCGACCAGATTTTCTCCGGTCGCGATCCGGTGGCTGACAGCGTTGTGCCGCCGCTCGACCCTGCCTTCGCGAAGGATCTGCCGCATTACAACTACGATCCCGCCAAGGCGCGCGCCCTACTCGACGCGGCCGGCTGGCGGCAGGGCGCCGACGGCATGCGGCGCAAAGACGGCAAGCCATTGAGCCTGGAGCTCGCTACGACCTCGGGTAACCGCACCCGCGAGATGATCGAGCAGGTGCTGCAGGCGCAATGGCGCCAGATCGGCATCGCGGTGCGGATCAAGAACCAGCCGGCGCGCGTCCTCATCGGCGAGACGACCAAGCATCGCAATTTCGACATGGCGATGTTCGCTTGGGTCGGCGCGCCTGAGAACGTGCCGCGCTCCGAGCTCAACTCGCAGCAGATCCCGAGCGCCGAGAACGGCTGGAGCGGCGAGAATTTCGACGGCTACAGCAATCCGGATTTCGACAAGCTGATGGATGCGATCGAGGTCGAGCTCGACCCCGCCAAGCGCTTCGAGATGTGGCGCCAGCTGCAGACCCACTACGCCGAGCAGCTTCCGGCGCTCCCGCTCTATTTCCGTGCCGATGCCTTTGTCCTGCCGAAATGGCTGGATGGCGTCAATCCGACCGGCCACGACGCGCCGTCGACGCTCTGGATCGACAGATGGCATCGCGGCCAGGAACAGGCGTCGAAATGAATCTTTGTTGTTTAGGGAGGGCGAAGAGCCCCCTCACCCTCCCACGCTGCGCGTGGGCCCCTCCCTCTCCCCGCCAGGGAGAGGATTTCGTCCATCGCCGCTACATAGAGTCCCCTCTCCCCAGCGGGGAGAGGGTTAGGGTGAGGGGGTGTCGCACGTGACGCGCTTTATCGGCAGCCGCGTTCTCCAGATGGTCGTCGTCATCGCGATCATGTCGTTTGTCGTTTACGCGCTGATCGGGTTGATGCCCGGCGATCCGATCGATCTGATGATCTCGTCGAACCCGCGCCTCTCGCCCGCCGACGCGTTGCGCCTGAAGGCGCTTTACGGCCTCGATAAGCCGCTGATCGAGCGCTATTTCGCCTGGGCGCACGCGGCGCTGACCGGCGATTTCGGCTATTCGCGGCTTTATCTTCAGCCGGTGATCAAGGTCCTGCTGCCGCGGCTGGGCAACACGGCGGTGCTGATGAGCGCGAGCCTGCTTTGCGCCTATGCGCTGGCGCTCCCGCTCGGCATGATTGCCGCGCGCCGCCCGGGCTCGATCGTCGACAGCCTGGTCAACCTCCTCGCCTTCGCCGGCATTTCGGTGCCGTCTTTCTGGCTGGCCCTGATGCTCATCCTGGTCTTTGCCGCAACGCTCGGCTGGCTCCCCGCCGGCGGCGTCGAAACCATCGGCGACGGCAGCGCGCCCGATCGCTTGCGCCATCTCGTGCTGCCGGTGGCGACGCTGACCCTGGTCAGCATGGGCTCACATCTGCGCTATATCCGTGCCTCGATAATCGAGACTTTGCGTCAGGATTTCATCCGCACCGCGCGCGCCAAGGGCGCCGGCGAATTCCGCGTGCTGGCCGGCCACGCGCTGCGCAACGCGCTTATCCCGGTGGTGACGGTGCTGGCGCTGAGCTTCGGCAATCTCTTCTCCGGCGCGCTGATCACCGAGACGATGTTCGCCTACCCCGGCATGGGCAAGCTGATCTACGATTCGATCCTCGGCAACGATTTCAACCTCGCCCTCGCCGGCCTGCTCGTCGCGACGGTCATGGTGCTGCTCGGCAATCTCGCCGCCGATATCGCCTATTCGGCGATCGACCCCCGGATCTCCTATCAATGATCGCTGATCGATGAATCACTGGCGGATCGCGCTGAGCGACAAGCGTGTCGCCATCAGCGGCGGCGTGCTGCTCATTCTGGCCGTTGCCGCCTTCGGCGTGCCGCCGCTCGCGGCATTGTTCGGCCTCGACCCCGATATGGTCGATCTCTACCGCCGCCTCGCCGCGCCCTCGCTCCTCCACCCGCTCGGGACCGACGAGATCGGCCGCGATCTGCTCTTCCGCTTGCTCGAAGGCGGGCGCGTGTCGCTGCTGGTCGGCATCGTCGCCGCGCTCGCCGCCGCCGTGTTCGGCACCGCGATGGGAATGATCGCCGGCTATCGCGGCGGCCGACTCGATGCGGCGCTGATGCGCTTCACCGACGGCGTGATCGCCCTGCCCTTGCTGCCGCTGCTTGTCGTGCTCGCGGCGCTCGATCTGAAGAAGCTCGGTATTCCGTCGGCGATCATCGACTCACCGTCGGTCAGCGTCGAGCGTATTATCGTGCTCGTTGCCATCGTCGGTTGGACGACCGTCGCGCGCATCGTGCGCGGTGCGACGCTCGCGCTCAAATCGCGCGATTTCGTGCGCGCGGCGGTCGCGCTCGGCGCCAGCGGTCCGCGCGTCATGCTGGTCCATATTCTGCCCAACCTCGCTTCGCCGATCATCGTTGCAACAACGCTGGCCGTCGGCGAGACGATCTTGCTCGAATCCGTACTGAGCTTCCTCGGCCTCGGCGTTGCCCCGCCGATCCCGAGCTGGGGCAATATGCTGACGACGGCACAAGAGACCATCGAGCTTGCGCCGCAGCTGGCGCTCTATCCGGGCTTGCTGATCTTCATCACCGTGATCGCCTGCAATTTCCTCGGCGATGGATTACAGGATGCGCTCGACCCGCGCGCCCAGCGCCGCGTTGTGCCCGAAGCAACCACTGCGCCCGCGCTGGAGAAAGCGCCATGAGCGAGACGGATACGACGGCACCGCCCGTCAGCGGCGATTATCGGCGCGATGTCGAAAGCTTCGGCCGCTTCTGGCAGCAAGAACCGCTGGTGACAGCCGCACGCGCCGCACGCGAGTGCTTCCTCGCGGCGTATGTCGAGAATACCTATCGCGCCCTGACCAACGATCTCCGCTCTTTCGTTCGCGTCGAGCGGCTGGTCTATGATGCGGCCCTGGCCGTACCGGGGCTCGTCCCATCGGCCGAAGCGCTCGCGACCGAGAACGCGCTCGACCAGAAGGCAAAACGCGGACTCGAGATCGATCACGGCATTTTCCTGGCGCACGTGCTGGGCAATCCGACCGCGGGCGCTCATCTCTGCCACGCAATGCTGCTGCCGCGGCCTGAAGCGCTGGCGCTGCTCGATGAATTCCGCAGGACGGGCAAGATCGATCTGTCGACCGCGACCATCGAGCGGCGCGGCCGGGCCACATTCGTCACGTTGCGCAATCCCCGCTTTCTCAATGCCGAAGACGGCACGACGCTCGACGATTCCGAGATCGCCGTCGATCTTGCCACGCTCGACACCGAAAGCGCCGTCGCGGTGTTGCGCGGCGGCGCGGTCGAGCATCCGAAATATCGCGGCAAGCCGCTCTTCTCGGCCGGCATCAACCTCACCCACCTCTATCGCGGCAAGATTTCGTTGGTCTGGTACCTGCAGCGCGACATGGGACTGGTGAACAAGATCTTCCGCGGCGTCGCGCGCGAAGAGATCAGCCCCGACGAAATCAACGGCGATACGACCGAGAAGCCGTGGATCGCGGCCGTCGACGGCTTTGCGATCGGCGGCGGCTGCCAGCTTTTGCTGGCGATGGATTACATCGTTGCCGCCAGCGACGCTTACATGACCCTGCCGGCGCGCAAAGAAGGCATCATTCCCGGTGCGGCCAATCTGCGCCTGCCGCGCTTTGTCGGCGACCGGCTGGCGCGCCAGGCAATCCTCTATGGCCGTCGGCTCGATTGCGACACGCCGGAAGGTCGCTTGATCTGCGACGAGATCGCGCCGCCGGACGGAATGGACGCGGCGCTCGATCGCGTTATCGAAAATTTGACCAACTCCGGCGTGGTCAGCGCCGCGGGCAATCGTCGCGCGCTTCGCGTCGGACAAGAGCCGCTCGATCTCTTCCGACGCTACATGGCAGTCTACGCGCGCGAGCAGGCGCGCTGCCATTTCAGCCCGGCGCTCATCGCCAATCTCGAGAAATACTGGAACGCGTCGCAGCGCAAGCTCTGAGCGCGGCCGATCCGACCGACTTCAGTTGTTCGTCGGCGTGAACTGGCAGGTGTAACCCCTTGCCTCCCAGCGTTGCACATACTCATCGCGCCCCGGCGCGGAGTAGAATGTGCTCTCTTCGATCAGTTGATAACCGTCCAGCACGCGCACAACGCCGATGGGCATCGCGTCCGCACGCTTCTGCAAGCCAGGCCGCACGAGCGTCACAGGGACTGGGATCGGAGGCGCCAGTGTCGGAGGCGCTGGTGTCGGAGGGGTCGGCATCGGAGAAGCGGGCGAAGGCGGCGTGACAGCAACAGGCTTCGGAGCTTCAACCGGCTTCGGCTGCGGCTTCGCGGCAACGGCATGAGGTGTGGCCTTCTTGGACGCCGCCGCACGCTTTGCTTTGGGCTGAGCGCGCTTGGCGGCAGGCTTGGGTGCCGGCTTTGCTTTTCCTTTAGCGATGGCGCTTTTTGGTTTTGCGGCAGGCCGCTTCGGCGCCGCCTTGCTTTTGGGTTTCTTTTTCTTCGCGGCCATCAGCGACATCCTGAAAACAAAATCAGGAGCGTCTTAGCGCACAAAACTTCTTGCGAAAAGCGCCGCTCAGCTCTTCGGCCGCAAATCGCGGATACGCACCGCCTTCCCCACCGAGCGCTCGATCGCGCCGGGGGTCGTGACATCGATATGCGCGTCGATCCCGATCGTCGCCTTTATGCGTTGACCGAAATCACGCGCCGCACTTTCGCGACTCGCATCGTCGGCACTGGTCGGCCGCGCCTCGACGCACACGGTGATCTCATCGAGCCGCTTGTCGCGGCGCAGCTCGATGAAGAAATGCGCCGTGAGGCGCGGATCGGCGAGGATCAGCTCTTCGATCTGGCTCGGGAAGACGTTGACGCCGCGCACGATCATCATGTCGTCGCTGCGGCCGGTGATCTTCTCTATCCGCCGCATCGAGCGCGCCGTGCCCGGCAGCAGCCGCGTCAGATCGCGCGTGCGATAGCGGATCACCGGCATCGCCTCTTTGGTCAGCGAGGTGAAGACGAGTTCGCCGTGTTCGCCGTCCGGGAGCGGCGCACCCGTCGCGGGATCGACGATCTCGGGCAGGAAGTGATCCTCCCAGATATGCAGCCCGTCCTTGGTCTCGACGCACTCGCTGGCGACGCCCGGTCCGATGACTTCGGAGAGGCCGTACATGTCGGTCGCATGGATATCGAAGGAGTCTTCGATCTCGTTGCGCATCGCGTTTGTCCAAGGCTCGGCGCCGAACACGCCGATGCGCAGCGACGAGCGTGCTGGATCGATACCCTGATGACGGAATTCGTCGAGGATGGCGAGCACATAGCTCGGCGTCGCCAGCAGCACCTCCGGCTCGAAATCGGTGATCAGCCGGACCTGACGCTCGGTCATGCCCGAGGCGACCGGCACCACCGTCATGCCCAGACGTTCGGCGCCGTAATGCGCACCGAGACCGCCGGTGAAGAGACCGTAACCATAGGAAACATGCGCGCGCATGCCCGGCCGGCAGCCGCCGGCGCGAAACGACCGCGCCATGAGATCGGCCCAGGTATCGAGATCGCGCTCGGTATAGCCGACCACCGTCGCCTTGCCGGTGGTGCCCGACGATGCGTGGATGCGCCGCACCTGCTCGCGCGGCACGGCGAACATGCCGAAGGGATAATTGTCGCGCAGATCGGCTTTACTGGTGAACGGGAAACGCCTGAGATCCGCGAGGCTTTTCAGATCGCGCGGATGAACGCCGGTCGCGTCGAATTTCCGGCGATAGGCCGCGACGTTGTCATAAGCATGGCGCAGCGACGCTTTGAGCCGCGATAGTTGCAGCGCCTCGATCTCGTCGCGCGACGCGATCTCGATCGGCTCCAGCTCGCTGCGTTTCGGCTCGATGACTGTTTGTCTACGCTTGCTCGTCACGGACCGCCCCTTCGACCCAAAAGGTCGCACGCGTTTGACCGCCACAGCAACCGGTCCAATATTGCCGGAGTTTCAGCCGAGAGCCAAGAATGCACCCTCCCCCGCTGAGTGCTATAGTGAAACTATGACGAAAGAGCAGATATCGAACCTGTTGGAACGAGCCGCTGATTGGCCGGAGGAAGCTCAATCTGAACTCGTTCAAGCCATGCTTGAAATCGAAGCAAAATACGGCGGCGTCTACCATGTTGACGAAGATGAACGCGCCGCACTCGAAGAAAGCGCCGAGGATGTGCGACTCGGCCGATTTGCCTCGGACGCAGAAGTAGCGGAAATCTTCGCCCGCATTCGCCGATGAAGCTCCTCTACACGAGGAGGGCGCTTGCCGACATCGATAGTATCTATGCTTATCTTGCCGAGCAGAATCCGCTCGCTGCAGTAGCGGTGCTTACAGCCATCGAAAAAACTACCAACCATCTTCAGCCATTTCCTGAGTCGGCAGTAGCGACCAACATTCGTGGTGTTCGCGTTGCGATGGTTTATCCATATCCCTTTTTGTCCGAAACGTCCGTCATGCCGCGCGACGTAGACCGCGCGGCACGTGACCCCCAGCCGAAGTGACGCCATGACGCGCAGTAATTCGACCGCCAGCATCGATATCGCCAATCACCTCCATCCTTACACCAATCTGCGCCAGCATCAGCGCCAGGGTCCGCTGGTCATGGTCGAGGGGCATGGCGTTCATGTGAGGGACGAGAACGGCAAGGATTACATCGAGGCGATGTCGGGGCTTTGGTGCGCGGCGCTCGGCTTCGACAATGAGCGGTTGGTCGAGGCAGCGGCCAAGCAAATGCGGCGCCTGCCGTTCTATCACGGCTTCGCCAACAAATCGCACGAGCCCGTAGCCGAACTGGCCGAGCGCTTGATCGCGCTGATGCCGGTGCCGATGTCGAAAGTATTCTTCAACAATTCAGGCTCCGAGGCGAACGACACGGCGATCAAGATCGTCTGGTACTACAACAACGCCCTTGGCCGCACCCGCAAGAAGAAGATCATCGGCCGTGCCAAGGGTTATCATGGCGTCACCGTCGCGACGGCGAGTCTCACCGGCCTTGCCGCCAATCACCGCGATTTCGATCTGCCGATCGCCAATATCCGCCACGCCGACGCGCCGCATTTCTATCGCAGCGCCAAGCCGGGCGAGAGCGAAGAGGATTACGCGACGCGCCTTGCCGACAGTCTCGATACACTGATCCAGCGCGAAGATCCCGAGACGGTCGCCGCCTTCATCGCCGAGCCGGTGATGGGCGCCGGCGGCGTGCTGCTGCCGCCCCGGACGTATTTCGCGAAGGTGCAGGCGGTTCTTAAGAAATACGACGTGCTGTTGATCGCCGACGAGGTGATCTGCGGCTTCGGCCGCACCGGCAGCATGTTCGGCACCGAAACCTTTGGCCTCAAACCCGACATCCTGACCCTCGCCAAGGCCGTGACCTCGGCCTATCTGCCGCTCTCGGCGACGGTCATCTCGGAGCCGATCTATCAGGCGATGCTCACGCAAAGCGACAAGCTCGGCGCGTTTGCGCATGGCTACACCTATTCCGGCCACCCGGTATGCTGCGCCGTCGCGCTCGAAGCGCTGAAGATCTACGAGGAGCGCGACATCGTCGGCCATGTGCAGCGCGTCGGAAAATACTTCCAGGCGGGGCTGCAACGGTTCGCCTCGCATCGCCTCGTCGGCGAAGCGCGCGGTGTCGGGCTGCTCGGCGCGCTCGAGATCGTGCGCGACAAGGCAACGAAAACGTCCTTCGATCCGGCGCGCGGCGCGGCAGCGCTGATCGCCAATGCCGCCCAAGACACCGGCCTCATCATCCGGCCGCTCGGCGGCGATATCGTCGCCTTCTGCCCGCCGCTGATCATCACCGAAGCGGAGATCGACGAAGTTTGGTCGCGGTTCGGCGAGGCGTTGGATAAGGCGTCGGCGCAG
>DASZLU010000016.1:0-2358 GCA_035552195.1 Allostellaceae bacterium | reverse complement strand
CTCGTGCCGCCGAAGGGCACGGTCAACCGCGACGAAGCGCGAGCCGCGATGCGACGAATTCGCGATCGAGCAGAAAAGGCAAAGCTTGGCATTACCCTTGAGGAAGCTCTTTCCTGGCGAGACGAAGGCCGTCAATGAGCTTGGTGCTCGACAGCTCGGCGACGCTGGCTTGGATTTTCCCGGACGAGGCGAACGACGAGACCCGACGGATTTTTGAACAAGTTACGCTGTCGGGAGCTTGGGTTCCGTCACTTTGGCGTCTTGAGATTGCGAATAGCCTACAGATCGGAATCCGGAACCGGCGCATCGATGCGGCCCGGCGTGATGCGGTGCTTGCCGACCTGTCCGTCCTTAACATTACGATCGATCCGGATACCGACAGATTTGCCTGGACCAACACGCTTCAGGTCGCCGATCGATTTCGCCTGACACTCTATGATGCCTCATACCTCGAATTGGCACAGCGCCGCGGTTTCCCGCTGGCAACCTTCGACCGCGCGCTACAGGCAAGCGCCAAGATATTGGGCGTGCCGCTGGCGGGCGTGCCGCTCCTTGGCGCCTGAACCTACTTCGCCGCCTGCATCCGCTGGGTGCGGCGCAGCTCGGCGGTGTCGTTGCGGCCGGCGAGGAAGGCCTTGATGTTGCGCGTCGCCTGGCGCAGCCGCTGGCGGTTTTCGACCAGCGCGATGCGCACGAACCCCTCGCCGTGCTCGCCAAAGCCGACGCCCGGCGACACCGCGACATTGGCGCGCTCGAGCAGCAGCTTGGAGAAGGCAAGCGTCCCCATCGCGCGATATTCCTCAGGGATCGGAGCCCAGGCGAACATTGACGCAGCAGGCGACGGGATATCCCAACCCGCCTGGTGCAGCCCGTCCACCAGCACGTCGCGCCGCTTCTTGTAGCGCTCGCGGATCTCGGCGATGCAGTCCTGCGGGCCGTTGAGCGCCGCAGTCGCGGCCACCTGGATCGGCGTGAACGCGCCGTAATCGAGATACGACTTCACCCGGGTCAGCGCCGCGATCAGCCGCTGGTTGCCGACCGCGAAGCCGATGCGCCAGCCGGCCATCGAATAGGTCTTGGAGAGCGAGGTGAACTCGACCGCGATGTCCTTGGCGCCCGGCACCTCGAAGATCGAGGGCGGCGGCTTGCCGTCGAAATAGATCTCAGCATAGGCGAGGTCGCTCAATATCCAGATGCCGTGATGCCGGCAAAAATCGACGATCTCGCCGTAGAAATCGAGGTCGACCGTCATCGCCGTCGGATTGGCCGGGAAGTTGAGCACGATCGCCAGCGGCGCCGGGATCGAATGCTTTACCGCCTTTTTCAGCTCGTCGAGGAAATCGACGCCGGGCCCGATCGGCACGTGGCGCACCGCGGCGCCCGCCATGATGAAGCCGAAGGAATGGATCGGGTAGCTCGGGTTGGGCACGATCACCGTGTCGCCGGGCGCGGTGATCGCCTGAGCGAGGTTGGCGAACCCCTCCTTCGAGCCGAGGGTGACGACGATCTCGCGCTCGGGGTCGAGATCGACGTTGAACCGCCGCGCGTAATAGCCGGCATAGGCGCGGCGCAGGCCGGGAATACCCTTCGAGGCGGAATAGCCGTGCGCCTTGGGGTTCTGCACCGCCTCGATCAGCTTGTCGACGATATGGCGCGGCGTGGCACCATCGGGATTGCCCATGCCGAGATCGATCACATCGTGCCCGGCGGCTCGCCCGGTAGCCTTCAGCGCGTTGACTTCCGCGAAGACGTATGGGGGGAGGCGCTTGATGCGATAGAATTCTTCGGGCATGGCGAATCTTCGGCTGGAAAAGCGAGTCGGTGACTGTAAACGCCGCAACGGCGATTTGCGAGCCGCATGCTTTACAGCACCGCCGCCGCGCCCGATGCTGCGGCGAGATAGCGCGGGAGAGGCAGCGGCATGAGCGAGATCAAGGCGCTGGTGCATGACGTGTTCGGCACGGTCGTCGACTGGCGCGGCGCGGTCACCGCCGACGGCGAGGCGCTGGGCCGGCGCCACGGCCTTTCCGGCGTGGATTGGCAGGCGTTCGCCGACCAGTGGCGCGGGCTCTACGCGCCATCGATGAACAAGGTGCGCACGGGCGAATTGCCGTGGACCAATCTCGACGCGCTGCATCGCATGGCATTGGACCCGCTGCTCGAGCAGTTCGAGATCAAGGGCCTGCCGGAAGCGGAGAAAGCCTGGTTCAACCTGACCTGGCACCGGTTGAAGCCGTGGCCCGATTCGGTGCCGGGGCTCACCCGGATCAAGACGAAGTACATCATCGCCTCGCTATCGAACGGCACGGTGCGGCTGCTCACCGACATGGCGAAGCATTGCGGGCTGCCGTGGGACAC